>DCHT01000045.1:10548-17323 GCA_002314885.1 Bacteroidales bacterium UBA1745 | reverse complement strand
CACCTGCCCAACGCTCTGTCACGTACGGCATATTGACTGCAGCTGCTTTCTCAGCTACGATCTCTTTTGCCTGCTTCTTGGTTGCGACGAAGAGGATCTTGCGACCTGAACGTGCCAACTGCTTCATAACGTTGGCAGCCTCGTCGATCTTAACTATACTTTTATGCAGGTCGATGATGTGGATTCCGTTCTTCTGGTCGAAGATGTATGGAGCCATCTTAGGGTTCCACTTACGAGCCAAGTGACCGAAATGAACACCTGCATCAAGCAATTCTTGGAAATTTGTTCTTGCCATTTCTTTAATGACTTTAATGTTTGTTGTTCTCTTTTCTTCAAGATGGGAGTAGTGACCTTGTCAATCCCCCGCCTTTTCCGCACTGCAGCAACCATCCGCGGGATGGTTTGAAAACCGCAATGTGCTGTTTGTAAATCAGGTAGTAAATTTTAACGTTTACTGAACTGGAAGCGCCTACGTGCACCAGGCTGACCAGGTTTCTTCCTCTCGACCTCACGGGCGTCACGGGTAAGGAACCCTTCTGCCTTGAGAGCTGAGCGATAAGCCTCCTTGTCAACTTCGCAAAGAGCACGGCTGATACCGAGCCTGAGAGCCTCTGCCTGACCTTTGATTCCGCCACCGTCGAGGTTGGCCTTCACGTCAAACTGACCTTCAGTTGCGGTAACTGCGAATGGCTGGTTAACGATGTAACGGAGTGACTCCTCCTTGAAGTAGTCAGAAACTTCACGACCGTTGATCGTAACGACACCCGTACCGGCTGCGAGATAAACACGAGCGACTGCTGATTTACGTCTTCCAAGGGCGTTTACTGCATTTTTCATCGTCTGCCTAAATTTCGTTTATCGTAATAACTTTTGGGTTCTGCGCCTGGTGAGGATGCTCACTTCCCTGATAGAGGTAAAGGTTCTTGATGATCTTCTCTCCAAGACGATTCTTTGGAAGCATGCCCCTTACGGACATTCTTACCAGTTCGGTAGGCTTCTTTGCCAAGATTTCCTTCGGAGTGGCGAATCTCTGTCCACCTGGATAACCAGTGTAGCGAACATAGACCCTGTCGGTCATCTTCTTGCCGGTGAGCTTCACCTTGTCAGCATTGAGGATGATAACGTTATCACCACAATCCTGGTTAGGAGTGAAGTAAGGCTTGTCCTTACCACGGAGGATGAGGGCAACCCTTGAAGCAAGACGACCGAGCACTACGTCAGTAGCGTCAATGACAACCCAGCCTTTTGTTACAGTCTTAGGATTTGCATAGACTGTCTTGTAGCTTTGTGTTTCCACTGTCTTGATCTTTAATTGGTTAATACTAAATTTGTTGCGTTCCCTATTTTCCATAGGGGGTGCAAAGGTAAGAATAATTTTGGTTTTGCCAAAACTTTTCAAATTCTTATATTTGTAACGCTTATGAAGATAGGAAATATAGACCTTGGAGACAGGCCGCTGCTGCTTGCACCGATGGAGGACGTGACCGACGCGTCCTTCCGTTATATATGCAAGGAATTCGGCGCTGATATGGTCTATACCGAGTTCGTGTCGTCCGACGGGCTGGTCCACGACGCGAAGAAATCGTTCGAGAAATTCTTCACCTACGAGGACGAGGCCCCTATCGGAATCCAGATCTACGGCAATCTGCCCGACGCGATGGTGGAGTCCGCGAAGATGGCGGACAGGGCCCAGGAGATAGTGGGCGGCTACGGCGCTGACATCATAGACATCAACTTCGGCTGCCCGGTGCGCAAGATCGCAGGACGCGGTGCAGGTTCCGGTATGATGAAGGAGCCGGACAAGATGGTTGCCATCACAAAGGCAGTCGTGGAGGCGGTCGGCAAGCCAGTCACGGTCAAGACCCGTCTGGGCTGGGACGACGACTCCAAGATAATTGTCGAACTCGCGGAAAGGCTGCAGGACGTGGGCATACAGGCACTGACCGTGCACGGACGCACGAGGCAGCAGATGTACACCGGCGAGGCGGACTGGACTCTCATAGGCAAGATCAAGGAAAATCCGAGGATGTATATACCTATTATAGGTAATGGAGACATAAACTCCGCCGTCAAGGCAAAGGCCGCCTTCGACCGATATGGCGTGGACGGCATTATGATAGGCAGGGCAACCTTCGGACATCCGTGGATATTCAGGGAAATCAAACATTACCTGGAGACGGGCGAGGAACTCCCGCAGATGTGCGTGAGCGACCGCGTGGCCCTGGCCAGGAAGCACCTCAGCCGCTCCCTCGAGCTCAAGGGGGACAGAGTGGGCATACTGGAAATGCGCCGCCACCTGAGCTGCTATTTCAAGGGACTCCCCGACTTCAAGGAAACGAGGCTGAAACTGGTGACCCTCACCGATCCCCAGGAACTGCTTTCGACATTGGACAGCATCGCGGAACGCTGGGGCGGAGAAGCCCCTGCCGCGGAAGGCATATACGGACTTTAAGCCATCAGAAAAATGATAGACGCATTTCTGCTCACACCCTATTGGTGCTCACTCAAGATCAGACACAGACTCTTCGACAAGGGAGTTCGCAAGTCAAGCCCGACCGAAGTTCCTTCGATCTGCATAGGAAACATCACCGTCGGCGGAACGGGCAAGACCCCTCACACCGAGATGATCGTGAATGCCCTGCTTGAGAACCTGGGATACCGCAGCAGCGAGATCGCAGTCCTCTCCAGGGGCTACAAGCGTCAGTCAAAGGGATTCCAGCAGGTGACCCTCGACGGCAGCGCCGCACTCTATGGCGACGAGCCCCTCCAGATCAAGAAGAAATTCCCCGGAATCACGGTGGCCGTGGACAAGGACCGCAACCACGGAGCCAAGCTGCTCTGCAATCCGGACCTCGTGGGCGCGGACCGCAAGTCGCGCAGGTGTATTAATAAAGAGGTAGAACAGGCGGGCATCATCGTGCTCGACGACGCTATGCAGTACCGGTCTCTCCGCCCGGACGTGACCATAGTCCTGGTGGACTACAACAGGCCGACCTTCGAAGACCACCTTATGCCGCTCGGCAGTCTCCGCGACCTCCCGCAGCGAATCAAAGCCGCCGACATAGTGATCGTCACCAAGTGCCCTGCATATATGGAGGATGAGGAGAAGGAATACTGGAAGAACAAACTGGGCGTGGACGAGAATCAGGAACTCTTCTTCACCAGGACCGGCTACTGCCCGATGGAGCCTGTATTCCCCGAGGGCGAACCACGCTACCTCTACTCAAAGAGGCTGGTCCTCTTCACCGGCATCGCCAACGACAAGCCGCTCCAGCAGCAGCTCAGCGACAATTACAAGGTGGTGCGCCATCTCAAATATCCCGACCATCACAAGTTCTCCCCTGCCGACATACGCGAGATTCGCAATGCGGCCGAGGCATATCCGACCGCGGTCGTAGCCACCACGGAGAAGGACAGCCAGAGGGTGAAGGACTGTAAAAATACACCCGAAACACTCAAGCAGAGAATGTTCCGGGTGCCTATCGAAGTCGTCTTCATCGGAGAAGACGAAAAGTCACGCTTTATTTCTGTTCTGAAGAAGCTCCTTCAAGGATGTCGTTCTGAGTCTGAACAGATGCCTCGTGAATAGCGTTGAAGACGGCCTTCACGAATTCCTCAGGCAGATTGTAAGCCTTTCCTTTCTCAACCACTGCTGCGAGCAGGCTGTCCCAGCGATTGGCCTGTACGATGGCGATGTTGTTCGCCTTCTTGCACTCACCGATCTTGCGGCTTATCTTCATACGTGAGCCGAGGGTGTAGAGTATGCTCTCGTCGATGAGGTCGATCTGGGCACGGAGCTGCGCGATCTGCTCACGGCCGGCGCCGCTGATGTCAGGAGTCCTGACCACAAGGCTGGCGAGGAGCTTGCCGAGATCTTCTGCAGTAAGCTGCTGAGCGGCATCGCTGAGAGCGCAGGCAGGATTGCAGTGGGACTCGATCATCAGGCCCTCGAAACCGAGGTCGAGAGACTTCTGGGAAAGTTCCTGGAGATACTCCCTCTTGCCGCCCATATGGGATGGGTCGGTGAAGATTGAGAGCTCAGGATAGCGGCTGCGGAGCTCTACGGCTACCTGCCACTCGGGATTGTTGCGGTAACGGATCTTCTCGTATGAGGTGAAGCCGCGCTGGATGGCGCCGAGCTTCTTGATGCCGACTGCATTGAGGCGCTCGAGGGCACCGATCCAGAGGTCGAGGTCCGGATTCATCGGGTTCTTCACGAGAACCGGGATGTCGGTGTCGCGGAGGGCTTCGGCGATTTCCTGTACGAGGAACGGATTGGCGGTGGTGCGGGCTCCGATCCACACGAGGTCGATGCCATACTTGAGGCACTCATATACGTGCTTCTCGCTGGCCACCTCGGTACAGATCTTCACACCGTACTCCTGCTTTGCCTTCTGCATCCACTTGAGGCCCGGGGTACCTATACCCTCGAAGCATCCTGGATGAGTACGCGGCTTCCAGATGCCTGCACGGAACATATGTATTCCCTGCTCTGCGCATCCTTTGGCCGAGGCGAGGAGCTGCTCCTCCGTCTCCGCACTGCAAGGTCCGGCTATGACACAGGGCTTCGGTTCAGTGAAGAAGCCCCAGTCCCAGACCGGGATTGTATCCAAAGCCTTTGCCATCAGACAGTCATTATTTCCTTTTCCTTCGCAACGATGAGAGCGTCGATAGCCTTCACTGCTGCGTCGGTTTCCTTCTGTATAAGATCCTCGTTGTCCTTCTCGACATCCTCAGGAAGACCTTCCTTGATCATCTTCTTGAGGCGGTCAACTGCATCGCGACGGACGTTGCGGACTACGACCTTTGAGTTCTCACCTGAAGCCTTGGCCTTCTTGACGAGCTCCTTGCGGCGCTCCTCGGTAAGAGGTGGAACGGTAAGGCGGATAACTTCGCCATTATTCTGTGGGGTGAAACCGATGTTGGCGTCCATAATAGCCTTCTCGATGACCGGAATCATCTTCTTTTCCCAAGGCTGGATGGCGATGGTCTTTGCGTCAGGAACGGTGACTGAAGCCACGTTTGACACTGGAACCATTGAACCGTAATAGTTCACGACAACCGGATTGAGGACAAGCGGATTAGCCTTGCCTGCACGGTAAGTCTTGAGGTCTTCCTCAAGGAACTTGACGGCGTCAGCCATCTTGGCCTTTGCGCCGTCGAGAATTGGTTTTGCGTCTGCCATAATTCTTTGGTATTAGGAGCGGCCGCCCGAATTACATCCAGAGATTAGCCTGGAGGCAAGCGTTGATAGCCACTGATGCGAAAATCACGAAAATGAGGGTAGAAGCGATGAAGGAGATCACCTTGAGCCTCTTGATCCAGATCTGGTTGTTCCAGCCGAGGGTCTGGAATGCGCTCCAGAAACCGTGGTTGAGGTGGAACCAGAGGGCGCCGAACCAGATGATGTAGAGAACTACCATCCACCAGCCCTTGAAAGTAGCGCAGAGGAGGAGGTAAGGATCGTCTACGTAAGTTCCTACGCCGAACATCTCAGGAAGCTGCATCTTAGCCCAGAAGTGTGAGAGGTGGAAGAAGATGAAGCCGAGCACGATGATGCCGAGCACGAGCATGTTCTTTGACTCCCAGGAGTCAGCCTTTGCCTTGGAAGCAACCTCATAGCGCTTCACGCCGCCGCGGGCCTTGATGTTGCCGGCGGTGAGCCAGGTGGCCCAAGCGATGTGGATGAGGAAACCGAGGGCGAGGACTGGAACCATAATGGAGATCACTGGAGTTGACATAAAGTCACATCCGAGCTTGAAGAGGCCGTCACCTGCGGAGAACAGCTTTTCGTCAACAGCAACTGCGCCGAACTTGCCGGTGAAGGAGTCGATGACTGAGAAGAAGTTGATTGTTCCGTGAAGAAGGAGGAACAGAATGAGGAAGAGGCCTGAGATGCTCTGTACGAGCTTCTTGCCGATTGATGATTTGAAAATAGTTGCCATATTCTTGTTTAATATTCTTCGGACTATAATATCGCGGCAAAGATAACGCCTTTTTTTGTAACAATCATAATTTAATGGTACTTTTGTTTTCTATAAGAAAATAACCGATAAAAACACATACTACCAATGTACAAGAGAGTGCTCCTGAAACTGAGCGGCGAGAGCCTGGGCGGCCCTGCCGGAAAAGGTATTGACGAAGCTTGGCTCGCCAGATATGCCAAGGAAATTGCATCAGCCGTGAAGGAAGGCCTTCAGGTGGGAATCGTAATCGGCGGAGGCAACATCTTCCGTGGCCTGCAGGGCGTGGGAAAGGGATTTGACCGCGTCAACGGCGACAAGATGGGTATGCTCGCAACCGTCATCAACTCCCTCGGCCTCGCAATGGCTATCCGCAGCGAAGGCGTCGAGGCAGAGGTCTTCACCGCAACCCCTATGCAGCCTATCGCACGCTACTATATGCGCGACGATGCAGTCAAGGTAATGGAAAACGGCGGAGTAGCCCTCATCGCGGGCGGTACCGGCAATCCGTTCTTCACAACTGACTCAGGCGCAGCTCTCCGCGCCCTCGAGATCAAGGCTGACGCCCTCCTCAAGGGTACCCGCGTGGACGGCGTCTACACCGCTGACCCGGAGAAGGACCCTACTGCAGTGAAATACGACGAACTGACCTTCGACAAGGCCCTCAGCGACCACCTCAAGGTGATGGACCAGACTGCATTCGCACTCTGCTCCGACGGCAATATGCCTATCATCGTCTTCGATATGAACGCCACAGGCAACCTCACCAAGCTCCTCAAGGGCGAGAAGGTCGGCACGGTGGTGCACAAGTA
>DCHT01000045.1:0-10497 GCA_002314885.1 Bacteroidales bacterium UBA1745 | reverse complement strand
AGAGGGTGATTCTCGGTGAGCTTGTGAACGCCTTCAGTAACCTCGGCGAGGACTGCTGCGTGCTCTGCGAGCTCAGCGCTCTGTGCAGGAGTGAGATCAGCAGGGTTCTTGACGGTGAGGGCCTCGACGTGCCTAGCGCAGGAAGCGAGTACCTTGTCGATGAGCTCTACGATGACTTCCATCTCAGCCTCCTCGAAGCCACGGGAAGTGACTGCAGGGGTACCGATGCGGAAACCTGAAGTCTGGAATGGTGAGCGGCTGTCGAACGGCACCATATTCTTGTTGATGGTGATGTCAGCCTTCACGAGCTGGCTCTCGGCGATGCGGCCGGTAACCTCAGGATACTTGTTGCGGAGATCGATGAGCATAAGGTGGTTGTCAGTGCCGCCGGAAACCACGTTGTAGCCCTTTGCGAGGAAGGCTGCACACATAGCCTTGGCATTCTTGATGACCTGTGCCTGATACTCCTTGTACTCTGGCTGGAGAGCCTCGTGGAATGCAACGGCCTTTGCGGTGATGACGTGCATAAGAGGACCGCCCTGCACGCCAGGGAATACCATTGAATCGAGTACCTGGCTCATCTTCTTGAGGACGCCCTTAGGAGTTGTGCGGCCCATAGGGTCGTCGAAATCCTTGCCTATGAGAATGACGCCGCCACGTGGACCACGGAGGGTCTTGTGGGTAGTTGAAGTGACGATGTGAGCGTACTTCACCGGATTCTTGAGGAGGCCTGCCGCAATCATACCTGCGGTGTGGGCCATATCGATCCAGAGCAGTGCTCCGACCTTGTCGGCGATGGCGCGCATACGCTCGTAATCCCACTCGCGGGAATAAGCGGAAGCACCGCCGATGATGAGCTTAGGCTTGCACTCGAGCGCAGTCTGCTCCATCTTGTCATAGTCGATGAGACCGGTCTCAGGATTCAGACCGTATGCAACCGCATTGTAAAGGATACCGGATGCATTCACAGGTGAACCGTGTGAAAGGTGACCGCCCTGAGAAAGGTCGAGTCCCATAAAAGTCTCGCCCGGCTTGAGGCAGGCCATAATGACGGCCATATTTGCCTGTGCGCCTGAGTGAGGCTGTACGTTTGCCCACTCTGCGTCATATATCTTCTTGAGACGGTCGATGGCGAGCTGTTCGATCTGGTCGACAACCTCGCATCCGCCATAGTACCTCTTGCCTGGATAACCTTCGGCGTACTTGTTGGTGCATACGGAGCCCATTGCTGCCATTACGGCTGGGCTGACATAGTTTTCGGATGCGATGAGCTCAAGTCCCATCGTCTGCCTCATCTCTTCTTTCTTGAGGAGGGCCTGAATCTGAATGTCCTGCTTCATTTTCTGATATTATTGGTTTAGAGGTCTCAAATATACAAATATTATTGTCAAAATCAGTACGGAAATTCGATATCCATCTTAAATTTCTCGACGCCGGTGGTGTTCTCTTCGTGACTTGACTTCACGACCTCCCACATCTGCGCCACGATTTCAGGGTGCTCAGCAGCGAGGTCGGTGGTCTCCTGAGGGTCGTCCACGAGGTTGTAGAGCTCCATCTGTGTGTTACCCTTGCGCACCTTCTGGACAAGACCCTTCCAAGGGCCGATGCGGACGGCCACCCAGCCCTTTCCACCAGGGAATTCCCAGTAGAGGGCCTCGTGCTCCCGCTGTTTCTTCGGCTTGCCGAGCAAGGTCGGAAGGAAGGAAATACCGTCATTCTCAGGCGCCTCGACGCCCGCGAGCTCGGCAAAGGTAGGCATCATATCGGCGAAGCAGGCCACGTGGTCGGTCTCGGCCGGCTTCAGCCTGTCGCCCCAGGCCACCACGTACGGCATCCTGATACCGCCCTCACGCAGGGAGGACTTGCCCCAGCCGGCGCAGCAGCGGAACGGACCGCCGCTCTGGAAATACTCCATAGGCGAGTTGCCGTTGTGGGCCGGGCCGTTGTCGGAGGTAACTATAATAATGGTATTGTCATACACGCCCAGTTCCTTGAGCTTCTCCACCAGTTTGCCTACCTGGGTGTCGATATGGGTGACCATCGCGGCGTAGGTGGCGTGAGGATAGCGGTTAGGAAGATACATACCGGGATCCGTGATCGGCTCCTCGTCGCCCAGTTTGTCCACATAATAGAGCACCTCGTCCTCAGGGGCCTGGACGGCGCTGTGAGGAGTGGTAGTGGTCCACATCACGAAGAAAGGCGAAGAGGCGTTCTCCTCGATGAACTGCTCCATCTTCTCGTACATCAGGTCGTTGCTGTAGTACTTGCCGCCGTAGCATTCGTAATTGGCCAGGTCGTACTTGTCGAGGTTCTCAGGGAACTTGCATCCCTGGACGACAAGCGGATTGCCTGTGTCCACCTCGTGGTCGTTCTCCCAGAGGCGGGTAGGATAATATGAATGCGCCAGGGCCTGGCAGTTGAAGCCGTAGAAGTAGTCGAAGCCCATAGTCAGAGGGGTGGATTCGCTTGAAGGGAAGCCCAAACCCCACTTTCCGACCATCGCAGTCCTGTAGCCGGCGTCCTGCATCAGATGCGCGATGGTATAGGTATCGGCGGCCATTGGGAACTGGCCCTGCTCGTCCGGATTGAGGAACACGGCGTTCCAGCCCATCTCGTCGGTAGGCACGAAGTGCTCCTCGTTGCCGCGGATCTGGCTGTGGCCCATGTGCTTGCCGGTCATTATGCAGCAGCGCGACGGAGCGGACAGCGGAGCCTCGGTGTACATATCGGTGAAACGTACGCCGCGGGCGGCGAGGGCGTCGATGTTGGGCGTCTCTATCTTCGTCTGGCCATAGCAGCCGAGGTCGCCATAGCCGAGGTCGTCGAACATCAGATAGATGATATTGGGCTTCTGCTGAGGAAGCCTGGCCTGGCTGCAGCCGCAGGCAGCGAGGGCGGCAGAAGCAGTAAGGACTTTATTTATGGCCTTCATATAAACTAAAGGATCATCGCGGTCTTGTTGCGGAGCCAGCGGCGCATCTCCGGATTGAGGGCCGGGCCTATGGTCTCATAGACGCGCTCGTTGTAGGCGTTGAGCCAGTCGAGTTCCTCCTGGGACATAAGCTCGCGCTCCACCGGATCCGTGTCTATATGGCAGAGAGTAAGGGTTTCGAACTCCAGGAAGCGGCCGAATTCATTCTCAGCGGATTCCTTGCAGAGGATGACGTTCTCGTGGCGAATGCCGTGGAGGCCTTCGCGATAGAGGCCCGGTTCATCGGACTGTATCATACCCGGCAGCAGAGGCTGCTTATTGAAGTTCTGTCGTATGTCCTGAGGGCCTTCGTGAACGCCAAGGTAGAAGCCTACGCCGTGACCGGTGCCGTGGCCGAAGCTGCGATGGGCGCGCCACAGCGGCATCCTTGCCACTGCATCGACCTGACATCCCGCAGTACCGGCAGGGAAAACTGCCATAGCCAGCTCTATCATACCCCTGAGCACGAGGGTGTAGTCCTCCTTCTCAAGCGGGGTACAAGGGCCCATAGGGACGGTGCGCGTAATGTCTGTGGTACCGAAGAGATACTGTCCGCCGGAATCCACCAGGTAGAGGCCGTGGCGCTGTATCTCGGCTGAGCCTATTTCAGGAGTGCAATAGTGCGGGAGGGCGGCGTTAGGGCCGTATGCGGAAATATTCTCGAAACTGTCGCCCCTGTAGCCCGGGATCTCGGCTCGCAGAGAACTGAGCTTGACGGATGCCTCCCATTCGGTGACCACGCGCTGGGACACCTCCTGTTCGAGCCAGTAGAGGAACTTCTCCATTGCCACGCCGTCCTCGAAGTGGGCCTCTCGCATTGCAGATATCTCGACCTCGTTCTTGACGGCCTTGCGCAGCACTACCGGAGACTGTCCGAAGACGACATTCTCCTCGCCGTAGGTCTCCACGATAAGGCTTCCGACCTCATAGTTGAGGGTGGACGGATCCACGAATATCCTGTCCTGTGGGGTCATTGTGCCCACAAGCGCAGAGGCGATGGCATCGTAGCCGCAGATTTCGATTTCGTCGGCGGCAATGTCCTCAAAGCTGTCCGCAGTGTCGCTGTCAGCGTCTTCGGCATCGGCCTTGAGCACGAACCATTTCACGCTTTCCTGGCTGACGAAGAGGTAGGATATGACGTATGGGTTGTATTCGATGTCACTGGCACGCACGTTCAGCGTCCAGGCGATCTCGTCAAGGCTGGTCAGGAAGATGGCGTCACATTCGTTGCGCAGCAGGAACTTGCGCAGCCAGTTGATCTTGTCCGCGCGGGATTCGCCCACCTGGTCCTCGCCCACGGTCTCGATCGGGGTGCAAGGAATGCCGGGACGACCTTCCCAGAGGCCGCTGAGCATATCTGGACGGCCCACAACGGTCATCGCCGAGAGCTCGGATATGGCGTCGTAGGACTGGCAGAGGCTGTCCACGGCGACCACAGCGCCTTCAGGATACTTGGCGGCCAGCCATTCCGGTATGGTCACCTGCTCAGGGACTCTGAGCTTATGCAATTCAATCCCGGAGCCCTGGAGCTGGTCGAGGGCCTGGATGAAATAGCGGGTATCGGTCCAGAGGCCAGCGTGGTCCATAGTGATGACCAGGTCGCCGGCCTCGCCGGTGAAGCCACTTACCCATTCCACCTGCTTCCAGCGCGGAGCCGGGTATTCGCTGCAATGAGGGTCGGTGCCGGTGACGATGACTGCGTCCCAGCCGTTCTCGGCCATCAGTTCCCTGATAGCCTCAACCCTCAGAAGATGTGTTGCTGACATTATTCTATTCCGTTAAATGCGTAGTTCGCATATACATAACCCTTGTATTCGTAGAGCGGCACGAGGGACTTCTCCACGCGGGCCACGAAGTTCTCGTAACTGTCGCGCTCCTCGCTCCAGCAGACCTCGGAAAGGGCAGCGAAGCGAGGCAGCTCCATGTGCTGCACGTGGTCCATAGTCTTGATGTATTCGCACCAGGTATTGGCCTGGACGCCCTTTATGTGAGCCTGCTCCTCTTCGGTAAGCTGATCGTATGGATCGAAGGCGTAGCACTTGCTCAGCGGCACATAACCGCCGATTGCAAGAGGCTCACCGTTCTCTGCACGTCCCTTGGTCTGGTAGTAGTCCAGATAGAAGTAGGAGTTAGGGGTCATCACCACGTCGTTGCCCTGCTTTGCAGCTGCAATGCCGCCCTTAGGACCTCTCCAAGACATAATGGTGGCAGACTCCGTCACGCCGCCTTCGAGAATCTCGTCCCAGCCGATGACCTTGCGGCCCTTGGCGTTGAGGTAGGCCTCGATCCTCTTGAGCTGGTAGCTCTGAAGTTCAGCCTCGTTGGCAAGACCTTCTTCCTTCATCTTGGCCTGGCAGATCGGGCAGGCCATCCAGCTGTCGCGCGGAGCCTCGTCGCCTCCGATGTGGATGTATTCGCTCGGGAAGAGTTCACACACTTCGTCAAGCACGTCCTGGAGGAATTCGTAGGTGCTCTCCTTGCCGAGACAGAAGGTCTCCTTGCTGATGCCCCAGATCTGACGCACCTCGTAAGGTCCGCCCGTGCAGCCCAGCCAAGGGTAGCTTGCGAGGGCAGCCACGGCGTGGCCCGGCATCTCGATTTCCGGAATGACGGTGATCTGACGTGCAGCGGCGTAAGCCACGATGTCCTTCACCTCCTCCTGGGTGTAGTAGCCACCGTATGGGTTCTCATCCCAGGTGGTGCTGGTCTTGTAGTAACCTTCGATGGTCTTCTTGCGCACGGAGCCTATCTCGGTGAGCAGAGGATATTTCTTGATCTCAATCCTCCAGCCCTGGTCTTCGGTAAGATGCCAGTGGAAGGTGTTGAGCTTGTGGAATGCAATCATATCGATCCAGCCCTTCACTTCCTCGACAGAGTAGAAGTGGCGGCAGCAGTCGAGCATCGCGCCACGATATGCGAAGTGCGGCTTGTCCTGGATGGTCATTTCCTGCATCGTCCTGCCCTGCAGAAGCAACTGAGTCAGGGTCTGAAGTCCCCACCACACGCCTTTGACTGATCCGCCGGTAATCACAACTCCGTTCTTCGGGGTAATGCTGAGCGTGTACTCCTCTTCGGCCATAGACGGCTCCACTGCGAGCAGCGCAAATGCACGCCTTGACCTCTTGAGTACCTTGACTTTTGGCAGGGTAGCCGAGGACACGATCCTCTTCAGACCTGCCGGAGTGTCATATTCACCCGGCTTGTAGCCCTTTTCAAGGGTTTGAGCCCAGGTTGCTGCAAGGGCGTTCAACTCCTCGCCGGAACCATAGACCCTGATTCTGGACGGCACCTTGACTGTACCGTCATATTCCGTTACTGATGATGGCTGTGGAACGATGTTCACTGCGCCAATAGGCAGAGCCGACACAATCGCGGCAAAGAAAATTGTAAGGAGAGTTCTCTTCATATTGATGGTTATTGGAAAACAAAATGATATTCTATTTGTGTATGTCTCTTATAAAGCGATGTTGAGCACTTATAATTACGATAATCACAAACATTGTATGGAGATTGCACATCGTCATTTTTGGAAAAATGTCCCACCGTATCTACCCCAACAATAATTGTAGCAATTTCCGGGCACCCTTCATAAATATCGAATGAACGATAATCCCTGTAAAAGGAATACCCATTTGAATGAATAACAAGTGTATCGGGGATATTTACAATAGATGATTTAAGGCATAACGTCACCTCTGAAGGCAATGTGTTATGGTAGTAATACCATGAAACTGGCTTGGTAGGGTCACGAACAATACAACCCGAGAAAAGCCAGAGACAAAGTAATAACAAAGCATATAATATCTTTCTACTCATAATAGTCAAAAATACGATTAATATTTTCTATCGTGAAATCCCCACTATTCCACGAGCCCGACAGCCCTATCATGATACGAAGAGCCCGCAACTAACAATTCTCTATCTAGAGGGTACTCATAAAGGATTAACAATGAGTCATTTTTTAATTCAGATAGCTCCTGCTCGTTTTGCGGGCTGAAACGTACATATGTATTTGTAGGGCGAATATCTTCTACAGACAGAGATTTTGTTCCATCTAGACCTCGTTTAAGACACTCTCGAAGGTGATCCACCGTATAAGGAATTTCTATGCTATCCCCAAGGACTATCGGCATATCAATCAACCGGTTCTGTTTTTTATCGTGGGAACTTGAATCAAAGGAAAACTCTACATCATTACAAGAACAGACGAGGCCTACGGCAAAGAAAATTGTAAGGAGAGTTCTCTTCATATTGATGGTTATTGGATGCGAAGTTTTGTATATTTGCAAATATATGAATAAGATTAAAATATGATATATATGTTCAGCAAGGAAACTTATCAGTCAAGACGCGCCGAACTCCTGGCCAGGATGGCCCAGCAGGGCGCAAAGGGAATCGCCATCTTCATAGGCAACGTGGACGCTCCGCAGAACTACCGCGGCAACGACTACAAATTCCGCCAGAGCAGCAGCTTCCTCTACTATTGGGGAATCGACGCACAGCTGTTCGCCGCAGTGCTCGACCTCGAGAGCGGAGAGGCCTGTCTCTACGGCAATGACGTTGACATAGACGACATCATCTGGATGGGACCTATGCCTTCAGTGGCCTCAATGGCAGCAGAAGTGGGCGTAGCCAAGACTAAGCCTTACGCCGAATTCGACCGCGACGTGCTCGCCGCAAAGGCCGCCGGACGCCAGATCCATTGGCTCCCTGAAAGCCGCCATTACAACGCCCTCAAGCTCAGCAGGCTTGTGGGACTTCAGCCGGAAGAGGTGGTCATCGCAGGAAAGAAAGGCTGCGCAAAGGCATCCCTCGCCCTCACCCAGGCCGTCATCGAGATGCGCCTCGTGAAGAAAGCCGAAGAAATTGAGATCATCGACCGTGCCTGCAACCTGGGCTACCAGATGCACACCACTGCCCGCCAGAACATCCGTCTGGGATGCGTGGAGCAGGAAATCGTCGGAGCAATGGAGGGCGTGACCCTCGCAGGCGGCTGGGGTCCTAGCTTCCCGACCATCCTCACCCAGCACGGAGAGATCTTCCACTGCCACTCCCACGAGAGCATCGTGGAGCCGGGCAAGCTGATGGTCATCGACGCCGGTGCCGAGAGCAACGAGCACTATGCCTCCGATTTCACCCGCACCTATCCTACTGCCGGCAAGTTCAGCGCTCAGCAGAGGGACATCTACCAGACCGTGTATGAGTGCAACGAACTCGCATTCAGCCTCACCAAGCCAGGCACCGCATACCGCGACGTGCACCTCGCAGTGGCAAGGCATATGCTCGACAATCTCAGCCAGATCGGCCTCGTCCACGGCGACCTCGACGAAATGGTCGCACAGGGCGTTGCCGGACTCTTCATGCCTCACGGCCTCGGCCACAATATGGGTATGGACGTACACGATATGGAAGAATTCGGCGAGGATCTCGTGGGCTACGAGAAGGACCAGAAGCGTTCCAGCCAGCTCGGCCTTGGCAGCCTCAGAATGGCCCGTCACCTCGTACCTGGCAACATCGTCACCGACGAGCCGGGCATCTACTTCATCCCTGACCTCATCGAACTCTGGAAGAACGAAGGCACCAATGCCCAGTTCGTGAACTTCGAAGCCCTCAAGGCATACTACAACTTCGGCGGCATCCGCCTCGAGGACGACGTGCTCGTAACCGAGGACGGCGCTCGCAGGATGGGCGACAACAGGCTTCCTATCGCCCCTGACGACGTGGAAGCAGCAATGGCCAAAGACAAGGAATAATATGGTACTCATCACGGTATTGGCCGTCCTGCTCATCATCGTGGGCATCATCGGCAGCATCATACCCGGCCTCCCGGGCCCTCCCATCGCCTGGTGCGGACTCCTGCTGAAGTTCCTCTGGGGCGGAGAGCATTTCTCGCGCGGAGACCTCCCTCTCACCACCCTCCTGGTGATGTGTGGGATTATGATAGTCGTGACCATCCTGGACTATGTGCTCCCTGCCAGGATGACGAAGGCCACCGGCGGCAGCAAGCACGGCAGCCGCGGCGCTATGGCCGGCCTGATCGCCGCCTGCATCGTCGGTCTGCCCCTCTTCTGGATAGGCATCATCGCAATGGTCGGCCTCCCTTTCCTGGGCGCCTACATCTGCGAGCGCTACTGGGGTGAGAAGGAATCCAAGGCCGCCAGCAAGGCCGCATTCGGCTCCGTCCTGGGCCTGCTCACAGGCACCGGTATGAAACTCATCTACTGCGGCGTAGCGATGTGGATGGTATTCTAAAAATTTTGTCTACCTTTGTCGTCGCCGAAACGACGATGCCCGGATGGCGGAATCGGTAGACGCGTTGGTCTCAAACACCAATGCCGAGAGGCGTGCCGGTTCGATCCCGGCTCCGGGTACAGAAAAAGGATGGCTGGAATGCCATCCTTTTTCTATTATTACACAAGAGGGTTTTTATTGGATCGACTCCAGGTATTCCTCATCGGCATATCGCTCAGATGCACAAGCGTCTTTCCATGATATCCATCCTTCCTGGTCCAAAGTCCTTCCTATTGCAAGGTTACGCGAAACCCCATCTATTGTCAAGACACACTCCCCAAAAGCAACAAGGATTGCAGAGCCGCCCTCCTTAACCTCATGCATCACATCAAAATTTAGCCATACGTCACATCAAAATTTAGCCAAATGCCACATTTGCGTGCCAATTCCATGTGTGGAACCAATAAAAATCATATCTTTGCTGATACATACAAACTACGTCATGAAAGAATACAAGAAACGTATTGCCGACCAAATTTTGGCAGATAAACTTGATGCAATGGGGGCTGTTCTTATTGAAGGTCCAAAATACTGTGGCAAAACAACCCTTGCCTGCCAACAAGCGGGCAGCATTCTTTATATGGCGGATCCGGATACGAAGGCCCAGAACATGGCCATGGCTCAGACAAACATTAAGCGTCTTCTCCAAGGAGATACTCCAAGGCTTATCGACGAGTGGCAGTTGGCCCCTCAATTCTGGGATGCTGTCAGGAACGAGGTTGATAAAAGGGAAGATGACGGCCAGTTCATTCTTACGGGATCAGCAGTCCCTCCAAAGCAGGAAAACATATTCCATTCCGGTACTGGGCGTATGTCCTGGTTAAAACTTCGTACCATGAGTTTATGGGAATCAGGGGATTCTACCGGAGAGGTCAGCCTAGGAGCATTGTTCAAAGATGCATCTTCTGTTGACGGGTCAAGCAAGATAGATATAGAATCTTTGGCTTTCTTGACTTGCAGAGGTGGTTGGCCTAAGGCAACGATGAAGAAGAGTCAGAAAGCTGCCTTGATACAAGCGAAGGAATACTTCGAGGCAGTATATCGGTTTGACATTTCCAGGGTAGACGACATAGAACGCGATCCAGAACTTACTAAGAGACTCATGCGTTCTTATGCCAGAAACCAGGGCTCTCAAGCAAGCGCAGGAACACTCTTGGCCGACATCAAGGCAAATGAGAGCGATGACTTGAGTGAGAACACCATATATGCATATATAAAAGCACTCAAGAAGATAT
>DCHT01000072.1 GCA_002314885.1 Bacteroidales bacterium UBA1745 | reverse complement strand
ATGACCCCGTGAAGAGGGTAGTGGCTGCCGTGCACAGCGGATGGAGGGGCACCGTACAGGGCATCTCCGCTGCAGTGGTCAATGAGATGGCAATTTCCTACGGCTCCCGCGCGGAGGACCTGCGTGCCGTCATAGGCCCGGGCATTGGCCCGCGCAGTTTCCAGGTGGGGGAGGAAGTGGCTGCTGCCTTCAGGGATGCCGGCTTCCCGATGGAGGAAATCTGGGCTTTCGAGGGCCCGAAAGGCGAGGGTATGCAGGGCGGTCACCACATCGATCTCTGGGAGGCCTGCCGCCTCACCCTTGTCCGAAGCGGCATTCCGGACACTTCCATCCAGCTCGCGGCCGTCGACACCTTCGTCACGCCCGAGTTCTACTCTGCCCGGCGTGAGGGCATCTCCTGCGGCAGGATCATAAATGCGATTTGTATGAAATAAAAAAAGGTCAGCCAAGCGGCTGACCTTTCTTATTTATTTCCAGTCTGTGGACTAGAACATCTCTGGCTCGTTCTTTGGCTCCTCTGCAGCAGCCTCTGAGCGGCGTGGACGGTCATTGAAGTCACGGCGTGGACGGTCGTTGCGAGGTCCGCGGTCGCCGTCACGGCGTGGACCGCGATCACCACCACGGCGGTCGTCACGACGGTCACCGTCGCGGCGTGGGCCACGGTCGTTGCGGTCGCCACGAGGCCTGCGCTCAGGCTCTACATAGCCTTCTGGCTTCTCGGTGAGAGCCCTCATAGAGAGTCTCATCTTGCCGGTCTTGGCGTCGATCTCGAGGAGCTTGACGTCAACCTCGTCACCGATCTTGAGGACGTCCTCGACGTTCTCAGTCTTGGTCCAGGCGATCTCGGATACGTGGAGGAGGCCTTCCTTACCAGGGAGGATCTCTACGAATGCACCGAACTCGAGGATGCTGACAACCTTTCCGTGATATACGGTACCAGCCTCAGGAACTGCTACGATGCCCTCGATCCACTTCTTGGCAGCTGCCATAGCCTCTGCGTTGTTGGATGCGATGTCAACGAGACCTACAGTGCCTTCGCCGTTAGGGTTAGGAACTTCGTCGATGTTGACGGTAGCGCCAGTCTCCTTCTGGATTCTCTGGATGGTCTCACCGCCCTTGCCGATGATTGCACCGATGAACTCGGAAGCAACGATCATCTGCTCGATGCGTGGAACGAATGGCTTGTAGTCCTCACGAGGCTCGCTGATGGTCTTCATCATCTCGCCCATAATGTGGATACGGCCCTGACGTGCCTGCTCGAGAGCCTTCTCGAGAACCTCGTATGAGAGGCCGTCAACCTTGATGTCCATCTGAGTTGCAGTGATGCCGTCCTTGGTACCGGTCACCTTGAAGTCCATATCGCCGAGGTGGTCCTCGTCGCCGAGGATGTCGGTGAGGATTGCATAGCGGTCGTTAGGACGCTCTGCGTCGGTGATGAGGCCCATTGCAACACCTGCAACCGGCTTGGTGATCTTCACACCTGCGTCCATAAGGGCGAGGCAGCCACCGCATACGGAAGCCATTGAAGATGAGCCGTTGGACTCGAGGATATCGGAAACGATACGCACTGCGTATGGATTCTCAGGCATAGTAGGGATAACTGGCTTGAGGGCGCGGAGAGCGAGGTTGCCGTGACCGATCTCACGACGGCCTACGCCACGCTGTGCCTTTGCCTCACCAGTTGAGAATGGAGGGAAGTTGTAGTGGAGAACTACCTGCTGGTCGTCCTGGATGAGAACTTCGTCGGTCTCCTTCATATCCATCTTGGTACCGAGGGTAACGGTAGCGAGGGACTGAGTCTCACCGCGGGTGAAGATTGCTGAACCGTGTGCGCAAGGGAGGTAGTCAACCTCGCACCAGATAGGACGTACCTGGTCAGTTGCACGGCCGTCCAGACGAACTCTCTCGTCGAGGACCATATTCCTCATAGCTTCCTTCTCGACATCGTGGTAGTACCTGTCGATCAGTGGCTTCTTCTCGTCAAGCTCCTCCTCTGGGATGGTAGCGATGAATGCTTCCTTGATGGCTACGAAGCCATCCTCGCGCTCGTGCTTAGGCTTTGCGCTCTTGGCGTGAGCATAGCACTTGTCGTAGCAGAACTCGTGAACTGCCTTCTTGAGGTCCTCGTCCTGTACGTCGTGTGGGTAATCCCTCTTGACGTCGTTGCCGAGCTCTTTGATGAGTTCCTTCTGTACGCGGCAGTGCTTCTTGATCTCTTCGTGGGCGAACTTGATAGCCTCGAGCATATCGTGCTCGCTGACTTCCTTCATTTCACCCTCGACCATCATAATGTTCTCTTCAGTTGCAGCGACCATAAGTTCGATGTCGCTCCTCTCCATATCTGCGAAGGTAGGGTTGATCACGAACTGACCGTCTATACGGCAAACGCGCACCTCTGAAATAGGACCTTCGAATGGAAGGTTTGAAGTTGCGAGTGCGCAAGATGCTGCGAGACCTGCGAGTGCGTCAGGCTGAGTCTCCTTCTCTGCTGAGATGAGGGTCACGTTGACGAAAGTCTCAAGGTGGTAGTCAGATGGCCAGAGAGGCCTGATAGGACGGTCGATGAGGCGGGAGATGAGGATCTCGTAGTCTGAGGACTTGCCCTCTCTCTTCATAAAGCCGCCAGGGAAGCGTCCTGCTGAGTAGTACTTCTCCTTGTAGTCCACTGTAAGTGGCATGAAGTCAGTTCCTTCCTTG
Source organism: Bacteroidales bacterium UBA1745 (assembly GCA_002314885.1). GTDB lineage: Bacteria > Bacteroidota > Bacteroidia > Bacteroidales > UBA932 > Cryptobacteroides. The sequence goes on along the minus strand of DCHT01000072.1, from coordinate 2,260 downwards.
ACTTCCTTGGCTGCGCAGACAGTGGCGAGGAGCATAGTGCCTCCCATCTTGATGACTGCTGAACCGTCAGCCTGCTTTGCAAGTTTGCCGGTCTCGATTTCGATTACCCTGCCGTCAGGTAATTCGATCTTTTTGTTGATGATGTTCATTTGTTTTTTTTCAGCCCGCCTCCCCCAATGGGAGTTGATTAATAATGGTTTCGTCTTATATGTTGATCCCGGTCGCCGCCGCAGGCTGAGTTTGTTAGCTGCGCCCGGATTCGTTTTTCAAAAAAAAAGGGGATGCCCATATCTGGGTTGATCCCCTTTCAGAGTTTTTCCTATTGTCGGATTATCGACGGAGACCGAGCTCCTTGACGATATTTCTGTATCTCTCGATGTCAGTCTTCTTGAGGTAGTCAAGAACACTGCGGCGCTTACCGACGAGACGAAGAAGTGAACGACGGGTAACGTTGTCCTTCTTGTTCTTCTTCACGTGCTCGGTAAGGTGAGCGATACGGTAGGAAAATAAAGCAACCTGACTCTCTGCAGAACCGGTGTCTTTGTTAGACTTTCCGTACTTCGCGAAAATCTCCTGCTTCTTCTCTGGCTGAAGATACTCTGCTGCCATAGTGCAAAAAGATTGTTAAAGTGTTTGTGCCTTTCGTCCACCGTGGACTAAAGCGCGGCAAATATAGGTATAAATTCCGATAAAACAACTTTTTTGTGTTATCTTTGTGTCCCGAAAGACACATAATGTCTTGATATTTAGCTATGAAGATTGGAATTTGCAACGACCACGCAGGCGTGGACTACAAGAACGCTATTATCGATATGCTCCAGGCCAAGGGCTATGAGATGGTGAATTTCGGAACTGACAGCACCGATGCCATCGATTATGCCGACATCGCCCATCCTCTCGCAAACGCCGTCGAGAGCGGTGAGGTCGATCTTGGAATCGCCCTCTGCGGCACCGGAAACGGTATGGCAATGTCCCTCAATCACCACAGGGGAATCCGCGCAGGCCTCGCCTGGGACAATGAGATTGCAGCCCTTGTGAAGCAGCACAACAACGCCAACGTGCTCGTGATGCCTGCTCGTTTCATTTCAATCGAGAAAGCTCTCGAACTGGTGAACATCTGGCTCTCAGAAGAATTCCAGGGCGGCCGCCACGAGAGGCGCATCGCAAAGATCCCAGTAGAGTAGGATGGAGGAAAAGATTCTTCCGGATCCGCTCGTGCCCCGTCCGGGCACCGTTCTTACCCGTTCCATCGAGGATTACCCCGGTGGAATCATACTCGTCATCGACAAGCCCTATCGCTGGACTTCCGCCGATGTGATACGCAAGCTCAAGTGGGCGGCTATCCATCATTTCGGGAAGAAGAATCTCAAGGTCGGTCACGCCGGCACCCTCGACCCGCTTGCCACCGGTGTGCTTATCTGCTGCATTGGTCCCGCTACGAAGAGGGCAGAGGACCTGCATCGTAACGACAAGGAATATGTGGCAGGCATCACTTTCGGCGCCACCACGCCTTCGTATGACCTCGAGAAGGACATTGACGCACGTTACCCATACGAGCATATTGACGAGGCTCTCGTCCGTGAGAAATGCGCCGCTTTCCTGGGCGAACAGGACCAGGTCGCCCCTCTTTTCAGCGCCAAGTCCGTCGATGGCGTCCGCGTCTATGAGATTGCCCGCAAGGCCTTCAAGGCAGGACTGCCGATTCCAGACGATGTGCTCACGGCGTCGAGGATACGCATCGACGAGTGCGAGCTGATGGAATATGCGGACCGTATCGAACCCGCAGCCTCTGCAGAGGAGGATGAAGTCTCCCGCGCATCTTCCCGCATCAATGTGGCGGACGACGATCAGTCCCTCCCTCACGCGACCATACGCCTGAAATGCACCAAGGGTACCTACGTGCGTGCCTTTGCCCGCGACCTTGGTGAAGCCTGCGGCTCCGGTGCCTTTATGAACTCCCTCCGAAGAACAAAATCGGGAGCCTTCCGCATAGAAGACTCCCTGACTGTAGATGAGGCGATGGAACTGCTTAGCAGAGCTTAGCCTTGATGGCTTCGATTCTGCGAGCGAACTCCTCTTTTCCTATCAATGTGACGATGTCGGCGATGCCGAGGCCGTTTGATGCGCCCACGAGCGCCAGGCGGAGGCAGTTCATTACCTTGCCCATAGGCCATTCGTTGCCACGTATGTATTCCTCGAGCGGTCCCTCGAGATTCTCCTTGGTGAATTCGCCCTCGAATGCGAGGATGAAGTCTGCCAC
>DCHT01000008.1 GCA_002314885.1 Bacteroidales bacterium UBA1745 | reverse complement strand
CCAGTTTTCGTGCACAAAAACCGCCCGATTTGTGCTTGAGAATTTGCCGTTCTAGTTTTCGTGAACAAAAAGAGCCTGTTTTGTGCTTGAGAAGTGTGGTGCAGTACTAGTGGCACTACTTCCGCGCCAAAACCAGCACAGAACGCACTGCACACGGGGTGCAGCACGAGGGGAAGCGGGAAAAACCAGCGAAAAGAACGCAAAACTGGTGCAGTACTAGTGGCACTACTTCTGCGCCAACTAGAGCAGCAGGAGGACGGTGAAGAGGTAGAGGAGGTAGCTCTGCTGGAGGGTGTTGGCGTGGGACTGGGTGTCGGCGAGGGTTTCGAGAGGTTCGCCGGCGGCGATGAGCGCGAGGTCCTCGGCAGATGGCATACGCGTGCGAGGCCACTTGCGGACGACGAGGCCGTCCTGGATGAGGGTGACGCCGCCGTTGGAGCGGTTGAGGGCCAGGAGGGTGCGACGGTCGGAGCCGTAGCAGAACTCATCGTCGGCGTGGTCGCCGGCCACGGTCAGGCAGATAGGCGTGTAGCCGAGGGATTCCGCGTCCCAGAGCAGCCTGTGGGCCTTTTCGGACGGATCCTTCTTGCCGCGGAAGTAAGACACGACCAGCACATTTCCTTGCGCAGCGATGGAGTCCACATACTCCCCGGACCTAAGGTCGCGAATGGTCAGGTCAGCCGACTTCTCGAGGGTGCCGACAGTCTCGGTGCGCACAAAGTGCCAAGTGGTATCCGGCAGGTCCTCATCGAGGGTAAACACCTTCTCGACGCCGTCCTTCTCATAGACGAAGGAAGCCTGGATAGCATTGTCCTCAGCCTCGCTGCGGGCAGCCATAATCTCTGCGCCCGGAGTGAAATCCGTATGGTCCTTGAAAGGCAGGAAAATCATAGCGTAGATCAGCAGAAGCAGCGAAGAAACCGCGCCTATGCCGAATGAAACGTATTTGCGGGCTTTAGCCTCACCGAAGTCGCGCATCGGCAGGAAAGCCGCCAAAGCGAGAGCTACGAGCACTATATTCTTGAAGAAGGTCTGCAGATGCGTCAGGTGGATCACCTCGCCGAAGCAACCGCAGTCCATCACAGGATTCCAGATCAGCAGAATGATGGAAATAAGGGTGAAGAAGCCCTGGAAAGCGAAGGTCGCATAAGCCACGATCCTGCGCCACAGACCCGTCACCAGAGCAAGACCCAGACCGGTCTCAGCCAGCGCCAGAACGAGTCCCAGCGGATAGGAAGACCACCTCATAAAGCCCAGGTGGAAGAAGTTCCAATACTCGCTGACAATGATGGAAGTGCCCATCGGATCCATCAGTTTGAAGGTACCCGACAGCACATATACGATGCCGATCAGAAAGGCGCAGAGGCGGCGGAAATAGTTATGGAACTTGTTGACCACGACAGGAAAAAGCTTATTTGAACACGACTTGAAGTCTACTTGATCACCGAATCAACCAGTGCCTGAATCTTGGCAAATATAGCGTCAGGCGGCAGCATATTGCCGTTTTCATCGGAACAATCTATGCTGCGGAAAGACGGATCGAGTTCGCACTGGCGGCGGTAGATAGCCTGCACGCGGCGCTGGAAATTGATGTCCGCCTCGTGCACGTCCTGAGCCCCCTGGAGGTAGTCGCGGTCGGCGCCCTCACGATGCTTGCGGAGGCTGTTCTCCACGAAACTGATAGGCACGTCGAGGAAGATGTTCAGGTCCGGCTTCGGCAGTTCGAAATCGCCGTATTCGGTATTGAAAATCCAGTTCCTGAGCGCCTCAGCCTCGTTTTCGTCCTCCAGTTTCGCACACTGATAGGCGATATTCGAATAGACATAGCGGTCGAAGAGCACCATATCGCCTGCCTCCAGCGAACGCTTGATCGCAGGGCCCGCACCGTGACGGTCCTCGGCGAAAAGCAGCGCCACCAGCTGCGGATGGACGGTCTTGTTGTCGCCGAAATCGCCGCGCAGGAAACGACTGATGAGGTCGCCATACACCGGAGCGTCATAGCGAGGGAAATGGATGTAATTCAGAGAGCCGCAGACCGACTCCAGATATGTCTTGAGTTTCTCGACCTGCGTTGACTTGCCCGCGCCGTCGAGGCCTTCCAATACGATGAGCATATTCAATAAGTATAGAATGCAAATATAAGCAAATCACCTATATTTGCGTAAAATATGACTCAAGAAATGGACAGGAAAGTAAGAATAATGGGAATCGTCAACATCACCGACAACTCCTATTACGCAGCCAGCCGTCACCTCGACTCGGAGGGCCGCGTGGAACTCGACGCCGTACGCCGCGACATCAGGATTATGCTTGAGGAAGGGGCCGACATCATCGACCTCGGAGCCTGTTCCACAAGACCTGGTGCAGCAGCCGTCGGAGCCGACGAAGAATGGCGCCGCCTCGAGCCCGTTATGCATCTGATTGCGACCGAATTCGAAGGCCTCAAAATCTCCGTCGACACCTATTGGTCATCGGTCATCGAACACTGTTACGAAGCCCTCAAAGAAAGCAGCAACAAATTGATAGTCAACGATATATCAGCAGGCGAAAGAGACCCTCGCATACTCGAAGTCAGCGGCCGCCTCGGACTCACTTTCGTGGCTATGCACAGCGTCGGCGAGACCGCCAGCAAAGTGGACTATCCGGACGGAGTCGTGGCCGCCGTCGAACGCTATTTCGAGGATTTCGCAATCAAGGCTGAAGAGGCCGGAATCAAGGACTGGATACTCGACCCCGGCTTCGGATTTTCGAAGACCGTAGAGGAGAACTGGGAACTGCTCAGAAATATGTCCCGCCTGCGCCGTCAGTACGGCTCCACCACCCCGGAAATACTCGTCGGCATCTCCCGTAAGAGTATGATTTACAAGCCATTGGGCATCACGCCGGAAGAAGCGCTGTCCGCCACCTGCGAGGCCCATAGACTCGCCATCGCCCAGGGCGCAGACATACTCCGAGTCCACGATGTCGCCCCGGCCGTCGATTTACTTCGATAGGACCTATTTTTCTCGAGACCGATTACTTCTCGATGATATAGACGTCGTCGCCAGGCGCGGCGAACTGGAAATGCTCCCTCGCGAACTTCTCGAGGGTGTCAGGGTCGGATTTGAGTTCGTCGATCTCGCCCTGCATCCTGTCGATGTCCTGGTTGAGCTGCTCGATCTGGCGGCCCCACGACTTGATATCGTGGTGCGCCCTGATGCCCTCGATGACGCTGCTGCCCGGGAAAACGATGATTATAACCAGTGCGACTATCGCCGTGATGATGACGAACAACTTGAATTTATTCTTCCTGACCTCTGCCATATTCCATACTATGATATATCGGCAAAATTAACTATTTTTGCAGTCTATCAAAGAACGGAAAACAATAATTTCAAAAAATATGAAACCTACACTTTTAGTACTCGCAGCCGGAATGGGAAGCCGTTACGGCGGACTCAAGCAGATGGACGGACTCGGCCCTAACGGCGAAACCATCATCGACTACTCTATCTATGACGCAGTAGAAGCCGGATTCGGCAAGGTTGTCTACATCGTACGCGAATATTTCCGCGAGCAGTTCGAAGAGGTCGTAAAGCAGAAATACAGCAATGTGAAATGCATTGACGGCGAGCCTCTCCAGTTCGAATTCGTAGTCCAGGAGCTCAACAAGATCCCTGCCCGCTTCACCCTCAACCCTGAGAGGCAGAAGCCTTGGGGCACCGCACACGCAGTACTTATGGCGAAGGACGCGATCAAGGAACCATTCGCAGTCATCAACGGCGACGACTACTACGGAAAGGATTCGTTCAAGGTGCTCGGCGACTGGCTCCGTGCCCACGAAAACACCACTGGAACCTACTGTATCGTTGGTTTTGAGCTCGACAACACCCTGTCCGAGTCAGGCGGAGTTTCCCGCGGAATCTGCTCTTACGACGAAGACCAGCACCTCACCCTCGTCGAGGAGCACCACAACTGTATGGTCGAGGCCGACGGCGTCCTCCGCGCAGACAACTCCGTGACCGGCGAACACGTCGAGGTCGACGGCAAGGCCCTCTGCTCAATGAATATGTGGGGCTTCACCCCTGACTACTTCGCAAAGAGCGAGGCCATCTTCGAGGAGTTCCTCGAGGCCAACATCAACGAACTCAAGAAGGAATACTACATCCCTTACGCTGTGGACCGTATGATCAAGAGCAACACAGGCAAGTGCGACGTTCTCTCCACTCCGTCCCGCTGGTTCGGCGTGACCTTCAAGGAGGACCGTCCGGGCGTAGTTGCCAAGTTCCAGGAGTTTGCTGACCAGGGCGTTTACCCTACCCCACTTTATAAATAAGTCTATGGGATTCATCAAAAGAAGCAAGAGCAGGTCGTTTGACCTGCTTTCCTCATTTAGCTGGTACACCCCGGGTTGGGGCGGACTTCTCGGTTTCCTGGGAATGTTCCTCCTCGGCTGGATCATCGCAACCGCAGTCGGAGTGGTCATCGCGAGCCTTCAGGGCAAGGGTTACCTGCCTGAGGGATTCTTCCTCACCTACGGCGCGACCGTGATCGTCTATCCGATTATGTTCATCCCTGCTATGCTCTATGCATCTGCAGTCGGCTCCAGCAAGCGCCTCTTCGTCAACGGCTACCGCATCGACGGCGACAATTTCAAACCCCTCGGCGGCTGGAAAGTGGCAGTGCTCGCATCTATGGCAATGCTCGGAATGGTCATCATCACCGACCCGCTTACCGCTATGATGCCAGAGGTCGACGAGAAGACAAAAATGGCCCTGGAGGCCATTTCAAAGGGTCCTCTCTGGGTCAGCATACTCGCCGCCAGCATCTTCGCTCCGTTCTTCGAAGAGTGGCTCTGCAGGGGAATTATGCTCCGCTGCCTGCTCCGCAAACTGCATCCGGCAGTGGCCATCCTGATCTCCGCAGCCTTCTTCGGACTCATCCACGGCAACATCTGGCAGGGCTCCGTCGCATTCATCCTCGGCTGCCTCCTCGGCTGGGTCTACTACATCACCGGCTCCCTCAAGCTCACGATGCTGATGCACTGCGTCAACAACACTTTCAGCATCATCGTCAGCCGCATCCCGGGCATCGACGAATTTGACACCCTCAAGGATATGATAGCGAACAACTGGGCCTACGCCGCAGTGATCGCCGGCGGCTTCATCGTCTCCGCCTTCACCATCTATATGCTCAGCAAAGTGAAGCCTCTCACCCCTAAGGGCAGCAACGAGGAAATCACCCCTGAGATGCCTCTCGGGGCGGAATAACGCAGAACGATGAAAGCGATGATCTTCGCAGCTGGTCTCGGCACCAGGCTCAAACCCCTCACCGACACTATGCCCAAGGCTATGGTGCCGGTCTGCGGCAAACCGCTGTTGTGGCACGTCCTGACCAAGATTCGCGCCGCCGGCTTCGACGACATCACCGTCAACGTCCACCACTTCGCTGGGCAGATCGTCGACTTTCTCGATGATTTTAGCGCCAACAGTCACGCGAGCGATGACTGTTGGAGCCAAAACAGCTCCAACAGTCAGATACACGTCTCAGACGAGACCGACCTGCTACGCGAAACGGGCGGCGGCATCAGGCACGCAAGGCAGTATCTGGACGGCACGGAACCCTTCCTCGTACACAACGTGGACATACTCTCCAACCTCAATCTGGTGGAATTCGCGGCAGCGCATCAAATGAAAATGGTCAGTGCACTGCACAAGGGCGAGGCGGCACCGTTGGCGACCCTCGTGGTCAGCGAAAGGGCGACCAGCCGCTACCTTCTTTTTGACGACGATATGCGCCTCGTTGGATGGACCAATGTAAAGACCGGCGAGGTCCGCACCCCATTCGAAAATCTCGACGTGGAGGCCTGCCGCAAGCTCGCCTTCTCGGGCATACATCTGATGTCACCCGAGGTCTTCCCTCTTATGGAAAATCCCGCCACACTGCATCAGGAGGCCGTTCCAGAGAAGTTCTCCATCATCGACTTCTATCTCGCCGTCGCCGCCGAGCACCCCATCTACGGCTACATCCCGGCCGACTTCAAGATGCTCGACGTCGGCAAGATCGACAGCCTCGCCGAGGCCGAGAAGTTCATAGGATAGCCCTCAAACTCGTCGCCTCCGTTGCAGGCGAGACCATTATAAATATCGCCCCTCAGACGTAGCCGAGACATTTTTCTCTGCGAGGCGGTCTGAGGGGCGATATTTTTTTCAAACGCTAACAGTCACGCGAGCGATGACTGTTGGAGCAAAAACACGCTAACAGTCACGCAAACGATGACTGTTGGAGCAAAAACACGCTAACAGTCACGCGAGCGATGACTGTTGGAGATTTACATCATCACATCAATCCCCCGCTCGCGGTGGATCAGATGCACGCGGATGGCGTCGCCGTACCTGGCCTTGAGGTGCTCGGCGAGATGCTGGGCGCTGTAGACCGAGCGGTGTTGGCCGCCGGTGCAGCCGAAGCTGACGGAAAGGTTGGCAAAGCCGCGGCGGACGAAGCAGTCCACGTGGCTGTCGACGATGGAATAGGCACTGTCGAGGAACTTCTGGATCTCGCCCGCCTCCTCGAGGAAATCGATCACCGGCTGGTCGAGACCGGTCAGCTTCTTGTACTGCTCGTAGCGGCCGGGATTATGCATTCCACGGCAGTCAAACACGTATCCACCGCCGTTGCCGGTGCGGTCTTCAGGGATGCCCTTGCGGTAGGAGAAACTGCAGACTTTGACGGTCAGACGCTTGTCCTCGTCGGTCGAAGGCATATACTCCGGCTTGTTGCAGAGCATCTCCAGCAGCTGGCAGAGATAAGGGTAGCGGATCTTCAGGACGGCCGACTCAGGCTGGGCGAAAAGCGAGCGCAGGTTGGCCATCGCGAAAGGCACGCTCTCGGTGAAATAGACCTTGCCCTCGAAGTAGCCGCGGAAGCCGTAGGCGCCCAGCACCTGGATGGTGCGGAAGAGCACGAACAGCCTCAACTGGGTGTGGAAGCGCTCCTCGTCCACAGGAGTGAATCGGCGCAGTTCCTCGATGTAGGCGGCCACCAGTTCGCGGCGGAAATCCTCCGGGTAGCAAGCCTTTGCCTGCCATACGAAGGCGGCCAGGTCGTAGTAGAGCGGTCCGCGCATACCTCCTTGAAAATCAATGAAATAAGGCTCACCGTCACGCAGGATCACGTTGCGGGCCTGGAAGTCGCGATAGAGGAAAGTCTCCGAGCGTTCCTTGAGGATATCAGTGGCCAGCAGGTCGAAATCGTCCTGGAGGCTGGCCTCGTGGAAGTCGTTGTGGACGGCCTTGAGGAAGCAGTATTTGAAGTAGTTCAGATCGAAGAGAATCTGGCGGCGGCTGAGTTCCTTCTCCTGGAAGCAGAGGTTGAAATCCAGGCCCTCCGCGCCCTTGAACTGGAACTTCGGCAACTGGCGTATGGTACGCAGCAGCAGGCGTTTCTCACCGTCGCTGTAACTGCCTGAGTTTCTGCCGTTTGCGACAGCCTCGAACAGGGTGAATGTGCCCAGGTCCTCCTGGATGTAGCGCATCGAATCCTCGCTCACGGCGAGTATCGAAGGCACATTCAGGCCCTTCGAAGAAAAGTGCTTCGCCATACCGATGAAGCAGAGATTCTCCGCCTTGTTGGTACCGACGACACCGATATATGACCTGTCTTCCGTGAAGATTCGATAGTAACGGCGGTTGCTTCCGGTGGGCGGCAACGCCTCGATTTTGTCTGCTGACTTGCCTTTATAGGCAACAAATAGGCTCTTGAGTGCTTCCATAAGTGCAAATGTCGGCAAAAATTCTTATATTCGCACGATTATTCATTAAACGAAAATGGTAAAAGAAATTTCATATTGCTCAGACAAGTACCAGTACACTATGGGAAAGTCTTTCTACGAGTGCGGAAAGAAAGACGGCAAAGCCGTATTCAACCTGTTCTACAGGAAGGCACCTGAGAATAACAACTGGGCCGTCGTAAGCGGCACGGACGAGGTCATCGAAATGGTCGAGAACCTCGGTGGCAAGCCTGCCGAGTTCTTCGAGAAGTTCCTTCCGGGACCAGCATACGCCGAGTTCAGGGAGTATCTCGCCTCAATGAAGTTCACCGGCAACCTTTACGCAATGCGCGAGGGCGAGATCGTCTTCCCTAACCAGCCTATCATCATCGTGGAGGCCCCTCTCATCGAGGCTCAGGTCCTCGAGACCCCTATGCTCTGCATTATGAACCATCAGATGGCAGTGGCCACGAAGGCCTCCCGCGTCACCCGTTCGACCAACCGTCCGGTCAGCGAATTCGGCTCCCGTCGCGCCCACGGACCTTGGGCAGCCATCTACGGAGGCAAGGCCGCCATCATCGCAGGCTGCGCCAACACCTCCAATGTGATGACCGGCTCCATATTCGAATGCGGCAGCACCGGCACTATGGCCCACAGTTACGTGACCTCATTCGGCTGCACAGTGGAAGGCGAACACAAGGCCTTCGACACATATATCAAGACGCATCAGGGCGAGCCCCTCATTATGCTCATCGACACCTATGACACCCTCCGTTGCGGCGTCCTCAACGCCATTCGCGCATTCAAGGAGAACGGCATTGACGACACATATCCGAACGGCTACGGCGTCCGCCTGGACAGCGGTGACCTCGCCTACCTCTCCATCGAGGTGCGCAGGATACTCGACGAAAACGGCCTCCCAGGCTGCAAGATCTTCGCGACCAACTCCCTGGACGAGTACCTCATCAGCGACCTCGAGCGTCAGGGTGCCTGCATCGACTCCTACGGCGTGGGCGACGCAATCGCAACCTCCAAGGCAGCCCCTTGCTTCGGCAACGTCTACAAGCTCGTGCAGCTCGACGACGTGCCTGTGATGAAGATGTCCGAGGACCGCATCAAGGTCATCAACCCGGGCTTCCAGATCACCTGGCGCATCAGCAAGCAGTATGAGAGGGAAGGCGAAATCTTCAAGGTGGACGTGACCTGCCTCCGCGGCGACGAGACCGACCAGATACTCGCAGCCGGCGAGACCATCACCCTCTACGACGAGTTCGACCGCTACAAATACAAGACCCTCGTCAAGGGCGAATACAGCGCCAAGCCGCTCCAGGTCCAGGTTATGAAGGACGGAGTCCGCTGCGTGCCTGTACGCACACTCGAGGAAAAGCGCGCCTACTACAAGGATAACCTCAGCCACCTCAGCCCTAGTGAGAAGCGACTCATCAACCCTCACTACTACAAGGTGGACATCTCCGACCAGCTCAGCCAGCTCAAATACGGCATTATGGAGCGTCTCGCAAAGGAAATCAAGGAATTCCACATCTAATATGAAGAAAGATTCCGCTATCATCGTCATCGACCTGCTCGACGACGCAAAGGCAAAGAAGGCAGCTGCCTTCATCGACGGCAACATCAGCGGCGAGGGCGACAAGGACGTCGAAATCCTCGACACCCTGCCCGTGCTCTTCCTGAGCGACGGGAAAGTCAGCCCCGAGCTCGCCCAGTACGCAAACGAGGACCTCACCTTCGGAAAGGCCTCCGCAGCCCTGGACGCAGTCAACGAAGCCGGACAGTCAATAGGCGAAGTGCTCGAACTCCTCGACATCAGGAGCGTCTATGTACTTTCAGCCGGGCCCGATAATTGCGAAAAAGCCCTCTGCGACTCACTTCGCAAGGCCGGATTCGAAGCCATCTGCGAATAATTCGAAGCCATCTGCGAATAGCAAGGTAGCAACAGCAAAGTAGCAAAACAGCCAGTGAAACTGCTCAGGCATATATCCGTCGTGCTGCTGATGATTCTCTCATCGGCCATGCTGCTTGCGCAGAAAATCACATTCAGCGGCACCGTAGTCGACCCTGACGGAATGCCCGTCATCGGCGCCGGCGTGGTCTGCAAGGCAGCGGAAGGCAGCAGCGCCAAACCAATCGGCACCACAGCTGACCTCGACGGCAAATTCAGCCTCAGCGTCCCTTCTGGCACATCCCTAGTCACCATTTCCGCCCTCGGAATGGAAAGCAGGGACTATGACGTGACCACTTCTCCGGTCAAGGACGTGGTCATCATACTCAACTACGAAAGCACCACCCTCGACCAGGTAGTCATCACCGGCTATGCCCAGACCACGGTCAAGCGCATCACCGGTTCGGTCGGCATACTCAACTCCGACACCTTCAAGGACAAGCCTATCTCCAGCGTCAGCACATTGATGCAGGGCGAGATCGCGGGCGTACAGGTGCAGGCAACCTCAGGCCAGCCGGGCACCCAGGCCAAGATACGCATCCGAGGCACCAACAACCTCTCCGGCAGCAGCACCCCGCTGTGGGTGGTCGACGGAGTTCCGCTCCAGAATGACACCCCTTCCCTCTCCTCAGAGGAACTCGCGGCCGGCGGCTTCGACAACATCTTCGTCAGCGGAGTCGGCGGCATCAACCCGAATGACATCGAAAGCATCACCATACTCAAGGACGCAGCGGCAGCCGCAATCTACGGATCCAGGGCAGCCAACGGCGTCATCGTGGTGACGACCAAACGCGGTCAGGCAGGCCGCCTCAAGGTCAACTACTCCAACAACTTCACCCTCTCCCTCAGGCCTCAGAAGAACCTCGACCTGATGAATTCCTCCGAGAAGATCGCCTGGGAGCAGGAACTATGGGACGAATTCTCAGCCAGCAGGTACCAGAAGGCCCAGACCGACAACACCGTAGTCTATCCGGTGGTCGGCATAGTCGGCCAGGTCAGGGCGGGCGTGGACAAGTTCGCAGGCTGGAGCAAGGAGCAGCAGGACGCCTATCTCAGCGGCCTCAGCCAGAACACCACCGACTGGTACAGCCTGCTCTTCCGCAACGCCTTCTCCCACAACCACCACCTCTCCCTCAGCGGCGGCAGCGAAAAGGCAACTTACTATGTGTCAATGGGTTTCAATGACGACAACGGTATGCTCATCAACAATGACTACCAGCGCTACAACGTCAGCACCAACGTCACCATCACCCCTATCGACCGCATCAAGCTCGACATAGGCAACGAATTCTCCTTCCAGAAATCCGTGAGCCCCGACAGCTATGTGAACCCGTTCACCTACGCCTATTTCGCCAATCCATACGAAAAGGCCTACAACGAGGACAACTCCTACGCCGCCGACAACACCTACTTCTCCCTAGGCTACTACAACGGACGCGGAGTGGAACAGGTGATGCCTCTCGACGGATTCAATATTATGAAGGAACTCGACCTCAACAGCACCACGACCAAGAACGTGGCCAACACCATACGAGGTCAGCTCGACATACGCATCATCGACCAGTTGAAATTCGTCGGTCTCGCGTCCTATTCTTATTCGAACAATGCGACCGACAAGAAAGTCGATGCCAGCACATATACCGCCTTCCGCGACCGTCTGGGCTATGACGACAAGTCGCAGACCAAGCTCTACGGCAACATCACGCAGAACCGCGCCAACCGCAGCAGCTACGTCCTCCGCGGCCATTTCGCCTACAACCAGACCTTCAAGGAAAAGCACACCCTCAACGTCATCGCAGGTGCGGAAATCCGTGGTTCCGACTCCAACACCACCTACACCAAGCGCTACAACTACGACCCTGTGACAGGCACCTCCTCGATGCCGTCCATCAGCGGTCCGGCCGACGAATGGGTGAAGCAGGTGGAGCGCCTCAGCGGCGAATATTTCACCAAGATTCGCTACGCATCCTTCTATGCATCAGCGGATTACTACCTCGGCAAGACCCTCGTCTTCAACGCCTCCATACGCACCGACGGCTCGTCCAACTTCGGTTCCGACCGCCAGTTCAACCCGACCTGGAGCGCCGGCGCCGCCTGGCATTTCGGCGAAGAGGAATGGATGAAGAAGCAGGACGTCATCTCCCACGCCACCCTGCGCGCCGCCTACGGCTACACGGGCGACGTGAACACCAGCGCCCCTCATCACCTGGTTATGCAATATGCCCTCCAGGAATACAGATATGTGAACGGAGTGGCCTACAGGCTCGGTTCCATCCCTACCGCCCCTAACCCTGAACTGGGATGGGAGCGCACCAGCGACGCCAAGGCCGGCCTCGACCTGGGCTTCCTCAAGGACCGCATCAACCTCCAGACCGAGGCCTATCTGCGTATGAGCACCGATGTCGTGACCTCGTCCCAGGTGCCGTCCACCACGGGCTACACCTACGTCTATTACAACTCCGCCGACCTGCTCAACAGTGGCTTGGAGTTCACCCTCAGCGGCAAGATCATCAAGACTCAGGACTGGAGCCTCAACGCCTCCGTCAACTTCGCCTACAACTACAACAAGGTTCTCAAATACACCCCGGCCAGCAAGAGCATCACGGCCAAGGACCGATATGTGGAAGGCTATCCTGTCGGCGCCATCATAGCCGGCAAATACGTGGGAATAGACGAGACTACCGGCCTCTACACCTACCAGCTGCGTCCGGACGCTACCATCTATTCGGCCACCGACCTCAACAAGGCCGACAACTACCGCTACTACCTCGGCACCACCATCGCCCCTTACACCGGCGGCTTCAACATCACCGCCAGCTGGCGTATGCTGCGCCTGAGCGTCAGCGGCGTATATTCCTTCGGCAACAAGGTATATGAGAAGATAGACTCCCCTGCCTCCTACTACAATGCCCGCCACGAAGGCGTGTCCACGGAAGAAGTGCAGACCCAGTACAGTGACCTCTACTCCAACCACCTCAACGTCCGCAAGGACCGCACCGACAGATGGACGGTGGACAACACCACCAACACCAAATACCCTCGCATCTACGACTACTACGGCACCAAATACAACTTCTCCCAGACCAATCCGATGGATCCGAACATCGTGAACTCGATCTATCTCAAGGACGTCTCCTACCTGAGGATCAAGACCATTATGCTCAGCTGCGACCTCCCGGACAAATGGGCGAAGAAGGCACATCTGAGCAGCGCCAGCCTCAACCTCTCGATGAACAATTTCATCACCATCACGGGCTACGACGGAATGGATCCGGAAGTGCCTGGTGCAACATATCCAACCACCAGAAGCATCTCTATGGGTGTAAGCATCGGATTCTGATATGAAGAAACTGCTTGTCATATCACTTTTCTGCCTCGCAATGAGTGCCTGCGGCCACTATCTCGACGTGAAGCCGCAGGGCTATGTCATTCCTAGCACCGACGAGGAATTCGCAGCCATAATGCACACTCACCTGCAGGACGTCGAAGGTGGCGCAGACGAGCTCATCCTGGGCAATATGGACGTCATTTCGCGTCTGGAAGCCTGTGCGGACGACCTCGATGCGACCATACGCACCGGCAGCCTCAAGATCTATTCGGGCGAATACATCAACATCCGTATGAGCGACTGGCGCGACACCTACGAGATCATACGCGACTGCAACATAGTCATCGAAAACCTCGACGGACGCAGTTCCCAGACGGCCAACGACGTGCTCTGCTGCGCCTACGCCATCAAGGGAATCTGCTACTACAACCTCATACGCGACTTCTGCGAACCTTGGGAAGCAGGCAATGCCCACAACCAGCTCGGCGTGCCTCTCGTGGATAAGTTCGACATAAGCGCCTGCCCTCCGAGATCCAATCTCGAGGAAAGCGTCAACTACGCCAAGAAGCTCCTCCAGACCTCCATCGACCTCAAGATGGAACGCACCGACCTCTACATCTTCGGGGAATACATCACCAAGTGCTACCTCGCAAGGCTCCTCTTCTGGGCCGAAGACTGGAGCGCCTGCGCAAGCCTCTGCGAGGACATACTGGACAATTCCGGCTACTCCCTCACCAGCCGCGCCGACTATGCCGACGTCATACTGGCCCAGAATGCCAGGAAGGGCGAAGTCATACTCCGCAGCCACATCAACAACGCCAGCGAGCTGGACTGGTACTTCGCCTACGTCAAGGGCTACATCGCATCCCGCCCTGCCTCCGCCGCATTCGTGAGGACCTTCGGAGATGAGAGAAGCAAGGACGTCCGCTTCAACGTGTGCCTCGACGCAAAAAGATTCAATGCAAAGACCCCGGAATGCCGCGTGCGCATCTCCGAATTCATACTGATGCTCGCTGAATGCCGCTACCATCTGGGCCAGACTGACAAAGCCCTCGTGCAGCTGAACGCGCTTCGAAAAGAAAGGGTGGAAGACGCCGTGGACTACACTGAGGCCACTCTTCCGGCCCTGCGCGAAGGCGAAAGGATAGTCGTCGACGCGACCGGCAAGGCAGTCACCCCGCTGCTCCAGGCCATCTTCGACGAGAGGCGCAAGGAACTCTTTATGGAGGGCAGCCGCTGGTACGAACTCAAGCGCAACGGACGCCCTGAGTGGTGGGTAATCAGCAACGGACTGAAATATACGACCAAGAAATATATGTACACCGCGCCTGTCTACAAAGGCGACGTGGACTCATACGATATCATACAAAATGAAGGCTACAATTAAAATTGTATATCTTTGCACTGCGATAGTTGTCGCATCGTTGCTTGCCGGGGGCTGCTC
The DNA here is from genome assembly GCA_002314885.1 of Bacteroidales bacterium UBA1745. Classification (GTDB taxonomy): domain Bacteria; phylum Bacteroidota; class Bacteroidia; order Bacteroidales; family UBA932; genus Cryptobacteroides. The sequence continues at coordinate 5,199 of DCHT01000008.1, read as the reverse complement.
CTACAATGAGCTGCCGCCTAAGACTGACGACGCGACCACTACTTACACGCTGCCTAAGGGAGTGATCCCGACCGCAGATGAAAGCGCAGAGGCGAAGGCCATAAGAGAAGAATACAACAATTATTTAGTACAATAAAACGATGAAGAAACTTTTATCAATCATCGCAGTTGCCGTAATGTTCGCGGCATCCTGCACCAAGCTCGGCATCCCTACAGTCGAGTTCACCAACATCATCGGTTCCATCTATGCAGGAACTGAGTACACCCCAGTTGCCCTCAAGCTCAACATCGCCTCTGAGGAAGTAGTCACAGCAACCGTCAGGGCATCCTACATCGGCACTGACCTCCAGGAATTCTTCTCCATAGAAGGTGACGTACACTTCGATCCATATGCGAAAGAGACAATCTTCAATCTCAGCAATCAGCCTACTGGTGAGAAGGAAATCTCCACTATCAAACTCACCATCACCGGCGTACCAGAAGGCTACCTCATCGGCGCCAAGTTCATCTGCGTGCTCACTCCTTCAACCCAGGAGGCTGTGGTTTACTCCTTCGAGCAGGAGAGCGCCAACCTTCTTGAATCAGTCAACGTGGGAGTAGAGCTCATCGGTTCAGTTTCCGGCAAAGAGTATAAGGCCGCTGCCGATTACACCATTCCTGTAAGCGTCGAAGGAGACGGTGCTCAGTACATCGACGGAGCTGTGATCAAAGTCGCTGCCGGCGAGAGCACGGGTTACCTCACTTTCAAGGTGAAGGGCAATGCCAACGACACTTTCGCACCTGCACGCATCAAGGTAGACGCTTCAGCAGGTGGCTTCATCGCTGGAGATAACAGCGAACTTTTATGTACAGTTGTAGGTACGCCTACTGCAAAGACCCTCGCTACCACCTGGACCTTCAAGGAGATTGTGGACGGAGAAGAGCTCGAATTCTGGTATGAAGAGATGGAAGACGACTACAAGTCTTGCCCAGTCAACAACGATGGATTCACCCTCTCAATCGTCGAGAAGGACGGTGCCCTCCAGCTCACCCCTGGCACCGGCGACTTCGCAAACTACTACACAAGCTGCACAATGACTCCTTGCGCCCCTAAGAATCCTGTAGCAAACTCAGTCACTCTCGGAGCATACACCGCAAAGCAGGGCAATATGTTCGTAGCGGAGGTCTACGAGCCATATCAGGAGAGCATCTTCTACGAGCTTTCCAAAGCCAATCGTTCCTTCGACAACACCTCCGCGACGTTCGGCAAGGGCTACATCTCCATTTCATTCATCAGCAAGGACGAAATCATCGTAACCATCCACGACTACGACGAGCCACGTTTCGCACTTATGTGGTACGACAAGGATAAGTTCGACCCTGAGATGGTAGGCTTCGCATCCGTATTCACCCGTACCCCAGGCAAATAATTGAATGAGCGGCAAAGTCGGGAAAATACTCGTACCGCTGATAGTCATCGGCCTCGCCGGCGTCCAGTCCTTTGGAATCGACGCCGGCAGGGCTCTTCATTTCCAATCGGAGAGAGCCCGTTTCGCCGCGACTGAAGCCCCCGACACCAACGACTTCAGCTTCGAAGCCGTTCCCGACACCCTGCCTGCTCCAGACAGCGCCGAACTGGCCAGGATAGACAGCCTCAGGCTCGTCCGCTGGCACAGGGACAGCATACTGATCGATTCCCTCAAGGCCCAGGTCGACAGTTTCGGTCTGGACTATATGGACTCGGCAGACGTCGCGCTCCTCGACTCCCTCCAGCAGTACTGGGCAGAGCCTGAGATCAATCCGCGCGACACAATCACCATCCCGGATTCCCTCGAATTCAAGGATCCTTTCAAATTCAAGTACTACATCGCCCTCAGGGACACGGCCACCAGACGTCAGGTGAGGGACTCCCTCATCGCCGCAATGGACACCCTCGAGCTCGAGCGCTTCGACTCCCTCTATGTCAAGGACTCCACCGAAATCGCCGAATGGAAATGGCAGCAGAAGTGGAACAGTATGACCAAGAAGGAAAAGAAGAAATGGCTCTATGAGCAGGCCCTGCCAGGCAAGATTGCCAGGATGGACAGCATTGCCCGCCGCAAGGACAGCATCAAAGCCTACAAGGACAGCGTCATCCAGGCCACTCCTCGTATCCTCGAGACCTACGCCCTCGTGGACTCGCTGCAGTACAAGAGAATGATTATGTGGACCCACGACAGGATGGTCAACAACGTCAAGCTCACCAAGATAGACACCACCTACAACAACTGGTTCTACGACAACCCTGTCTATAAGCAGGACGTCGACGCATCCTGGCTGGGCATATCCGGATCCGCGGTGCAGAAGTACAACTACTTCAAGCGCGACGAGGAGAAGAATGCCATATTCTACACTCCTTATCAGATATGGAGCTACACTCCGGAAAACCTTCCGCAGTACAACACCAAGACTCCATACACCGAACTGGCTTACTGGGGAACCCTGTTCGCAAGCACCCAGACCGAGGATTCCAACATCAAGATCCTCACCACCCAGAACATCACACCGGCCCTCAACGTCACTCTCGAATACCGTCGCTACGGCGCCAACGGCATACTCCAGAATGAGGCCACCAACAACAGGACAGCCGTCATAGGAACCAACTATCTCGGCAAGAACTACCTGATGCACGCGGGCTTCATCCACAACAGAGTGGTCAGGAGCGAGAACGGCGGTGCGATAGACACAGACCCGAAGACGGGCATCAACTGGATCAGGGACACCACGCTCAAGGACGCCAGGGAAATAGCCGTAAGGCTCTCCGACGCAAGCAACACCTACAGACGCAACACCGTATTCCTCGACCAGAGCTACCGCTTCCCTATGGACTTCTTCAAGAAGATAGGCCACCACAAGGAAATCAAGGAAGAGAAGCTCTACAGGGACAGCCTTATGATGAGTACGGACACCACCGCCATCAAGGAATACCTCGAATGGGAGGCAGCTGTGGCAGCGGCAAAGGACACGCTCGACAAGGACGTGACCAGTGCCTTCATAGGCCATAGTTCCGAATTCAGCCAGTTCTCGAAATACTACACCGACAAGATATCCACGAGCTCCACTGCGGCGAGGGAAATGTACAACAACGCATTCTACATCCACCCTACCACCAGTGCCGACTCAATGAAGGTGATGAGGCTCGAGAACCGCGTCTATCTGAGGCTGCAGCCTTGGAAGAGCGACGGCATCGTATCCAAGATCGACGTCGGCGTGGGCGACAAGCTGCTCAACTACTTCCAGTTCAACAACCTCAGCTACATCGGCGGCAAGAGCAGCAAGACGCTCAACAGCCTCTACCTCTATGCCGGTGCCCAGGGCCAGTACAAGAAGTACCTCAACTGGAGCGCAGCCGGAAAGTACAATTTCCTCGGCTACGAGCTCAACGACTTCAACGTCAATGCGAACCTGGACGTAAGCTTCTATCCGTTCAGGCGCTACCGCAACGAGCCGCTGACCCTCAGCGCCCGCTTCGAGACCGACCTCAGCGAGCCTGACTGGTACCAGCAGCACTACTTCTCCAACCACTACAAGTGGGACAACAACTTCGGCAAGATCTCCACAACCAAGGTGGAGGCCGCGCTCAGCATCCCTAAGTGGAACTTCAGGGCCGACTTCGGCTATGCCCTGCTGAGCAACAACATCTACTACGACACCAAAGGCATAGTGCAGCAGAACCCTGACGCGATGAGCGTCATCTCTGCCGGCCTCACCGAGAACTTCGCACTGTGGAAGTTCCATTTCGAGAACACCGCCCTCCTGCAGTTCTCCTCCAGACCGGACGTGATGCCTCTGCCTCTCTTCTCCGCGAGGTTCCGCTACTACTTCCAGTTCGACGTCGTCAAGAAGGTGATGCAGATGCAGATAGGCCTCAATGTGTGGTACAACACAGGCTGGTATGCCCCTGCCTACAACCCTGCCCTCGGAGTATTCCAGAACCAGGACGAAATCAAGATAGGCAACTGTCCGTATGCCGATGCATTCGTGAACGTACAGTGGAAGCGCGCCTGCATATTCATCAAATTCCAGAACGTAAACCAGGGATGGCCGTGCGACAAGACCGACTACTTCAGTGCGGCCCACTACATCAAGACCACCCGCTCCCTCAAGTTCGGAATCTACTGGCCATTCTACGTAATGCCGGCCAGCAAGACTAGGAGCACCAAGTAATGAGACGTCTGGGGTTCACCATTCTCCTTCTCCTGCTGTGCTGCAACTTCTTCCAATACAGGGTCAACCGCAGAAGCGAAAAGGAAACTGATTTCGAAGGACAGTCGCTCAACTGCGCCGTCGCCCTCGGCAAAGGACTCCGCAGCAGCCTCCGTTTCGGCCTCAACTACGAACTCCTCCAGGAATTCGGGGAAAACCATCTCTGCGACGTCAGCATCAAGGCCGTCCACGACAGCCTCTCCCTCTGCGACTCCCTGCTCGCGGGTATATATGATATAGTAGTATTGAAAGGCGACGACACAGCCGCAGTGGCCGGAGTGGCGAAATTCCCCAGCCCGGACGGCAACTACATCTGGGCCACCAAGTCCAGCAAGAGGGGCTACAGGGAACTCGCCTGCCGCAAATGGCTCTGCTATGCAGTCTATGAAGACGAGGACCTGAAGCTGATGAACAAGCTCTTCTCCGAGCCCTACAACCCGTTCAAGCGTGCCGAGGCGGGCATCAGGAGCAAATATCTCAGCCCCTACGACGCCCTCGTCAAGAAATACGCAAAGGAAATCAGATGGGACTGGAGGATGCTCACAGCCCTCATCTACGCCGAATCCAAATTCACCATCAACAACGTCTCACCCCGCGGCGCAGTGGGCCTGATGCAGGTGATGCCGCGCGAAATCTACGGCACCGCCGAGGAACTGATGGACCCTGAGACCAACATCAAAGCCGGCACCTCCCACCTCGCCACCATCCAGGAGAAATTCCTCACCGACCCGGCCTTCACCCCTCTCGAAAGGGAGAAATTCGCCCTCGCCTGCTACAACGCCGGTGGCGGACGCATAGCCGAATGCCGCCGCATCGCCGCCGACCTCGGCCAGGACAACACCGTCTGGGACCAGGTCGTCGAGACCTTCGAATTCAACGACAACTTCAAAGGTGGCGAAACCACCAAGTACGTGGAGTACGTACTCTCCCTCTACGAAGCGTTCTGCACCGTGGCGCAGAACTAGTGGCACTACT
>DCHT01000019.1 GCA_002314885.1 Bacteroidales bacterium UBA1745 | reverse complement strand
TAGAGAAGTATTTCGCCGAGAAGAAACTCGACCTCGTGGCCACTCTCGACGGCAGGGAGGCGTACAGGGACGCGGATTTCGTGGTCATCGCCGCCCCTACCAACTACGACAGCAAGCAGAACCACTTCGATACTTCCCACGTGGAGGAGGTCATCGAACTCGTGCTCGAGGTTAATCCGAATGCAGTGATGGTGATCAAATCCACCATTCCTGTAGGCTACACCGAGTCCGTGCGACAGAAGTTCTCCTACCGCGAGCGCAATGCAGATGGCTCGTTCACCGTCGTGACACCGAAGATCATCTTCGCTCCTGAGTTTTTGCGCGAGAGCAAGGCCCTCTACGACAACCTCTATCCGTCCCGCATCATCTGCGGCTACGATTCCTCGTCTGCCGAGCTCGAGGAGGCTGCACATACCTTCGCTGGCCTCATCAGGGAGGCTGCCCTCAAGGAAGAGGTTCCTGTGCTGTTTATGGGCTCCACCGAGGCTGAGGCCGTGAAACTTTTCGCCAACACCTACCTCGCCCTGCGAGTAAGTTATTTCAACGAGCTGGACACTTACGCTGAGATGAAGGGCCTCGATACCAAGGCCATCATCGACGGCGTCTGCCTTGATCCGCGCATCGGTACCCAATACAATAACCCATCCTTCGGCTACGGTGGCTACTGTCTGCCTAAGGACACCAAGCAGCTGCTCGCCAACTACGACAAGGTGCCTCAGAATATGATGTCCGCAATCGTGGAGAGCAACCGTACGCGCAAGGATTTCATTGCCGACCGCGTCCTCGAGATGGCCGGCTACTACAGTTATTCCACCCGCAACGCCTTCGATCAGGCACAGGAGAAGGACGTCGTCATCGGTGTTTATCGTCTCACTATGAAGTCCAATTCCGACAACTTCCGTCAGAGTTCCATCCAGGGCATTATGAAGCGTGTGAAGGCCAAGGGCGCCAAGGTCATCATCTATGAGCCTACCCTTGCCGACGGAATCACCTTCTTCGGCAGCGTCGTGGTCAATGATCTTGAGAAGTTCAAGGCTCAGGCCGATGCCATCATAGCCAACCGTTACGACACTTGCCTCGACGATGTTGAGGCCAAGGTCTATACCCGCGACATCTTCCGCCGCGACTAATCAGAAGCAATTATGGCTATCGACATCAATTTCATCACGATACTCGATTTCATCGGTACCTTTGCGTTCGCAATTTCCGGCGTGCGCCTGGCTGCACGTAAGGAATTCGATCTCTTCGGCGCATTCGTCGTGGGCTTCGTCACCGCAGTCGGCGGCGGTACCCTCAGGGATCTGCTGCTGGATGTGCCTCCGTTCTGGATGCAGACCAAGTCTTATATCCTGATCACCTTCCTGGCCCTTCTGACCACCATAGTCTTCAAGAAGTGGATCGTGAAGTTCAACTACACCTTCTTCATATTCGACGCCATCGGTCTAGGCCTGTTTACCGTCGTCGGCCTCGAGAAGAGTTTCGCGGTGGGCAACCCAATGTGGGTGAACATCATTATGGGCTGCATCACAGGTGCCGCAGGCGGTATCTTCCGTGACGTGCTCATCAACGAGGTGCCGCTTATCTTCCGAAAGGACATCTATGCCGTGGCCTGCATAGTCGGCGGCCTGGTATACTGGATATGCTACCTCTGCCACGCTCCGATGATGCTGACTCAGATTCTCGCAGCAATCTCAGTGATACTCGTGCGCGTCCTGGCAGTGCATTTCAACGTGTGCCTGCCTTCGCTCAAGCCTGAGCCTGAGGTGCATAAATAAAAATAAAAGTCCAGCCGTTTGGCTGGACTTTTTTATTTAAAACTTGTCAACTATCTGGAATATCCTGTCGCGGACCTCGTCGATGGTGCCGACGCCGTCAGCCTCGTTGTACTTGCCGGCCTTCTGGTAGTATGCGATCTCAGGCTCGGTCTGGCTGTGGTAGGTGGCGATGCGGTTCTTGATGATATCCACGCTGGCGTCATCCGCACGGCCTTCGATTTCGGCACGGTGGCGTATGCGCTCGATGATCATCTCGTCAGGAATCATAATGCTGACTACTGCGGTCACTTCTTCGTTGTTCTTTGCGAGGATTGCGTCCAGGGCCTCTGCCTGTGCGATCGTGCGTGGGAAACCGTCGAGGAGGAAGCCGTCGACGCCCTTCACGGTGGCAAACTCGGATTCGATCATACCTTCAACTACCTCGTCAGGGACGAGACAGCCTTTCTCGATGAGGGCTTTTGCCTGGAGACCGAGGGGAGTTCCGGCTTTGATTTCCTTGCGGAGGAGATCGCCGGTGGAGATGTGGTGGAGATTGTATCTCTCAACCATTGCTGTGGCCTGAGTGCCTTTGCCTGCACCCGGAGGGCCGAAAAGAATGTAGTACTTCATAGTTCGTTATTCTTCGTCAAGTATGTAGATATCCTTGATGTTTCTTCCTAATTCATTGTAATCCAAGCCGAATCCCACGATGAACTGGTTCTGGATCTCGCGTGCCACATAGTCAAGCTTGATGCTGTCCTTGAACTTGAAGGACTCAGGCTTGTAGAAGAGGGTGCAGATGCGGCTTTCCTTCGCGCCCTTCTCCTCGAGGAACTGCTTCATCAGCTGCATAGTGTAGCCTGTGTCCACGATGTCCTCGACTATGATTACGACCTTGCCGGCCACGTCGCAGGTGAGGGCCTGCTTGACTTCGACGACTCCGGTGGAATGAGTTCCGGCATAGGAGCTGACCTTGATGGAGGCGAGCTCCATAGGGAAGCTGCACCTCATCATCAGTTCAGAGCAGAACATAATGGCTCCGTTGAGGGTGCAGAGGAGAACCGGAGGCTCCGGCGCATTTTCGAAATCCTTGTTGAGCTGAGCCGCAACCCTGTCGATGTTCTTGGAGAATTCCTCGTAAGGAATGTAGGTGCGGAAAGTTTTGTCGCTGACTTTGATTTTATCCATAAGGCGTTGTCTTACGGAGTACAAATTTAACAAAATTTTTTTGGGGTTTTACTAAAACAACAGAATTCTTGGCCTGCGGATTTATCTTCAGCGCTATGAGAATACTATATATGATACTATGCATATTGCTGTCGTCGTCTGTGACAGATGTATCTTCCGAACCAGACGGGCTTGAACAGGCGATATTGGCTATCAGCGGGGCTGCCGAATTGGAGGACCTCGACGAGGATGAGATCGAGCGCTACCGCCATTTTGCAGCTCATCCGCTGCCGCTGAATTTCGCCGCCCGCTCGCGCCTTGTCTCCAGCGGACTCCTGACTCCATATAGGGCCGCATCGCTGCTCGACTACCGTCAGCGCAACGGGGATGTGCTCTCCCTGACGGAACTGGCCGCCGTGGATGGCTTCGGACGCGAATTCGTGGCGGCGCTGGCCCCGTTCGTCAGTCTTGAAAGCAGTTCTCTGCCGGGACAGCGCCTTCGCGACGGACATTCCTACGAGCACGAAGCCGCTCTACGTAGTTCGGCGAAATATCAGAATCCGTCCAAGGCTGGTGAGAGGGGAGAGGCAGACTGGAATCTCGCTTCCAAGTATCTGTTCACTCTCGATGATTCCTTCGAGGCGGGTATCGCCTTCAAAGAGCCGTACGGAAGCCCTCACAGCCATCCGGAGGCCGGTGCCTTCCATTGTTCCTATTCCGGTCGCAGATGGCTCTCCAGCCTCGTTCTCGGCGATTTTCAGTGCCGTTTCGGACAGGGACTGTGCCTTTGGTCAGGCTTCTCCATCGGCTCCCTCGACCGCACCACTGCCGCCTATCGCAATCCGACCTTCGTGTCGCCTTATCGTGGCTATGACGATTCAGCATCCCTGAAAGGCGCCGCTGCCACTTTCTCCTTCGGGCATTTCAACTTTTCGGCACTGCTGGCTCATCCCGGACTTGCCGCCTCCAATCTCTCCTGGTACTGCCGCAATGGGCAGCTGGGCCTCACTGGCTACTACTGCCCGACGGGGGCGAAAATCTCTGCGGACGCCCGCTGGAACATCCAGGGTGTGGACCTTTTCGGCGAATTCGCCTTCGACATATATAATATGGTACCGGCGGCAATCGTGGGCGCCAGGAGCAGCATAGGATCGTATCTGAAACTTGCGGGGCTGCTGCGCTACTATCCCACCGCATACGATCCCTCCTATTCGGGCGCTGCCAGGGGCTCCACCAAGTGCAGTGACGAACACGGAGTCACCCTGCTTGGAGACTGGCATTCGGACGGTTATGACCATAGGGGCAACTTCAGCGCTGATGTCGTGTATCGGCCTTCGAAACGACCGGAAGGACCTTTGTCCGCCGAACCTCTTCAGATCAAACTGAATTCGCTCTGGAGCTGGCAGGTCAAGGACTGGCTCAAACTTTCCGCCAAGGCATTATATCGATATCGAGGCTACGATCAGTTCATACATCGCGCGGAACTCCGCAGTGACCTCGTCTTCGGTACTGACGACTGGTCTGCCGGTCTTCGCTGCCACGCAGCCTATTCCAGTTCCCTTGCCGGCCTGGTCTATGCCGACGGCCTGTATCGTTCGGGTGTATTCTCCATATATGGCCGTCTGACCGCCTTCCACATCGACAAATGGGCTGACAGAATCTATTGCTATGAACGGGATGTACCCGGCAGTTTCAGTGTCACTGCCTGCTACGGGCGAGGTCTCAGTGCTGCTTTAGTCGCCGGATTGAATCTTCCTTGCGGCCTCAAGATACACTTCAGGATATCCACGCTGCAGTACCCGACAAGGGACAATCCGTCCCGTATCGGAAAGAGTGAAGCGCGCTTGCAGCTTACCTATAGATGTAGAGTTTCTGGCCGATCCTGAGATTGGTGTTGCGCATACCGTTCCACTTCTGGATGCTTGCCACGGAGGTGTGGTAGCGGCGCGCGATGGCTCCGAGGGTATCTCCGCTCTTGACGGTATAGACAGTCCTGGCACCGTTGCCCACTGCGCCGTCCTCGATCTTCTTGATGGTCATAGGCGAGAAGAGAGTGTCGGCCTTGTGGCGGTAGAGCGTGTCCTCATTCTCGATGAAGGCATCGGTGTAGATATGAGGCAGGCGAAGCACATAATCTCCCTTGTTGCCCGGGATTATGTCGTGGCAGTACTGAGGGTTGAGCTTGCGTATGTCCTCCTCAGGTACGCCCACAACCTCCTTGATCTGCTGGAAATGCAGCATCTTGTTGATGTGGAAGGTGTCCACGTGCACCGGCATATCGCTTGGCTGGGCCACGATGCCGTGCTCCTTGTGGTAGGTCAGGGTGTAGAGTGCGCCCACGAAGGCAGGCACGTAGCCCCTGGTTTCCCTCGGCAGATATGGATATATGTCCCAGAATCCGGTCTTTCCGCCGGAACGGACCATCGCCTTCTTGACATTGCCTGCGCCGCAGTTGTAGGACGAAATCGCGAGATTCCAGTCGCCGAAGATGCGGTAGGCGTCGCGCAGATATCGTGCGGCTGCATCCGCGGACTTCGCCACATCCATACGCTCGTCCACGAAGGAATTGATCGTGAGGCCGTATTTCTTTGCGGTAGGGTACATAAACTGCCACATACCCTTAGCACCGGCTCTGGATGTCGCCGTCGGATTCAGATGCGACTCGATGATGGCCATCACTGCAAGTTCCTCAGGCAGGTTGTAGCGATTGAAGGTCTCCTTGAAGATAGGGAGATAGAAATCGCACTGTCCGAGTATGTTGCCTATCCATTTGCGGTACCTCTGGGAATAGAGGATTATGTAGTTGCGGACGATTTCGTTGTAGGCGATCTGGATGTAGCAGTTCATATCCTTGATTCGCTGGATATAGACCGAATCAGGGACGTCGGACGAATAGACCACTGAATCCACGTTCTCGAGTTCCACATCCTCGCCTTCCTCGAAGCCGCACATATACCAGTGGGTGAGGAGGCTGTCCGAGAATTCCCTGGAGATCGGGCTGTCTTCGTGGGCCTCGATGACCAGCAGGGCATTGGCCTTGTCGAGTTCCTCCTGGGTGGCTGTGAGCTGCTCCTGGCAGTTGCCGAGGACGGTCATCATCGAGTCCAGTTTGGCCTTGAGCGCGCTGTTCTCCTCTTTGAGCTGCGCCTTCGACTGCTTGGTCTGCGCGTTGCACAGACAGCTTGCGAAGGCCAGGAACAGGGATATGAGGCAGAGGAATCTTTTCATCGGGAACTAGAATCTGAGGCCCAGGCTGACGCCGAATGCGCTGTTGGACATTGTGTTCGGACTGAATGCGTAGGCATTGTTCGGCGTGATCACCGTCGGGTTGAGCTGTATGGACAGGTCGTCGGACACTTCGAAGTCGTGCATATACGCGAAGACGTTGGCGTCGATCACCTGCAGCATATAGACGAGTACCGTCGCCACGATGGAGTAGTCCCTGTAGCGCCTGTAGATGTCCCTATAGTACTTGGCTGTCTCTCCGCTGATGGAGCCTGTGTAGCCCGATCCCGGAGTGGTGGCCTGATTGTGTATCCTCTTGAACCTCTTGTAGTTGACGTCGTTGCTGTAGAGGCAGAAGCCTGAGACCATAAGGCCGGAATAGTAGACCGGAATCTTCCAATATTCGCCGTTGTAGGCCTGTCCGAGGCCAGGCAGCAATATCGAATATATGGTCGCACGTCCAGGCAGCGGATGGCGGCTGCGGTCATAGCTGATTGCGCCGTCGAGCATAGAGCCCCAGTAGACGAGGCCGGCTCCGACCATCAGCCAGGTGCCGAGCGTCTTGGAACGGGTGTCGATGAGAGGAGCCTCCACCGTGTACTCTATTCCCGGATTGTTCTCTATCCAGGTTTCCTTGTCCAGTGCCCACTGGTCATAGGCCTTGTTCGACTGGGTGTATTTGTGGAGATAGTAACCGCCTGTTCCCGCGAAGGCACCGAGTCCTCCGTAGATGATAGGCAGTTTCCAATATTGCTTGTTGTAGATCTGGGCCGTGCCCGGCAGCACGACGGAGCCGGCGAACATAGTACCTATCTGAATCTTGTTCTTGTGGCTGAGGCCGCCGAAGTATTCCTTGAAGGAAAAGAGTTTGTCTGTGGAGTCCCTGAACGCGGTGGAATCGTTCTCGTCGATATACGACTGGGTGAATGCGGCCTCCTTGAACTGCGCCTGAGCGCGGAAGGAGAACGTCATCGCGGTCAATGCGACCGCCAGAACGGTTATTATGCGTCCGAACTTCATCCCTGGATTAAAGCTGGGCCTTCTCAAGTGCTTCGAGGAACTTGTTCATTTCCTCGTCGTTGTTGAACCTGATGGTCATTGAGCCTTTGCCCGCGTTGTTTCTCTTGAGGGATATGTTGTTGTCAAAGTATTTTCCCACTATTTCGAGGACGCGGTAGCACTGCTCAGGCAATTCCTGTGCCTCTTCCTTCTCCTTGATGGCTTTTTTCTCCGCCATCATCTTGCGTACCTTCTCCTCGAGCTGGCGTACGGACAGGCCGTCCTGTACCACTGCGTCGCAGAGAACTTCTTGATCAGCAGGGTCTTCCACTCCGAGGATGACCTTGGCGTGACCCACGCTGATGAGACCCACCTTGAGGTCGTGCTGAGCCTTTGCTGGGAGCCTGAGGAGGCGGAGTGTATTGGCCACCGATGCGCGCTTCTTGCCCACGCGTGTGGCCATCTGCTCCTGGGTGAGACGGCATTCCTCGATGAGCCTCTGGTAGCTGAGGGCCACCTCGATAGGGTCGAGGTTCTCACGCTGGATGTTCTCCACGATGGCCATTTCCAGCATTCCCTGGTCGTTGGTCTCGAGGACGTATGCAGGAATCATCTCCAGACCTGCGAGGCGGCTGGCCCTGAAGCGGCGCTCACCGCTGATGATCTGGAACCTGTCGCTGCCCTTGCGGCGGACGGTGATAGGCTGGATGAGCCCGAGGGTCCTGATGGAATCGGCGAGTTCAGCGAGTGCCTCGTTGTCAAAGGTCATACGAGGCTGATATGGGTTCGGCTCGATGAGATCGACCGGTATGCGGACTATGTCGCCGCTGATCCTGGCCGGTTCTGCGGCTGTCTTCACGACGTCCTTGTTGATATAGCCCACCGGCTTGCGGAACTGAGCCGGATCTGTGTCTCCGAGGAGGGCTCCAAGGCCCTTTCCGAGTCCGTGTGTCTGTTTTGCCATATAGTCTTCGTTTTACTGGAGGCTGTTTCTTTCAAGAACCTCCTTGGCGAGGTTGAGATAGTTCTGTGCGCCGTTGCACATTACGTCGTAGAGCAGGATAGGCTTGCCGTGTGAAGGCGCCTCGCTGAGGCGTATGTTCCTCTGTATGAGGGTGTTGAACACCATATCCTTGAAATGGTCCCTGAGCTGGGCCACGACCTGGGTATGAATCTTCGTCCTGCCGTCGAACATAGTGACCACAAAGCCTTCGATGGTGAGTTCCTGGTTAGGACCGCCCTGTACCAGACGTATGGTCTGGAGCAGTTTGCCGAGGCCTTCGAGGGCGAAGAACTCAGGCTGGACAGGGATCATCACTGAATCGGCTGCGGTCAGGGAGTTGACTGTGATCAGGCCGAGGGAAGGGGAGCAGTCGATGATGATGAAGTCGTAGTTGTCGCTTATGCGGGCAAGCGCCTGCTTCAGTATCGACTCGCGGCCTTCAGTCTCGAGCAGCTCTATCTCGGCTCCGACGAGGTTGATGTGGGACGGAATCATATGCAGACCAGGCATTTCGGTCTCCACGAGGGTGTCTTCGATCTCGCGTTCTCCGATGAGCACCTCATAGAGAGTGCGCTTCTCGTCGTTGTCCGGCGGGAAGTTGAGGCCGGAGGTCGTATTCGCCTGCGGATCGGCATCGATTATGAGCACCTTCTTCTCCAGTGCTGCAAGAGAGGCTGCCAGGTTGATTGCGGTCGTGGTTTTTCCCACACCGCCTTTCTGGTTGGCTATTGCAATGACTTTTCCCATATAATTTTCGTTATCCGTCTTTAGACGGCATTATCGCGCAAATTTACTAAAAAAAGTTAGAGTGAGGAGTTTTTTGCTAAATTTGCGGTAACAAAATTTCTACCTATGCCAAAAAAGGACAGAACTTGGTTCGCAATAGTCAATCCGCACGCCGGTTCGGGCAAGACGATTTCCGAATGGGTCAAGGCCCAGAAGATCCTCAGGAATGAGGGCGTCAGCTACACATACGAGGAGACCCGCTATGCCGGTCACGCCGAAGAAATAGCAAGGGCTGCGGCCGCCAGGGGCTACCGTCGTTTTGTGGCAGTCGGAGGCGACGGAACCGCCCACGAGGTCTTCGGCGGTATAATGCGTTTCTATGATGCGCAGAATCCTGAATCAGAGGATTTCGTGAAGCTGAATGACTTCGTTCTGGCGGTGATTCCGATCGGTTCCGGAAATGACTGGATAAAGTCCCATAATATACCTCACGACACCGAGGAAGTGGTCAAGCTCCTCAAGGCTGAAAGCTTTGCTCTGCAGGATGTGGTAAGGGCTGTGCATAACGACAAGGTGGACTATATGCTCAATATCGGAGGCATAGGATTCGACTCCCGCATCTGCTCCATCGTAAATGATCAGAAGGCCAATGGCAAGGCAGGTAAGATGCTCTATGCTAAGGCTTTAGTTCGTGTAATCTGCAATTTCTACTCTTTCCCCGTACGTGTCGTTGCCGACGGAAGCGAAGTTTACAACGGCGACTGCTACACTATGGCCTTCGGCGTCGGAAAATGGTCCGGTGGCGGAATGAGGCAGGTTCCTGATGCTGTTCTTGATGACGGTTTTCTCGATATGATGCTTGCTCCGAATTTGCCTATCGCTCCGCTGATTCCTCAGCTTCCGAAGCTCTTCAGCGGCAAGTTCAACACCGTTCCGGGCATCATTTTCAAGAAGGCGAAAGTCATCGAGGTTTTCCCGCTTGACGAGAACCCTGAGACCATCGAACTGGATGGTGAAGTACTGGGTAATGTTCCTGTCCGCTTCGAGACCATCGCGGAGCAGATTACGGTTTTACACCGTCCTGAATAAAGCCTTGAACTGAGGCGGTACGGCCGAGCTGAAACTCAGTTTGCGGCCGGTCACCGGGTGCGTGAAGCAGAGGGTCCTGGCGTGGAGGCAGAGGCGTCCGCAGGGATTGCTGACCGCCCCGTATTTCCTGTCGCCCGCAACCGGGTTGCCAAGGACTGCGGAATGTACCCTGATCTGATTCTTCCTGCCGGTTTCCAATTCGTATTCTACCAATGAATAGCTGAGCTGCCAGCGGCCTGAACGTATGCCTCTGACAGTGTCTTTGACGCAGTAGTGGGTGACGGCTTTCTGACCTCCGTTGTCGTATGGGCAGGAACTGACGACCATAGACTTAGGATTGTCCTTCAACCAGGATGTCACCGTGCCTTCAGCCTGAGGCGGAACTCCCTCTACCACAGCGACATAGCGCCTTTCTTCGACGAGCTCGTCCCAGTTGTCCTGGAGCATCCGCTTCATTTCCTCGTCCTTTGCGAACACCATCACTCCGGAGGTGTCGCGGTCGAGTCTGTGTACTATGAATATCCTGCCGTACATACGCGCCAGGATGCTGTGCGCCGTGGGTTCGCCCGAGCGTCCGGCAGACATTGAAAGCAGTCCGGCCGGCTTCTCGATGACCACGAGACGCGCGTCTTCGAATTTGATCTTTATCTTGGGTTCAGATGGCCTCATCCGTTATTCTCCAAGCAGGTCGGGCCTTCTTTCCTTGGTCCTCTGGATGGCATTTTCGTCCTGCCATTCGCGGATGAGCTTAGGATTGCCGCTGAGCAGCACTTCAGGCACTTTCCAACCGTTGAATTCGGCCGGACGGGTATAGATTTCGCTGGCAAGCAGACCGTCCTGGAAACAGTCGCTGAGTGCGGAAGTTTCGTCGGTGAGGGCGCCTGGAATGAGCCTTATTATGGCATCTGCGAGTATTGCAGCAGGGATTTCTCCGCCGCTGAGCACGTAGTCGCCGACTGAGACTTCACGGGTGATGAGGTGCTCCCTGATTCGGTTGTCTATGCCCTTGTAGTGGCCGCAGAGTATGATGATATTGCCCTTGAGGGACAGTTCATTCGCCATTCCCTGGTTGAGGACTTCGCCGTCCGGGGACATATATATGACCTCGTCGTACTCCCTCTGGGACCTGAGTTCCTCTATCATTTTGTAGACCGGCTCCACCATAAGGACCATTCCGGCGTCGCCGCCGTAGCTGTAGTCGTCCACCTGCTGACGCGGACCTTTGCCGTATTTGCGCAGGTTGTGCACTTCTATCTCCACGAGTCCCTTCTTGATTGCGCGTCCCACGATTGAATGGCTGAGCGGGCTCTCCAGCAGTTCGGGAACCACTGTTATAATGTCTATTCTCATATTCTAAACTACGTTTATGTTGCAAAAGTAGCAATTAAATGGTACATTTGCGAATTAACATTTTTAAAACCCTCAATATGAGTGAAGAGATCATACCTGGAGCAGAAATAGTTCCAGACGTAACAGAAGCTGTGGAGACCGTTATTACTGAAGAGACAGTGGTCGAGGCTGCAGCGGTAAATTATCAGGAAATGTCCATTCAGGAGCTCGTGGCAGCATTCGAGGAACTCGCAAAGGCCGAGGACAGGATGCACAGGGCAAAGGAAGCCGAGGCTATCAAGTCCGCTTTCTACAAGAAGCTCAACAAGGCAAAGGCCGACGCCGGCATCGATCCTGAATCAACAGAAGAAAATCCGTTCAACGAAGTGGAGGAAGGCTTCAAGACTTACTACAATGCCTTCAAGAAGGAGCGTGCCGACTTCAACAGCAAGCAGGACGCAGAGCGCGAGAACAACCTTGCCCTCAAGCTTGCGGTCATCGAAGACCTCAAGGCTCTCCTCGAGAAGCAGGAGGACGTCAACGTCACTTTCCCTGAGTTCAGGACCATCCAGGACCGCTGGAGAAACATCGGACCTGTCCCTGCTCAGAACTTCAGGAA
>DCHT01000013.1:7856-35420 GCA_002314885.1 Bacteroidales bacterium UBA1745 | reverse complement strand
TTCTTAACCAATTGTCTATCATTGTCTTGCCCTCCGGAGTCAGGACGCTCTCAGGATGGAACTGCACGCCGCGTACATCGTATTCGCGATGTCTGAGAGCCATAACCTGGCCCTCGTCGCTGACAGCTGTGGCCTCGAGGCAGGCGGGAAGGGAAGCGGCATCGACTACCCAGGAGTGGTAGCGGCCGACCTCAATCACGGATGGAAGACCTTTGAATATATAGTCATCCGCAACAATGCGGCAAGGAGTCTGAACTCCGTGGAATACGTCGCTGAGGTTGACGAGTGTGCCGCCGAATACTTCGCCTATGGCCTGCTCGCCGAGACAGATGCCCAGCATTGGCTTGCGGCCTGCGTATGTGCGTATGACGTCCAGCAGAAGGCCTGCCTCTGATGGGATGCCAGGGCCTGGGGAGAGCATAATCTTGTCGTAAGCCTCGAGTTCTGAAAGCTCGAACTGGTCGTTGCGATAGACGGTGATGTCTGCCCCAAGTTCCTTCACGAGGTGCACCAGGTTGTAGGTGAACGAATCGTAGTTGTCGATCATTGCAATCTTCATAATCCTTCCTCCTTACATCTGTGCTGCCATCAGGATCGCCTTGCGGAGCGCTCCCAGCTTGTTATTGACTTCCTGAAGCTCGTATTCAGGGTTGCTCTTGGCCACGATGCCGCCGCCGGCCTGGAACCAGAGTTCCTGGTTGCGGCTGACGAAGGTGCGTATCGTGATGGCCTGATTGAGGCTGCCGTCGAATGATATGCTGCCCACACATCCGCCGTATGCGCCCCTGTTGTGAGGCTCGTACTCCGAGATGAGCTGCATTGCGCGTACCTTAGGTGCGCCTGAGAGGGTACCTGCAGGGAAGGTGTCGATGAACGCCTTCACAGGGTCGGCTCCCTCGTCCAGGCTGCCGCTCACACGGCTCACGAGGTGAATCACGTGGGAGTAGTACTGCAGTTCCTTGTAGAAGTCCACCTTCACTCCGTGGCAGTTGCGGGACAGGTCGTTGCGGGCCAGGTCCACGAGCATCACGTGCTCGGCGTTCTCCTTAGGGTCGTTGCGCAGGAACTCGGCGTTGCGGGCGTCCTGCTCGTCGTCGCCTGTGCGCCTGGTGGTGCCGGCGATAGGGTCGATATATGCCTTGCCGCCTTCTATGCGGCAATGTGTTTCAGGTGAAGATCCGAAGATACGGAAGCCTCCGAAGTCCATATAGAAGAGATATGGAGACGGGTTGATGCTCCTGAGGGCCCTGTAGAGCTTGAAGTCGTCACCCTCGTAGCGCTGCACGAACCTGCGTGAAAGGACGATCTGGAATACGTCGCCCCTGCGGCAGTGTGCTATGCCTTTGCGTATGTTCTCCTTGTGTTCCTCGTCAGTCAGAGGGGAAGTGGTTTCGCCCACAGGACTGAAAGGATAGATGGCTATGTTCTGGCGGTTCAGAGCCCTCTCAATGCGCTCCAGGTCGGGAGTTTCGCCTTCGCCCACGATCTGATGGATGGCCATCTTGTTCTTGAAGTGGTCGAATTCGATGACGTATCTGAAGAGGATATAGACCATATCCGGAGCGTCATTCTTCTCGGCGGTCTCGTCCTTCACTGCTATGTTCTCGAAGTAGCGCACTGCGTTGAAGGAGGTGAAGCCCCAGAGCTGGCAGCATCTGAGGGCATCTGCGTCGGCTCCTTCGAACTGGAAGGCGCGCATAAACTCTCCTATGATCGCGTCGCTGCGGTAGTTGCCGTCGATGGCGTGCTCGAAAGTGCGTCCGTCAGGGAACTGGCAGCGTCCTACTCCGTGGGCTATGCTCACCTGGGCAACAGGCTCCACTGCGATGAATGAACGGGAATCGCGGCCTGAATGATAGTCCGAACTCTCCATCAGTATGGACTGGGTGGAGATGTCCCTGAGCCTCATATATGCCGAAACAGGCGTATAGAGGTCTCCGAGTATGGACTTGGTCGCAGTTGTATATCTGTACATTCTATTTCTTGTAATAGTTGAGGTAGGTCTCTATGTCCTTGTCGCCGCGTCCTGAGACGGTCAGCACCACTATGTCCTCAGGCTTGAACTGCATCTTAGGCAGGGCTCCGAGGGCGTGTGCGCTCTCCAGGGCAGGGATGATGCCCTCGAGGCGGGTAAGTTCGTATGCGGCTGCGATGGCCTCGTCGTCATTGACAGAAAGCACGGTTGCACGTGCCTTGGCAGCCATATTTGCGTGCATAGGACCAATGCCAGGGTAGTCGAGTCCGGCACTGATGGAATAAGGCTCCTCGATCTGTCCGTCCTCGCTCTGGATGACATAGCTCTTGGCTCCGTGGAGTATGCCCACTTTGCCAAGTGCGATGGTCGCTGCGGTCTTACCGGTCTCGACTCCGAGTCCGCCGGCCTCTGAAAGCACGATCTTGACCCTTTCGTCGTCGATGTAGTGGTAGATGGTTCCGCCGGCATTGGAACCGCCGCCCACACAGGCCATCAGATAGTCAGGATAGTCACGGCCTATCTTCTCCTGAAGCTGCCATTTGATCTCTTCGCTGATGACGGACTGGAGACGGGCTACCATATCCGGATATGGGTGCGGACCCACGGTGGAACCGATTATATAGAAGGTGTCCGCAGGGTGGCAGCACCAGTCGCGTATTGCCTCGTTGGTAGCGTCCTTGAGAGTCTTGTTGCCGGATTCCACAGGCACGACGGTGGCGCCCAGCATCTTCATCTTCTCCACATTGATGTGCTGACGCTTGACATCGGTTGCGCCCATATAGACGACGCATTCCATATTCATCAGGGCGCAGACTGTCGCAGTGGCGACTCCGTGCTGTCCGGCACCGGTCTCGGCGATGATCCTCTTCTTGCCCATATGGCGGGCAATCAGGATCTGGCCTACGGTGTTGTTGATCTTGTGGGCGCCGGTGTGATTGAGGTCCTCTCGCTTGAGATAGATCTTCGCTCCGTATTTCTCGGAGAGACGGGATGCATAATAGAGTGGGCTTGGGCGACCTACGTAGTCGCGCAGCAGGGCGCGGTATTCGGACTGAAATGCCTCACTTTCAATGACTTTCAGATATTCCTTCTGGAGATCTTCCACACATTTGTGGAGTATTTCGGGCACGTATGCACCGCCGAATTCTCCGTAATATCCGTACTGGTCAACTAGATAGCTCATATATCGTTCGTTTTGTTCCTTTCACAAAAGCCCTGTCGCAGGGCGGCAGGGCTTGCTTTTCAGTTTCAAAAGTAGTGAAAAAAGAATACAAAAACAACAATATTATGTCATTTTTGCGAACTTATAGGTAGGCCTTCAGCAGTTTTAGGGCCTGTGGCGAACGCAGTTTGCGCAATGCCTTCTCCTTCAGTTGTCTCACGCGCTCACGTGTGAGGTCGTATTTGTCCGCAATCTCCTCCAGTGACATCTCAGTGCATCCTATTCCGAAGGAACTTCTGACTATGTCGCGCTCCCTCGGAGCGAGTGTCAGCAGTACCAAGTCGATGTCAGTGCTCAGCGACTGGGCATCGGTGATGGCATCCGTCGATGTGCTCTCTTCATTTGCCGGAATAATGTCCAGCAACGTGCCGTCTTCGTCCTCGCCGAAAGGGCAGTCCACTGACAGGCTCTTCATACCCTGACCGAGTGCCTCCTCGAGTTTCTCCGGCGTCAGGTCGATGAATTCCGCTAGTTCCTCCGCGGATGGCTCCCTCTGGTTTTCCTGCAGGAACTTGGATTGAACCTTTCCTATCTTGGCCAAAGTGGCAACCTGGTTGAGCGGTAGCCTCACAACCCTCGATTGGGAGGACAGCGCCTGGATAATGTTCTGTCTTATCCACCACACCGCATAGGAAATGAACTTGAATCCCTTTGACGGGTCGAAGCGACGGGCGGCCGTAATCAGGCCCACGTTGCCTTCATTGATGATGTCGGACAAGGCCATACCCTTGCCCTGATACTGCTTGCTGACCGAGACTACGAACCTCAGATTGGCCTCCACCAACTTTCTGAGTGCGTCCTCGTCCCCGTGGGAAATCCTCTCCGCAAGCTCTACTTCTTCCTCCGGGGTGATCATCGGTATCTTCGATATCTCCCTCAGGTATCCGTCCACGACGTCTGTGCGTTCGGTGAACGATTGGTTTATCTTCATTTCTTTCATACACCAATATATACTCGCGGACTACGCGCAGATTACGTACTCCCTGCGCAATTGTTCCTTCATTCTGAAAATACGTACCGCCACGGTGTTCGCCTCGAGCCCGAATTTCTCTCCGAGTTCCTTGGGACTGAAGCCCTGGGTGAAGAGTTCGAAGATGCGCCTGTCGGTGTCGTTCCTCCTCTCCAGGAAGTTCACGAAAATCGCGCTCTTCTCTTCTCCGATCACGACGTCCTCGGGGGTGCAGTTTCCGGCGAGTTCGGGCACCTCCACGAGGTCCCCGTCCTCGTTCTCCCAATAGAGCTCCTCGTGCTCTTCCTCGGTGTCCTTGAGACGGTCGATGAGGGCATTGACCGTGATGGTCCAGATCCAGGTCTTGAGGGCTGCTCCGCGCTCCGGGTCGTAACCCTTGCTGAGGAGCATCTTGAGGCAGATGTCGGAGAAGAGATATTCCATCTTTTCCTCGTCGAATCCTTTCACTCCCTGCTTCCTGATATAGCTTCTGGCGGCCGTGTAGGCCGTATTTTTCACATATTCATACTGCTTTGCGAGAAGGTCCTTACCGCTGATTCTTGAAGTACTCGTTTTCATGCTTTTTTCTATTTAATGTCGGATATTGGGAAAAGGTAAACTGAGCTGTTTCCGACGGCAAAGATTGGGCGAAAAAAGGGCAAAATCAACGGTTTTTCGGGGCGTTGTATGAAGGCGTATCCGGAGTGTATGAAGCCAATTTCAGGAGGTAATTTCATACACTATACAATCATTTCATAAAGTCGCGCCGAAGCCTATTGTCAGTCCCATTTCTTTTTCCGAATTTTGCTCAGTTTTAGAATTCCGATGAAGGATCATCTCGTCATATCCAAAGGTACCGAACTGCTGCGGGTTCCGGTTGCCCACCTCGTCTACATCGAGGCGGACGGCAACTATTCTCACATCATCACCCGCGACGGACGCAAGGCTCTGGTTTCCTTCCAGCTTGGACATCTCCAGGACATCATCGAGGAACAGCTCGGGGAAATAGCGGAGAGCATCATCAGGATAGGCAAGGGATTCATCATCAACAGTGCTTTTATTTATCAGATAGACGTAGCCAAACAGAAGCTTGTACTTTCCGACTGCAACGGTTTCTACACTGAACTTTCTCCGTCCAAGGAGGTGCTCAGGCAGCTCAAGTTCTGGCTCGAATCTGAACTTAATTCCACAGAAGAATGATAGATTTTTCAAATTACAACCAGGAAGAAGAGTTCCGCGTCCTGACAGGAAAGCAGAGGGCATCACTGCCGGCTCCGCTGCCTGAGGCTCCGAAGAAAAAGGAGAAGCGTGATCTCCAGCCATTGCTCCTGAGAATAGTCCTAGCGGTGTCGATCGTCGTCATTGTCATCTTGATATTCCTGACCGCCACCCTTCATCGCGAGGCCGCTCTCCTAAGCCCGGAACCTGGAATTTATGATTCGCCGGACAGCAATATCCTCGCCTGCCAGGCTAAGGAGAAGCCAGCTTTCCTCGGAGACTATTCCGACACTACAGGTCTCTCATTTACTGAATATCAGACACTTACGGTCGACGACATTCCTTTTGACATCTACATCCCTCACAATGCTGTTCCGGAACTTGTGATCGGTACTCCGAAACTCAATGACGCCAGCATCATCCTCGCGGCACAGGCCGCAGACCTAAGGGCCGACAATGGCAAGATCGTCGGCGCATTCGTCCTCAAGGGCGAACCTCTCACCTGGGGCCTTTCCAAGAAAGGATATGTCTCCATCATCGACGGAAAGGTCACGATCGGTTATTCCGAGAATTCTCCGCTTTTCGAACAGGCAACTGAGAGGGGAGGCTATTTCTTCCGCCAGTATCCTATCGTCAGCAATGGCAGCATAGTCGAGAACGAGCCTAAGGGCAAGGCGGTGCGCAAGGCCATCTGCGACCGCGCAGGCGAGATTTTCATAGTTGTGACCCAGACTCCTGAATCCTTCCACGACTTCTCACAGGCCCTCGTGGATATGGGCGTGGACAATGCAGTCTATGTCGTCGGAAGCCAGTATTCCTACGGTTTCTGGAGAGATGGCAAAGGCTTCGTCAGCGAACTGGCCAACAGGCGCAACAGTCAATATAGGTATGAGAATTATATAGTCTGGAGAACCAAATAATGTCAAAAAACCTCAAAACCGCTCTGACAATTATCCTGACACTGCTCTTTTCCGCAGCAATCGTCGTTGGCGTGCTGCTGTATGTCAGGAAGATTTACCTTGACAGGGAAACGGATTCCGCCCTTTCCGAAGAGACCGTCACCCTCGATGACTCAAAACTCCTGGGCACATACGACGTCAGGTTCGAATACCCTGATTCCATATCCCGCTTCGTAGGAGTTTTTGAGAAGGATGTCGCTGACAATTACGTACTTACGATCCTGAGCGAATATGCTCCGAAGGTCCTGCTCTTCGAGATGCAGGCCGACGGCAGCCTCTACAGCAGCGATTTAGGCAAGGGAATTGTAGTGTACAAGGAAAGCATTGATAAAGTTACAATCAGATTCAAGAAGGAGGATTACAGATGCACACTTACAAAATAGCAGCAGCGATTATGCTCGCAGCAGGCGTCGTCTGCGCCTGTGATATGGATGTCGTGAGCCGCAGGCAGTACGACGACATCAAGGCCGAGCTCCAGGAAGTAAAGGAGTCCAGGGCAGCTCTTCAGCAGAGTTATGTGGACCAGAACAGGGAAATTACCGCTATACTCGAGGAACTCGCAGTCGTATCCGGTCAGACGGCCACTCTGCGCAGCGACTTCGAGACCGGAGATGCGGAACTGAGCACCGCCGAGCAGATTTCCACCAGTATCCAGACCATCAAGGAGCGCATTTCCGCGCTTGAGAAGGAGAATGCCTCATCCAATTCCAAGAACAGGGAGTTCCAGAAGATGATCAGCGGCTTCAAGGAGGTCATCGCCGAGCAGGAGAAGCAGATTACTGAACTCAAGGACGAGATTTCCGCCAAGGATGCCAAGATAGAAGAGCAGAACAACACCATCTCCGCCCAGGGCAAGACCATCAATGACCAGCTTGCTACTATCGAAGATCAGAACGCTCAGCTTAAGGCAAAGGTCAGTGAACAGGCTGCTATGCTCTTCGACGCAGGTCATCTGCTCGAGGATTTCGCCGACAATGTGCCTGACGTGCGTTTCCGCAGGAACAAGGACAAGGTGGCCACTATGGCCCAGGATATATATAAGGAAGCCCGCAGATATTACGAAATGGCTGCCGAAGCCGGTAACACCGAAGCCGCAGCAGCCATCGCAACTGTCAACGCCAAGATTCAGGCGGAATAGATCTTATAACTCGAATTCATACGTAGTCTCGTAATCGTTCCAAGGACGCATTGCGAGGCTATGTTCTTTCTGGTCATATACATTGCTGAACTGGGTGTCCTCGATGAGGCCTGTGTCCCATTTGAAGTCCTTCCAGTGTACTGCGGAGAGGATTTCCTGTGCCTGTTCGAGGCTGAGGATGCCGTCGTGCTCCTGCATATAGGCGTCCACGGTCTCATAGCGCCACCAGCTCTTGCTGTGGGTGTTGCCCACGCTCTGGTCAGGGACAGGGGAGTAGTGCTTAGGATTGAGCAGGTGGTTGGTGACTATCATATAGTTGCTGTCGGCAGGCTTCCTGACGATGATGGTCTTCCACTCGTCGTCCTTGTCGAATTCGATGCAGCAGGCGTCTCCGCTGGCATCTGCCACCATATAGTGGTAGCCTGAGCCGGCCTTGGCGTCGTGCCTGATGTCGAGGGAGTTCACGAGCTCAATGGCCTCTTCTACGCTTGCGCAGCGGTCGAGTATGAGCCTCATAATGATAGTTGTACCCACGTCGTGCTTCTCAGTGTCCTGCTGGGATGCCATCTTAGGCAGTGCCATAATCGAAACGCACACGCCTTTCTCGTTGACGCCGTCCATAGGTGCATACACTGATGCGATGCAGAGAGCCTTCTTTGCGAAGGATGTAGGCAGAGTCTCGAGGGAGTAGCCCAGATGGCCCATATCCACGGCGCTGAGTGAGGCATAGCCTTTCTTAGGATAGGACTTTACGACGATAGTCGGATTCTTGTAGAAATCGTAGTTGCGGCCATAGAGATAGCCGTCTCCGTCAGCATTCTTTACCTGGAAGCTGGTGCAGCCTATGGTGCCGCCCGCATTCTCGATATGTGGCTTGTAGAGGCCTCTGCTTATCTTTTCATATACGTATGAGAGGAGTTTTCCATTGGAATCGATGTCCCTTTCTATGATCTCGTCGAGGTCGTAGTCTGCGCTGAAGGTCATTTCGTAGAGATAGCCGTCAGCGTCCACCTGCTGCACGGAGGCGATGGTCTTGAGGTCCTTGCCCCATACTACTGCTATTGCGGCCGCAAGGAAGACGATAAGGCCGAGGAAGCAGATGAGAATTTTCTTGAGTACTTTCATCGTTTTATATTTTTGTTGGGCCAAAATTAAAAATTTTTGATAAAAAATGTCTTTACCTATTTGCTATTCTAAAAAACTCCAATAGATTTGCCGATAGCGTGAAAGTAAATAATAGACCCGGTGAAAGTTCCGTCAGAGAACCGACACCGGGTCTTGCTTTTGGTTAGTTCAGCTGACGAATCAGCTTATTTGTTGAAGAGTTCCTTGACCTTCTTCACGATGACGTCAGCAGGGAGGTCAGGGCTGAGCACGAGGGCTGGTTCAGCCTCCACATAGCCTTCAGACTTGGCTGCGAGTATACCGCCACCGGTCACGTTGATCATAACTGTGTCACTCTTCTTGATCTTTCCATCCGCGAGGGCCTTGGCAACTGATGCGACTGCGGTTGCGGCTGCAGGGAAGATGTCGTAACCCTCTTCCTGGAAGAAGCGCAGAATCCACTGGACGATTTCGTCGTTGGTGATTGAGTATACGTCTCCGTCAGTGTCCTTGAGTACGTCATAGAGGCCACCGGCGAGGCTGTAAGGCGGTTTCCTGTTGGAGAGCACCTTTGCGAGGATGACCTCGCTGTCGCGCCTTGACTGCTCAGGAGTGTAGTCCACGAGCGGACGTGAATCGGC
This sequence comes from Bacteroidales bacterium UBA1745, assembly GCA_002314885.1. GTDB lineage: Bacteria > Bacteroidota > Bacteroidia > Bacteroidales > UBA932 > Cryptobacteroides. The sequence goes on along the minus strand of DCHT01000013.1, from coordinate 26,214 downwards.
TTTCCAAGAATCGTACATAAGGGTGAAAGGAGCGTTCTGGGAAACGAAGATCTTCATCTTCTTGTCGCCATAGCGTCCGTCCTCGATGAGCCTGAGGTTGTTCTCGTATGCTGCGATTGCGCCTGTGCCGCTGCCGACTGCCTGGAAGTAGGCGTCAGGAATGCGGCCTATGGTCTCGACTGCGCTGAGCACCGTGGTGCCCATACCGTCGCGGCGTGCAACGTTCTTTGCACCGCCTTCTGCGATGAACATAGGATCGCTGCAGATCTTCTCGCCCAGGGTGATGGCGTCGAAGTAGTCGGAACCGGCAGGGGTGGCGACGATCTTCACGCACTTGTTGAGCTTCTTGAGGAACCACATATCGTGCTTGTTGTCCTCCGGTATGCAGATTACGATTGGAATCTTGTTGTCTGAGCAGACCTTTGCGAATGCGCGGGCGGTGTTGCCTGCGGACTGCACTACGAGTACCCTGTCGAAGTTCTTAGGCAGGCGGGCGCATACTGAGTATGCCTCGGTCTCCTTGAATGCGCAGGTGCTCATCAGGGCGCCTATCTTAGGGTTGTAGCCGGAGAAAGTGATATAGAGGTTGTCCATATCGAGGAACTTAGCAAGCTTGCGGCTCTTGTAGGTCACAGGAGCGTGGGAGTTCTTGAGAGTTCTCTGGATTGGAAGCCAGTTGGCGTACCTGTAGAGGCCGTCGAGGTCTTCCCTAGGGGTGAACTGCTTGGTCTCATAGACTGCTCTTACGAGGGAAGGTGCGGGTGCCTGCGGATCGGCGAGGGTCCAGCCTTCGTCTTCAAGCATCCTTCCTGTACCAACGTTCATAAGCTGGTACTTAGTCGGTTCGAATTTCATAATTTTATCGGTTCAAGTTAATTAGTATCCCCAAATGTAGGTAAAATCAATAGAAAATCAAAGTGAGGAGGTAGCAGACCACTGTTGTTGTGACGACGGAAACCATTCCAGGCATCATAAATGAGTGGTTCAGCAGATACTTTCCTATGACTGTCGTGCCCGAGCGGTCGAAGTTGACGGTCGCGATGTCGGACGGATAGTTCGGGATGAAGAAGTAGCCGTAAACAGCCGGCAGGACGCCCAGGAGCACAGGTCCGGGGATGCCGAGAGTGTAGGCGAGAGGCAGCATTGCAACTACCACCGCACCCTGGGAATTGATGAGCACTGACACTGCGAAGAATGCGAATGCGATGGTCCAAGGGTACTTCGCTACTATGCCGGAGAGACCGCTCTGCATCTGGTCCATATAGTTGCCGAAGAAGGTGTCCGCGAGCCAGGCGATGCCGTAGATTGCGACTGCCGCAACCATTCCGGACTGCCATACAGAGCCGCCGACTGCCTTCTTAGGGCTGGCCTTTGCGAAGATTATCATAAATGCGGCTGCGGTGAGCATCACGATCTGGATGATGATGTTCATTCCCAGACGCTTCATCACAGGGTTGCCGAGTTCGTCGAGCTTGCCGGTAGGGAAGTTAGGACGTATGTCGAGACCGCAGATCTGGAGTATGGAGAAGATGACGATCACGAGTATGGCTGCCAGGAAGATCCACACGGAAATCTTGGCTTTCTTGCTGATTTCCTTGCCCATTACGCTGGCTGAGTGGCCATACATATAATTATATGTCTCCGGATCCTGGCAGCGGGCCTGGAACTTAGGGTCCTTGTCGAGGTCCTTGCCCCTCTTGTAGCTGCAGGCAGCGGCCACGAGTATGCCGATTACGCTGGCAGGGATGGTGAATGCGATGACCTGAAGGTTGTTGACGTCGAAGCCGTACTGGTTGGAAATAACCACGAATGAAGCGACAGCTGCGGAGATAGGGGAGCCTATGATGCCGACCTGGGATGCGATGCTGGCCACGCCGCAAGGTCTCTCAGGACGTATGCCCTTCTTGAGGGCGATGTCGCAGATGATAGGCATAAGGGTATATACCACGTGTCCTGTGCCCACGAGCACGGTCAGGAAGAAGGTGCAGAGAGGGGCGAAGAAGGTGATGTGGTCCGGATGCTTCCTGAGCAGCCTTTCGGCTATCTGGATGAGCCAGTCCATACCGCCCGAGGCTTGCAGCATACCCGCGCAGGTGATGGCGGCGATTATGATGTAGATTACGTCGGTCGGAGGAGTGCCTGGCTTCAGACCGAAGCCGAATACGAGTATTGCCAGACCGATTCCGGAGATGGCTCCGAGTGCAAGGCTGCCGTAGCGTGAGCCCACATAGAGGGCGAGCAGGACTATAAGCAGCTGGATGATCATCAATGCGGTTTCCATAGTGTTTATGTGATTTGAAGATAAAATTAAGAAAAATTTTTCAAAAAAATGAGCTTGTGTCATAGTATGGCACAAGCTCACTCTACTTTTGCATCAGAAACAAACGAAAACAGCAATACTATGGATAATCTTTACAATGTTCTCAACGTCTGCGTCTATGCACTGGTTGTTATTCCTTACCTTCTCTGGAGCGGTATTTCCATTGTCGGCGTAATCAAGTCCATCAAGAACGAGAAGTAGCCTCGACCATCTCCTCGACCAGGGCAGTAATCTGCTCGCAGGTGTGAGGGTTGGAATTGCGGATCTGGGCGTCGATCATACGCTGACGGTATGCCTCGTCGTGGGTGAGCCTTACAGCAACCCTGGCCTGCTGCTCCACGTCCGTTGTGCTGTAGGACATATTGTGGTAGTGGAAGAAGCGGGCGTTGTAGTCCTCGAGACCCGGAATTGGGGCGGTGTGGATGAACGGTATGTTCTTGATGATGGCCTCGGTGCTGGTGATTCCGCCCGGCTTGGAGAAGAGCACGTCGCAGGCGTCCATAAGCATTGAGACCTTGTCGGTGAAGCCTATTGCGCTGATCTTGTCCCCGAATTCCTCCACGAGTTTCTCGCGAACCTTCTCGTTGCGGCCGCAGACGCAGACCACGCGGTCATTTTCCTCGATGAGGGACCTGAGTTCGGCAATGAGTCCGCCCAGGTCGCCGAAGCCCATAGAGCCGCTCATCACCAGATACCACCTGGAGTCCGGATTCTCGCAGCCTCTCCATCCGAAAACCTCGCCGCAGGCCTTCCTGGCCTCGGATTTAGGCACTCTCTCGGTGAACTTTGCCTCGTCCACTGCAATGCCGATCGGCACGAGTTTCTCGCGTGGAATGCCCTTGCTTACCCAGTCCTCGATGAGGTCCTCGTGAGGGATGACATATCTGTCGAGCATAGTCTCGTGCATCAGCGGATAGACGGTGTAGTCCGTCGCCACGAAGATTGCCGGTACCTTGAGCTTTGCGTTCCTCTTGAGGGCTGTGAGAGCCTCGGCAGGGAAGAGATGGACGCAGATGACGGCGTCGTAGCCTCCGCTGACTATGTAGTCGTAGAGTTTCTTTGCGTAGAGCTTGTTGGTGATGTAGACCGGAGACTTGAGGTTGGTTTCCATATCGCTCACGAATGCGCCTATCCTGTAGGCCCTTTCGAAGAGGGAACTCTTGGTGGAGAACACGTAAATATCGGAAACGCTCTTGGAAACGGTCTCGCTGACGAGTCCGAGGGTGTCTTCGAAATCGCACTCGATGCCCTGGGCATCCATATATTTCTTTATGGCTTTTGCGCTGGAGTTATGTCCTTCTCCCGTGTTGCAGGAGAGTATAAGTACTTTCATATTGAACAATAAGTTTATAAAAACGTGGCAAAATTGGTTAAAATACTTTAATTTAGCAACGCAAATGTAAGCAATATGAAAGCAGTCACGACACTTAAATCTGCGGTACTCGCAGGCATCGCAATCGGTATAGCCGGCTTCGGTTATCTCGCACTCTATGACAAGGGCCTGGGCGGCAGTCTCTTCGGATCCTGCCTCTTTGCCTGCGGTCTGATTACCGTCATTATGTACAAGCTGAAACTCTTCACCGGCACTGCCGGCTTCATCAACAAAGGCGAGGTGGGACATCTTGCGCTGGTGCTCCTCGGCAACATCATCGGCTGCCTGCTCGTGGCTCTGCTTTCAAGGCTTTCTCCTATCCACATCCAGGAAAATGCCGAGACCGTGCTCAGTGGAAGGCTTGCCATAGGTCCTTGGAAGGCCGGTCTGCTCGCCATCGGCTGCGGTTTTCTGATGACTACTGCCGTGACATTCGGCCGCAAGGGACAGATGCTCCCGACGCTTTTCTGCGTGCCTATGTTCATCGTCTGCGGCTTCCCGCACTGCGTTGCTGACGCATTCTATTACCTGGCTTGTCCCGCTCAGTTCCTCGGAGCCAACGTCTGGTCAGTGCTTCTGCTGTATGTATGCATAGTGCTGGGCAACACCCTCGGGTGCAACCTTTACAGACTTATTATGATAGGTGAGGAGAAGGTCTAGGCCTTCTTTTATCTTGCCATTGCCACTACGGCTGTCGGACACTTTCGGCAGCCGGCGTGATCCCATTTGCTGTTGTCGCAAGGGTAGTTGAGCACGCCTGCGGTGGATGTCCAGATGGTTGAGGAGCCGCCGCCGTCAAGATTGAGCGCATCCACTAGGTCGAGGTAGCCGGCCAGATCTGCCATCTCAGGTATGGTCATACCGGAGGCATATCCTGTGAATCGGCCGTCCACGACTACCATAACGATTTCCCTGTCCTTGGTCACGCCTATCATAGTGCGTGGGTGGCGGTTGTTGTTGAAATCGCGGGATATGAAGGTCTGCCTTGTGTTGTTGAGTATGAGGAGCGGACCGGACGCAATGGCGAAGTCAAAGGTCTTGTAGTATGCGATCTGGGCGGAGTTGTACTCGGAGAACGAGATGTTTCCGCCCTTCAGGTATAGTGTACCTGTGCTTCGGTTTGTGGCTTCTGAGTCGGTTGAAGTGGCAACGAGGGTGCTTCCCATAGTGAAGGTCGTGCTGGCCACGAGGCTTGTGGTGTTGAAGAAGCTGGCGTTGATGGCAACTTCGGCACTGACGCTGGTCGCAGCGTTAGGCACGGTCTTGCAGTCTGTGCCGCTGTAGTAGGTGATGCTGGTCTTGTAGTCAGCCTCCTTGTAGCGAATGATTGAAATGTTCTGGACTGCGCCGAACAAGGTCATACTTGCCGTGCCGTATTCGCCGCCGGTAGGCAGTTTGGTCCAGCCCCAGTCGGCCGTGAGGAAGGTGTTCTCGTCAGCCGTGGCAGCTACGACTTTTATGAGTATGGAATCCCTCTGTCCTGTCACAGCGGATTCGGTATAGAGCCAGGCCTGACCCAGCTTGAGTCCGCTCACCCTGCCTATCTTGCTGACGGTGAAGATGCTTTCGTCTGCAGATGTGAATGAAATCTGCAGGGAGTTGGTGCCTATGCTGTAGAGGGTATAGGCCGGATCTTCCTTATCCTTCTTGGACTTGATTGTCGCGTATTCCAGGGAAATGGTGGTGCTGGCTTTCCTGTAAACCTGTCCGCTCTTGTTCTTGATGCGGTATATGGTGGTTTCTTCGCTCGGTGAATCGGGCTTTTCACAGGATGTGAATGCGAACGCGAGGCAGCCAATTACTGCAAGAAGGTGAAGGAGTCTTTTCATTATATGTGCATTAGTCTCACAAATGTAGCAAAAAACTGTAAAGTGGCGCAGAAGTAGTGCCACTACTTCTGCACCACTTTTGTTTCGCTGCAGTAGATGTCGAGCACCTGATCGCCTACCTGAATGCGGAAGTCACCCTTTTCGAGCCTCCACTGGCAGTCGTAGCCTACGAATGCGAGGTCTGTGGCCGGGATGGTGAACTTGACTGTGACGGTCTCGCCGGCCTTGGCCTCGACCTTGGTGAAGGCGCGCAGACGGCGTACGTCAGGAGTGCAGGATGCCACGAGGTCGGAGGAGAAGAGGAGCACAGGCTCCTTGCCGTCCATTTTTCCGCTGTTGGTAACGTCGACTGTGAAAGTCAGCTCGTCGCCTGCCTTGAATTCGCTCTTGTCCACTGTGAGATTGGAATATGTCCACTCGGTGTAGCTCAGACCGAAGCCGAATGGCCACTGGGCGGAAGCGTCGGCGGTGTAGTTGTAGGCACCGGCCATCTGGGACACCTGCTGGCAAGGCTTGTAGTCGTAGTTGATCAGTGAATTGGCGGCCTTAGGATAGGTATAAGGCATCTTAGCGCTGAAGTTTACGTCGCCGGCAAGGAGTTCTGCCAGGGCGTCAGCACCATAGTTGCCAGGGAGGAATGCATCCACGACAGCCTTTGCACGTGGCTCGAGTTCGTTGATGATGCGAGGACGGCCGCCGATGAGCACGAGCACTACAGGCTTGCCGGTAGCCTCGAGTTCCATCACCAGATTCTTCTGGTTTTCGGAGATGTTCAGGTCGTTGAGGTTGCCCGGAGTCTCGCAGTAGCTGTTCTCGCCTATGCAGGCGATGATGACGTCCGCCTTGCGGGCTGCCTTTACAGCCTTTTCGATCTCAGTCTTGCACTCGTCGTACCAGTTGCACTTCTCGTTCCACTTCACGCCCTGCTCGAGAGTCACGTTGCTCTTGCCGAAACGATTGCAGAGAGCCTCATAGACGGTATTGTATTCTCCTGCATACTGATCGGCGATGTGACCCTGCCAGGAATAGCTCCAGCCACCGTTGAGGCAGCGCATAGAATTGGCATTAGGACCTGTCACGAGAATCTTCTTACCAGCCTTGAGAGGGAGGATTCCGCTGTTCTTGAGCAGTACGATGCCTTCCTCTGCAGATGCGAGGGAAGCCTGCTGGAACTCCTCGCAGGCGAAGTCCGGATAGTCCTCAAGCTTCTGGAGAGGCTCCTCGAAGAGACCGAGGCGGTATTTCATCCTCAGCACGCGGCGGGTGGCGTCGTCGATGCGGCTCATTGGCACCTCGCCTTCGTTCACGAGTTCCTTGAGCAGGTCGCAGAAGTCGCAGGAATATGGCTCCATAGCGATGTCTATGCCGGCGTTGATGGCCAGTTTGATGGCCTCCTTCTTGTCGGCAGCGATCTTGTCGCGGGTGTAGAGGTTGTTGATGTCAGCCCAGTCGGTGATGAGCACGCCGTCCCACTGGAGGTCTTCCTTGAGCCACTGGGTAAGATACTCGTGGTTCGCGTGGAAAGGCATACCTGCGTTGTTGCCGGAGTTGACCATAATGGACAGGGCACCGGCCTGCGCACAGGCCTTGTAAGGTGCGAAGTACTTCTCCTTCATATCCTGAGGAGTGATGCTTGAAGGAGTGCGGTCCTTGCCGCTGACAGCCGCACCGTAGCCCATATAATGCTTGAGGGACACCGCGATATGCTGATTGTCGATATGGTTGTAATCCTCGCCCTGATAGCCTTCCACTGCGGCCAGACCCATCTCGGTGTTGAGGAGAGGATCTTCTCCGAAGTTCTCCCAGATGCGGGACCAGGCCTGGGAACGGGTGAGGTCGATGGTAGGGGAGAAGGCGTAAGGCACGCTGCAGGCACGGCTCTCGTATGCAGTGATCTCTGCAGCCCTACGTGCGAGTTCGGTGTTGAAGGAAGCGCCCACGTTCACATCCTGAGGGAAGAAGGTCGCGCCGTCCACGTATGTGCAGCCGTGGATGTGGTCAAGACCGTAGAGGCAAGGGATGCCGGTGGCCTCGAGGGCCTTCTCCTGGATTGCGGCGAGGATTTCCTGCCATTTCTGAGGCGTGAGGGCATTTCCAGGGCTGTTGAGGATATGGCCCACCTTGTAGTCGAGCAGGACGTGGTTCAGCTGAGCCTCGTCCAGCACGAATTCGCCGTTCTTCTCGGAACCGAGCACGGTGAGGTTGATCTGGCACATCTGGCCGATCTTCTCCTCGAGGCTGAGGGACTTGAGGGTCTTTTCGACTTTGCTCTCGATTTCCTTGTCGCTCATCGGGCTCTGAGCCACGCTGTTGCAGGAGCACAGTACTCCGATTACCGGAATTGCAGCAAACGCTGCCTTCAGAATGATTCTTCTCATATATTGATCTGTTTATTATCTATGTATATGGTCACCGGGCCGTCGCGGCCCGCGATCGAACGAAGTATGACCTGGGCGTGTCCGCAGAATGGCAGGACGCGTATCGCATTGCCCTCCAGAGGCCTTTCCACTTCCTTGAAGCCCGGGTTTCCGTTGCCCCATCCGAGCAGTGCCGCGCCCTCGACTTTGACTTCGAGGGCTGACTTGTCGCTGGTAATATCTACTATGATGACGTCCTGTCCGTCGGAGGCAAGTTCTGTCTTTGAAAGCGTGTATGTGGTGCCGCTGATCTGCTCCGGCCAGCAGTCCGTGGCCGCTGCACGACGACCGACGTAGCCAGTGGCCTCTATCTTCGAAACCTTGCCCTTGAGCTGCCAGGCTATGTGGCCGTCCCTTACGACCGGCTTAGTGCCGATCTTGCGTCCGTCGGCCTTGAGCAGGACTTTGTCGCAGTTGGAATAAACCCAGACTTCGCCGTTGACAGGGCCGCAGATATGCACGAGAGGCTCATCCGTCCAATTTGCCTTGAGATAGAAAGCCTCGTCCTTAGGGAATCCGCAGTAGTCGAGCAGACCGAACTGGGAACCGGTTGCAGGCCACACCATAGGGTTGGCCTCTCCGCGATAGTCGAATCCTGTCCACCAGCAGACGCCGGCGAACTGAGGTTGGCTGCTGTAGAACTGCCATCCGCGCTCGATGACGCCCAGGGACTCCGGGCTGTAGCGCTCGTCCACGGCGACTCCGCTGCGGTTCAGGGATAGCATCCAGCCTTCCTCGGCGACAGTCTCGTACTTGCCCCTGGTGCCGCAGCCGGTGGTCTCCTCGGTGCCGAGGGCCGGATTCGGATAGGCGGCGTAATTCTCCATCACGGGGTTCTGCACTATATAATTATATCCGAAGACGTCGCAGCCGTAATTTGGATATTGTCCGCTGCTGCTGGCATATATGGTCGGACGGGAAGGGTCAATACTATGGGCAAACGCGGTCATACGGCTGGCAATTTTAGTTCCCCAGACATTCCATTCGATGGCCCATTCCTCGTTGCCCACGCTCCAGAGCACTATGCTCGGATGGTTGGCGTCGCGGCGTATCATCTGGCCCAGCAGCTCCAGCTGTTCTTCGCCGGGGCCCATAAGACGGTTCTCGTCGATGACCAGGAATCCCAGTTCGTCGCAGAGATCGAGCATAGCAGGGGAGGCCGGGTTATGAGAGCAGCGTATGGTGTTGAAACCGTATTTCTTCAATGTCTCGAGGCGGTATCTCCAGACTCCGTCCGGGATGCCTGCGCCGACTCCTGCGTGGTCCTGATGCAGGTCGCAGCCTTTCATCTGGACGCGCTGGCCATTGATGAGCATACCGTTGTCGTGGGTGAATTCCACCTTCCTGATGCCTATGCGGGTCTCGCTCATATCCTCGCCGACAAAGAGGCGGAGAGTATAGAGATATGGCTCGTCAGGGCTCCACAGATGGGCATTGGCAGGCGTCAGTTCCATTTCTATGATCGATGAAGCCTGTGCCTCAAGGGCCTGGAGGCGCATTTCCTGCTGTGCCACGGCTACTCCGTCCTTGTCGAGGAGCACTGCCTTGACTGTCCTTTCCTCAGACTTCGCATTGCCATAGTTGCGTATAGTTGCCTTGACCTGCACCTTGTCGGTGGCGGTGACCATAAGTCCGTAAGGCTCCACTGCGACATTGTCTCCCTTGCTCAGATAGACGTTCCTGTAGATGCCGGCGCCTTCGTAGAACCATCCTTCCTCGAGGGACGCGTCCACGCGCACCGTGATCACATTGTCCTTGCCGTACTCGAGTACGTCGCTGAGATCGTAGGTGTAACTTGCATAGCCGCTGCGTCCGTGGCCGAGATAGACTCCGTTGCAGAAGACTTCGCTGTCGCGGAATATGCCTTCAAACTCGATTGTGATGCGTTTTCCTTCATCCTCTGCAGGCACGAAGATATGCCTGCGGTACCAGCCTGCGGAATTCTCCGGATACTTCCATCCCACGCATTTGTAGCCGTGGGAATGACTGGCTTCTCCGCTGTAGCCCAGATCCACCACCCAGTCGTGCGGGAGGGAAATCTGCTTCCAGGCGGAATCGTCGAATTCCGGCATAATGGGGGAGAGGCTCTGGTTGTTCGCCCTGACCTTGCAGAGGTAGGTGAAGTACTCGGTGCCGCTGTGGAAGTCCTTCTCCTTGTCGCTTGCGTGACCGAGGGAGAAGCTCCACCCATTATTGAGCAATTCCCTTGGAGCTGCTGCAGCGGGTGCTGTCAGAAGTCCAAGGGCAATTACTGGTAGGATTAGGTTTTTGAGTATCAAAGCTCTATCTTGATTGAATGTTCGCCTGGTGAGTAAGGAATGAACTGACTTCCTCCCTTGCCGCTGATATGTACATCTATATTGTACACAGCGTCGCGGAAGACGCGGCGGACCTTGTAGTTCTTAATGCCCTCCGGCAGACAAGGCTCGATGAGCAGGCCGTCGTAGCAAGGCTTCACGCCGAGCAGCCAGTAGGAGGCGAGATACCAGTTCCAGGCTGCTGTGCCTGTGAGCCAGCTGTTCTTGCCTTCGCCAGGACGGGCGGCTTCCTTTCCGGCCACCATCTGGCAATATACGTAAGGCTCTACCTTGTGGAGTTCCTGGTCGCGGTTGAATGCAGGACATATCTTCTTATAGTGGTCCCAGGCATCTTCTGCGCGGCCGGCTACGACCTCGCCTATGATTACCCAAGGATTGTTGTGGCAGAAGATGCCGCCGTTCTCCTTGTAGCCCTGAGGATAGGATGAGATCTCACCGTACTCGATGTGGTACTTGGTGAAGGCAGGGTAGTTGAGCACCATACCGTGCTCGCTGTCGAGCATAGCCTTGGAACTGTCGAGCGCCTTGTCGCAGAGGCCTTTCTCCGCACCGATGGCTGCCATAGTGCACCAGCCCTGGCTCTCGATGAATATCTTGCTGCCCTCGCTTTCGCTGGAGCCTATCTTGTTGCCGTAGAAATCGTATGCGCGGAGGAACCATTCGCCGTCCCAGCCGTATTTCTCGACTGCTTCGACCATATCCGCAACGGCCTTCTTCACCTCTGCGATCTCGGCGGACATATCCTTGCCCTGAGCCTTCTGGACGTATTCGAGGAGCTCGAGATACTGGTTTCCGCAGAACACGAACTGACCTGCGATCATCAGCGACTCGGCTTTGCTGCCCACGCTGTTGTTCTCGGTGGTCTGGAAGGACTCGTTAGGGTCGTTGGAGAAGCAGTTGAGGTTGAGGCAGTCGTTCCAGTCGGCGCGTCCGATGAGCGGCAGACCGTGAGGGCCGAGGTTGTCGGTCACGTGCCTGAAAGACACTCTCAGGTGATCCATAAGCGGCTTTTCGCTGCCTGGCTGGTTGTCGTAAGGGGTAGGGTGGTCGAGGATTCCGAGGTCGCCGCTTTCCTTTATATATGCCACGGTTCCGAAGATGAGCCACATAGGGTCGTCGTTGAAGCCGCCGCCTATGTCGTTGTTGCCCCTCTTGGTCAGAGGCTGGTACTGATGGTAGCAGCCGCCGTCAGGGAACTGGGTGGAAGCGATGTCGATTATCCTCTCGCGGGCACGCTCTGGAATCTGATGTACGAAGCCCACGAGGTCCTGGTTGGAGTCGCGGAAACCCATACCGCGTCCGATGCCGCTCTCGAAGAAGGACGCGGACCTGGACATATTGAAGGTCACCATACACTGGTACTGGTTCCAGATATTGACCATACGGTTGAGTTCCTCGCTCTCGGTTTCCACGCTGTAGCGGCTCAGGAGCTTGTCCCAATATGCGTTGAGGGCAGCGAATTCGGCGTCCACCTTCTCAGTGGTGTCGAGACGTGCGATCATTGCGTGGGCGACCTTCTTGTTCACGAGGGCTGAGCAGGAGTTGAGTATCTCCGGATGTGCCTCGCTGTCGAATTTCTCATCCTGAGGCATCTCCACGTAACCTAGTACGAACACGAGGTCGCGGCTTTCGCCAGGCTCGAGCATGAGGTCGATACGGTGGGAGGCGATAGGGCTCCAGCCGTGTGCCACGCTGTTCTTGGAAATGCCGGCGAGCACGCACTCAGGAGCGTCGAAGCCGTTGTAGAGGCCCACGAAGCTCTCCCTGTCGGTGTCGAAACCGTCCAATGGCGCGTTTACGCTGTAGAATGCGAAATGGTCGCGCCTTTCGCGGTATTCGGTCTTATGGTATATGGTGCTGCCTTCGATTTCCACCTCTCCGGTGGAGAAGTTGCGCTGGAAGTTCTCCATATCGGTGGCCGCATTCCAGAGGCACCATTCCTCGAATGAATAGAGGGAGAAGGCCTTCTTTGCGTTGCCCTTGTTGGTCAGAGTCATCTTCTGCACCTCGCAGTTCATACCCACAGGTACGAAGAAGAGCACGGATGCCTCGAGGGAATCGAGGGAACCGGTGATGCGGGTGTAGCCCATACCGTGACGGCACTCATAGCTGTCGAGCCTGGTCTTGCAAGGCTTCCATCCAGGGTTCCATACCTTTTCTCCGTCCTTGATGTAGAAGTAACGTCCGCCCGCATCCATAGGGACTCCGTTGTAACGGTAGCGGGTGAGGCGACGGAACTTTGCGTCGCGGAAGAAGCTGTAACCGCCGGCAGTGCCGGATATCAGCGAGAAGAACTCCTGGGTGCCCAGGTAGTTGATCCAAGGCCAGGGGGTGGCCGGATCGGTGATTACGAATTCCCTTGTGAGGTCTTCGAAGTGTCCATACTGTCTCTTAGACATATCTATATATTACTATTAGTTTCTACTTACCCAATCTGCGACGACAAGGCCCCAAGGCTTGCCTACGCTCTCGCTCCACGGTCCTTCGCTGCTGGCTTCCTTGGTGAGCATAGAGCAGGTCTCGTCCTTGTCGGAGAGGCTCCATACCATCATAGAGATGCCGTTATCCTTAGCAAGCTTGTCCCAAGCTGCCCAGGATTCCATATCCATAGGACCGTCGCCGCTGGCCTCGCAGGCTGCGCACTCGGATATGAATACAGGGAGACCGGCATTGACTGCGGCCTGGGTTGCATTGCGGAGCTCGTCCTTATGTGTGGCGGCATAGAAATGCACGGTGTACATCAGGTTGTCGTAACCCTCTACAGGATTCTTGACAGGCAGGTCTATCCTCTGGTCCCAGGATGGGCAGCCCATAAGGATGAGAGGCTCGCTCTCGCTTGCGGCGGTGATTTCGCCTATGAGATACTCTGCGTAGTCCTTGAGCATTGCCCAGTACTCGTCCATCTTCTCAGGGTTGCCGAGGTCGGCGTACTTGTTCTCGCTGCCGTCCTCGAATGAGAAGCATACAGGCTCGTTGTAGAGCTCGTAGATGACGTTAGGCACGCCCTTGTACTTGCTTGCGACAGTTCTGAAGAATTCGCCTGCAAGTTCCTTGTAGGTCACGTGGGAATGCCAGTCGACGATGACGTACATTCCGTTTGCGATTGCACCGTCAATCACGTTGTAGAGGTGCTCCAGGGCATATTCCGGCTCTTCTTTGTAACCGCCGTGAATGCCAGGGTTGTCGCTCTTTGCGATGTCGTCTGAACCGATTGCTGCGCGCACGATCTTCACGCCCATTGCGTTGAGGGTCGCCACTGACTTCTCATTGTAGAAACGAGGCCAGATGTTGTGCCAGCCGTAGCTGACTCCGCTGAAGCAGACTGCTTCTTCGCCCGCATAGAGCTGAGTGCCGTTGACCTGGAGTGCCGGAACTTCCGGTGCTGCAGGGGCGGTCTTGTGCTTAGGCAGCAGGAAGGCTGCGCCTGCAATAAGTCCGAAGATGACGGCCAGGACGATGAGCTTCTTGGTCTGCATAGGACCCATCTTCTTCCTGATTGGGAAGATATATGCGAGCAGGGCCATAATAGCCGCGATCACTGCAGGGATGAGGGAGAAGAGAGACCATACCATAGTGCGTACGGAGTCGGTCACGGACGCAGGGTCGATGGATGTGTTGCCCATTTCGTCGGTAATCATATTTGCGCCTGCAAGGCCCAGGAGAAGGGCGATGAGGGAGCCTGAGATGGCGGTTCCGAGCTTCTGGGCCATAGTTCCGGAAGAGAAGATGAGACCTGTTGAAGAGGTACCGTACTTCTCAGTGGAATAGTCGGCCACGTCGGAGTACATACTCCAGAGGAGTGGGGAATAGAGGCCGATGCCCACGGAGGTGAGCACAACCATTACTACCATTGCCCAGATCCACGCAGCGTCCATAGGAATGAAGAAGAAGAGCACGGAAGTGACGATGCAGATGAGTGCAGCGCCGATGAATGCGCCCCTCTTGGAGCCCACGAGGGTGGTGAACTTAGGCGAGAGTCCGCCGAAGATCATACAGGTTACCTCGCCGAATGCCATCAGCACGGTGTAGTTGATGATGAGGGATCCCACGGTCACGTTGCCGTCGAGGCAGTAGTCAATCATATAGCCTACCACTGCATAGCGGAAGCCGTTGAAGAAGTTGGTGCAGATTCCTGCTGCGGTGAGGATGAGCCAAGGTTTGTTCTTGACCAGGTCCACGAACTGCTTTGCGGAGTATTTCTCAGCCCTGACCGGTTTGAGGCGCTCCTTTGTGCAGAGGCCGCAGACGAGGGTCAGCACTGCCGCGAGACCACCGAGAATGGCGCCGAGCACTGCGTACTGGTGTGCATCGCTGCCGCCTACCATCTTCTGGAGATATGGGAAGGAGAGCAGGGTCACGAAGCCCATTGCGTATGCACCGACCATACGGTAGGAGGAGAACTGGTTCTTCTCGTTGTCGTCGTCGGTCATCACACCGAGGAGGGAACCGTAAGGCACGTTCACTGCGGTGTACACAGCCATCATAAGGAGATAGAGGGCGTATGCATATACACGCTTGCCTACAGGGCCGAGATCAGGCGTGTAGAGCAGCAGGGCGAAGATGAGACCGAGCGGAAGAGCACCGAAGATGAGCCAAGGGCGATAGGTGCCCCAGCGGGACTGGGTGCGGTCTGCGAGGCTGCCCATAATAGGGTCGGTGACCACGTCGAAGAGGCGTGCCACGAGCATCAGAGCCGCTGCGTCGGCGAAACTGAGACCGAAGATATTGGTGAAGAAGAGGGGGAATGCGATGGACATTACCTTCCATACGATACCACCCGCAGCTGCGTCGCCAAGGGCGTATGCTATCTTCTCGCTTATTGAGACTTTGGTGCTTGCCATATCTTTACTTGTTGAGGTTCTTGTCGATGAGTCTGTTGAGGCGCTCCACGCTGAGTCCTGTGCGGAAGCCGTCAGGCTCAGTGTTCATACAGTAGTCCACGAGACGGTCCACAGTCGAGGTGGCCACGTGCATCCTGGTGTCGGATGAAGCGTAATAAACATAGACGGTGCCGTCTGCGTCCTCGATCCATCCGTTTGCGAAGGTCACGTTCATCACGTCGCCGATGTACTCCTCGCCGTCAGGGGCGATGAAGAAGCCGGCAGGGGCTGCGATGACCTTTGAAGGATCCTCGAGGGAAGTCATATACATATAAAGTACATATCGGAGGCCTGAAGCGCAGCCGCGTACGCCGTGTGCGAGATGGAGCCAGCCCTTGGAAGTCTTGATAGGGGCAGGACCTTCTCCGTTCTTCACCTCAGTGATGGTGTGGTAGTGGCGCTCGGAGATGATCTTCTCCTCGGTCACCACGGCCTTGGTCATATCGTCGATGAGGGTCCAGCCGATTCCGCCGCCGCTGCCTGCGTCGATGAAACCGTCCTGAGGACGGGTGTAGAGGGCATATTTGCCGTCCACGAACTCAGGGTGGAGACAGACGTTGCGCTGCTGTGAGCGGGACTCGAGGTCCGGAAGCCTCTCCCAGTTGATGAGGTCCTTTGTGCGTGCGATGCCGCAGGCCGCGGTCGCTGCAGAGAGGTCGCCCTCAGCGCTGTGGTCCTTTCTTTCCACGCAGAACAGACCGTAGATCCAGCCGTCCTCGTGCTTCACGACTCTCATATCATAGACATTGGTGGCAGGCTCGCCGTATTCAGGCATAGTGATAGGACGCTCCCAGAAATGGAAGTTGTCCACGCCGTTAGGGCTCTCTGCAACTGCGAAGAATGACTTGCGGTCAGCTCCTTCGACTCTGACTACGAGCACATACCTGTGGTCGGCGAGCTTGATGGCACCGCTGTTGAAGGCAGCGTGGATACCGAAGCGCTCCATAAGATATGGGTTGGTCTTCTCGTCGAGATCATACCTCCAGAAGAGGGGAGCGTGTTCTGCTGTTAAAATTGGGTATTTGTATCGTTCATAAACTCCGTTTACGTAAACGGGCTCATTCTTACGGGTCAGAAGGGCTTCCTGCCTATCTTCCAGCCACTGCAGTCTTTCTTTGTAATTCATATCGGTTGTTTAGTTTTAATTCACGCTAGGGGCACTTGAATATACCTTGTCGAGGGTGTAGCTTGTACTTGTGTCGTTCTGGCCTTTGATGAAGCCAGGTATGACGGTGGAGCCGTTTTCGATATATGCACCTGTGCCGTGGTTGATATATCCGAATGCTTCATTGTCTTTGGAGGAACCTATACCGTTGTCCCAGATGATGCAAGGAATACCGTAGCTGTCGGCTGCCTTGCTGAAATATTCGAGATAGTATTTCTGGAACTTGATGCCTTTTTCGCTGGTCTTGTTCACGCAGCCGCACTCGCCGAAGTAGCAAGGGATGCCTCTTTCAACGTAGGCGGCGTAGAGTTTTGCCATAGTGGTGCGCAGGCTCCTCTCGTCATCAGTAGGTTTGGTGACTCCGGTGTGACCCCATTCCTCGTATATTCCGGTGGTGCCGGCGCCGCAGAAGCTAGCTGGGTCATAGCAATGCACTGCGACCATCAGCCTGTTTTCTGCGCTGTCCTTAGGCAGCACGAGGCCGTTCATAGTAAAGGTAGGGTTGGCTGCATACCCCGCGATGCCGAGCCATCTGGTGGCGTTGTTGCCGCCTGTGGCGCGTACTGCGTCCACGAAGTCCTGGTTCCAGTCGTTGAGTATGTCGTACTGAGCCTGAGGATTTGCCTTGAAGGCATCGCTCCAGCCCCATCCGCCGTCGTTGATTTCGTTGAAGCCCTCGAAGATGAGCCATTCGCCTTTGTTCTTGAACTTTTCGGCGATCTGGCCCCACAGAGCCTTGATTTCTGCTCTGATTTCGGCATTCTTCTTGGCGTCGCCTACTGCAGCCTTGATGTCCTGCCAGTGTGCTGCGCTTTGATCGTGGTTTTCGTCGTGATGGGTGTTGATGATGCAGTTGAGGCCTGCCTTCTCGGCATAGCCCACGATCTCGGCAACTCGGTCCATCCAGGCTTTTTCTACTGTATATTCAGGTGCTGCTCCGATGTGTCCCATCCAGGTGATAGGCACCCTGACGGTCTTGAAACCGGCTTCCTTGAGGGCAGTGAAGGTCGCCTGGGTACATTTAGGGTTGCCCCAGCAGGTCTCATTTGCCACGTCGTTCACGCTCGCGTCCATCTGGTTGCCCAGGTTCCATCCTGCGCCGATTTTGTCTGCCATCTGCCACGCTATGCTGCTGCCCTTGGTAGGGAGGACGTCAGGATCTACTGGCGGAATCACTACAGGAGCGGCCTTTGTGGTGAATTTGATGCTCGCTGCAGCTGCTCCGTCCTGGTTGCTCTTGAAGCCGAGAACAGTCTCTGCAGGAACGGTGACAGTGTAGGTCGTCTCGCCTTCGAGGCCGTCGATGCTGATGGTGAGGTCGGTGCCGTATGAGCCTATGGATACGATGGTGGCTGACGGTGAGATGGTGATCTTGCTCTTGTTCTCAAGCGGGCACTTTATGTTCTGGTCGTAGGTGAATACTACAGACATTGCCGAAAGGGACACGTCAGTGGTGCCGTCAGCCGGCTTTGTGCTGACTAACTTCGGACCTGCAACCTTTGTCGGTTCAGGTGCAGGCTTTGAGCAGGATACGCTCGCCGCAGCGAGGAGTGCGATAAAAATCGTTCTATAATTCATTTCGTTCTATTTCAGGGAAGTCATATTCTCACGGCTCAGGCATTTCTGGCTGTCCATAAGCTGCTTCCAGTATTCATCAGTATTGAGTTTGTATGCTGTGCTGGACCACACCATAAACCAGCTCCATTTTTCTCCGTCCTTGATGCAGAGTTCCGGGTCAGGTATGTTTCCGCATTCGCTGATCGCTACAAGTTTCTTGCCTTTTGTGAGGTTCACGCAGGCCTGATAGTGATCAGGTTTTGCAGCTGTGTTTTCTTCGTATATGTCGGTGCCGACTATGTCCACATAATCGTCGCCCGGATACCAGTCTGCCCATTCTGCCTTGCTGGCCTGGTTGACGTCCAGGGTCCACACCCAGATGAGGTTGTTCAGGCCATAGGTCTTTTCGAAGGTGTCCCTCATCAGCTTGTAGAGCTGCTTGCAGGCTTCGGCGCCGCCTTTACCCCACCAGAACCAGGCGTTGTTGGTGACACCATATA
>DCHT01000013.1:0-7677 GCA_002314885.1 Bacteroidales bacterium UBA1745 | reverse complement strand
TGTAGCCGTCGAAGTTGCCGTTGTTCACTCCGTTCTCCCAGGCAGTCTTCGAAGTAGGCACGTTCCAGTGCCACATATATGCCACCAGACCGTTGTTCTTCCAATGTGCGATAGGAGCGGACATATCGCTGTAGTCCACTTTCCAGGACCAGCCCTCCGGGGTAGGAGAGTACTGCAGGAATATGAAGTCATAGCCTGCGAGGGCAGGATGCTTCCCGGTTTTCTCTGCTATGAGGTCCACGTGGTCGTTGTTGTTCGCCGTACCCTCTGACTGCACGCCTGAGAGGGTGTATGAGCCGCTGTGGTCGAGAAGATACTGATAGACGTTCTTGGCCTCTGCGGTGGCGTTAGGGTTTGTGAGCTCTTTTACGGGAGCCAGTTCGTAATCTTTTTCAGGTTCCGGTGCAGCAGGGGCATCCTTCGTGGTGAAGGCTATGCTGAGCTTGGCTGCCGGTCTCTGTGCGCTTTTGAATCCGGCGACTGCGCCTTCATCCACCAGAAGCGTGTACTGGGTTTCATACTGCAGTTCCGTGATGACGATGTTCAGATCCGCTCCATTGGTCGAAATGGAGGAAATCGTTGCTGTCGGCGTCAGGGTAATCAGACCGCGCTTGTCCAGAGGACATTTGATGTTCTGGTCGTAAGTAAGCACGACGGAAAGCTTGGCCACGTCAATGTCCGTGGCACCGTTCTCCGGGCTGGTCTTTACGATTGAAGGTCCATCTGCCAGGACATCCTCTCCGCCGTTCTCTCCGCAGGAGAAAAGACAGATAGTGGCCATCAGCGCGAGCAGTATGTTTCTGATTTTCTTCATTTAATAAAAATAAGGGCGGCGACACGGCTGCCGCCGCCCTTGATTTCGGATATTTACTGGACTGTGATCTTGGTGATCTGGCAGTTGTCGCCGTTGAATACGAAGACGCCGCCCCAGCCGCCTGTCTTCATTGCGGCAGTGTACATATCTTCAGTGAGTACGAGACCTACTTTTCCTCCGTTGGCAGCGAGGTCATACTCGGTGAACTTGCCATTTTCAGTGTCAGCGCCAACGGCGCAGATGCTGAGATAGGTAGGTCCCCAGTGACCTTCCACAACCTGGAGCTTGTAAGCTTCGCTGTTGATGCTCTCCACGTAGAAGAAGATAGTCATACCTGCTTTGACGCCGAACTGAGTGAATTCAGCACCGCCGTCGGAGAATGCGTATGGCTGGTCGGTCCAATCATCAGCGACCATCGGTTTTCCTTCCCAGATGGTGATCTCCTGGGAGATCTCGTTGATGAGCTGAACTTCGGTGATCTCATAGCCGTGGCCGCAGATGACCATACCGTTTCCGGCAACGAGGGCTGCGAGGTCTGCCTTGGTGAGGACGTGTACCATTACGTTGCCGTCAAGGTCGATTTCTCCCTTGCCGCCTGCACGCTCAACCCACGATGGGATTGCACCCCAGCTGCCGTCTCCGATGCGCATCTGAGAATAACCGGCTGCTTCAATCTTGTTGTAGTAGATGACGATGCTTGTACCAGGCTTTACTGTTGACCAGTCGTATCCACCGTATGCGAGCTTGCTGAGAGCCTTGTCACCAGGGGTGTCGAGCCAGGAGTCGGTGTCGTTCCAAGCAACCTTCTGAGAACCCTTGAAGATGGTCTTGATCTCACGCTCGAGCTGAACCTCGATAGGAGCAGGCTGCTTCTCTTCGTCGCCGCTGTAGAGGACGAACTTGAGGTCATACATACCGACCTTGAGCCAAGGCATAATGAAGATGATCTCGTCGTCCTTGCGGATGACATACTTGGTCACTTTCTCATCGCCGATGTAAACGCTCTCGACGAGGTTCATATTCTCGCCCTTGAGGACTACTTCCTCACCGATGTGCTGGCCGGCAGGACGCTCGCTCACGATGACGAGAGCGTGATACTTGACGGAGATTTCGGTTTCTGGCTCCAGTACTTCACCGTTTGCGAGGGTGAGCACAACCTTGCCGCTTACTGAAGAAACAGTGGTGGCAACTGAGAGGGAAGTCTCAGTCTGGTCCTTGATCTCAGCATCCTTGCCGCCGAGGGTGGCGCTGACTACGAGGTCGAGGTCGGTACCCTTCACAATTACAGGCTCGTCACCGGCGTAGAGCTCGGTAGGGGCAACTCCAGTTACAGTTGGGTGAACAAGTGCGAAAGTGGTCTTCACTTCGGTCTCATTGTCGGTGAGAAGGTAGAGATTGCCTTCGATTGCGAGGCTGCTCATATCCACAACGAGTTCCTTCTCTTTTGCAGTGAAGGTGAGGTCAAGGTAGGTAGGCTCACCCTTTTTGTCAGGAGCGCCATTTGCCTTGACTGCAGTTACGAGGTCGAGGTTGGTACCGGTGATGGTAAGCTTCTTGCCGGCCTTTACAGCCTCAGGAGCAACCTTGGTAACAGCAGGAACAACGCCTACGAACTCAGCTGCAGGATACTCCTTGCCAGCGTAGGAAACGAAGTTGATGACGCCGTCCTTTGCAGTTGCAGGGAGGATGAAGGAGATGGAACCGTTGTCCTCGGCGAGAACGAAGTCGGTAACCTCTGCACCGTCGAGGACGATCTTCTCGATCATCTCGAGGTGAGATCCCTTGACAGTAATGGT
Source organism: Bacteroidales bacterium UBA1745 (assembly GCA_002314885.1). Taxonomy (GTDB): domain Bacteria; phylum Bacteroidota; class Bacteroidia; order Bacteroidales; family UBA932; genus Cryptobacteroides. The sequence goes on along the minus strand of DCHT01000013.1, from coordinate 5,067 downwards.
TGAACCGGCCTTGATGGTAGCCTTTGCATTCTTTGCTACGGTAGGTTCGCCCATCACGAGATCCTTCTCAGAGTAGAAGAGGCTCTCGATTTCTGCCTTGTCGGAGAGGATGATCTTACCGGTGAGTGCAGTTGCAGGGATGACGACCTTAGCCTCGTGGCGAGTGGATCCATCGAGTACCTTAACCTCTTCTCCGCCTTCGAAGATGACAGCCTTGATGAGGTCTACGTATGTACCGGTGATGGTGATGGTCTCACCAGGGAAGTTTACGGTCTTTGCGTTGAAGCCGTCGAATACGATAGGCTCCTTGTAGGTGAGTGATGACTTGGTCTCGAGGACCTTTCCGTCAGGAGTTACGAGCTTGATCACGCCTACCTCAGGAGACTCGACTCCGAGGATGACGCGGATCTCGCTGAGCTTGCCGGACTTGACAACCTCGATGTCGGAACCGCGGAGCGGATCCATACCAGGGATGTCAACTTCGACGATCTTGTCGAGGTTTGAACCGTAGAAAGTCACGGTACCTCCGCGCATTGCAGGGTTAGGGCCGAATGATGCGAGGGAGATGATGCTGTCACCGTACTGTGCGGTGTCGATCTCTTCCTGGCAGCTCACGAATGCGAGAGCGGCGGCGCAGAACAATGCTGAAATTTTGATGATATTTTTCATAATGATCTCGCGTTAATTATTTCGCAGGGACTGCGCGGATGTTGTCGATGTAGAGGATTGGCTTGCAGCCGGCGGTACCTTCGCTCTTGCCGCCACCCGCGAAGAAGAACTCGAGGTTAGCGAATGATTCAGGGGTGAGGGCGCCGGTAGCGTTAGTACCATCCCAGTAGGAAGTGAATGCTGAGAACGGTATGGTAACAGTTACCCATTCATTGTTTGTGTCATAGCTTCCGGTAGCCGCCCAAGGTCTCCAGAGGTAACGAGGGAGGGAGATATCGGAGTTATTGAAGTATTTGTTGTTACAGCCTGCAAGGGTGTTGCCGTAGCAGTCAACCACGCCAGCGTTGCCGAGGGATACTTCCTTGACGCTGGAGAAGATGATCTGGCAAGGACATCCTGTCCAAGCGTTCTCAGACGGAATCCTGAGCTCGAACTTGATGCACATAGTCTTCCAATTTGTGAAGTCCACGAGGTCGCAGAGCCTTCTGCCGTCCCAAGTTCCGTAGGTCTCAGGATCGGACCAGGTACCTGCCCAGTACTCGAAGTGGAAGTTTCCGTCGTGCCAGTCAGAGCCGTCGGCCATAATTGACTCAGCAGTACCATCCATCTTGAGGCACTTGCCGCTGACACCCTCTTCTACGAAAGTTGAAGGATGCCAAGGATTGTTGACGGTGTAAAGTCCGTTGGTGCCGTCGAAGTCGAAGAGCAGACCACGGTTATCCTTGTACATAAAGTTGGACTGTGCAAGGCCTGAAGCGGTTGTAACCTTAACGCGGCCTGGCTGTGCGGCTGCAGGAATCTTGACCTTGAGCTCACTGAGGCTTACGATCTCGATGTCGCTGTGAGGAACGTCTGCACCTGCGAATGAAACTGCGATCTCAGCGCCTTCTTTCTCGTAGAAGTAGTTACCGTAGATGCTTACGGTGCTGCCCTGCTCTGCGAATTCGAAGGACATTTCCTGTACCCTTGGTGCAGGAGGGAGAACGCGGAATGCGTGTGTCACGGTGTCCTTTGCAGCGGTGATGAAGTAGATCTTGTCTGTCTCCACCTTTGCCATTGTCTTAGGGACACTGACGATGAGGGTCTTGTCGGTCAGGTAGCTGGTGTTGATGATAGCTGCCTGGTCGTTGAAGTACACATCGTGGATACTGCGGAGGTTCTCTCCGAGTATGCAGATAGTCTCTTCCATAAATGCCTGCTCTGTGTAGATGCCTGTGTCGACATACCTTACACCGTAGATGGTAGGAACGCCAGAGGTAGGTCTGAAACGATCCGGGTAGTCAATGTTCTCACAGGCGGAGAAACTGGCAGTCATAACTGCTGTAGCAAGCAGTAGATTGATGAATTTCTTAATATTTTTCATTGTGCCTGCGTATTAGAAGTTATAGGTATAGGTCTCACGAACATTGATGTCGTCAACTGGAGCACCTGTTGCCATATTTCCGTTGAACACAACGTCCTCAGTAGGGAATGGGAGGGTGAACCTCTCGATGGTTACGTTAGGCTCGTCGTCGTCGCCCTTGACGCCGTTCTTGCCATACCAAACCTGACGGTCTGCGCCTTCAATCCAACCTGATACACCCTTGCCGTCTTCGGTAGGCACGGTGAGGAGGTCGATGCTCCATTCACCTTTCTCGTAGTAGTATTTGTAAACATCTCCGAGGGAACCGTTGTAGGTTGATCTCTTTTGAGCCTTGAGTTCTGCGATGACAACGTCTGGCTGGAAGTATGAACGACGTACGAAATCGTACCAGTAGTCACCTTCCATAGCGAGCTCGAGACGGCGCTCCTTCCAGATGAGTTCCCTTGTTACGCTGGTAAGAGGGGTGGCACCTGCACGGTTGCGGATTGCGTTCACGAGTTCGAGAGCGAGTGCATTGTCGGTATCTACGACTGCCTCAGCATAAACGAGGTAGAGGTCGCCGAGTCGGAGAATGTGGGTAGGGAGCTGGTAAGCCATACGTCCAGCAGGTACGCCGAGAGCTGCAGTGTGGTCAGCATCGTTGCCGTAGCAATGCTTTACGCAGTTTGCACCGGTCTGGCACTCCATCTGGCCAGGGCTGCCCTTTGCGTATGGAGCGACGGTGTTGCCTTCCTCGTCCTTGGTCTCCTGGTTGTCGAAGAGGAACCTGATGTAGTCGAAGCCGCCCTTGTCAGTCCAGAAGTAGTCATAGAAGTCGCCTGGGAGCATCATAGTAGCCTGACGGCGGGAATCCTTCTCGCCCTTGCGGACTGCAGGGTCGTCGATAGATGCTACGCCGAAAGCTTCCTGGAGGTCGACTGAAGGACCGCCCCAGCCGCCCCAAAGGTCAGCGTGGTCACCGAAGCCTTCCATCTGGATATCGCTCTGGAGAGTGTTCTGCTGAGTCCAAGGCTCGTTTGTTGCACCCCACTGCCAGCTGATGAGACATTCACCAGTTGCATTGAAAACTGCAGGAGCGAGACGGAAGATGTCGGAATACTTAGGAGTAAGGGTACGGCCTGAGTTCTCGATCACGTCCTTTGCATATTCAGCAGCCTTTGCGAGGTCATCTGGGTTGAGTTCTCCGCTGAGACCTGCCTTGGTGAGGTAAACCTTTGCGAGCATTGCCTCTGCAGCATAGTAGTCGATGCGGTTGTACTTGCCGAAGTAAGCGTTCTTAGGAAGGAGGGTCATAGCCTTCTCAAGGTTCATAATGATGTACTCATATACGTTGGCCTTGGTAACCTTCTTGATGTTGTTGTACTCACCTGTAGCAAGGAGATCTGAGTTGTCGTGTACGATTGGAACTTCACCGAAAGTCCTCACGAGGAAGAAGTATGCGAGGGCCTTGAGGGTGAGAGCCTCACCGATGGCGGCATTCTTTGCAGACTCTGAAGGTCCTTCAGATGCAAGGATGTTCTTGATTACTGCGTTGCAGTGAGCGTTCTCTGACCAAAGGGAGTAGGACATATTGACGAGGTCGACGTCCGTACCGTTGGTAGTGAGGCTGAGATATGGAGATGAACCCCAGTACATATTTCCTGACATAACCTCACCGATCTTGATGAAACCTCTCTGGAAGTCGTACCAAGGTGAGTTGTACAGATAGTTGACACCCATCTGCACCTGTGCATCCGTCTTGTAGAAGTTGGATGTGTTGTAATTGTCTTCGTTTGGTCTGTCGAGGAAGCCGGAGCAAGAGGCGAGGCAGAGAGCCGCACCAGCTGCGATAATACCTTTGAATATATTGTTCATATTATTGTCCTCCTTGATTAGAATGTGATGTTGAGACCACAAGAGTAGGTGGTAGGAGAAGGATAACGTCCATTATCCACACCGAAGGTCATACCGGTAGAATCCTGGGTGCTGGCACCGACTTCCGGATCATAACCTGAGTACTTGGTGAAGGTGTAGAGGTTCTGGATGTTCACATAGACGCGGATGTTCTCGATCTTCGCCTTCTGGATCAGGCTCTTAGGCAGGTTGTAGCCCAGGGAGATGTTCTTGATGCGGAGATATGAACCATCCTCGATGTAGCGGGTGCTGACGCGGTCATTGTCGTTAGGGTCAGTGAGGGTAGCACGAGGAGTCTTGGTGCCTGGGTTGGCAACCTTCACGTTGGTGATGTCGTCATACCAGCCATCCACTTCGTTGATAGGAACGAGCTGTGCGCGGTCTGCAACGCTCTTGTGCTGGTTAACCCAAGGGCTGTTCATGTGGGTGAGGCCATTGAAGCCCTGTCCGAGCATAGTGTAGTTGAACACCTTGTTGCCTACTGAGCCTGCAAGGAAGATGCTTGCGTCGAAGTTCTTGTAACGGAAGGAGTTGTTCCAGCCGAAGGTGAAGAGAGGGAGTGGTGAACCGATGTTGGTGCGGTCCTGCTCGTCAATCTTGCCGTCTTCGTTCACGTCCTTGAACTTGAGGTCACCTACCCAGACGGTGGTGTTGCGGTCGAACTTGCCGTCCTTTGGATACTTCTCAGCTCTTGGAGAGTTCTCGATGTCCTCGAGGGAAGTGTAGACACCCTCTACGATATAGCCGTAGAAGCCATAGAGAGGCTCACCGACCTTGGTGGTGCTGATGACGTCGCTCCACTGGCCGTAGCCTACGAGAGCAGCGTTCTCAGTGCCGTCGAGTGCGACGAGCTTGTTCTTGTTGAAGGAAATAGTGAAGTTGGTGTCCCAGTTGAAGTTCTTGGTAGCAACAGGATGAGCGTCGAAAGTGAGCTCGATACCGGAGTTCATAATGGTACCGTAGTTGCCCTTAGGAGCGCTGAGAACTGAAGAACCGTTACCCTGAGTACCCATATATGAAGGGAGCTGGAGGCTCATCAGCATATCGGAAGAAATCTTGTTGTAGAGGTCGATGGTAACGTTGTACTTGTTCTCGAGGAATCCGAGATCGACACCTACGTTGACCTGCTGCTGCTTCTCCCA
>DCHT01000034.1:95599-98567 GCA_002314885.1 Bacteroidales bacterium UBA1745 | reverse complement strand
CCGCAGCTGCGTCCGTAGCTGCCGCGCTTCCATATAAGGCGCGGCAGCGGTGCCTGAATGGCGCAGAAGTAGTGCCACTAGTACTGCACCACTTTTTGCTGGCTTCGTATTTCCAACAGTCATCAAATCGTTGACTGTTAACGCAAAAACGCTCCAACAGTCATTCGGCACGTGACTGTTGGGCGAAAGCAGAAAGTTTCGTAAATTTGTGGACTATTAGTAACGCTATGGATTCACAGATCAACAAGAAGTACAACTATTGGCACTGGCGCACTCTTATCATATTGATGATAGGTTATGCGCTTTTTTATTTTGTCAGGAAGAATTTCAGCATTGCGATGCCTGCTCTTGAGAGCGAGCTCGGATTCTCGAAGACTCAGTTGGGTATTTTCCTTACCCTCAATGGCGTCATTTACGGCGTCTCAAGGCTGCTCAACGGCTTTCTTTCCGACAAGATCAAGAATAAGAAGGGTCTGATGGCTCTCGGCCTTCTCCTTTCTGCGCTTGTCAATATCGCCATCGGTTTCATTCCCTCGGTCAATGCTTTCTTCAATGTGCTCGACGCTGAGGGCAAGGCGACTATGGGTTTCATCTACCTGATGGGCTCCCTCTGGCTTATCAACGGCCTTCTTCAGGGTATGGGATATCCTCCTTGCTCTTCTCTTATGGCCCATTGGATCAAGCCGTCTGAGCTTGCCACCAAGCAGTCCATCTGGAATGCTTCACACTCCCTCGGAGCCGGTGCGCTGGGCTTCCTCATCGCGTTCATTCTCGGCCACTTCTCAAATGCTGCCTGGCAGTGGTGCTTCTGGGTGCCTGCCATCCTGGCCATTATGGGTGCGGCCCTCATCTTCTTTGGAATCAAGAACACTCCTCAGGAGGTAGGACTCCCATCTGTCCACGAGCTTGACACAGCCAACAAGAAGGAGCAGCCGGAGCAGAAGATCAATATGTCCGCAGAGGCTGAAGCTCGCGTTTCAAAGCGCTGCCTCAAGGAGATGGTGCTTGCAAACCCTGTCATCTGGCTTATTTCCATTGCGGATTTCTTCGTGTACATCATTCGATTCACGATCCTGGACTGGGGCTCTACCATACTCGTACAGTTCAAGGGAATGGCTCCGGCCCGCGCAGCCAGCACCATCGGTGCGATGGAAATAGTCGGTGGTATCCTGGGATGCATCGTGGCCGGCTGGCTCACTGACCATTTCTTCAAGGGACGCGCGCAGAGGACCAGTGCCATCTTCACACTTCTGGCGACTGTCTGCCTTGCCCTCTTCTGGGTGGCACCTAAGAGCGACTGGCTCTCCATCGTCCTCATTGTCCTGTCTGCATTCTTCATCTACGGCCCTCAGGCCCTCTTGGGCATTGCCTGCTCCAACCAGGCCACCAAGTACGGTGCAGCGTCCGCCAACGGTATCTGCGGCATCTTCGCATATCTCGCCCCTATCGTTTCCGGCGTGGTATTCGGTGCCATCACTGAGCACACCGGCAGCTGGAACCTCGTATTCCTCCTCTCCATTTCGATGGGTATCATAGGAACGCTCGTACTTGCGGCACTGTGGAGAAGACCGGGCGACGGCTATGCAAAAGTTGACAAAATCATTGCAGAAGTCAAGAGCGAACTCGGAGAAGAGTAAAAAATGATTATATTTGTAGTCCAAAACGGAAATACTTTTAATTCAATATTATTATGACAAACATCAGTACTTACGATTTCGCCGGCAAGAAGGCTATCGTTCGCGTAGACTTCAACGTTCCACTTCAGGACGGCAAGATCACTGACGACACCCGTATCCGCGGTGCAGTTCCTACCCTCAAGCTCATCCTCGAGAAGGGCGGTGCTCTTATCATTATGAGCCATATGGGCAAGCCTAAGGGCAAGAAGAAACCAGAGCTTTCACTCGGTCAGATCAAGGACGCAGTTGCTGCTGCCCTTGGTGTTTCTGAGGTAAAGTTCGCTGCTGACTGTGCAGACGCTTCTGAGGCTGCTGCAGCCCTCAAGCCAGGTGAGGTTCTCCTCCTTGAGAACCTTCGCTACTATCCTGAAGAGGAAGGCAAGCCAGTAGGCATCGAGAAAGAGGATCCTGCATACGACGAGGCTAAGAAGGCTATGAAGGCCAGCCAGAAGGAGTTCGCAAAGAAGCTCGCTTCTTACGCTGACTGCTATGTGATGGATGCATTCGGCACCGCACACCGCAAGCACGCTTCCACCGCTGTCATCGCTGACTACTTCGCAGAGGGCGACAAGATGCTCGGTCTCCTTATGGAGAAGGAAGTGAACGCGGTTGACGCAGTTCTCAACAATATCCAGCGTCCTTTCGTCGCTGTTATGGGTGGCTCAAAGGTTTCTTCAAAGATCGGTATCATTGAGAACCTCCTCGGCAAGGTTGACAAGCTCATCCTCTGCGGTGGTATGACTTATACCTTCTCAAAGGCTCACGGCGGTGAGATCGGTACTTCAATCTGCGAGATGGACAAGCTCGACGTCGCTCTCGGCGTAGAGGAACTCGCAAAGAAGAATGGTGTAGAGCTCGTGCTCGCTACCGACTGTGTTGCTACTGACGGCCTCGATTTCGGTACTATGACCGTTAAGCCAGGTTCCCAGATCATCGTATGCCCTTCAAATGCAGTTCCTGCAGGTCTCGAGGGTGTAGATGCAGGTCCTGAGGCTCGCAAGGCTTTCGCCGCTGCTCTCAAGGGCGCCAAGACCATCCTCTGGAACGGTCCTGCAGGCGTATTCGAGTGCAATGAGTTCACTGAGGGCTCACGCGCTATCGGCCAGGCAATCGCTGAGGCAACTGCTGAGGGTGCATTCTCACTCATCGGCGGTGGTGACTCCGTGGCTTGCGTCAACAAGTTCGGTCTCGCTGACCAGGTTAGCTACATTTCCACCGGTGGTGGCGCTCTTCTCGAGGCTATCGAGGGCAAGGTGCTCCCAGGTGTAGCAGCTATCAAAGGCGAATAGCCT
>DCHT01000034.1:13090-95532 GCA_002314885.1 Bacteroidales bacterium UBA1745 | reverse complement strand
TAAAAGCAGCTATCAAAGGCGAATAATAAGGAATCAGGCGAATAAGCCTTTTCTTAACCGATATCAGTCACCCGCGGATTCGTCTGCGGGTGATTTTTATTGCACTGTGCGACAATTTGTCAGACTTCGTCATCGGCTTGTTATTTGAAGTTTGAGGGGAAAACAAAAGAATAATGGGATCAATGCGTTTCTGGGGCGGTATCATCGGTTGGGCAGCTTTCGGCCCGATCGGAGGCCTCATTGGATATTTCATAGGTTATTTTTCCGACAAGTTGCTCAAGTCCGAACGTCTGGAGAGCAGCAGCACTCGCAAGACCAGTTACTCGACGCGGAATGCCGGCGTTCAGAGAAACAGTTTCCTTATGTCGCTGCTGGTGCTTTCTTCGGCTGTGATCAAGGCGGATGGTAAGCTCCTGCAGTCGGAATTGGATTATGTCCGCGACTTCATCCGTCGCAATTTCGGCGAGGAAATGGTCGCAGATGCGATGAAGGCGCTGGATGAGCTGAACGGCAAGACTGTGGACATATATCAGGTCGGAACCCAGATAGCGTTGAATATGAATTATTCGCAGCGTTTGCAGCTCTTCCACTATCTCGTGGAACTGGCGCACGCTGACGGGGACCTGTGCGCAAAGGAGAAATCGGTCCTGGAGGCCATTGCATCTGCTATCCGAGTGACTTCTGCAGATGCGGATTCCGTCATTTCTATGTATTTCCGCGACACTGATTCCGCCTACAAGGTCCTCGAAATTTCTCCGTCGGCAAGTGATGAGGAGGTCAAGCTTGCCTACAGGCGTATGGCTATGAAGCACCATCCGGACAAAGTGGCGACGCTCGGCGAGGACGTCCAGAAGGCGGCCGCTGAGAAGTTCCGTAAGGTGAAGGATGCCTATGAGGCAATCAAAGCTGAGCGTGGGATGGCTTAGCGAGTCTGCTTGAAGTAGCTGTCTGCTGCAGCCGGCTTCTTGCGGATGAAGGCGTAGATGAGCACGCCTACACCGGCGAGGATGAACGGAATGCTGAGGATCTGGCCCATATTGATGGCCATCCCAGCCTCGAAGTCCACCTGGTCGTTCTTGATGAATTCGATGAGGAAACGCACGCCGAAGAGGCAGATGAGGAAGATGCCGAAGATCTCACCGCGGTAGAGTTTCTCGAGTCTTTTCCTGTAGGCCCAGAGCAGTCCGAGACCGAGGATGATGTAGCTGAATGCCTCGTAGAGCTGGGTCGGATGGCAAGGGTATTCAGTCCATACTGGATCGGCTCCCATCTTGAAATGCTGGTAGATATTCTGCATGAAGTAGATGCCCCAAGGGAGATCGGTCGGACCGCCGTAAATCTCTGAATTACAAAGGTTTCCGAAACGTATCATTGCTCCTGCGAAGCAGACGGCGATGACGAGCCTGTCCATTATCCACCAGAAATCGAAGCCGTATTTGCGGCCGTAATGACGGGCGAACCAGATCATTCCGAGCACGAGCGCGATGGCTCCGCCGTGGCTTGCGAGACCGCCCTTCCAAGGCTGGAAAATCTCCAGGAAGCCCTTCCAGCTGGTGAGGTAGTAGTCCGGCTGGTAGAAGAGGCAGTGGCCGAGGCGTGCGCCCACGATGGTGCAGATGAGGAGGGTGTAGAGAAGTGGGTCGAGAAGGGTCTCGGAGATCTTCTCCCTCTTGAAATAATCCTTGAATATGAACCATCCGATGATGAATCCGCTGACGAAGAGCAGGGAGTACCACCTGAGTGCGAGGTTGCCGATGTGAAGTATCTCTGGATTGAAGTTCCAATGAATGGCGAGTAACATTTCCTTATTATTTATTATAGGTGCAAATATAGTCAATTGCGCTCAATTTCTATTTCTTTCTGTAGGCTAATGGCGAGAGGCCGTTGTGCTTCTTGAAGAATTTGCTGAAGGTGGCCTGGTCCGGGAAGGACATCTTGTCGGCTACCTGCTGTAGGGAATAGCTCGGGTCGTTGACGTATTTCATCGAGCGTTCGTAGCGGAAGGTGGAGAGGACGACTCCGACAGGCACGCCGGCCTTCTGCTTCACGACCTGGGAAAGATAGGACTTGGACACGCAGAGAAGGCTGGCGTAGTATTCCACGGAGGAATTCTCTTCGATGTTCCTGGCCGCTGCCTGCATGAAGCTGACTAGCAGGGAGTCGCGCCTGTTCATCTTCTCGGCGGTGGGCAGTTCGTGCCCCTTTTCCCACATCATATCCGCCAGATCCACCATCAGGATGTAGAAGCTGGAGAAGTTCAGGGCCTCGGGGAGGAGGTGTTCCTTGTTGCCGAGAGTGCCCATCAGATTCTGGAAATCTTTCTGGATGATGCGGAACTTTCGTGGGTCGATATCGCTTCTGGAGAGGGTTGTACGCAGGCCTTGGCGGAAAATTCCAGGGAAGGAAGTATCCTTGTGGAAGATGTCCAGGAGGGTGTTGAACTCCACTCCGGCGATGTAGCCGTGGAAGTTGGCGGAGCAGCTCAGATGGTGGATTTTCGTGTTTACCGATATGCTCACCAGACTTCTGTAGCCCACCTTGGTAATCTCCGGGAAATGCTCTCCGTCGTGCGTCAGTTCGCCTTTGTCGATGAGTATGAAGTAGTGCCACTTCCTTTCCTGGACGAGGTCGAAGACCTTGTGGCAGGTTCCTGCCAATTCGGCACAGCAATACCTTCCGGGGATATTGTTTTCCCGGACAATCTGCGTTTCTTCTATGGTGTCAGTGTACACAGTCTCAAATATCTTGTGCAAATATACAAAAGTGTGTTAAATATGACAAATACTGTGTTAAAATATGACAAGTGTAACACTTGTTACGAACAAATATTTGTACCATTTTTGCAATCCCGTTCGGACTGTGTCCAAAAACGTTGAAACAGAAAGAAAACATTTGAAAGATATGAAAAGATCAGGTATTGTACTGATGACTTCCGCAGCCCTCGCCTTTATGGCGACCGAGGCTTCGGCACAGTACCGCACCGACGTTGAGCCTCAGGAGGAGAAAACGGCCGTACAGCTGCTCCTCGATGAGACCGAATCGACGGATTCGACTGTGGTCATCTCATTGGAAAAGGCCCTCGAAATCGCCCTGAGTGAGAATATTTCCGTGAAAGTGGCGAATATGGAGATCGAGAGGAATACCTATGCAAAGAGAGGCACCTACGCCTCGCTCTTCCCTCAGATTGACGCTACTGGCTCCTATCAGAGGACCATCAAGAAGCAGGTGATGTATATGGACTTCGATATGAGTTCGATGATGGGCGGAGGCTCTGGAACCGGAGAGGGTTCTGGCACCGGCACCGGCTCTGAGAGCGGCTCATCCGGGGAATCCTCCTCAACTTCCGGCGGTGGCCTTGAGGTCGGTCGTTGGAATACCTGGAGCGCCGGCGTCACCGCCGCTATGCCGTTGGTGAACGCTCAGCTCTGGAAGAGCATCAAGGTCTCCGGCCTCGGCGTGGAACTCGCAGTGGAGAAGGCCCGTTCTTCCAAGCTCGATATGGTTACTCAGGTGAAGCAGGCCTATTTCGGCGTCCTCCTCGCAAAGGAGGCTTTTGAAGTTTACAAGGAGGTCTATGAGAATGCCGTTGCCAATTTCGAGATCGTCGAGAAGAAGCACGATGCCCAGAAGGCATCCGAGATGGAGTATCTCAGGGCCAAGACCAACGTCTCCAACGCCATTCCTAACGTATTCAACGCCGAAAGTTCAGTAGTGCTTTCATTGTGGCAGCTCAAGGCTGTCATCGGCATCGACCTCGACACCAACATCGACGTGGAGGGCTGCCTCGATGACTACACAGAGCACCTGTTCCGCGACATACACGAGAACGACAGCCTCGACGTGAATACCAACACCACTATGCGTCAGCTTGCAATCCAGGCTGAACAGCTGTCTCAGACCGTGAAACTCTACGGTATGGCATACGTGCCGACCCTGTCACTCGCCTTCAACTACACCTACAGTGCGATGGCGAATGACTTCAATTTCAGTGAGTACAAGTGGACTCCATATTCATACGTGGGCCTCAGTCTCAGCATTCCTATCTTCTCAGGCGGAAAGCGCTACCACGACCTCAAGCAGGCCAAGGTGCAGTACAATGAGCTCCAGCTCCAGAGGACGGATACCGAGAGACAGCTCAGGATTGCGATGGGCAACTATCTCACGACTATGGAGACCAATATGAAGAGCTTCTATGCCGCTGAGGACGCGGTGGAGACTGCTCAGACCTCCTACGACATCGTGGCCAAGTCCTATGAGCTCGGCCGCTCCACCATCACCGACCTCAATGACGCGCAGCTTGCGCTCGTGCAGTCCAAGCTCAGCAAGAGTCAGGCGGTCTATAATTTCATAGTAGCAAAGTCCCAGCTCGAGCAGGTTATCGGTGCGGACTTCCTTGATGACGAAAATAACAAGTAAAAGATATGAACAAGTTTTTCAGAACAGCCGCTTACGCAGCCCTCGTGCTTGCAGCCGCTTCCTGCGGTTCCTTCGGCAAGAAGACTTCAGAAGCTGCTCAGGAGGAAGCCGAGCAGACCGTGGCAGCGGTACTGCCAAAGGTGACTGTGGCCCAGGCTGAGCGCCGTAAGGTGCAGCAGTCAGCTACCTACACTTCCAGCGTACAGGCCAATGTGGTGAACAACATCGCCCCTCAGTCCTCTATGCGTATCAAGAAGATCAAAGTGGAGATCGGCGACTTCGTGTATGCCGGCCAGATCCTTGCGGAGATGGACATCGCCAACCTCGAGCAGGTCAGGCTCCAGATGATGAACGATTCCACTGAACTGGTCCGCATCAAGGGCCTCTACGAGGTGGGTGCCGTTTCCAAGTCCGACCTCGACGCTATGGTTCTCTCCTACAATGTCCGCAAGACTTCCTATGAGAACCTCAAGGAGAATACCATCCTCAGGACTCCTATCTCAGGCGTAGTGACTGCCCGCAACTATGACAAGGGCGATATGTATTCTATGTCCCAGCCTCTCTACACCGTGCAGCAGATCACTCCGGTGAAGCTCCTCGTGGGCGTGTCCGAGTCCCAGTACACCAAGGTGAAGAAGGGCGACGTGGTCACTCTCTCAGTCGAAGCTCTCCCAGGCCAGACCTTCAAGGGTACCATCGAGAGGATATACCCTACTATGGATGCCACTACCCACACCTTCACCGTGGAGGTGCGCGTGCCTAACAAGGACCGCAAGCTCCGCCCTGGTATGTATGCCAAGGTGAACGTGAACTTCGGCAGCAACAACAGCGTGGTCATCCCGGATCAGGCAGTGGTGCGCCAGCAGGGCACAGGCGACAAGTTCGTCTATGTGCTCAACGAGGACAACACCGTTTCATACGTCAAGGTGGTGCTCGGTACCAGGATGGACAATGAGTACGAGGTGCTCGAGGGCATCGAGGACGGTGCAACTGTGGTCATCAGCGGCCAGCTCCGTCTCAGGGACGGCGTCGAAGTGGAGGTTGTCGCCGAATAACAAGTAGAAAGCAGAAGTTATGAGCATTTACAGAAAAGCGGTGAACAATCCGGTGACGACGGCCCTCGTGTTTGCGGCCTTCGCCATATTCGGTATCTTCTCGCTGATGAAAATATCCATCGACAACTTCCCTAAGTTCGATGCCAACACCATTATGGTGATGTCATCCTACCAGGGTGCGAGTGCCGAGGATGTCGAGACCAACCTTTCAAAGGTTCTCGAGAATACGCTGAACGGTGTCAGCAACCTTAAGAATATCACCTCCACGTCAAAGGAGAACACCTGTATCATCTACCTTGAATTCGAGCAGGGCATAGACATCGAGGAGGCCACCAACAACGTCCGCGACAAGCTGGATATGGTGAACTCCTATCTGCCTGACGGTGCAACCACTCCGGTCATCTTCAAGTTCAGCGCGGATGATATGCCTATTATGATCCTTGCGGCCAATGCAAATCAGTCTCTGAACGCATTGGACAAGGTCCTTGAGGACAAGGTTTCCACTCCTCTCGCACGTGTGTCAGGAGTCGGTACCGTATCCGTTACCGGTGCTCCTCAGCGCGAGATCCAGGTCTATTGCGACCCAGCAAAGCTGGAGGCATATCACCTTACTGTGGCAGGCATTTCCCAGACCCTTGCGGCTGAGAACAAGAACACCCCTGCGGGCAGCCTTGACATAGGCAGCAACACCTACACCATCCGTGTGGAGAAGGAGTTCGAGAGTGCAGAGGAGATGCTGGATGTCGTGGTGGGCTATTCAGGCGGTACAGCCATCTATCTGCGCGATGTGGCAACGGTGAACGATACGGTGGAGGAAAGGTATCAGGAGGCATACTGCAATGGCGTGCAGGGTGCGATGATCATCATTCAGAAGCAGTCCGGCGCCAATACCGTGGACGTGATCAAGAAGGTCAAGAAGACTCTCAAGACCATTGAGCCAACTCTGCCTTCCGACGTGAAGATTACAACCGTGGTGGATAACTCCCGTACCATCCTCAACACAATCAACTCCCTCAAGGAGACCATTATGATCACCTTCCTGGTGGTTATGCTCGTGGTGTTCGTGTTCCTGGGCCGCTGGAGAGCAACCTTCATAATCGTCCTTGCTATTCCTATCGCCCTGCTGGCGTCTATCATCTACCTCTTTGCGACTGGCAACACCCTGAATATCATTTCGATGTCGGCACTGTCCATTGCGATAGGTATGGTCGTGGATGACGCGATCGTGGTGCTGGAGAACGTTACGACGCATATCGAGAGGGGAGAGAAGCCTAAGGAGGCCGCCGTCCACGCCACTGGCGAGGTGGGTATCTCAGTTATCGCATCCACCCTCACTATGCTGGCCGTGTTCCTTCCTCTGACTATGATCAAGGGTATGGCGGGTATTATGTTCCGTCAGCTCGGTTGGATCGTCAGCATCATTATGATCGTGTCCACCTGCGGTGCGCTCACCCTCGTGCCTATGCTCTGTTCAAAGATGCTTCGTCAGGGAACCCATCACGGAAAGGTCTACAACTTCTTCTTCGGCAAGGGCATCAACCGTTTCCTCGATTGGATCTCAAGGGGCTATGGGGCCGTCATCAGGTGGTCAGTGAAGCACAAGGCAATCGTCCTCTTGGCTGCGCTTGCTGTCTTTGCGGCATCGGTGGTTCTGTTTGGCCCGAAACTCAAGACGGAGTATATGCCTAAGATGGACCAGGGCCGTCTTTCCGTGAGCATCCAGCTGCCGGTCGGCACCGAACAGGATGTTACCCGTCAGTTCGCAGCCCAGCTCTACCAGCTCGTGGTGGAGGAGGTTCCTGAGATCGAGACCTTCGGCTACAGCTTCGGTCAGGCCGATTCCGAGAATGCCTACGCTTCTATGCAGTCCAATGGTACCCATATCATTTCGATGAACATCAACATCGGCAGTATGGAGAACCGTAAGCGCTCCTGCGGCGAGATTGCGGACGTCCTCAGAAAGGATCTCGCGGCTATGCCTCAGATCAAGAAATTCCAGGTGACCGAGGGTCACGGAGGAATGGGCGGACAGTCCAGCATCGCAGTGGAAATCTATGGCAATTCCTTCGAGACGGCCGACCGCGTGATGAACGATCTCGCAGTCAAGCTTCGCAAGGAAGAGTGCTTCTCCGAGGCCTTCGTGAGCCGCGATGAATACACTCCTGAATATAAGGTTGATTTCGATCGTACCAAGCTGGCTCTCAATGGAATAAGCAGTGCGACTGCAGCCTCTTACGTGAGCTCCTGCATCAGTGGTTCGGTGATGTCCCTCTTCCGCGAGGACGGTGACGAATACAACATCCGCGTGCGTTATGCACCGCAGTATCGTACCGGTATCGAGGACATCGAAAACATCACTGTCTACAATGCTCAGGGACAGGGCGTGAAGGTACGTGACCTCGGTACTGTGGTCGAGTCTTCCACCCCTCCTGACATCGTCCGCAAGAACCGTGAGAGAATGGTCAAGGTGACTTGTGTGATGGCCAATGGCTTCGCCCTTTCCGATGGTGTTGAGGCTGCTCAGAAAGTGGTTGACGCGAGCGACATCCCTAGCGACATCGACGTTGTGCTTGCAGGTGACTATGAGGACCAGAAGGACATCTTCGCCGACCTCATCACCCTGCTCATCCTCATCGTCATCCTCGTGTATATGGTGATGGCATCCCAGTTCGAGTCCTTCCTCAGCCCTATGGTGATTATGTTCTCCATTCCGTTCGCCCTCACCGGCGTGCTCATCGGCTGCTTCGTCACCAACACGGCTCTCGGAGTGATGTCAATGATCGGCATCATCATCCTGATGGGTATTGTTGTGAAGAACGGTATCGTGCTCATCGACTACACCATCCTGATGAGGGAGAGAGGAATGAACGTTGCGGACTCTGTCGTGACCGCATCCCGCAGCCGTCTGCGTCCTATCCTTATGACCACCCTCACCACCGTGCTCGGTATGCTCCCTATGGCATTGGGCAAGGGTGAAGGTTCCGAAATGTGGGTCGGTCTCGGCGTCACCGTGGCCTGGGGTCTTTCCATTTCAACCCTCGTAACTCTCGTCGTAATCCCTACCCTCTACTGCCTCGTGGCTGAGCGCCAGGAGAAGAGAAAGGCCCGCAAAGCAGCTCGCAAGGCCGCCAGAAAGGCGTATCTCGATGCAAAGATGGGTGAAGTAAAATAATGACTGTCAATATGAAAGCAATCTTTATGGCATACAACCAGGCATACTACACCGAGCTGGTGGAGCTGCTTGAAAAGAACGAATGCAGAGGCTACACGATGTGGAATGAAATCGCAGGTCGCGGCAGCGTGGACGGCGAGCCTCACGAGGGCTCACACGCCTGGCCAACCCTCAACAACGCCATTCTCGCAATGGTGGACGACGCCCAGGTCGAGACCATCCTCGCCGATGTCGCAGCCAAGGATGCGTCGGCTCCGGAACTGGGTCTGAGGGCCTTTGTGTGGAACATTGAGCAGCACTGCTAGGCCTCCGGGAAAAGAACTCATATATCTTATATATGCCAGTCGCAAATTATTCTTATATTTGCGACTGGTTTTATATATTACGCCAATTATGATTATGAAGAAAATCGTCAAACTTATATTCGTGACAGCGCTGATCGCGCTGACCGCGACCAATGTCTCCGCACAGGAGAAGAAGTTCCATTTCGGCGTCAAGGCCGGTGTGAACTTCTCCACCGTCAACCTGGAGAAGAAGGATTACAAGGACAATCTCGGCTATCAGGCCGGCATCGCCCTCCAGTATGACCTTCCATCCTGGCTCAGCGTCGACTCCGGCCTGCTCTTCCACATCAAGGGAGTCGAGGACACCGAGTATGGCAGGACTCAGGGTCTCGGTTACATCGAGGTGCCTCTGAATCTGCAGTTCGGACCTAAGTTCTACAATGACAACATCCGCGTGTTCGTTCAGGCCGGTCCGTATCTCGGATATGCTATTTCCAAGGACATCAAGGGAAAGGAAACCAAGAACAGCGACGGCTCCAAGACCAGGGAGTCCTTCGACTGGAAGAACATCAACCGCTTTGAATATGGCGCATCCGTAGGTCTGGGCGTCAAGCTTTTTGCCTTCCAGATTTCCGCTGACTACAACTGGAACTTCGGTTCAGTGGCAAATGCTTCTTCCACGGTCGAAAACTTCCCGAAGTGCTTCAGCAACGCCAACTTCAGCGGCTTCAGCCTCAACCTTGCAGTAATTTTCTAGACTATGCTTACGAAAGTTGATGAAAGCAATTTCGCATCCCTGATCGGGGACGAAAAGCCTATGATGATAGATTTCTGGGCTGCCTGGTGCAACCCTTGCCGTATGCTGGGCCCGGTCATCGAGGAACTGGCAGACGAATATGACGGCAGGGCAGTCGTGGGCAAGTGCAATGTGGATGACAACCCTGCCCTCGCTGGTGCGATGGGTATCAGGAGCATTCCTGCTGTCGTTTTCTTCAAGGGCGGCAGGCCTGTAGACCTCTCGGTCGGACTCGTTCCGAAGGAGGTCCTTGTGGAGAAGATGGACGCTATAATCAAGTAAGACCGGCATCTGATGAAAAAGACTCTCCTCATCGCTCTCGCTATGCTCTGCTGCGCATTTGCTTCCGCACAGAGTCATTTCGGCGTGATCGGAGGTGCTTCGTTCTCGAACGTCTCCGACATCAAGAACTTCACTGACGCGACCAAGAGCGTGACCCGTTATCACGCCGGCATCACATACCAGTACAAGTTTCTGGCTGGTTTTGCAATCCAGCCATCCCTGATGTATCATTGCAAGGATGCCAGGACAGAGAACCTCCAGACAGGCTATCTCGAACTCCCGGTGGGCCTCCAGTGGGGTCCGGATCTCATTCTCTTCCGTCCATACGTCGAAGTCGCTCCTATGGTGGGCGTGGCTGTCACCAGCCAGATAGACAAGGAGATGCTCAACCGCCTCGAGTATGGCGTGGGCGTCGGTGGCGGCATCGAGATCTGGCATCTTCAGATTTCAGCCCGCTACAACTGGGATCTCAATCCATATATCAAGAGTTCGGAGGGCACATCCGGCAGTTACCGCTGTGCGACTCTCTCACTTGCAATAATGTTCTAGGATATGGGAAAGAAGATCGCGGTTTTCTGCTCTGCAAGTTATACGATTGACCCGGCCTACAACACGGCGGCCAGGGATTTCGTGCGCAAGGCAGCGGCGAAGGACCACACCATCGTCTCCGGCGGAACAGTCAAGGGAACGATGGGCGAGATTGCCGCAGAACTCGCGGATTGCGGGGGTAAGCATATCGGCATCATTCCACGCTTTATGCACGAGCTGGTGCCTGCGGGCCTCAGCGAAATCGTGTGGACGGACACTATGGCAGAGCGCAAGACTCTTATGAGGGAAGGCTCTGACGCCGTGGTGGCCCTTCCTGGCGGCATCGGAACGCTCGACGAGTTCATCGAGACTCTCACGCTCCGCAAGCTGGATCGTTGGCCTGGTGAGCTGTATGTGCTGAATATCGGTGGATTCTACGATCCGTTCAAGGCTCTGCTCGAATACTATGTGAAGACGGAGATGCTGGATGAGGGAACATTCTCTCTCATCGGCTGGGCTTCTACCGTGGACGAACTCATTGAAATGCTCGGATAGATGAATCTCAAGGACGTAAAGGACTGGCTTGGAAGCGATTGGACCAGGGTGCAGGATCAGATGAAGTCTGCGCTTGGCAATGACATCGATCTCCTCGGAAAGGTCAACGATGCCATACTGGCCAATGGCGGCAAGCAGCTCCGTCCCGTCCTGACTCTCCTTGTCGCGAGGGCTATATCAGGTTTACCTGCAAGTATGGATGCCTGCCGTTATGCCGCGGCTGCAGAACTGCTGCACAATGCCACCCTGCTCCACGACGACGTCGCCGACCAGAGTGACGTCAGACGCGGCAAGCAGACCATAAACTCCCTCCTCGGACCTTCGGCGTCCGTGCTTGTGGGGGACTTCTGGCTAGTGAAGGCGGTGTCCTGCATCCTGGATGCGGAACGCTCCTCCGACAGGGTCATCAGGCTCTTTGCCAAGACCTTGAGCGACCTTGCGGAAGGCGAGATGCTCCAGCTTCAGAAGGCGGATTCCTGCGACACTGACCAGGAGGCCTATCTGCGCATCATCTACAGCAAGACGGCATCCCTCTTTGAGGCTGCCTGCGTGTCAGGAGCCATTGCCGCAGATGCTTCCGAAGAACAGGTTTCCGCAGTGCGTGACTATGCCGTCAACCTCGGTCTGGCTTTCCAGATAAGGGACGACATCTTCGACTACTCCCTCGGGATGAATGTCGGCAAGCCGGTGGGCGCGGACATACTTGAGAGGAAGATCACAATGCCGCTGCTCGGGGCTTTCGTGAATGCTGGTCCGGAGGAAGAGGCAAGGGTAAGGAATCTCGTGCGAAGCGTCGGAGATAACACTGACGTCAGGGAGGAGATATGTGAGTTCGTAAGGGCTAACCAGGGCATTGAATATGCCCAGAGGAAGCTTGAGATATATATTGACAGGGCTCTCGAGGCCCTTAAAATGCTGCCGCAGAGCTTTGAGAGGACACATCTCTCCAGCCTGGTGTGCTATGTTGGAAACAGGAAGATATGAGGTTCAGTGACATAAAGGGCAACGAAGACGTCAAGAGGGCGCTGGTGTCTATGGCAGACAGCGGCAGGATTCCTCATTCCACCCTCTTCTACGAGAATGAGGGCGGCGGAGCATTCCCCCTCGTAATGGCCTTCCTGCAGTATCTCGCCTGCCAGAACAAGCACGACGGAGATTCCTGCGGTGAGTGTCCGTCCTGCGTCAAGATGTCCAAGCTGATCCATCCGGACACCCATTTCGTCTATCCGACCAACACCGGTTCAAAGACCGGGAAAATGGCCGCCAAGGATGTCACATCGGAGATATATGCCAAGGAATTCCGCGAACTGGCCCTGTCCAATCCGTATTTCCTCGAGGCCGATATGTCCGCTGCCTTCGGCATCGAGAGCAAGGTCTGCGACGTGAATGTCCAGGAGGCCAAGTACATCATCGACAAGCTCTCCCTGAGCGCCGTGGAGAACGGCTACAAGGCGGTGGTGTTCTTCCAGCCGGAGAAGATGAACGTGCAGACGGCCAACAAGCTTCTGAAGATAGTTGAGGAACCGCCCGAGAAGACGCTTTTCCTCTTCATCACCCACAACCCGGAAAAGGTGCTGCAGACCATCTTCTCGCGCTGTCAGTGCCTCCGTGTCGTGCCTCCTCCGAGGTCGGAGCTTGCGAATCTCCGCAGCAGTGCGGACACCCAGTCCTATATGGACCTTTTTGCCGACCTTATGAAAGCGGTGACCGACCGCGATCTGCTGGCGGCCCTCGAATGTGCCGATGACTTGGCTGCATTCGATTCCAGAGAGAAACAGAAGGCTTTCCTCGTCTATGCGAGCGAGGGCTTCAGAAAGATATTTATGATACAGCAGAACCTGTCGCAGATTGCATATCTGTCTGAGTATGAGCAGGATCTGTTCACGAATCTGGCATCCAAGTGCCCGAAGCCATACAGCCGCAAGGCTATGGACTACCTCAATTCGGCAGCTGCTCTGCTGGAGAGGAACGTGAACCAGAAGATACTGTTCTGCGATCTTGTGAACAGGTTATTTATAAGCTTATAGTCTATGGACAACGTAAATAACGAAACCAGGCAGTTTGACTGCTCCCGCGGATGTGTGGTGGAAAAGAACACCCAGGGCGAAACCGAGTGCACCTACCGTCAGGGCTGCTGCAAACTGGAGGTATATGACTGGCTCAAGGGCGTAGGCCAGGAGCAGTACAAGAACCTTTTCGAGGTGCGCTTCAAGAACACCAGGAAGGGCATATATGTCAATGCTTCCGGCCAGACCGTGAAGACGGGAGACATCGTCATCGTGGAGGCCAATACCGGCCACGACGTGGGCATCGTCACCCTCGAGGGACCTGTCGTGGCTCATCAGATGGCCTGCCGCAGGATCAAGCCGGACAGCCCGGACATAAAGAAGATCTACCGCAAGGCCAAGCTCTTCGACATAGAGAAGTGGCAGGATGCCATTTCCAGGGAGCACGAGGTGATGATACGTTCCCGCCAGATAGCAGTGGAACTCGGACTCGAGATGAAGATCGGCGACGTGGAATTCCAGGGAGACGGCACCAAGGCCATCTTCTACTACATTGCGGACGGCCGCGTCGATTTCCGTCAGCTGATCAAGGTCTTCGCTGAGGAATTCCGCATCCGCATCGAGATGAAGCAGATCGGAGCGCGTCAGGAGGCCGGCCTCATCGGTGGTCTCGGTGTCTGCGGACGCGAACTCTGCTGTTCGAACTATATCTCCACCTTCCAGTCGATAACGACTTCCGCCGCACGTATCCAGGACCTGTCCCTGAATCCTCAGAAGCTGGCCGGACAGTGCGGAAAGCTCAAGTGCTGCCTCAATTATGAGACTGCCGCATATCTCGATGCCCAGTCCCGTATCCCTAAGGTGAACCAGCCTCTCGAATTCGAGGATGGCCTGGCCTACCTTATGAAGACAGACATCCTCAGGGAGATAATGTACTTCTCCTACGACAAGGATTCCCTTGCAAAACTCTATCCTCTGGATGCTGCCGAGGTACGTGAGATCATCAGGATGAACCGTGCCGGACAGAAGCCGGAATCCCTCCAGGAGGAGCCGGTTCCTTCAGCACCAGAATTCGTTTCCGCAGTTGGCGACGACAGCATCACCCGCTTCGATGAGGCGCGCAAGAAGAAGCACGGCAACAACCGTCATCGCAACAACAGAAAGCCGAAGAAGAACAATGGGCCACGGGAAGCTTAGAAAATTCGCGGAGAACGAGACCTTCGCCTGCCTCGTGCAGCCTTCCACCCAGGAAGTGCTGGGCGTGGACCATCCTCTGAAGGGTCATTGGGCGTCGGATTTCTTCCACAATGACAAGCCCATAGTCCTGGAGCTCGGATGCGGCAAGGGCGAATACACGATCGACCTCGCAAAACGCAATCCATCAATCAATTACATAGGTGTGGACATCAAGGGCGCAAGGCTCTGGAAGGGCGCCAAGCAGGCCACTCTGGAACAGATGGGAAACGTGGGTTTCCTGCGTACCCGCATCGAGTTCATAGCCTCTCTTTTCGCCCCTGGCGAGATAGCCGGAATCTGGATCACTTTCGCGGATCCTCAGATAGGAAGGGAGAACAAGAGACTCACATCGCCGCGTTTCCTGGACCGTTACCGCGGTTTCCTCAAGGCTGGGGGAGTGATCAATCTCAAGACTGACAGCCGCTATCTCCACGAGTATTCCAGAGCCATTGCCGAGTGCAATTCCCTGGACATCCTCGCAGTGACTACGGACCTCTACAATACTGCAGCGGACACGCTCCAGACGCATCTTTCCGAGGAGGAAGTAAAGTCCCTTTACGAGGTTCAGACCTTCTATGAGAGGCATTTCCTGGCGCAGGGCTATCCTATCACCTATCTTTCATTCAAGATTGACCACGAGGGCCCATATCAGAGTCCCGACTGGGATGAGGAGGCCTGGAAGGACGAAGACCACCACGCATTCGTAGTGAAGATACAATAAAGGAAAATGGACGGGATTTACATCCTGTCCATTTCTCTTCTCAGGTCTTTCTCCTTGATGGAGGCTCGCTTGTCGAATTCCTTCTTTCCCTTCGCCAGGGCGATGAGTATCTTGGCGTAGCCGTTGTCGGCGATATAGAGCTTCACGGCCACTATCGTAAGACCTTTTTCCTTGACTGCGCGGTGGAGTTTGTTCAGCTCCTTGCGGGTGAGGAGGAGCTTGCGGTCCCTGGTCGGATCGTGCTTGCCCCAGTTGCTCGCCCAGTGGTACTCTGCGACGTGCATATTCTTGACATAGAGCTCATTGCCGCTGAAATAGCAGAAGCCGTCCACCAGCGAAGCCTTGCCGGCCCTGATGGACTTTATCTCCGTTCCGGTCAGCACTATGCCGGCCTGGAAGGTCTCCAGGAATTCGTAGTCGAAGGAGGCCCTGCGGTTCTTGATTTCTATGTTGCTCTTTGCCTTCATATAATTATGATACGGCAAAGATACTAATTTCTTACCTTTGCAACGAAATGAAGCGAGAAATAATCATACCTCCGGCTCCTGCCGAACTTCCTCAGGCCGAGACCATCGACGTGGACGCCCTCCGAAAGGCGTACCTCGACGGGGAGATAGACCTCATCTGCGTACTGGGTCCTACGGCATCCGGCAAGACCCGCTATGCCGTGAATCTCGCCAGGCAGCTGGGCAATGCCGAAATCATCTCCGCCGACAGCCGCCAGGTGTATCGCGGAATGACCATAGGCACAGGCAAGGATCTCGCTGAATATCAGGAGATTCCATATCACTTGATGGACATTGCGGACGCCGGTGAAAAGTATGATATCTACCGCTATCAGCACGACTTTGAGAAGGCCTACAAAGACATAGTAGAGAGGGGCTGCATACCCGTTCTGTGCGGCGGTTCGGGCCTCTATATCGAGGCTGCCACCTGTGGCTACAATCTGCCGGACGTGCCGCCGAATCCGGCATTGAGGGCGGAGCTGGAGCAGTTCGACGACGAGACTCTCATCGCCCGTCTCGCTTCCCTCAAACCCCTGCACAACAGCACGGACTACGACACCCGCAAGAGGCTGATCAGGGCTCTTGAGATTGCTATCTACGAGCAGGAGCATCCTGTCCATCGCAGCGCCTTCCTGCCGAAGAACACTTATTACATAGGCACACTCGTCACGCGTGAAGTGCGCAATGCGCGCATCGACGCCCGCCTGGATGCACGTCTTGAGGAGGGTATGGTGGATGAGATCCGCGAATTGATGAAGACCGTTCCGGCGGAGGATCTGATCTACTATGGCCTTGAGTATAAGTTTGTTACGAGATATGTGCTTGGGGAATTCAGCTACGAGGAGATGCGCTCTCAGCTGGCCACGGCCATCCATCAGTTCGCCAAGCGACAGATGACCTGGTTCCGAGGTATGGAGCGCAAGGGCACCGTCATTCATTGGACGGAGGTGTAGACTGCAACGTTTTCCCCCAAGTCTGCATCTTGTATCCGTATTTGTTATCAAAAGAATGAAGAAATCGATTATTGTCGCTGCTTCTGCAGCACTTGCTATGACCCTTTCGCTGAGCGCTTCTGCGCAGCGTTACTACGCTGACGGAATGCAGGAGTACGCCTACGGAAGCGCACTGGAACTTCAGGGCGGATTCGCCGGTTCCATTTATAACGTCAACGGTGAAGCCGGCAAGGCTTCCGGACTCGCAAGAGGAGGGGAGTTCAAACTCCGTTACACATATTATCCTGGCCGTCACTGGGGCTTTTTCTTTGACCTCACCGCAGACAACACCAGTGCGAACGGACTGAACTATTTCAAGGTCCTCAACAAGGCGGACGGAGCCGCATACAGATATGCCCGCAACGGATATTATGGCTACGGAACCTTTGAGGACGCAAGCCTCGTGGCAATCCAGACGGGTCTTGCCTATCGCTACGACTTCGGTCAGTGGAGCCTCCGTCCGAGAATCGGCGTGGGCATAGGCAGTTATTCGACAACCAGCGACTCCTACGTCAGGTACAAGCGCGACGATTCCGGGGATGCGACCTTCCACTACACTTATATGAACAACGATTCCAGAGATTACATCGAAGGAAACCCAACGGTATATTCAGGCTCGTCAGTACCGGTCCTCGTGACTTCTGCAAGCCTTCAGCTTACCTATTCGATCGGACATCACTTCTTCTTCTCCCTCGAGGCCGGCGGCAAATTCTGCCCTACCACGATCTATGGAAAGCGAGTGACTTCCCAGACCAAGGATGCATACAACCCTCAGACCTGGGTTGAGGCCGTCTATGACTCGGAGCTCATCGGAATGAAGGTCGAGGATCCGGACACCGCTGTCAGCGAGAATTTCTCCAGGATGGCCGGC
The DNA here is from genome assembly GCA_002314885.1 of Bacteroidales bacterium UBA1745. Classification (GTDB taxonomy): domain Bacteria; phylum Bacteroidota; class Bacteroidia; order Bacteroidales; family UBA932; genus Cryptobacteroides. The sequence continues at coordinate 78,112 of DCHT01000034.1, read as the reverse complement.
TCTATGTTCAATGTGAACCTCGGCATCGGCTGGAACATCGGTTGGAACCGCTATGTCAGCGGAAAATATGCAAGGAGGAGATAGTATGAGAAAGTGTATTTTTGCAATTGCGGCCCTTCTGTTTGCCGCCACAGCCTGCGATTCTTCGTATGTTCCCGGCTACGATGACGGCTACCGTCAGTATTATCTTATGACCGTCAGGAACACCAGTGACGCGGACATCAACCTCTTCATTCCGGAGCACGGTGACGTGGATTGTTCCGAGGTCACAGGTGCCCTTCCGGACAGTCTGACGACAGCCCTGAAGAATTCAATGTTCCGTGTGGATGCCAGGTCTTCGATCCGTATCTATGTGGACAACAGCGGCATCATAAGCCCTATCGAAACCTATCATCCGGAAGATAAGGTGACGTTCTATTTCTTTGACCGTAAAGTGCTTGCAGACAGCACTTGGAAGACCATCGTCGAGCAGGAACTCTGGCTCAAGAAGGTCTCCCTCAGTGCTGGCGAGCTGATAGATGCAAATAAGGTCCTGACCTACTAAAGTTCGAAGGCCTTCTGGATTTTCTCCACGCTGTCGAGGAGTTCCCAGCCGAAGAACTGGATTTCCTGCTCGACTTCCTCACCACCGCGTCTGAGGGTCACGACCCTCTTGAACGGCTTGCGGCCGACGTGTCCGTAGGCGGCGGTCTCCTGGTAGATAGGATTCTTCAGACCGAACTTTTCCACGATCTTTGCCGGGCGGAGGTCGAAGAGCTCTCCCACTTTTTCAGCAATCAGGGCATCTGCAAACTTGGAGGTGCCGTAGGTGTTCACGTAGATGCTCACTGGCTTTGCCACGCCGATGGCGTATGAAAGCTGGACGAGCATTTCGCGTGCTACTCCTGCTGCAACCATATTCTTTGCGATGTAGCGGGCTGCGTATGCTGCTGAGCGGTCCACCTTGGATGGATCCTTGCCGCTGAATGCTCCGCCGCCGTGTGCGCCCTTGCCGCCGTAGGTGTCCACGATGATCTTGCGGCCGGTGAGGCCTGTGTCGCCGTGAGGGCCTCCGATGACGAATTTTCCGGTAGGGTTCACGTGGAGGGTGTAGTCACCCTTGAAGAGGGCTGCGGTCTGCTCCGGAAGCTCTGCGATGAGAGCTGGGAGAAGGTACTCCTGGACGTCAGCCCTGATCTTGTCCTGCATAACCTTCTCGACAGGGTCGAACTCGTCGTGCTGGGTGGAAATGACGATGGTGTGGACGCGTACAGGGGAGTTTGTCTCGTCGTCGTACTCGATGGTGAACTGGCTCTTGGCATCCGGACGGAGGTAGGTCATAACCTTGCCTTCGCGGCGGATTTCGGCGAGTTTCACGAGTGCCTTGTGGGCGAGGAAGAGAGGCAGAGGCATAAGTTCCTCGGTGTCGTCACAGGCATAGCCGAACATCATTCCCTGGTCGCCTGCGCCCTGCTTGTCGGCCTCGTCGTTGGTGACTTCGGCCTGCTGTGCGCGGGTTACGCCCTGGTTGATGTCGCTGCTCTGCTCGTGGATCGCGCTGAGGATGCCGCAGCTGTCCGCGTCGAACTTGTATTCTGATTTGGTGTAGCCTATCTTTCGGATCACCTCACGGGTGGTCTTCTGGATATCGACATAGGCTTCACTGTGCACCTCACCGCCAATAACCACGAGACCAGTGGTGCAGAATGTCTCGCAAGCGACCTTCGCGTCAGGATCCTGACGGAGGAATTCATCAAGGACAGCGTCAGAGATCTGATCCGAGACTTTGTCCGGGTGTCCTTCAGACACCGATTCGGAAGTAAAAAGATATTTCATTGTTTCACAGTTTGTGATTGTGTATTAAAAACAAAAAACTCCGGCACTGGAGAATGCGGAGTACACACAAAAAGCGAAAATCATTTCGAATTTTAGCATTTTTTAGTGTGGTTGCAAGCAGGCAAATCTCTCCACATTTCAGTTCGGCAAAGGTATGGCGTATTTTTTTAAATACAAAGTATTTTCAATGATTTTTGTGTGTAATAATTTGTTAAATTTGCGAGCGGAAAAATTGTAAAGACAATATTTCTTTATATATCAACAACAAAAACATTTATGAAACAGACCATCAAGTTTCTGCTCGCTGCTTTTGCAGCAATGTTTGTGGGTGTTTCTGCTTTCGCGCAGATTACGACATCCTCAATGGCAGGTACGGTTGCTGACGTCAACGGTGAACCTATCGTAGGCGCAACAGTCGTGGCTGTACACACTGAATCAGGCACACAGTATTATGCTGTTGCCAATGCTGAAGGCCGTTACAATATCAACGGTATGCGTTCAGGCGGTCCTTACTCAGTTGAGGTTGCCTGCCTTGGTTATCAGACCGTGACTTACACGGACGTCTATCTCCAGCTCGCTGAGGCTTACGCCCTCAACGCACAGCTTCCAGACGACTCTCAGGTCCTCGAGAGCGCAGTGGTCATCTCCAATGCCGCTTCCAAGCTTCCTGTAGAGCAGACCGGTGCAGCTACCAACATCTCCGGAAAGCAGATCACCGAAATGCCATCCGTAAGCCGCAGCATCTCTGACGTTACCCGCCTTTCACCTTACGGCGGCAACGGAATGAGCTTTGCCGGCGCTGACGGCCGTACCGCCAACTTCACCGTCGACGGTGCAAACTTCAACAACAACTTCGGTCTTTCCTCAGCTCTCCCTGGCGGTGGTTCTCCTATCTCCATCGATGCAATCGAGGAACTCCAGGTCATCATCTCTCCTTACGATGTACGTCAGACTGACTTCATCGGTGGTGGTGTGAACGCCATTACCAAGTCAGGTACCAACACATTCAAGGGCTCCGCTTACATCTATCACAAGAACGAGAACCTCCGTGGCGACACTGTAATGGGCGAGCAGATCACTGGTGCAAGGGCTGTGGACCGCAATACTATCTACGGTTTCACCCTCGGTGGTCCTATCATCAAGAACAAGCTCTTCTTCTTCGTGAACGCTGAGTACGCCAAGACTCCTACCGTAGCGAACCGCTGGCGTGCTTCTTCCGATGGCAAGGCTAATGCAAATGACTATCTTTCCCGCACTACCCTCGCCGACCTCCAGACCGTTTCCGACTATGTGATGGAGAAGTACGGTTATGACACCGGCTCCTACACTTCCTTCCCTGCAAACGAGAGCAACCTCAAGCTCCTCGCCCGCATCGACTGGAACATCAGCGACAACCACAAGCTCGCTCTCCGTTACAACTACACCAAGAACCAGAGCTGGAGCGCCCCTAACGCCACTTCAATGGACGGTGGTACCCGTGCTTCAGGAGCTCGTATGTCGCAGTACTCAATGTCCTTCGCCAACTCAATGTACTCCATCCAGAACCTCGTTCACTCATTCACCGCTGACCTCAACAGCCGCCTTGGTGACAACCTCAACAACCAGGTTCTCTTCGTGTTCTCAAAGCTTGATGACGTCCGCGGCACCAACTCTGACGAGTTCCCTATGATCGACATCCTCGACGGCGACGGCCAGAACTATATGGCCCTCGGCTATGAGCTCTTCACCTGGAAGAACGCCGTTCACAACACCCACGTCGGTCTCAAGGACAACCTCACCTGGTATGCCGGCAAGCACAAAGTCACCGGTGGTCTCAACTTCGAGTACCAGATGGCTGACAACGCCTATATGCGTAACGGTTCAGGCTACTATCGCTACAAGACCCTCGACGACTTCCTCAATGGTGCAACTCCTGAGGTTGTCTGCCTCACCTACGGTTATGACGGTGAGACGGATCCTGCTGCCCGCGTAAGGTTCTACAAGGCCGGTCTCTATGGCCAGGACGAATGGCAGGCTGCTGACAACTTCAAGCTCACCTACGGCCTCCGTATCGACGGTCTCTTCTTCAACAACAGCGACCTTATGAGGAACCAGAAGATCTATGACATCGCTTACTATCCAACTTCAAAGGGTGGCGAGGAGACTCATATCGACACTGGCAAGTGGCCTAAGGCACAGGTTTCCGTTTCCCCTCGCGTCGGCTTCAGCTGGGATGTCCTCGGTGACAAGAGCCTGAAGGTCCGCGGCGGCAGCGGCTTCTTCACCGGCCGTCTCCCTCTCGTGTTCTTCACCAATATGCCTACCAACTCAGGTATGGTTCAGTATCAGTGCCAGATCGGTCCTTCCACCAAGTATAACAACCTTCCTGCAGAGGTCAAGGCAAAGTATGCTTCAGTGGACGACATCCTCGCTCAGTTCAAGGGCGGTCTTGTTACCGATTCCAACGGCAAGGCAACTGTGAACGCCCTCTACAACAAGCTCGTGGAAATGGGTTATCCTTCAACCATCACTCCTTCAGAAGGCTCTCTTCCTTCATCCATCTCTGCAGTTGATCCTAACTTCAAGATGCCTCAGGTTTGGAAGACTTCCCTCGCGGTTGACTACTCATTCCCTACCAGCTTCCCATTCAGCATCAGCGCTGAGGGTATCTACAACAAGACCATCAATGGCGTTTGCATCTCCGACTGGAGCATCCCTTCTGTAGCTGGTTTCGCCAGGTTCAACGGCGTTGACAACCGTCCTATCTACCCTGCAGGCTTCCGTACCGGTACCAAGGCATTCGTCCTTGAGAACACCAACAAGGGTTATGGCTGGTCTGCTTCCACTACCATCAAGATGCGTCCTCTCGAGGGCCTCGACCTGACGGCATCCTACACCCACACTGCAAGCAAGGAAATCACCGGTATGCCTGGTTCAGCTGCTGAGTCTGCATTCACCTATGTTCCTACTTCAGAGGGTCCTAACAACATCAAGCTCCACAACTCTCAGTACGTTACTCCTGACCGTATCGTTGCCAGCGCTACTCTCACCAACAAGTGCGGCGACCACTTCAGCCTCATCTATGAGACCTGGAGAGGTGGTTACAACTATTCATATATGACCACCAACGATATGAACGGTGACGGCTATAATTACGATGCTGTTTACATCCCTACTGACGAGCAGGTTGCAAACAACGAGTTCCGCTTCGTTTCCGCAAGCGACCGTGACCGCTATATGGACTATGTTCATAAGGACAAGTACCTCAGCAAGCATCAGGGTGAATATGCAGAGGGCTACAGCGTTTACTCTCCTTGGGTACACCGCTTCGACCTCAGCTACAAGCACGACTTCCGCGTGAAGATCGGCAACACCACCAACACCCTCCAGCTCAGCGTCAACATCAAGAACGCAGCCAACCTCATCCACTCAGACTGGGGCGTAAGCAAGTACCTCAACCCTGCAATCGGATCCGAGGCCCGCATCCTCAAGTATGAGGGCGTTGACAAGGACGGCTATGCTACCTTCTCAACTCCTAGCTCCATCAGCGGCAACACCGAGACCTTCGTGCCTTATCACGCAATCGGTCAGTGCTGGTATGCTTCCATCGGCATCAAGTATATGTTCAACTAATAAATACGCCAGACTAATATGAAATTCAGATATATCATTGCAGCAGCTGTTGCTGCCCTCACTCTGGCTGTTTCCTGTCAGAAGGAAGGTGACCACTACCTCAACAACGTAAAGGTTTCTTCATCTTACGTTGCTCTCGAAGCAGAGGGTGGCAGCACCACCATCACAGTCAATGCAAATGACGCCTGGGAGTTCACCGCTCTTGACGAGAAGGTGGCTGCCTGGCTCTCAATCAGCCCAATGAGCGGTGCTGCCGGCGAGTCCACCGTGACCTTCACCGCCGTTGCCGCTACCTCTACCCAGGAGACTACCGTCTTCCTTACCTGCGCAGGCGAAACTCAGCGCATCAACGTCCTCCAGATGACCGAGAAGACTGAACTCGCTGTCACCAGCTGCAACGACTTCAACACCAAGGGCGTCGATGGCGTGACTTACCGTCTCCAGGGCGCTGTGACCAAGATCACCGAGTCTGCCACCTATGGCAACTTCTACATCAATGACGGCACAGGTGCTGATGCTTACATCTATGGTACCAAGTTCGAGGGCCAGACCAAGCAGGGCGCGCTCGAGAAACTCGGCATCGCTGTTGGTGACGAAGTTCTCATCGAGGGCATCAGGGACACTTACAACGGAACAGTCGAGATTAAGGACGTTGACGTGATCAGCGTGAAGAAGGCTCTCCTCAAGCTCCCGGTTTCTTCAGGAAAATACGAGAAAGAGGCTCAGGACTTCGACGTGAAGGTTGCCTACAAGGGCGCCAGCGCAAACGTTCAGATGACTGATGCAATTTCCGCATTCTGCTCTCTCAAGTCATCCAAGTATGTTGCAGGTGTCCCAACCAAGAAGGAAACTTCCCCTGCTGACACTATGGTATTCACCTTCCACCTTGCAGAGAACACAACCTATGCACCTCGCTCAGGCGAGATCGCTTTCTCTTCAACTTCCGGAAAGGATGCCTCTAACGTTACTTATGCAGTTACCCAGATGGGTATCGTACCTCCACTTTCCACTATTGCAGATGCTCTCAAGGACGGCGTGAACGTTTCCTATGTAGAGGGTGTCATTATGGCTAAGTGCAACCAGGGCTACGTCATCAGCGACGCAAGCGGAAGCATCCTCGTATACTGGGGTTCTGCATTCGTTGCCAAGAACTACTATGTAGGCAACACTATGGGTGTTTCCCACGAGGTCAGCGCATACAACTTCGGTCCTCAGCTCAGCAGCCCATACTATGAGACCAGGGTACAGAAGGGCAGCACTCCTACCTATCCTACCCCTGTTGAAATCAATGAGGCTAAGCTGACTGCCCTCAATGCGGCTGTTTCTGGAAAGAACAGGACTAAGCTTGCTGACGCTGTTGCCATCGAGTACATCAAGCTCACCGCAACTGTGGCTGTTTCCGGCAACTACATCAACCTCACCATTGACGGTTCTACCGTGAAGGGCTCAGTTTACCAGCCTACCAGCGATCAGAAGACCACTTTCACTGATCTCAACGGCAAGAAGGTAAATGTTACCGGTTATATGACTTCACTCTCTACCGACAAGACTTCAGGTGCTGTTACTTACATCAATTTCGTTCCTGTAACTGTAGAAGAGGTTAAATAAGGTATTTTATACTTATTAAATATTTATTACATTTGTGGGTCTGCGGTTCGCCGCGGACCCACATTGTATTTTTTGACTACTTATTAATAACCAAATCATTTAGAATGAAAGCTATCAAAGTTTTTGCTGCTGTGCTTATGTGCGCAGCGATGGTCGTGGCTTGTAACCCCGACCCGGTGATTGAAGAGGCTAGCATCAAGGTTTCTCCTGAGACAGCCACCTTCAATGCAAACTCTCCGGTTGCTGCAACGGTTTCAGTTACCGCCAACAAGGCGTGGACTGCAACTTCTTCAGCATCCTGGCTCACTATTTCACCAAAATCCGGCGAAGGTGCTGGTACGGTTACTCTCACTGCAACTGAGAACGTAGGTCCTGCAGGTGAGGCTGCCGAGGCTAGAACCGCCGAAGTTACTTTCACGGCTGAGGACAAGACCGCAACCGTAAAGGTTACCCAGAAGGCCGAGACCATCGTCTTTGTCGTTGACAAGACTGAGGCTCCGGTGCCTGCAGACGGTGCTTCCGTAGTAATCGAGGTTGAATACAACACTCCTTACGAGGTTGAGATCCCTGCAGCTGCAACCTGGATCACCAAGGGTGCTACCAAGGCTACTCAGAAGGCAAGCGTAACCCTTTCAGTTGCTGCCAATGATGTTAAGGAAACTCGCGAGGCTACCGTACGTCTCGTCCCTGTTTCCGGTGACGCAAAGTCAGTCAAGATTACTCAGGATGCCAAGAAGGTCGATTATAAGAAGCTCAACAGTGCTGAGAACCTCCTCGCATTCGCGAACGCTGTCAATGCGGGCGAAGATCTCGAGGCTTTTGACGAGGACGGTGACGGCGTATTCGTTCTCGAGGCCAACATCGACCTTACCGGCGTTGAATGGCCAGGCATCGGTTCTGCATTATATAATACTGCTCTGGATACCACCAAGGCATTCCGCGGCGTATTCGACGGTAACAATCACTCCATCAACAATCTTTCCGTAAATGTCCCTGCTGACGCGGTTTCTCTCACCACCGCAGGTCTCTTCGGTTCTACTTTTGGTGCTACCATCAAGAACCTCGAACTCGGTGCAGGCTGCGTACTCAGCTCAAAGGCTGCCAACCAGACTTGCCTTGGATCCATCGTCGGATTCGCAATGAACACGACTATCGAGAACTGTAAGTCTGCTGCTACAGTAAACTATGATGGCGGTACACAGGCAGTTCGTCAGTCAATAGGCGGTCTCGTCGGCTCTATGAACATCAGCAATGCACTGCCTAGGGCAGAGAAGGCTGTCCTGAAGGGCTGTACCTTTGCAGGCAAGATGACCTCCAAGAACGCGGCCAACACAGGCAACGGTGGTACTGGCATTTCCCTCGGTGGTATCGTTGGTTTTGCTGAGGGCACCAAGAACGCAGCAGAAGAGTATCCTATCTGGAACACCATCGAAAACTGTGTCAACGAAGGCGCCATCAGCGGTGAAGCTACCCGTATTGCAGGTATCGTTGCTTCCTGCAACAATGCAACCAACGTCAATGGCTGTACCAACAAGGGTACCATCAGCTGTACTGACGTTACTGCATCCAACAGCCGTGTAGGCGGTGTCGTTTCCACTATGAACGCCCGTACAGCTATGAAGGATTGCGTTAACTACGGTACTGTTGAGTACGCAGTTGCAGGCAATACAACTCAGGGCTACGCCGCAGGTGTTGTCGGCCAGGTCAACGACAATGCAAACGTTGTGGACGGCTGCAAGAACTTCGGTGATGTGAAGTCCGATATGTTCGGTGCCGATCTCTGCTATATGGGATCCATCCTCGGAAACGCCAACAGCAAGACTGCAGTAATCAAGAACTGCCAGGTTGAGGGTTATGTAGGCCCTTACACTGACTTTGACACTAAGAAGGTTCTCGTTACCAAGGAAAATTACGAGACATATCTCACTCTCGCTGCTTCAAAGGCCACCAAGCTCGTGCTTGAGGGCAACTACTGTACTGTTGAGGCTCCTAAGTATCTCACTATGGGCAGCGAGGCTGAACTCCTTGAGGTTGCGAAGGTTGCGGCCAAACTCGGCCCTGGCAGCACCGTTACCGTAACGGCTGACTTTGCTATTACCGACACCAAGCTTGCTCACGCAATCGACACTCTCCGTGCCGACCTCATTGGTGGTGGCCATACCATTACTTACAACTTCACTGAGGTTCCTGAGGCACATCTTATCCCTTCAACAGGGGCAACTCCGGCAGACACTCTCCTCAGGGCAGAGACTCTCGGCAATCTCGAGGTCGGCCTCATCGGCGTTTGCTGCGGTAACATCTCCAACCTCAAGGTTGCCGGTAAGATTGCCTGCGCTCAGACTGCTGGTTCCGGTACATACCACATCGGTGGTATCGTGGGCCGCTTTATGGGTTCAACCATCGAGAATTGCGAAAACAATGTCGAGATCGTGGCTGCAACTCAGGTTACTCATCACATCGGTGGTATTGCCGGCTACACTGACCCAGGTGCCAAGCTTACCAACTGCGTGAACAAGGCAGCCGTTGGTATGATCATTCCTGACAGAGGTACTGCCAATGCATCTCAGATCGGTGGTATCATCGGACACATCGAGGGCTCAGCTACTCTCACCAAGTGTACCAACGATGCAGTCGTTACCTATGAGGGCAAGGGCACTCCTCGCCTCGGTGGTATTTGCGGTTACATCAACAATGCGACTACCGTTACTTACAACACCTGTATCAACAATGGTGACGTGGTATGGAACGAAGGTGCTTACACCTCTTCATCCTGGTCATACGTCGGTGGTCTTACCGGTTACCACGGAACTCCTACCCACGAGGCCAACATCCTCTACAAGGATTGTGTCAACAACGGTGACATCAAGATCGACATCACTGAGACCAAGTCCAAGACCCGCTGCGGCGGCATCGCTTCTCACGCAGGTATCTCCAACACCGCATACGTGGAGAATGAGCTCACCTGGACCTTTGACGGTTGTGTGAACAATGGTAACATCGTCACTCCTTCCACTGCTGCCAACAACTACTTCGGCGGTATCCTCGGCTTTGCTGAGAAGACTGCAAAGTGCGTATTCAAGGATTGTACAAACAAGGGTAGCATCACTTGCCCTGGTACTCCTAAGATGGGCGCCATCTTCGGTGGTATGGGCGGCTCTGCTTCAGAGTTCAACAATGTAATCGTCGACCCTGAGTGCAAGCTCGTTGCGGGTAAGACTACAACTACCCTCGGCCTTCTCGTTGGTGACAACAATGCCTTCACGACCAAGGCTACCGGTAGGGTTGCAGGTACCATCAGCAACGGCGGCACAGAGACCGTTACTACTATGGAAAACTATGCTTCTTATCTTGCAGGAACCAAGACTGCGATGGGTGAGGGCTGGGATGCGACAGGGGTTGTCTTCAATGGCCTTTCTTCAATGGACCCTCTTTCAGGTACTTACAAGGTTGCTAGCCTCAAGGTTCTCGGTGCTGTCGGAACAGGCGCTTGGGTAGAAGCTAAGGACAAGAGCTGGATGTGGAACTCCACCGTTTCCAAGGAGTATGACAATATCCTTACTCTCCAGGCTACCGGAATGTCCGCAACAGCTGCGACTGCTACTGTAAACTATGCCGCTGGAGCAGACGGTGGTTTCTGGGATTATGTCCTCATTGCTGACAAGAACAAACTTGGAACAGGCAGCGTGGACCTTTCTGGCAACTACGGCCAGCTTCCTCACGGCGATGCGACAGCTTTCATCACCCTTTCAAATGGTGCTGTAAAGATCAATGGCAGCATCGAGGCTACTGCCCTGATGCCTGGCTCGTATCCATACACAATTGAGGAAGCATACGTAACCAATGCTACTCTCGCCGTTCCTGAAGGAAGCATCGCTCTCGTATTCAAGTGCAACCTTTATCCATCTGACAAGTACGAATGGGATAAAGCCTGGGCAAGCACTGACTTCGACCGCTTTATGATCCATCCATTCCTTTACGCGATGATCTTCACAAAGCAGTAGTTTTTCCTTTAGGAAATAATCCGATAATTTATTATATTTGTGGGCTTGCGCATAGTCGCAGGCCCACATTTTGTTTTGAAAACAAGTATAATAACCAATATTTTCTAGATGAAAGCTTTTAGATTTTTTGCTGTAGCACTCGCGTGTGCAGTGATGGCCGTGGCTTGTAAGCAGCCCGAGCCAGTGATTGAGACCAGTCTCAAGGTCAGCCCTGAGACTGCGACCTTCAACGCGAATTCACCAGCTGATGCAAGCATCACGGTAACAGCCAACAAGGCTTGGACCGCATCCTCATCAGCATCCTGGCTCACCCTTTCCGCCACTTCCGGCGAAGGTGACGCAAGAATCACCCTCAAGGCTACTGAGAACGTCGGCCCTGCCGGCGAGGCTGCCGAAGCAAGGACCGCAGAGGTGACCTTCGCTTCAGAGGACAAGACTGCAGTCGTAAAGGTCAGCCAGAAGGCCGAGACCATCGTCTTCGTAGTCGACAAGACCGAGGCTCAGGTGCCTGCAGACGGTGCATCCGTAGTCATCAGCGTGGAGTACAACACTCCTTACGAGGTGACCATCCCTGCAGAGGCAACTTGGATCACCAAGGGTGCCACCAAGGCTACCACTACTGCAAGCGTGACCCTCTCCGTTGCTGCAAACGACGTGACTGCTGCCCGTGAGGCAACTGTTACCCTCACTCCTGCATCCGGTTCCGCAAAGACCGTGAAGATCACCCAGGCTGCAGCTGAGATTGTTTTTGATCCTTCTAAGATAGAAACGGCTGCTGACCTTGCAGAATTTGCAAAATCTGCAAACACGTTTGCATCTGATTTCAAGGCTACGGTTGTTGCCGACCTCGATATGGCTGGATTTGAGGCTCAGATCGATACACTCCTCTGCACCCTCGATTTCGCTGGTCATTCTCTTAAGAACTGGGCTGTTACTAAGCCTCTCATCCTTGTCAACAAGGGTACGGTTTCTGCTGCTGTCATCGATGCCACCAGCTCCATCGCAATTCCAAAAGAAGGTGACTTCGGTGCCCTCGTAGCCATTAACGCCGGCACAGTAGAGAACTGTATCAACAATGCTCCTGCTTCTCTCGAGGCGACGGTTGAAAAGACCACCCGCTTCGGTACACTCGTTGGTTATAGTACAGGTATTGTCAAAGGCTGTAAGAATACTGCATCCGTTTCCATTAAGACGGCAAAGCCTCTTGAAGCAAAGTCTATTTATGGTGGCGTTGTTGGTTCATTTGATGCCCAGGAAGGTGTAAAGGCTATTGTGGATTGCGAGAACAGCGGTGATGTGACTTACGTCTCATCAGCCGAGAACAGGGATGTCTGCATCGGTGGTGTTGTCGGTGCTACTTCGGCTCACGGGTGTAGGTCAAAGTCCAGCGATCCGGCTCCTACTACTGCTGCCAGATTGGCTGCATCTCCTAACGTGGGAACGGTCGCTTCTTGTAAGAACACTGGCGCGGTTTCAATCGAATGGGCAAAAACGGCAAGCGGTTCCTACACCAATATCGGAGGCATCATCGGTTACCTTGAGGGACGCATTGAAAACTGTATCAATACTGGTGCCGTCTCGATGATTGCTCCTCTGGATCCTGCTACCTGCAGTACGCGTCCTGCAATAGGCGGTGTTTCTGCCTGTGTTTGGTATGGTGCAAAGGATTGCGAGAACCAGGGTAAGGTTACCGTACGAGGTTCTTACTCGGCGGGAACTAATGGTTATGCGCGTGCTGGTGCATATTATCAGCCAACCTTCGGTGGCGTATTTGGCCAGGTCGGATATGCGGAGGCAGAAGCCACCGATCTCACTATGGAGAACTGTAAGAACTCCGGAGAGCTTGATTTTGTTGCCAACCAGAAAACCGCTGGTGGTACAAGGGCAGGTGTTGGTGGTGTAGTAGGATATACGACTGCATCCCTTATTGACTGTAAGAATACAGGAAAATGTAATTTCTCCCTTTCTCATAATGTGACATATATGGGTGGTATCACTGGCTTTGGTTTCTGCAAGGCTATAACCAGGTGTATCAATGAAGGTGAAATTATCATCGACGGCAGATCTGCAGAGCTTTCGGCTGATGCTACAAATAAGTTCTCCCTTCAGAACCTTGCTGCTGGTATTGTCGCATATGTCAGTGGCGGTGCTGAGATGACGGATTGCCAGAATTCAGGCAACATTTCAGTGACAGGCTTTATAAATGGTGCAGCATTCAGTTATCTCGGTGGTATTATGGGCCAGTATGCTAACGGCGGCCTCAAGATGACGAATTGCAAGAACATTGGCAAACTTGATACTCAGTGCGCATACGCAGTCTGCTTCGGTGGCCTTGCTGGTGCATTCAATGGTCAGATGACTGGTTGCGAGAGCAAGGGAGATATGTCTGCTCCAAATGCAATCGCTACAACCGTTGCCAAGGAAAGCGAAATTGGTGGTCTCGCTGGCTATTCCAATGCAAACTATTCCTCTAATGTTGTTGAATGTACGATAACTACTGCAGGGGCAGACACTTTCTGTGGCGGTCTTGTTGGCGGTATCGGTGCAAACGAAGAGGCAAAGAGCTATAAAGGCAATACTATAAACGCAACTATCAATGGTGCTGCCACTAAGGGTTATATAGCAGGTCGTTTCCGCTATGAAGTCAGCGAGACTAATCCTCTCACAACTATTTATTATAAGGACAACGTCCTTGGTGGCAATGTTGCTGATCTTCCTGTTTGCGGAAATGCAAACGGTCACTCTTTTGTTGAGGGTGAACCTGTAACTCCGGAACCTCCTGTAGATGAGCCGGGAACTTCATCATCCATCGAAGTTGCTGATTTTGCAACTCTTGCTTCAGTGATTTCCAATGCGGAAATAATGGGGAAAGACACAACGATTGTCCTTACAGCCGACATTGACTGTGGGGGTTACACTCTGACGGCAAATGGTCTTGATTTCAAGGGTACATTCGATGGTCAGGGACATAGCATCAAGAACCTCACCAATGCAACGTTCTCCGTCTTCGGCCAGAATTATGGAACTATCAAGAACCTTGTAATTGATTCTAGCTGTACTGCTACTGTCAATGGCAATGCAAACAGTGCATTCCTTGTAACAACCAACCTCGGTACTATTTCCGGCATTACCATTCTTGCTAATCTTACTGGAGAAGTAACGACAACTAAGACGACTCGTCACACTGGTTTTATCTGCGCAATCAATAGGAGACTTATTGAGAATTGTGTAAACAGGGGTAACGCAACTTGGACCAGTGCTGCTGCTACGGCTCAGATTCGCTATGCTCCAATAGCTGGCTCAAATGCTGAAACTACAGGAGTAGAACCTCCTGTTGTGAAAAACTGTGAAAACTACGGTTCCATTACCTATAATCAGACAACGGGAGAGAATACCGGCGACAAGTATTTCTCAGGTATTGTGGCTGTTCAGGATTCTAATGACCAGTCAAGCATTGAAGGCTGTGTTAATTATGGCGCAATCTCATTTGTTACCGGCGGAGCTTCAATTCCTAGGCTCTATCCAGGTGGTGTCGTAGGCCTTCTTAAGGGCGGTATCATCAAGAATTGCAAGAACTACGGCACCATCAGCAATGACAGTACTTCAGAAACGGCATTAGTCGGTGGTCTCGTTTCTACAATCAAGGCAGGAACAAAGACAGCAAACAGCGTGGTTACCTCTCTTGAGGGCTGCGAATCCATTTGTGAAGTCAATGCAGCAAACGCGACTCACGCAGGTCTCGTCCTCGGAGGCTTATCTACAGCTACCGATGTTGTTAATCTTGGTACAGAGGCCGCCCCTGTGTCTGTGGGTGGTACGCTTTGTGGTACGGCAGCTTCAGAAGATAATTATAAGGCTATGTTTGCCGGTACTTCCGTGGAGAGTTCTCTTACCAATGCGGAGAATACAACTCACGTGTTCTATGCCAAATACAAGGCTAGCAAATAATAGTATATATGACAATCACTCCTTACAGTATGAAAAATATACTTAAGGCGATAGCGGTGGCACTTCTCGGTGCCACTGTTTTCGCCTCCTGCCAGAAGCCGGAACCGGTGGATACGACTACCCTTGAGGTGACACCGGCATCCTGCAACCTCAGCGCCACGCCTCCTGCAAAGGCCAACCTCACAGTGACCTGCAATGCATCGTGGACCGCATCTACTGAAGCCTCCTGGCTTACTCTCTCTGCCACTTCCGGCGAAGGCAATGCCACAGTCAGCGTTTCCGCTGCTCTCAACAGCGGTGAAGACGGACAGGCTGCCGAGGCCAGGTCTGCCGAGGTGGTTTTCACTGCCGGCAAGAAATCCGTAAGCGTTACCGTGAACCAGAAGGCCGAGACCATCGTATTCGAGGTCAGCGGCAAGGCTGAGGTCCCTGCGGACGGTGGCAAGGTCGTGATCAACGTCGAGCACAACCTCTCATACACCCTGACTATTCCTGAGGATGCAAAGTCCTGGATTTCCCAGGATGAGACCAAGGCAGTTGTCACCGACGTGCTCAACTTCACCGTGGCGGCAAACGAGACCGTCTTCTCACGTAATGCAGAGCTCGAGGTGAAGGCTTCCAATGGATCTGTACGCACCGTGAAGGTCAGCCAGGCAGGCCAGGAACTCGTGTTCAATGTCGCTGAAGTCGGCGTTATCGAAGCCGCTGCTCACACCCTCAAGATCGCAGTTGAGCACAACTGTGGATTCACTGTCGAAGTGCCTTCAGAGACCACTTGGATCAAGAAGGTCGAGACCAAGGCCGTGACTGCGGCAAAGGATACCGTGGCTTTCGAAGTCGAGGCCAACGAAGATGCGACCTCTCGCGAGACAAGCATCACCTTCACTCCAGAGGCAGGTAATGCTAAAGTCTTGACTATTAGCCAGATGGGCAAGGATGAGCTCAAGGAAATCGCCAATCTCGATGATTGGAAGAAGTTCGTGGAGCAGGCCGAGAATCTCACTGAGGACAGGGTCATCACCATCACTGCCGACCTTGATTTCAGCGGCTACACCCACACTTCCATTCCTAAGTTCTATGCAACTTTGGACGGCAACGGCCACTGTATAAAGAACTGGGAAATCCTCGGTTCACAGCCTCTCATCAATGGCCTTTATGGAACCGTGAAGAACCTTGTCATCGCCGGGAACTGTCCATTTACCTTCGACTCTTCCGTGACGGACAACAGTATCATCTGCAAGGCTGCCAACAAGGGTTCACACGTCGTAGGCTGTGTGAACTACGCCTGCGGTTCAGTTGATGCCACAGACGGAACTTATGCTTCCATCCGCTTCGGTTTCGTCGCAGCCTATGGCGGTGGCTACATCGAGAACTGTAAGAACTACGGCGACTTCACAATGAAGTACAAGGCAAAGGCAGACGGTGTCAACTCCTGCAACTATGTAGGTGGCATCATCGGCTACTACAGCACGCCTAGTGAGATCGGCGAGGCAACTCCAAACCTCAAAGGCTGCGTCAACAGCGGCAATCTCAGTCTCGAATTCGACGCAACTCCTAACAAGGGTGGATTCGGTGGCATTGCCGGCGCAACGGCTACCTCCGGCAAGCTCGGAAGCCTTACTGACAAGGGATGGATCGTCAATTGTGATAATTACGGTGCCGTAACCTTTACAGCAGAATACGGCGGCAGCGGCATATTCAATGTCGGCGGCGTCATCGGTTTTGTCGAAGGACACGTCAAGGGCTGCAATAACTACGGCAATGTTACATATACCGGCAGCAAGAACAAGACTGTTGCGACCACGAGACCTGCAGTGGGCGGTGTTGCCGGTGCCGTATGCTATACTATTGAGGACTGCACCAACTGCGGTAATGTCTATCTCCAGGGAACCTTTGTCAGCACCTCAACGATCTACGACACCAGCACTGACCAGAACAACCAGCTCGTATGCCGCTGGTATGGTCCTTCCATCGGAGGCGTTGTTGCACAGGTTGGTAACCTTAACGCTGCAGGCGACAGCTACATTAAGGGTTGCTGTAACACTGGCAAGGTTAAGTTTGACACTGATATGCTTTCCTCTGCGGGTACATCTATGTGCGCGGGCGGTGTCCTCGGATTTACCAACAAGCCTGTGACAAATTGTAATAACGAAGGTGAGATCACTTTCGTGTCCCTTATGAGCGGTATCTGTGGCGGTGGCATCCTCGGTTATGCTGATTCCGATGATGCGAGCCTTACGAAATGCATCAATATCGGCAAGATCTCCGTATGTAACAACCTTACTGCGGCAAACGGCAACCAGGCACGTTATTTCTGGGTCGGTGGTGTCGTCGGAGACATCAATTCCACCAAGCAGGCAAATAAGAGCGCCAAGATCACGATCACTGACTGCGAAAACACCGCTGACCTGACTGTCGTCGGTGGATATATGCAGGCCAGCTACTCATATCTGGGCGGCGTCATCGGACGTGGCTACTACGAACTCGTGGCTGTTACCAACTGTAAGAACAGCGGCAATCTGTCGTCAGAACTGCCTCTCAAGTTCAGGACTGGCGGCGTGGCCGGCAACCTCTGGGCTGCCACGATGGACAACTGCAGGAACACGGGCAACCTCAACTATCCTAATGCATTCAGCAAGTCCTGCATCGGCGGCTTCATCGGTCACGGCACTCCTAAGGCTGTTACAGGATGTTCATCACTCTGCAAGGTGGAGGCCACGAATGCGGCGGACTCTGCTTATGTCAGCCTCTTCACCGGCTCAGTGGGCAACACCACAATCACCTGGGACGACATCACTGTCGGCGGAACTCTCGCTGCTTCCTCTGTGGCCCGTGCAGGTATTCTCCTCGGCGGTCAGATCGATGTAAGTGCAGAAAAGAGCACAAACGCCAGCCTTACCATTGGCGCAACCAAGCCTTGCTATGTGCTGACCGGCACCACCTACAACGGCACTGAAATACTCGCAGCAGACCTTGCTGACCTGAGCAAGCTCATTTCCTGGAGATATCCGACTACGGTAGACAGGATAACAGTCGCCGACGGAGCCATTTCAATGAAGTAGATTATACATTTATTTATATATTTGTAGGTCAGAAAAAACCAAATATCAAACCATATGAAATTTTCGCATTTATTGCTCGCTGCTGCCGCTATTGTCGGCGTAGCTGTTTCCTGCGACAAGCCGGTCGAAGAGACCCCCGCAGTGAAGATCATCTCCTCTCCTGTAATTGAGGCAACTCAGGAGGGCGGCACCGCAACCATCACCTTCACTTCTGCCACCGAGTGGTCACTCCGCGGCGGTGAGGATTGGATCGCTGCCGACAAGGAAGAAGGCCCTGGTTCAGCCAATGAGCAGACCATCAGCCTCCAGATTGCTCCTAACGAGGGTATGGACCGCGAGGCTTCCCTCACCATCTACGCTTCTCCTCTTGCAAAGAAGACCGTGACCATCTCACAGCCAGGTGCAAAGGGCGACGGCGTTGAGGACCTTACCATTGCTGAATTCCTCAAGAATGCAGACACTGCAACCGAGAGCAGGGTCAAAGGTGTAATCAGCGGCCTCGCTACCGGCGACAGCTACTATGGCTTCACCCTGACCGATGAGACTGCATCCGTTTCCTGCCCATTCCCTTCAAACTGGGCTGATTACAAGGATCAGCTCGAGAATGGCGACACCGTTGCAATCCAGGGCAAGTACTCTCATTACACCAAGACCGACGCCAGCGGAAACGTGACCAAGGACGAGGACCAGCTCAAGAACGGCACCATCCTCTCTGTTGCAAAGGGTCCGGTCTGGACTATTCCTGATGTTACCGTTGCCACCTTCATCTCCACTGCTGACAAGGATCACGCATACAGGATGAGCGGCATCATCTCCAACTTCAACGCTACCTACTGCAGCTTTGACCTTACTGACGATTCAGGTACAATCTATGTTTACTCAGTTACTGCCGACAGCAAGACTCAGTACAAGGACAAGCTCAAGAACGGTTACAAGGTTACCATCTCGGCTTACTACACTCTCTACAACAGCAAGCACGAGGCTATCAATGCCACCATCGAAAGCTACGAGGAAGTTGCTGCTACAACTGAGGAATTCAGCGGTACTGTTGTCGCTGCTTCCAACTATGGCTTCATCGTAAAGACCGCCGATGCTTACAAGTATGTCTATGACAAGGACATCACCGTTACCGTAAAGGTCGGTGACAAGGTCGCTGTCAAGGCAGAGGTCACCAAGTACCTTAACCTCACCGAGTATGAGAACTACACTGTCACCGTTTCCGGTACGGAGACCGTGACCCATCCTACTGCGACTGAACTCAAGGGCACTGCCTTCGATTCATTTGCTACCTCTTTCGGTTATGTGAAGTTCAGCGGCAAGCTCGCCATCTCCGGCAACTACTACAACGTGACCGTTACCGATGCAACTCTCCTGGGCAGCCTCGCAGCTCCAGTAGCTGTTGCAGACACCCTCAACGGCAAGATCGTTGACATCGAGGGTTACTATCTCCAGCAGACCGGGTCCGGCAAGTACCAGGAATTTATGGTGACCAGCCTTGCTTACAGCAAAGACCAGACTGGCGCTGACCAGCCAGGTGAGGGCGGTGGTGACACCAACGTCAGCCTTGAGCCAGGCGAGAATGAGGTGCTTTACACCCTTACCAATGCTGAGATTACAGCAGTTTGCAAGGTTGCCTCTGCAACATCAACTACTTATGCTGCTGGCAGCATCACCAGTGCATCCGGTACCTGGGTTGGTAACTTTGCGACAGGCAGCGCCAACGAGTTCCTCCAGATGCGTAATTCTGCCGGTGCATATGTAACCTCACCTAAGTTCACCTCTGCAGTGACTCGTATCGTCGCCCTGGTGAAGGTGACCAGCACGACTACTAATTCAAACCCTAGGAAGCTCTTCGTGATGCCTGTTGTGGATGCATCCGCTCTCCTTACTGCTTACCCGAAATCAACGAACAAGTACACCCTTGACACGATGAGCGGTAACTACGGCAGCATCGATTTCGATTTGAAGGATCTTAAAACAACTCCGACCGCATACGAGCTCAAGCTCAGCGTTACTGACTTGAAGCAGTTCTCGCTCCTTGCATATGGTGGAGCTTGTTACATTGACTCAATCTACGTATTCTGTGCGAAGTAAGTCCCTGATATTCACAATGATAGTTCTTCTCCTGGCAGTTTCCTGCCAGGAGAAGCCTGTCATTGATGAGAATGGCATAAGCCTCAAGACGGAAGAGGCGGAATATGAGAATTCCAGCCAGTGGCTCAAGGTCAAGGCCGAGGGAGACTGGACTCTCAGCGTCACTTCCGAGGATGGCGAGGAGATAGACTGGGCGTGGGTAAAGCAGGCCAGCGGCACCGGCAGCATCAGCGTGCTGTTCTCCTGGAGCAAGAACACTGGCGACATCCCTCGTACCTGCCGCATCGAGATGCTTCTCGGCGGAAAGGCATACGACTGCTATTTCACCCAGAAGGCCCAGACCTCCAACAAGACCGTCTCCAAGGAGAATTTCAAGTCCGAACCGGTTCCGACCTGGCTCGAGCTCCCGACGGTCAACACGACTGAAAAGTTGTATTATGTCACTCACGAGATGACTCTCCAGAGTGGCAAGAAGTGCAGGAACTATTCCTTCCTCTTCGATATCGACAACCACATCGCAAGGTGGGTTGCATATCCTCTCAACAAGACACTCATAGGCTCCGGAAGCCGCCATTTCAGCGGTACTTCCTACTGGGCCGGCACAGTCGACCCTAAGGTCCCACGCGAGTACCAGGCTGTGCTCGAAAGGGCATACAGCGGTATGTGGGGCATCAATCGCGGCCACCAGATCCCATCTGCGGACCGTCTTACGAGTGATGCCAACTTCCAGACCTTCTACGGTACTAATATGACACCTCAGAGCGGTGCCCTCAATTCCAATGCGTGGGCAACTCTCGAAGGTATGGTCCGAAGCTGGGCCAACAGCTTCGACACTCTCTATGTGGTGACCGGTGCCGACATCGCAGGTGCCAAGGACTATGCCCGTGACAACGACGGCAAGAGCGTCCTCTGTCCTAGCGGTTACTTCAAGGCCCTGCTGGGCTATCGCAAGGGAGGCACCTTCGGAATCACCGGCAAGACCGGCGGTTACACCGGCATAGGTCTCTACTTCAAAGGTGACGAGGATGACGAGATGGGCACTACCGAGATAATGACTCATTCGATGACCATCGACGAACTCGAGAAGAAGCTCGGCTATGACTTCTTCCCGGGACTCGGAGCAAAGACTACTTTCGCCGACTATGTGGAATCCACAAAGGACAGTTGGTGGAAATAACAGAACAATAGAAAGATGAAAAGACTTTTCTGTGTTATCGCAGCCCTCGTGCTGCTGAGCACCGGCTCCTTTGCCCAGAAGGGCGGCAGCCGCAACTACATCGTGGGTTTCTACAACCTTGAGAACCTCTTCGACATCTACAACGATCCTGCGAAGAACGACGAGGAGTACCTGCCTGACGGCAAGAACAAGTGGACCCAGGAGAAATACGACAAGAAGGTCCATAATATGGCCCAGGTCATCGCTGCGATGGCCAAGGACAACGGCCGCTTCCACACCATTCTCGGTGTGAGCGAGGTCGAGAACCGTCTCGTGCTCGAGGACCTCGTGGCAGATCCTCAGATCGCCGCCGCCAACTACCAGATCGTCCACTATGACGGTCCGGACCGCCGCGGTGTCGACCCAGCCCTGCTTTACGACCCAAAGCAGTTCACCTACCTGGACAGCGAATCCATTCCGTTCACCTTCGAGGGAACTGATGTGGAGATCACCCTCACCCAGGAGGAGCAGGACTACTTCCGCACCCGTGACATCCTTATGGTGCACGGACTCATCGCTGACGAGCACTTCGCATTCTACGTGATGCACCTTCCTTCCCGTATCGGCGGAAAGGGCGGCGACCTCCGTTCCCGCGGTGCAGAGATCTGCTACCAGCACTCAATGGAGATGATGAAGAAGTATCCTGGCATCAAGATCGCCGCTATGGGCGATATGAACGACGACCCGTTCGACGACTCAATGGCCAAGTGGCTGCACGGACGCGAGACTCTCGCCGAGGTGGGCGAGGAGGATTTCTTCAACCCATTCCTCTCTATGATCAAGGCCGGCTACGGCTCCCTCTGCTATCAGTATGTGTGGAGCATCTACGACCAGGTCCTTGTGAACAGCAACCTCGCGCTCGCTCCTCAGGGCGGACTCAAGATTATGCCTATCATCAAGGGCAAGTACTATGGCCGCATCTTCAAGAAGCCGTTTATGACCCAGCAGAAGGGACAGTACAAGAACCAGCCGTTCCGTACTTTCTCAAATGGCGCTTTCATCGGCGGATATTCCGATCACTACCCATCGTATATCCTTATCAGTAAATAATATATGCTTAAGAAACTAGTAACAGTACTTTGCACCCTGGCCCTTGGCGTGACTATGTTCGCTCAGGGTTTCACCGGCGGTGTGAAAGGTACCGTGGTCAACCGAGCCGGCCGAGTTCCTATCGCCGGAGCGAGCCTGACCCTCAGCCAGAACGGTGAGACGATCGCCAGCCAGAAGTCCGCTTCTGACGGTACTTTCGCCATCGACAATCTGGACAACGGAATGTACGGCCTCACCGTTGAGGCCATCGGTTTCGTGACCCTCAACGTGAATGTCACCGTGGACGGCGGCTTCGTGAAGGACCTCATCTTCGTCTCAATGGTGGCAAGCCAGGTGGTCGAGGACGTGGACGACTCTTCATTTGCCGAGTTCGATATGGACGACTCAGGTTACACTGACACTCCTACCATCCTCTTCGGCGCATCAGACCCTTACACCAACCTCGCAGGCTATGGCTTCAGCTCCATCCGCTTCAAGAACCGTGGCTACAACAGCGAGACTCAGGACGTCTATCTGAGCGGCGTCAAGCTCAATGACGCCCTCAGCGGCTACTCGCCATACTCCCTCTGGAGCGGCCTCAACGAGGCTACCCGCAGCAAGGAGACCACCATCGGCTCTGAGACCGCAGACTTCGGCGTGGGCGGCGTGAACGGCCAGACCAACATCCTCGGCACCCCTTCAAGCGTGCGTCCGGGCTGGAGGTTCAGCGTTCTCAGCAACTCAGCTCTTTACCGTCTCCGCCTTATGGCCAACTACGCCTCAGGCGAACTCGACAACGGCTGGTCATACGCAATCAACGTCAGTGCCCGTCTCGGTGGCAACGACTGGGTGGAAGGTGTCTATTATCGCAACTTCTCCTACTATCTCGGTGTGGAGAAGAAGATAGGCGACATCCATCGCATCAGCCTCGTCACTTTCGCGGCTCCTGGCCAGAGGGGCGCTCAGAATGCATCTACTCAGGAGGTCTATGACCTGATGGGCGACAATATGTACAACAGCAACTGGGGCTACCAGAACGGCAAGGTGCGCAACTCCCGCGTCCGCAAGACCTTCGAGCCTGTGACCGTGCTCAAGTACACTGTCAATCCGTCAGAGAACCTCGAGGTGAATGCCACCCTCCTCTGGAGGACCGGCTTCAACGGCTACACTGCCCTCGACTGGTACGACGCAGCAGACCCACGTCCGGACTACTACCGCAACCTTCCTAGCTACTTCTATCTCGAGGACGAGGACTACAACCGCGTCAACCAGGACAAGTACGACTGGGCATACTATCAGTGGACTACCAGGGGCAAGGCTTATCAGAACTACCAGCACCTCAACTGGGACCGTCTCTACAACGTCAACTACAACAACCCTGACGGACGCTCCAAGTATGCACTCGAGGAGAGAAGGGTGGACCAGAACGACGTGAACTTCGCGGCTTCCGCAAAATGGCGTCAGAGCGATCTCTTCACCCTCACCGGCGGTGTCAATGCAAGGATCAACCGCACTGAGAACTACAAGATTATGAACGACCTCCTCGGAGGCCAGTACTACCTGAACATCGACTCCTTCGCGGAGCGCGACTTCGCAATCGACGAGGAGAAGATACAAAATGACCTTGACTACTATCTCGCACACGGCGAGGCTCAGAAGATCTACAAGGGCGACAAGTACGGCTATGACTATCTCGCACAGGTCCGCAAGGCCGGTGGCTGGGCAAATGCCACTTTCACTTCCGGTGGACTTACTGCCAACATCGCCGGTACCGTAGGTTATGAGACCTTCTGGAGAGAGGGTCTCGTAAGGAAGGGCCTCTTCCCTGACAATTCCCTCGGAAAGTCCGAGAAGTCCCAGTTCCTCACCTACAGCGGCAAGGCATCCATCGCCTACGTGCTCCAGGGCGGTCATCGCTTCAGCGCAAATGCTGCCTATATGACCGAGGCTCCGACCTTCAACCAGAGCTTCGTGTCCGCAAGGACCCGCAACACTCTCGTGAGCGACCTCTGCGGCGACGACTTCACCACCAAGAAGACTATGGCCTTCGACGTGAACTACCAGCTCAGCACCTCCTGGATGCAGCTGCGTGCCACCGCATATTGGGCAAAGATCTTCGACCAGACCGACGTGATGAGCTTCTACGATGACTCACAGAACTCCTTCACCAACTTCGCAATGACCGGCATCGCCGAGCGTCATATGGGTGTCGAGATCGGTATCAAGGTGCCGCTCCCAGTTCAGGGTCTCTCCGTTTCCGGTGCCTTCGCCTGGGGTGACAATATCTACGTGAAGAACCGCGGCAAGGACCCTCATATGGTACAGACCATCGACAACAGCGCCGAGATCGTGCGCAACGAGGACGTGCCTTACTGGGTATCCAACCCTGTATATAAGAAGGAATTCGACGAGGAAGGCAACGTGTATTACTACGACGATGCTGACGGCAACTACATTCTCGAAGGCTATCAGAAGCACTATGTGCCTTCTAGCCCACAGATTGCTGCAGAGCTTGCCCTCAACTATCGTACTAACTCCTATTGGTTCTTCGAGGTCAACGCTCAGTACTTCGGCAAGTCATATCTCGATATGAACCCGCTGTACCGTACCCAGTATGCCTGCTCAGGTGCCGACGGCATCCTCTCTCCTGCAGAGGTTGAGTATATGGCCGGCCAGGAGAGTCTGTTCACCCGCGCAGACGGCAGCAACCCTGCTTACACCCACTTCCTGCTCAACTGCAGCGTGGGCAAGTCCTGGTACATCCAGCGCAAGTACAACTTCGGCTTCTCCCTCGAGGTCAAGAATATGACCAACAACACCTGGTTCAAGACCGGCGGCTATGAGCAGACCCGTCTCATCAGCAGCGTTGGCAAGGACCGTTACTACCGCTTCGACCCTAAGTACTTCTATATGCAGGGTGTGAACTATATGTTGAACCTCTACTTCAGATTCTAAATGCTTATGAAAAAGATTTTAGTTTACTCAGCAGCACTCCTCGTGTTCGCATCCTGTGGTCTGAAGGAAGAATTCCAGCCAGTGTTCACCGGCAAGTATGACAATCCTTCGCCATACGTATATTACGACGACAGCGACTTCGGCAAGATCAGCACCATCGCTGAGGTTTGTGCCCAGTATGAGGTAGGCAACCCTATCCTCCTCGGCTCCAAGGGTGAGACCATCATCAAGGGCCGTGTTTCTACTACCGACCAGCCTGGCAACTTCTACAAGAGTTTCTACATTCAGGACGAGACCGGCGGCATCGAGATCAAAGCCGGCAAGAATGGCCTCTACAATGACTATCTCGAAGGTCAGACCGTTTACATTGACTGCGACGGCCTCACTCTCGGAATGTATGGTTACAAGGACGGCAGCTACGGCGGAATGGGTATGATCCAGCTCGGATTCAACGACCCTTCAGGCTCCTACGAGACCTCATATCTCGAGTCTCCGCTCATCATCGACTCGCACATTCTCCGTGGTGACCCTACCGACATCAAGAAGGTTACTCCGAAGGTGATTTCTTCTGCATCCGACCTTCCTGACGGCAAGTCCGCCACCCAGGTCAGCAGCAACCTCGTGGGCAGTCTCGTGACCATCCAGAACATCACTTACGGCAAGGAAGTGTTCGTGCTTCTCTACCTTGACTCAACAAAGGATAAGAAGGCCGCTACCAACCGCGTATTCCTTTCTTCATCCAACAATGCGGCTGACCCAACCTGTGGCATCACCACCTGGGCTATGTCCAAGAGCAAGATGATCGAGTACATCAAGTCCGGTGTATGGGACGCCTGCAAGGTCGGAAGCGGCAGCACCTATCCTACATACGAGGATGGTTCCTACATCACCGTGGGCAGCCTCGCAGGTGAGGACGGTACATACTCAGGCATCGAGAAGGCCGCCTACAGCGTGACCCAGTACTTCAAGCTCGGCAGCAAGGACATCCAGATCCGCACCAGCGGCTTCAGCAAGTTCTGCGACTACGAGATTCCTGAGGACGTGCTCAGCGGAGCAAAGACCATCAACGTAACCGGTATCTTCACCTTCTATCAGGGTGGCGTACAGATTACGGTCAACTCCCTTGACGACTTCACCTATTCGGACGGAACTCCTCTTTACAAGTAAAATAAAAGGCCCGGCTGACAGTCGGGCCTTACTATTATTATATATATGAAAAGAATAATCATCCCTGCAATTGCACTTTTTGCTATGGCTTCCTGTGCCCAGAACCCTTTTATGGAGGAGTGGAACACCCCATACGGCATCCCTCCGTTCGACCAGATCAAGATCTGTCACTATATGCCTGCTGTGAAGGCCGGCATCGAGCAGCAGAATGCCGAAATCCAGGCCATCATAGACAATCCTGAGGCTCCTGATTTCGAGAATACCGTCGCCGCCCTCGACCGCAGCGGCAAACTCCTCGCAAAGGTAGAAGGCGTGCTCTTCAATGTGAGTGAGAGCGATGCTACCGACGCTATCAAGAAGGTGGTAGAGAAGGCAACTCCTATCCTCTCCGACCACTCCAGCTCCATCAATATGAACAAGGATCTCTACGAGCGCGTCAAGGCTGTCTGGGAGGCCGACCAGAGCGGACTGACCCGTGAGCAGCAGTGCTTGCTCAAGGACTGCTACGAGGGCTTCGAGAAGAACGGCATCGGTCTCGACGAGGCCTCTCAGGCGCGTCTGCGCGAGATCAACAGCGAACTTTCCAGCCTCAGCCTCTCCTTCGGCAACAACCTCCTCGCGGAGAGCAATGCCTACAAGGCAGAGATCGGTTCCTCAGTGTCCAACTACTACGACGAGATGGCTACCGTGGAGGACCGTGCCCTGAGAGAGAAGATGTTCAGGCTCTATTCGATGCGCGGCAACAATGGCAACGCAAATGACAACAAGGCCAATCTTCTCCGCACGATGGAACTTCGCATCGAGAAGGCCAAACTCCTCGGCTACGATACTCCTGCCGCTCAGATTCTCGACGACAAGATGGCCCACGATCCTCAGACCGTGGATGCCTTCCTCCAGAACATTATGACGGCCGCAATGGACCGTGCAAAGGAGGAAATCGCCGATATGCAGGCCGTTATGGACCAGGATGTGGCAGCTGGCCTTCTTCCTGAGGGCAGCACCATACAGCCTTGGGACTATATGTACTATGCCGAGAAGGTGCGCCGTGCGCGCTATGCCCTCGACGAGAGCGAGGCTATGCAGTATTTTGTGATGGAGAATGTACGTGCCGGCATCTTCGGCAATGCAAGCCGCCTCTATGGCCTCCAGTTCGAGCCTATCGAGGGAGTTGCCCTCTTCAATCCTGAGGCCGAGGCCTTCAAGGTAAGCGACGAGGACGGCAGCCTCATCGGCGTCATCATCACCGACTACTTCAGCCGCGAAACCAAGCGTGCAGGTGCCTGGATGAGCAATTTCGGCGACCAGTATGTGGATGTGGACGGCAATCAGGTGCGTCCTGTCATCGTGAATATCTGCAACTTCAACGGACCTTGTGACGGCCATCCTTCACTCCTGAGCATCGATCAGGTGGAGACCGCCTTCCACGAGTTCGGCCACGCCCTCCACGGCCTTCTGAGCCAGTGCAGCTACAGGGGAGTGAGCGGTACTTCCGTGAAGCGCGACTTCGTGGAGCTTCCGTCCCAGATCAACGAAAACTGGGCCTTCCAGAAGGAATGCCTCGCCACCTACGCCTTCCATTGGCAGACCGGGGAAGTCATTCCTGACGAGCTCGTAGCCAAGATCCAGGCCGCCGCCAACTTCAACCAGGGCTTCACCACCGGCGAACTCTGCGCCGCCAGCATTCTCGATATGAAATGGCACGAACTGAGCTCCATCGAAGGCATCGACGTGGATTCCTTCGAGGCGAAATGCTGTGAGGAAATGGGTCTCGTGGGCGAAATCATCCCTCGCTACCGCAGCACCTACTTCAACCACATCTTCGGTGGCTCAGGCTACTCTGCAGGTTACTACAGCTACCTCTGGGCAGAAGTGCTCGACAAGGATGCCTTCGAACTCTTCAAGCAGAAGGGCATCTACGACCGCGAGACGGCAATGTCCTTCCGCCGCAACGTGCTTGAGAAGGGTTCTTCCGAGGAGCCAATGACCCTCTACCGCAACTTCCGCGGTGCCGATCCTGACGCCTCCGCTCTCCTCCGCGCCCGCGGACTTAGATAATATCAGCGCCAACAGTCACGAGTTGCGTGACTGTTGGAGTAATAAAAGACAAAATAAGCCCCTCAGGCCGCCTCGCGGAGAAAAACGCTCGGCTACGCCTGAGGGGCTATTTTTGTCTATTGACGACCTATCTTAGAATGGGAGGTCGTCGTCTCCTGCGTCGGAGAGGTCGATGGCTGCGGCTGCTGGAGCGGCTGGAGCAACAGGTGCTGCAGGGGCTGCAGGAGCGGCTGGTGCGACAGGGGCGGCTGCTGGAGCGGGAGCGGCTGCTGCGGGTGCAGGAGCTGCTGCGCGCTCGATCTTCCAGGCGCGGATGTCGGTATACCAACGGCCGTTGAACTCACGGCTTGAAGGAGTAAGGGAAACCTTGACGCGGTCGCCAGGGTTGTACTGACCGAGGTCAGCAACCTTGTCAGCGCCCCATACGTTCATAACGAGCTGGGTTGGGTAGTTGCCGTCCTGGTACTGCACGATGAACTCCTGCTTTGCCCAAGGACCGCGAGCTGACTGACCGTTTACGACGTCAAGCTTCTTTACGATGTTGCATTCAAGTTCCAATGCCATAATCTGGTTCCTCCGGATTATTCAGCAACTTCTTCTGCAGCAGGCTCTACGTACTTCTTCACGTCAACGACCTTGACGTTGAATACGAGGGTCTGGTTAGGCTCCATCTGATATGAGCCCCTGCCGTATGCGAGCTCGCTAGGGATGTAGAGGTTGATCTCACCGCCCTTGCTTGCGTACTGGAGACCTTCAACCCAACCTGCGATCACACCACCGCGGTAACCGTTGCCACCGCAAAGCTGGAACTGGAATGGATCCTTGCCGTCCTCTTCCTTGCAGGAATCGAACTCCTTGCCGTCGATGTAGGTACCTACATAGTAAACTTCGAGGGTGTCGTTCTCGCTGATAGCCTCGCCGTCACCTTCTGCAACGATCTGATACTGGAGACCGCTCTCGGTAACCATCACACCGTTCTTCTTCTTGTTCTTCTCAAGGAAGGTCTCGCCGTTCCTCTTGTTCTTCTCAGCCTTGTACTCGCTCTGCATCTGGATGTACTTGCCGAAGAGCTCGTTCATAAGGTTAGGGTCGATCTTGAACTTGGTCTCAAGCTGAGGGTCGTGCATATCGCCGTCATAGTTGATGACATCCATCATACCCCTCTTGATCTGAGCGTAGTTGAGGTCTTCGCCGAAGTTGTTGGCCTTGATGAAGTAACCGAAGTTGAAGCCTACGAGGTAGCTTACGGAGTCAGTGAGGCTCTTGCTAGGGAGGAGGTCGCTGAGCTTGGTGTTAGCCTGCTCTTCAGCGGCGTTGATGGCTGCCTCAGCGGCTGCCTCTGGGTCGTCCACGTTTGCCTTAGGGGCGCAAGCGAGGACCATTGTTGCAGCTGCGAGAACTGCAAAAAATCTTGCTGTTTTCATTTATTTGTTGTGTTTAAAAAATTGTTCCTTTTCAGGGCGTGACAAATATCGCAATTTTTTTGTTTACGAGAAAATATTCGCTAATTTAGATGAAAATATACTGCGTATATGAGCATTGATTCTGAAATACTCCGTTCGACCTTGAAGGAATTCTTCGGCTATGATGCCTTCAAAGGCGACCAGGAGGCCATTATCTCCCACCTTGTTTCGGGGGGAAGCTCTTTTGTGCTTATGCCTACGGGTGCCGGAAAATCGCTGTGCTATCAGCTTCCGGCGCTGGTTATGGACGGCACTGCCATCGTGATTTCTCCGCTCATCGCCCTGATGAAGAACCAGGTCGATGCAATCCGCGGATTCACTGAGGCCGGGAAGGAAGGCATTGCCCACTTCCTCAACTCATCCCTTTCAAAGGCTCAGATCCAGGAGGTCAAGGACGACCTCCTCTCGGGCGTCACCAAGCTGCTTTATGTGGCTCCGGAGTCGCTCACGAAGGCCGAGAACATCGCTCTCCTGAAGGAACTCAAGATTTCCTTCTATGCCGTGGACGAGGCCCATTGCATCTCAGAATGGGGTCACGACTTCCGTCCTGAGTATCGCCGCATACGTCCGATTGTCGACGAAATCGGTCCCGCACCGCTCATTGCGCTCACCGCTACTGCCACGCCGAAGGTGCAGAGCGACATTATGAAGAACCTCAAGATCCTCGACGGAGCCGTCTTCAAGTCATCGTTCGACCGTCCGAACCTATATTATGAGGTACGCGACAAGACCGACCCGAAGAAGGATATCGTGAAGTTCATACGCCAGAATCCACGCAAGTCAGGCATCATCTACTGCCTCAGCCGCAAGAAGGTGGAGGAGCTCGCATCCTTCCTGAGCGTCAACGACGTGAGGGCCCTGCCTTATCACGCAGGCCTCGACGCGAAGGTGCGTGCAGACAATCAGGATCGCTTCCTCAACGAGGAGGTGGATGTCATCGTGGCCACCATCGCCTTCGGTATGGGCATAGACAAGCCGGACGTGCGCTTTGTCATCCACTACGACATTCCGAAGAGCCTCGAGGGCTACTATCAGGAGACCGGTCGCGCCGGCCGAGACGGCAAGGAAGGCCTCTGCATCACCTATTACAGCGAAAAGGACATCCAGAAACTGGAGAAGTTCATGCAGGGCAAGCCGGTGGCCGAACAGGAGATCGGAAGGCAGCTGCTCAATGATACTATGGCTTACGCCGAGTCCAACCAGTGCCGCCGCAAGATGCTCCTGAACTATTTCGGCGAGGACTATCCTAACTGCAACTGCGGCAGCTGCGACAACTGTCTCCATCCTAAGAAACGCTTCGACGGCCGCGAGGAGATGCGGCTCGTCATCGAGCTCATCAAGTCCCTTCCGGAGCACTTCAAGGCCGAGCAGCTGGCTTCCATCCTGGCGGGCGAGGCCAATTCGATCATCAAGTCCTACCATCAGGACGAGTCTCCTTTCTTCGGACTGGGCAAGGACCGCAGCGTCAAGTTCTGGTACGGCATTATGCACCAGGGCGTCGTCCTGCATCTCCTGGACAAGGAAATCGAGTCCTACGGCCTGCTTTCAGTGACCGAGGAAGGCGAGAAGTTCATGCTCGCCCACGAGCCTCTGATGCTCACCGAGGAGCGTTCCTTCGCCATTTCGGATGACGACGACGATGACGACGATCCGGCTCCGAAGGCAGTCGGCGAGAGCGGCGACCCAGTGCTCCTTGCTATGCTCAAGGACCTCCGCAAGGATATGGCACGCAAGAAGGGCCTCCAGCCTTGGATCATCTTCAGCGACCCGTCCCTGGACGATATGGCGATAATGTATCCGTTCACCACGGAGGAACTGATGCGCTGTCAGGGCGTCGGCGAAGGCAAGGCCAAGAAATATGGCGCTGAATTCCTCTCGCTCATCAGGAAGTATGTCGAGGACAATGAGATCGAGCGTCCGGAGGATATGGTCATCCGCTCCATCGCGAGCAAGTCCGCCCACAAGGTCGAGATCATCCGAGCCATAGACCGCAAACTCCCTCTGGAGGACATCGCGAGGGCCCAGGGCAGGGATCTGCTCGAACTCATCGACGAGATGGAATCCATCGTTTATTCCGGCACCAACCTGAACCTCAGCTATGCCGTGGAGCAGATGATGGATGACGACGATGTGGAGGAAATCTACGACTATTTCCGCAATGCCGAGACCGATCATATGGAGGAGGCCATCGACGAACTCGGAGATGTCTATACCGAGGAGGAACTTCGCCTCGTAAGGCTCAAGTTTATGTGCGAAGTGGCCAACTAGTTTCGTATTTATTTTCTATTTTTGCAGGCTTTTTAAGAGACATATTATGATTACATTCGGTTTCAAGAATAAAAGAAGCACTTATATGAGGTCCCTGGTGGCCTTTGTGCTCGGTTTGGTTTTCATTGCATTCGCCGCTCTGCTGCGTGAGAATGCCTGGAATATGGTAGTCAAGGCTGCAGGCGTGGCCGTGGCCATTATGGGTGTAGTCCTGCTTGTCAACGCCTTCGTCGCAAAGAGGAAGACTGAGGGCAAGACCTGGACCGCCACTACCGTCTGGATGCTTTCCAGCGCCATTATGTCCATACTCGTGGGCATCGCGCTCTTCAGCTTCTCCGCTCAGATCTCCAAGATCTTCGCACTCCTCGTAGGCGTGATCTCACTCTTCGTGGGACTCTATCAGGTGGTCCTTCTGGCCAGCACTTCCAAGATGGTCAAGGTTTCTCCGGCCCTCTTCCTCCTGCCTTCGATCGTCGCAATCTGCGGCGCCCTGGTGCTGCTCTTCTGGAAGAAGCAGAACTTCGATGCAGTGATTGGATATATGACCGGCGCTACTCTCATCATCTATGCAATCGCCGACCTGGTAGCCCAGAGGCGCATTCAGAAGATTCTCAAGTCTATGGCTGAGGCTGCTGCCCCTACCGTGGAAGTTGAAGTTGTCGAAGAAGTTGAAACCGCCGACGAACAGTAAATGATCCCACAGGAAACGGTAGCGAAGATCCTTGACACCGTCAGGGTCGAGGAAGTGATTGGCGACTTCGTCTCATTGAGGAGGCAGGGCGCCAATTACCTTGCGTGCTGTCCTTTCCACAATGAGAAGACCCCGTCCTTCTCAGTTTCGCCTGCCAAGGGCTTCTACTATTGCTTCGGCTGCCACAAGGGCGGCTCTTCCGTGAACTTCCTGATGGAGCACGAGAATATGAGCTATGTGGAGGCTCTCCGCTATCTGGCGAGGAAATATCACATCGAAGTGGTCGAGGAGGAAGAGGATGCGGAGACCATCGCAGCCCGTCAGAGGAGCGAGAGTCTCTATCTGGTTTCCGAATTCGCCCAGAAGTACTTTGCCGATCAGCTCAAGTCCGGCGAGGGCAGGGCTCTCGGCTACAACTATTTCCGTTCCCGCGGAATGGAGGAGGCCACAATAGAGAAATTCGGCCTCGGCTGGTCTCCGTCGGACCGCAGCGGCCTGCTCAAGGCAGCGCGCGAAGCCGGCTACAAGGAGGAGTATCTCGTGGCCACAGGCCTTTGCATCCAGACTCAGGACGGACGCCTCTACGACCGTTTCCACGACAGGGCCATATTCCCTATATATTCGGACAGCGGCCGCGTCGTGGCCTTCGGAGGCAGGACTCTGTTCTCCGACTACAAGGAACGCAACATAGGCAAATACATCAACTCTCCGGAGTCTGAGATATATGTCAAGAGCAAGACGCTCTACGGCCTCTTCCAGGCCAAGAGCGCGATTGCCAAGGCCGACAAGTGCATACTCGTGGAAGGCAACATAGACGTGATCTCAATGCACCAGCTGGGCATCACGAACACAGTCGCCTCCTGCGGTACGGCCCTCACGGTGGATCACATCCGCCGAATCAAGCGCTTCACCAACAACGTCACCATCATCTATGACGGCGACTCCGCAGGCATACACGCCGCCCTCAGGGGCGTGGGTATGGTGCTCCAGGAGGGAATGGACGTGAAGGTCGTGGTTCTGCCTGACGGCAAGGATCCGGACGATTTCTGCAAGGAGCACACCCTCGAGGAGGCTCAGGCCTTCCTCGCCGCCCACGAGCGTGACTTCATCAACTTCAAGATAGATGTGCTGCTCGAGGATGTCGGCGACGATCCTCTCAAGATGGCCGGGGTGATCAGTGACATCGCCGACACCATCGCCCTCATTCCGGATGCTGTGAAGAGGGCAGTCTATATCGACGCCTGTTCCAAGAGACTGTCCTTCGACAGGGAATCCATCAAGCAGCGCGTCGAACTGACCGTCGCAAATATAAAGGAGGAGCAGTGGAAGCGCAAGAAGGCCCTGGAAAAGCTCGAAAAGCCGCAAGCCCCGGCCCCTCAGCCAGGAGAGACCAAGACCGTTGAGGTCGCATCGCCTCTTCAGCCGGCTGAGAAGAGCATTATGGAGTTCATCCTCAACAACGGACTGGACGCAATGAAGTTCCCGACCGGCCACAAGTTCTATATGGACCCGCCTGTGACCGTCGCCGACTTCATCGACGGTTCCCTCAGCGAGGACAACACCGTTCTGACCGTGCCGGCCTATGCCAGCACCTATGACGAGTACTTCGTCCTCTACGACGAGGGACTCTCCCAGGAAGAGATACTCCGCAGGCTCGTGATGAGCGAGACTCCGGGTGTCGCAGCCTGTGTGGCGGAACTCACCTCCCGCCAGCACGAAGTGACTGAGAGGAGCCTCAAGGACTCTATGACCAATGAGGCCACAATCGTACTCCAGGGCGTTCCGAAGTCCCTCCTGCTCTATCAGGACAAGCTTCTGGAACAGAAGGAGATCCGCTGCCGCGAACAGATGAAGGAGCCTGGGGCCGACGTGATGGCCCTTCTGGTGACCGTCAGGAACCTGTCCGTGAAGCGCAAAGCATTGCAAAAAGAATTATACAAGATATGAAAGACTACAAGAGAACACTCGTTACCGCCGCCCTTCCGTATGCGAACGGCCCGGTACACATCGGCCACCTTGCAGGCGTGTACGTGCCTGCCGACATATATGTGCGCTACCTCCGCCTGCGCGGACGTGACGTGCTTTTCGTGTGCGGCTCCGACGAGCACGGTGTGCCTATCACCATCAAGGCCCGCCAGCAGGGCTGTACCCCTCAGGACATCGTGGACAGGTACCACAACATCATCGACGGCAGCTTCAAGGCCCTCGGCATCAACTTCGACATCTATGGCAGGACTTCCTCCAAGGTGCACGAGCAGAATGCTTCCGAGTTCTTCAAGAAGCTCTATGACTCCGGCAAGTTCATAACCAAGGAGAGCGAGCAGTACTATGATCCCGAGGCCAAGACCTTCCTTGCAGACCGCTACATCGTGGGCACCTGCCCTAAGTGCGGTTCGGAGGGAGCATACGGTGACCAGTGCGAGAAGTGCGGCTGCACCCTCAGCCCTGAGGAACTCATCAATCCTAAGTCCAAACTCAGCGGCGCTGAACCTATAAAGAAGAAGACCACCCACTGGTACCTGCCTCTGCAGGACTACGAGCAGTGGCTCCGCGAGTGGATACTCGAAGGCCACAAGGAGTGGAGGCCAAACGTCTATGGTCAGGTGAAGAGCTGGCTCGACGGCGGTCTGCAGCCACGCGCCGTGACCCGCGACCTCGACTGGGGCGTGCCCGTTCCGGTAGAAGGCGCAGAGGGCAAGGTTCTCTATGTGTGGTTTGATGCACCTATCGGATATATCTCCAACACCATCGAACTCCTCCCTGATTCCTGGGAGCAGTGGTGGAAGTCTGAGGACACCAAGCTCGTGCACTTCATAGGCAAGGACAACATCGTGTTCCACTGCATCGTCTTCCCTGCAATGCTCAAGGCATACGGCGACGGCTACATCCTGCCTGAGAACGTACCATCCAACGAATTCCTCAACCTCGAGGGCGACAAGATATCCACTTCCCGCAACTGGGCAGTGTGGGCTCACGAGTACGTCCAGGACTTCCCTGGAGAGGAGGATGCCCTCCGCTACGTGCTCACCGCAAATGCTCCTGAGACCAAGGACAACGACTTCAGCTGGAAGGATTTCCAGACCCGCAACAACAGCGAGCTCGTGGCCATCTTCGGCAACTTCGTGAACCGTGCATTCGTGCTCACCCACAAATATTTCGGAGGTCAGGTTCCAGCCTGCGGCGAACTCCTCGACGCAGACAGGGAGGCTCTCGCAGAGATCCCTGCACTCCGCGCTTCACTTGAGAAGAACATCGAGGGATATCATTTCCGCGAGGCCCTCAAGGACGCAATGAGCATCGCCCGCGTCGGCAACAAGTACATCTCCGACGCAGAGCCTTGGAAGGTTGCCAAGACCGATATGGGCCGTACGGCAACTATTCTCAACGTCTGCCTCCAGATCTGTGCGGACCTTGCAATCGCCTTCGAGCCGTTCACTCCGTTTGCTTGCGGAAGGCTCAAGGATATGCTCGGCCTGGACCTCAAGTGGGAGGACCTCGGCCGCGAGGACATCGTCCCTGTGGGACATCAGCTCGGTGAGGCTAAGCTTCTCTTCGCAAAGATCGAGGACGAGGCCATCCAGAAGCAGCTCGACCGCCTCGAGGCCATCCGTGCAGAGCGCGAGGCCGCTGCCAAGGCTGAGGCTGCAAAGCAGGTGACCCCTCAGAAAGAGGAAGTCACTTTCGACGATTTCCAGAAGATGGATATCCGCACTGCTACCGTCCTGGCAGCCGAGCGTGTGCCTAAGACCGACAAGCTGCTCAAGCTTTCCATCGACACGGGCATCGACAAGCGCACCATCGTTTCCGGCATCGCAGAGTACTATTCTCCTGAAGAGATGGTCGGCAAGCAGATATGCATCCTGGCAAACCTCGCACCTCGCGTAATCCGTGGCATCGAGTCCAAGGGTATGATACTGATGGCTCGCCAGAATGACGGCAAGATGCGTTTCATCACCCCTCAGGAAACCCTGACTAATGGTGCTGAAATCGGCTAGCAGATTCACTTTGGTCGTTGCGGTTCTGTGCCTGATGCACGGGACCGTAACTGCTTTTGCCCAGCGCCAGACCGACCGCGACGAGTATAGGGGAGTCTATCGCAACTACGATATGTCCCTCAGCGGCCCGGACACCAAGGCGCCTAGGGGCTACAAGCCTTTTTATATCAGCCATTACGGACGCCACGGCTCCCGCTATCCGGTGGACCGAGGCTACCTGCTCAATCCGGTCAATTACCTGGAGCCAGCCGAAGAGGCCGGCCTGCTGACCGAAAAGGGCAAGTGGGCCATCAATGCCTTCCGTACCCTCGACACCCTCACGACGAACAGCCCTATGGGCGATCTCTGCTCAGCAGGCGAGATGGAACACCGGGAACTCGGACGATGGATGGGCAGCCGCTGGCCGAAGGTATTCAGGGGCCGCCGCAACATCAAGGTCGACTGCAGTTATCTGCCGCGCTGCATCCACAGTATGCAGAACTTCACGGCAGGCCTCTCTTCAGAATTCCCGAAACTCAGTTATGAGATAGACAGTTCGGAAGTGATATATTCCTGGCTGGTGAACAACCTGAAAGTCAAGAAGGCAACTCACGGCGCAAGGCTTGACATTGAGGCCGTCTGGCCGCAGGGATTCGACTGGCAGCCCTTCCTGAGCAGCCTCTTCACCGATCCGGACGAGGCCGTGCGCCTTGCCGGAAGCGCCTATATGATATGCGAAGTCATCTACACCAACGCCTCTATGGTGCCTGCATACGCCCCTGAGAGCGGAATTGATGCGATGGCTCTGTTCAATGAGGAGGAATACAAGGAGATATGCCGTCTGTATAATAATAAGATGTGGGGTGGTCACTGCAATTCTACTCTCAGCGGTGACTGGCGCATCCACAGGATGGATTCCCTCCTGGTAAGGTGGGTGGAGGAGGCCGATGCCGCAATCGCAGCCAAGCCTCGCGAGGCTCTCGCGGCTAATCTCCGCTTCGGTCACGACACATCTATGATGCCTCTGCTGTCCCTGATGGGCATAAACCATTTCGACAGGCAGGTGCCGACTGCCGAGGCCGACAAGTACTTCAATTCTTCAATGGATATGACTATGGCCACCAACCTGGTTATGGTCTGTTACCGCAGCCGTCGCGGTCCCGTGCTCGTGAAGTTCGTCCACAACGGCCGCGAGACCTCCATCCCGGCTCTCACTCCGGTGGAGGGGCCATATTATAAGTGGTCTGATGTCAGGGAATGGTTCCTGGGCAGGACTTTAATCGGAAATCAGCAGATATGATAACTAAGGAATACAGCAAGGACCTCAGCGGAAAGAACACTTTCCGTATGGCAGTGAGCTGTCGCAGTTTCATCGAATACGACAGCGTGGCGGACCTCTTCGAACTCGATTTCGAGGAGATGCTCCAACCGGTGAAGCATATTGGCGCAGGCTCCAACCTGCTGTTCACCCAGGACTTCAAGGGCACCATACTGCATTCCAAGGTCAATTTCATCGAGAAGCTGCCTCACGACCACGTGTCCGTGGGAGCAGGTGTAGTCTTCGACGATTTCTGCGCCTGGGCTGCCTCCGAAGGCCTCTGGGGACCGGAGAATCTCTCCTATATTCCCGGCGAAGTGGGCGCTGCCGCTGTCCAGAACATCGGAGCCTATGGCGTTGAGGCCAAGGACATCATCAAGACCGTCTATGCCTATGACATCGAGGAGGAGGAATTCGTGAAATTCGACGTCAGCGAATGTGCCTACGGCTATCGCGAGTCCCTTTTCAAGACCCCTGAGGTCAAGGACAGATATATCATCACCCACGTGGTGTTCGCGCTCTCCAGGCAGCCAAGGCCGAGGCTCGATTACAGCAAGGCTCTCTCCGCTCTCAAGGAGGATCCTGAGCTGACTCCGCTGAAGGTGCGCGAGGCCGTGACCGCCATACGTAAGGAAAAGCTTCCTGAGGTCGGCAAAGTGGGCAGCGCGGGCAGTTTCTTCAAGAACCCGGTAGTGACTGCCGAGGTGTACGACGCAGTGGTAAAGGCTGCCGCAGGTGCCGAGGTGCCGCACTATGATGCCGGCGACGGTATGGTCAAGATTCCAGCAGCCTGGCTCATCGAGCAGTGCGGATGGAAGGGCCGCCGCAGCGGCAACGCAGGCGTCTGGGAAAAGCAGCCGCTGGTGCTCATAAATGCCACCGGACGCGCTCTCCCGGAGGAAATCGTAGCCCTCGAGGACAAGATACGCTCCAGCGTCAAGCAGAAATTCGGAATCAGCCTCTCCTGTGAGGTAGAGCATCTCTAATATTTCGTTTATTCAGAAGTTCAGTTTTAAGATATGAGTTCATTCGTAGTAGAAGGCGGCCACAAGCTCAGTGGCACCATACGCCCTCAGGGAGCCAAGAACGAGGCTCTCGAGGTGATCAGTGCAGTACTCCTCACCGACGAGGCGGTTACTATTTCCAATATTCCGGAGATCGTGGATGTCAGGAACCTCATTATGGTCCTCGAGGGAATGGGAGTGCAGGTGACCCGCCACGAGAAGGGCAAATACACTTTCAAGGCGGACAAGATTGATCCGGCGTATATTTCCAGTGACGATTTTGTGGGCAAATGTGCCTCCCTGCGTGGCTCAGTGATGGTCGTCGGACCGCTCCTCGCGCGCTTCGGACACGCCTATTTCCCTAAGCCGGGCGGAGACAAGATCGGCCGCCGCCGTGTTGATACCCACATCCGTGGAATGATCAATCTGGGGGCCAGCTGTGAGTACGATATGGACAAGAAGGCCTTCTCTCTCGCCATCCCAGCAGGTGAGAGGCTCAGGGGCAAGTATATGCTCCTGGACGAGGCTTCCGTCACCGGTACTGCGAACATCCTGATGACAGCTACCCTCGCAGAGGGCGAGACTACTATATATAATGCTGCCTGCGAGCCATATATACAGCAGCTCAGCAAGCTGCTCATAGCTATGGGTGCGAAGATCGAGGGTGTAGGCTCAAATCTGCTGAAGATTACCGGGGTTGAAAAGCTCCACGGTGCATCTCACGTAATTCTGCCGGATATGATCGAGGTCGGTTCCTTCATCGGAATGGCCGCCCTGACCCAGAGTTCCCTCACCATCAAGGACGTGTCCTACGAGAATCTCGGCATCATACCTGAGGCTTTCCGACGCCTCGGCATACAGCTCGAGCAGAGGGGTGACGATATCTACGTGCCTGCCCAGGAGAGCTATGTGATAGACTCCTTCCTCGACGGCTCCATCCTGCATTTGGCCGATGCTCCGTGGCCGGGCCTTACTCCGGACCTCCTATCGGTGCTTCTTGTAGTGGCCACCCAGTGCAAGGGCAGCGTGCTCATCCATCAGAAGATGTTCGAGAGCCGTCTGTTCTTCACCGATATGCTCAAGGATATGGGAGCTGAGATCATACTCTGCGACCCTCACCGCTGCGTCGTGATAGGCCACGACCATAATTTCCAGCTCCGCGCCGGAAAGTTGCTTTCTCCTGATATCCGTGCCGGTATCGCACTGCTCATCGCCGCTATGTCCGCAAAGGGTACCAGCGTGATAGGCAACATCGAGCAGATTGACCGTGGATATGAGGATATTGACCTGCGACTGAACGCATTAGGAGCAAGAATCACACGTCAATAAATATTTTTTTCATTTTGTGCATTTGCACAAATATAGAAAAAAATATTATTCATAATCATACTTACTCTTTCTTCCCTCGGACTCCTTGCCCAAAGCAAGGTGAGCGGCGTCGTGACCGACGAGAGCGGAGAGCCCCTGATAGGAGTATTCGTCTTCCAGAAGGGCACTAAGAACGGAGTGAGTACGGACCTCGACGGCAAGTATTCCTTTGCTGCTCCGAAGGAGGGCTCCAGCTATGTGCTGGTCTTCCAGTACCTCGGAATGAAGACGGAGGAAGTCACAGTTGAAAAGGCCGGGGAAATCAATGTCACCTTGCAGAATGAGAACAGCCTTGCCGAGGCTGTCATCGTCGGTGCATACGGCACCAAGCAGTCCCGAGAGGATCTCGTGGGCTCCGCATTCCAGGTGAATTCCGACGCCCTCAAGGACAAGCCTAAGACCCGAATGGACACCCTCCTGGACGGTCTTGTGCCGGGTATGACCATCGAGAGCAACACTGATGCGGCCGGCTCCACCAGAACCAGGTTCGAGACCCGTGTCCGCGGCGATGCATCCCTCAGCGCCTCCAATGAGCCGCTTTGGATCATCGACGGTGTCATCCAATATACCGGTGACAAGAACAACCAGATGCCTGGTATGTCCTACACCGTGTCGCCTCTTTCCTACCTCGACCCTTCTGACATCGAGTCCATCACAGTCCTCAAGGATGCCGACCAGGTGTCCATCTACGGCGCGAACGGTGCGAACGGTGTCATCCTCGTCACCACCAAGAGCGGCGGCTACAACACTCCTCTGAGGGTGAATGCCAGCGTGCGCTTCGGCGTGGCTGCGCCTGACTACACCACTATGTTCAAGATGATGAACGCGGAGCAGTATATGGTCGTGGCCAAGGAAGCCTGGACCAATGCCGGCTATGATATGAAGGACTTCCCGCTCCAGGACAACGACTACAACAGCTACAGCACCACCTCCACTGACTGGGCACGCGAATATCTCGGTCTCGGAACCGACCTCTATGCGCAGATCGGTGTTTCATCCGGTACCAAGAAGGCATCGAACACTACTTCCGCCTCCTACTACCGCAACACCAACGTGGTGCAGTCGGACAACTCGCAGCGCTTCACTGTGAGGATGAAGCAGACCTTCAAGCCTGTGGATCAGCTTACCATCGGTGTCGGACTCTCCGGCAGCTACAACATCAACAATCTCTTCCCTCTGGGCAAGCAGTATCTGTCGACCCTCCCGGTTTTCAGCCCGTACGAGAATGACGGCTACACCTACCGCCTCTACAACAGGCTCTGGGATGCCGAGAAGGGCGACTGGGTGATGAAGAAATTCTATGACAACGAGGTGCCTACCCGCGAACTGAACGACAACCGTCAGACCACCGGCGTGACCAAGTTCAACGCCAACTTCGACTGGGAGATCATCAAGGGCCTCAGCGTTTCCTCCACCGTCGGCGTGGACTACCAGTCCAGCCACGAGGACATCTACTACTCCCGTGAGACCCTCGACGGCCAGAGCGACGGTCAGAAGGTGGGTTCTTCCTCCAAGAAGGACGCCTCCTATCTGTCCTTCACCAACTCCAACCTCGTGAAGTACCGCCACTCCTTCGGCGACCACAGCCTGGATGTGTATGGCGGTCTGGAACTTCACGCCCAGAGCAACAAGTATTCCTACATCAGCGGCTCCGGATTCACCAACGACCACATCAAGGAACTGGAATATGCCTCCACCATCAGCAGCTATTCCTACACGAATGTGAACCAGTCCAGGTCTATGTCCTACTTCCTCCGCGGACAGTATTCCTACGACCACCGCTACTACTTCTCGGCCAACTTCCGCCGTGATGGCAGTTCCGTCTTCGGCAAGTATTCCCGCTGGGGAACCTTCTGGTCCTTCGGTACTTCCTGGAACATCCACAAGGAGCATTGGTTCGACAGCAACCGCATCACTATGCTCAAAGTGAAAGCTTCCTTCGGCTCGGCGGGCAACTCCCGCATCGACGGCAGCGTTGCTTCGGGCACATATCAGTACGGTGACTCCAATTCCTATATGGGCGTTTCCGGCGCGGTGCTCGGCACTATGCCTAACCCGGGCCTGAGCTGGGAGACCACCCTCCAGTTCAACATAGGCGCACGCATCGAACTCAAGAACATACTCGCCTTCGAGGCCGAGTACTATAACTACAACACCTCCGACCTTCTCAGCAAGGTCTATGTCTCAAGGACCATTTCCGACGACAGGCTCTATGCGAATGTAGGCTGCATACGTAACCAGGGTGTGGAGTTCAACCTCACCACCTATAATATACATCGCAAGGACTTCAGCTGGACAACGACCTTCAACGCCTCCCACAACGACAACAAGATCACCAAGCTCTACAACGGCGTGACCACCAGTTTCGGAAGCACCGTGTGGAAGGAGGGCTACAGCACCAACTGCTACTGTCTCATCAGATGGGCAGGCGTGGATCCTTCCGACGGTTCTCCAATGTGGTATGACGCGGATGGCAACCTCACCAAGACCTACAGCTACGACAACAGGGTTGCCGGAAGGACTTCCACTCCGTTCTTCTTCGGCGGTATGGTCAATGACCTCCGCTGGAAGAACTTCAGTCTCAGCATTCAGCTCAACTACAACATCGGCGGCTGGGCGTACGCGTCCTATGCCCACAACTATATGGCTGACGGATATGACATCACCGGCGGCAACCAGGCAGTCGAGGTGTACTATTATCGCTGGACCACTCCTGGCCAGTCTG
Source organism: Bacteroidales bacterium UBA1745 (assembly GCA_002314885.1). Classification (GTDB taxonomy): domain Bacteria; phylum Bacteroidota; class Bacteroidia; order Bacteroidales; family UBA932; genus Cryptobacteroides. Next base: position 34,739 of record DCHT01000034.1, on the reverse strand, counting down.
CACTCTTCCCTAAGGTGATGCAGACCAGTCAGCATTCCACGCTTTACACCGACCGCTTCCTCTACAACAAGACCAATTTCAACATCAAGAACCTGACCTTCACCTATTCTATGCCGGAGAATGTCGTGAAGGCCATCAAGATGAGGTCTATGGATCTGTCCTTCGTGTGTGACAACGTCTATCTGTTCACCCCGGGTATGAGCCGGAAGTTCAACTCCTACAAGACTGTGATGAACGGCTATCCTGTGACCAGGACCTTCTCCCTGTCAATCAACATCGGAATCTAGGAGGATATGGATATGAAGAAGACTTTGATTATCATAGCGGCTCTCCTGAGCCTTTCCTCCTGCCACTTCCTCGAGATCGAGAAGGTGGGCAAGAGCGACATTGAGACCTATTTCAGCGAAATCACTTCGCTCGAACCTGCAATCTACGGCGTATACAGCCTCGTGCAGCCTGTGTATGACAAGTATATGAATATGTATCCGTCCCTGGCGGCTGACGAAATCGACCTTTCGGCGACCAGCACCACCTGGGCGTACTACTACAACTTCATGAGGACCTCTTCTGATGAGGCTTCGATGCTGGGGTACCTCTGGAAATATGGCTACAACGTCATCAACAACTGCAACCAGATCATTGAGCACGCCCCGAAGCTCCGTGAGGACTATCCTCACGATGCGGACCTGGTGGATAGGGTTGTGGGCCAGGCCTATTTCGTCAGGGCATTGATGCATTTCGAACTGGTGCGCTGCTACGGCCAGAATTACACATTCACCTCTGATGCCTCCCATCTGGGAGTGCCGATCGTGGACCACGTGCTGGGTCTGACCGAGAAGATTTCCCGCAACAGCGTTTCCGCAGTCTACAAGCACATTGTTTCCGACCTTAGGACTTCCCTGGAGAAGTATCCTGCCTCATATAACCCGAGCCAGTACTTCGCATCTCCTATCGCGTCCAAGGCCCTCCTTGCGAGAGTCTATCTCTATATGGAGAAGTGGCAGGAGGCATACGATATGGCTGCCGAGGTAATGGCCGCAAAGACTCTCACCAGCCGCGCCAATTATGTGGATATGTTCTGCAAGACTGCATCCGTGAGCGACGACGAGGGACTCTTCCGTCTGAACGGCTACAAGCAGGGCAGGAGTTCCAGGAGTTTCTACTATTACGAAAGTCCGGAAGGCCGTCCTTCGGAAAAGGTGACAAGTCTATACACCGCGGACGACATACGCGCCAGCCTGATGACATACGGCACTTATGGCAAGGTGTGTATGAAGTTCTGCACCACCGATGAAACCACCCAGGACGAGATGAAGTACTACAATGCAACTGTCATCCGCCTGAGCGAGGTCTATCTTATCCACGCGGAGGCGGCTGCCCACCTGGGCAAGAACTCTGAGGCCCTGGACGATGTAAAGGCCCTGGAGGCCCGCGCCAGAGGCGTCGATGCATCCGAGATCAGTTTCTCAGAGAGCGATGTCCTGAAGGTCATTGCCGAGGAGCGCATCAAGGAACTCTGCTTCGAGGGCCATCGTTTCTTCGACCTTAGTCGTCGTCACGAGGACATAGAACGACCTTCGACAACATCTTCCACCGTGAAGCATATCACCTATCCTGACTGGCGTTATGTGCTGCCAATACCTCAGGTGGAACTTTCCGCAAATGAGAATATAACTCCTAATCCGACATCCAATGAGTAGGCGTATAATATATATCCTTGTTGCCTTGACGGGGCTGGTGTCCTGCAACAAGTTTACATCATATGATGGTCCATATTTCCTCTACTTTGACTCGGAAAAGTCTTCCAGCACTTCAATAAACGAGTTTGGTGAACTAGTCGGCAATTATTATCTTCATTACAGCGGAGTACAACGATCTGATATCATGACGGTGAAATATGAAGTAGTTGCAGGAAATGGGCTCGTAGAAGGAGTTGACTATGAATTTGAGTCATTTAAGGGATCTGTAATTTTTTATCCTGATGTTTACGAAATGACCATACGAATCCGTTTTCTCAAACATGAAATAGATGCCGCAAGGAATAATTCTCTCAGGCTCAGTCTGGTCACATGCTCAGATCCGGCCGTGTCTTTGGGGTATCCAGGCCCTTTAGAAACAGGAAAAACTCTCATTATTAACAAATACAAAAACGAATGAAAATGAAAAAGACACTCGTAATGTTCGCTATGGCAAGCCTTCTCCTTGCTTCTTGCGAAACCAATCCAGAAGGTCCAGGCCAAGAGTCTGCAACTATCGTCTCAGCAACAATGAAAGTTGAGAAGAACAGCTACCTCGAGGTTGACCTCGAAGTCAAGAACCCTGACAATACCATTGACTTTGTAGCTCCCGCTACGGTACCGGATAGCCTCTTCAAGATGGCGGCAGTTGATTTTGTTCTCTCAGATACCGCCGCTGTTGTGTACGCTGCAGATGGAACGAAGATTGCGTCTGGCGACACAATTAACCTCTACAAGTCAATAGACATCATAGTTGAATGCAAGGGTCGTTATACTCCTTACGTGATTTCCCTCAGGAATGCTGAAATCTCTGCTGCCCTCACATGGAATTATGCCGGATACTCAAAGACTGCTGCCGGAGACAGCCTCAAGATGGGTTCTGAGATGATAATGAAGGTATGTCCAAAGACAGGAAAACCATATATGCTCGGCTATGTTACTGGTGCTTCTACAGCCAACTACTATCCGATGCTCCTTACTTTCGACGGCTCCAACCTCAAGGCTGCTGCTGATACGCTTGCGAAGGTGCGTAGTAACAATTTCGGCCTTGATATTGCACCGGATGGAACAGCGTTCGTGTCTTTCTATGACCAAACTAAGACCCTTCAGACCAATGGAAAGGTAGAAGGAGGAAAATTTGTCAGCCTTGGAACAACCATCAGGTCTACCTGCAACGTTGTGACCTCTACTCCGGTGTCTGCAATTTCATCTTCCGATGTATTCTTTGGCTGTATGGCCAATGCAGCAACAGATGGTGTAGCAAAGCGTGGTCTCTATCTCACCAACTATGCAAACGGTGCAGCAACCAAACCTGTACAGCTCCCTGATTGGGCCTTGACAACCGTGACTTACAATGCCATTTCAAGAAAGGTAAATGGAGTAGATTATCTGATGGTTCTGGATTTCAGCAATATTCAGATGTCCGTTTATAAGTATGACGAAGGATGGAAGTTGTATGCCGGTCCAATCAAGCCGCTCAAAGTGGATGGTGTCACCCCTATCACAACAGCTGAGTACACATACCAGAGCATAGACTTTGACATTGACAGTAAGGGTAATGTTTACGTGTTTGCATATGCTGACTTCGGTGCTACTGCAGACAAGGTCCCTGCCGTGGTCAAGTACAACGTCGCAACCAAGGCTCAGACTGTTGTCGGTGGTGTTATTTCCACCAATGCCGAGGAAGGTCACGGCAACGGCGTGCGTTGGGCAGCAATGGCGCTTGATGCAAATGATAATCCATATATAGCTCAGGCTAACTGTTTCGTATCAGACAAGTACGGAGCTAAAGTTTGGAACATCGATCCTAAGACCCGCTCTTGGGCAGCACCTACTCAAATCACAAAGATTGGAGAAAAGATCTGCGGTATCGATGTTGAATTTGCTGAGGATGGAACAGGATACCTCTGTCTGTTCAATGACAAGACCAAGTTGTACGAAATGTACGTAGCAAGTAAATAAGTTTTCACGTTGAGAAAACTCATCATCATATTTCTAGCAGCCCTGATGCTGGCACCTGCGATGCAGGCCCGCAGCCTCAGGGTTGCTTTCGTTGGCGATCCCCAGGTGGACAACGAGACCGAACTCTCCTACGCGCGACGCAGCATCTATCAAGAACTGCGCGGACGAAAGGACCTCGACCTCGTCGTGGTGCTTGGGGATCTCGTCAATGAAAACGCTTCGCTGATGCTCCCGTCGGTGGCGGCTCTGGATTCCCTGAGCTGTCCTTGGGTGTGCGTGCGAGGCAATCACGACAATCCTGCCGAACAGTTCTGCAGGGAAGTCAACGCTGCCGACACCGTGTTCACGATGGGCGGCATCACCTTCGTCTGCGTCGATGATGTGGACGGGTGGGCAGGTACGCTGCCTGGGGACGGTCCTGTCGTCCTCTGCGCCCACGTGCCGTTTTCGTGGAATGCGAGCTCCATCGCATCCCACCCGAAACTCCTGATGGTCTGCGGCCACACCCATCAGGTTCGACGCCACAGTTATTGCGGCGCTGAGGAAATCATTGCCGGCGCCAGCTGCGGCAGTTGGTGGAGGGGAGTGAAGGACTCCGACGGCATCCCGTACGCCCTGATGAACTGCGGGGCGCCGAGAGGCTATTTCGTGGCCGATTTCAATGTGCGCAAAGCGGAGTGGTATAAGTTGTCCTACAAGGCCGTAGGTCGCGAGGACGAGGCCAATGTCACTTACGCCGCTGATTCTACCTTATATATAAATGTATATGGCGGATCGGAAGAAGGCAGTGTAAAGGTCCGTCTGCCGCATAGGGGCTGGGTGGAGGCCGCTCGCTCGGAGGCCATAGTGCCCGAGGTGCAGGCCGTCATAGACTGGAACCTGTCTCACGACCGCGATTATCGCAAGGCGCATAAGGAGGAATTCATTCCTATGCGCCGCCTCAGTTCTCCTCATTTGTGGGAGATAAAGGGTATAGGCCATCCCGGCCGCAAAGTCCGCGTCCGTTACGCCGATTCGGCTATGCGCCTAAAGTTTGTGGATGATGTTGAGGCCGTCGCGAAGCGGCAGGATGACTGATTCCACCCTTTCGTCTGCGACCACCTTCTTGTTGAATTCGTCGATTCCGACGGTCTGCTTGTCTTGAGGCATAGGCTCTTCCGCCACTTTGCCGTCCCAGAGGACATTGTCGCCCAGTATCCATCCGCCCTTTCTCACGAGCGGGAAAACCAAGTCATAATATTCGGGGTAATCCCTCTTGTTGGCGTCGATGAAAACGAGGTCGTATGCCTCCACGCCCTCCTGGGCGAAGCGCCTGAGAGTGTCGCGGCAGTCCCCGATGTGCAGCTCTATTTTCTCTGCAATCCCAGCCCTTTCGAAGCCCTCGAGAATGAGATCCTCAAGCTCATCGTTGAGCTCGAGGGTGTCCAGGTGGCCGTCTTCAGGAAGTCCTGAAGCGAGGCAGATAGCGGAATAACCCGTGAATGTGCCGAGTTCGAGGATGCGCCTTGCTCCCGTCATCTGAGCTATCATCTTGAGGAACCTGCCCTGTACCGCGCCGGACAGCATACGCGCGTGGTTGGTGCGTATGTTGGTCTGCTTCTGCAGCCAGGCCAGGGCCTCGGTCTGAGGCTCTGAGTGATCGAGTATGTACTTGTCGAGCGTCATTGTCCCTCGTGTTCCTTGCGGAGTTTCTCGAAGGCGTCGGAGCGCTTGAGCACGAAGTTGGAGCCGAGGTACTTGGTGCGCACTTCCTCGTCTGCGGCCAGGTCCTCAGGGGTGCCTGCCTGAAGGATGTTGCCTTCGTAGAGGAGGTATGCGCGGTCGATGATGGCGAGGGTCTCACCCACGTTGTGGTCGGTGATGATCACGCCAATGTTCTTGTATTTGAGCTTCGCGATGATGTGCTGGATGTCTTCCACTGCGATAGGGTCGACGCCTGCAAACGGTTCGTCCAGAAGGATGAACTTAGGGTCGATGGCGAGGGCGCGGGCAATCTCGCAGCGGCGTCTCTCACCTCCGGAAAGCTGGATTCCGAGGCTCTTGCGCACCTTGTGGAGGTTGAATTCGTCGATGAGGGACTCGAGCCTTTCCTTCCTCTCCGCCTTGGTGTAGTTGGACATCTGCATCACGGACATAATGTTGTCCTCCACGGAGAGTTTCCTGAATACGGATGCCTCCTGTGCAAGGTAGCCGACGCCCTTCTGGGAGCGCTTGTACATTGGCAGGTTGGTGATCTCCTCGTCGTCGAGGAACACTTTGCCGGCGTTCGGCACAACCAGGCCTGTAATCATATAGAAGCTGGTGGTCTTGCCGGCACCGTTAGGTCCGAGGAAGCCGACGATTTCGCCCTGGTTGACCTCCATAGACACGCCTTTGACGACGGTCCTGACACCGTATTTCTTAACGAGATTTTCGCATCTGAGTTTCATAGTGACTGCTATTTGAGGTGTCCGTCAAGATTCTTTATGAAATCCGCAACTTCCGGATTGTCCTCGGTCATTTCCTTGTATTTCTCTTCCGGGGTATATGCCACTTTCTCCACTGCGGCTGCTTCGACGATGTCTACTCCGAGCTTGATCTTCTTCCATCCGAGGAGTTCCTGGAGCTTGCCTTCGAGCTTGCCGAGGGCGTTTTCCCTGAGCCACTTGACCTGGGCTTCATTGGAAACGAGGAAGGTGAGCATAGTCAGATCATCCTGCTTTTCCATCCTGAGCTGTGAGGAGAGAATTGCATTCTGGAGCCTTGGCTTGTCCTGGTAGATGTCTGCGCATTCCTTCCACCTTCCGCGGATTTCCTCTTCTCCCGGTTCGTCAGTGCGCTGGGCATCTTCCTTCTTCTCTTCGCCTGCGTCGCTGCTGAGTATGCTCTTCATTGAGAAGGCCGGGCCTGCGGCTCCACCGCGGCGGGACCTGCGTACAGGCTCAGCGGCAGGGGCTGGTGCAATTGGCTCCGGTGCAGGCTCGACAGGTGCCGGTGCAGGGGCAACTGGCTCTGGTGCAGGTGCTGGCTGAGGCTTAGGTGCTGGAGCTGGTGCTAGCTGTGGTGCTGGTGCAGGTGCGGCTACTGCTGGCTGGCCGGCTGGAGCCTTGGTCAGGAAGCTGAGCTTCATCAGCGCGAACTCTATGTGGAGGCGCGGATTGATGCTGGCCTTGTAGGAGCTTTCGCACTGGGTGGTGATGGCGAGGGCGTCGTAGAGGAACTTGAGCGAACAGCGGTCCGCCTGTTCCTTGTAGCGCTTCTTGAGGGAATCAGGAAGTTCCAGCAGGGCGTCGAGTCCGCCGCTCTTGCTCACGATGAGGTCCCTCAGGTGGCTGCTGAGTGCAGACACGAAATGCAGGGCGTTGAAGCCCTTGGAGAGGATCTCGTCGAATTTGAGCAGGGCAGGGGCGAAGTCTCCCTGGAGGAAGTTCTCCACGAGGGAGAAGCAGTGCTCGTAGTCGAGTATGTTGAGGTTCTTGAGCACGTCGGCGTATTTTACGTCGGTGCCGCAGAACGCAACTGTCTGGTCGAAGATGGTGAGGGCGTCCCTCATTGCTCCGTCGGCCTTCTGGGCGATGATGTGGAGGGATTCGTCATCGATGGTGATGTTCTCCTTGGTTGCTATGTCACGCAGGTTGAGCACGATGTTGCCCACGGAAATCCTGTTGAAGTCGTAGGTTTGGCACCTGGACAGGATGGTAGGGAGTATCTTGTGCTTCTCGGTGGTTGCCAGGATGAAGATGGCGTGTGCAGGCGGCTCCTCAAGGGTCTTGAGGAAGGCGTTGAACGCGGACTGTGAGAGCATATGGACCTCATCGATGATGAAGACGCTGTACTTTCCTACCTGCGGAGCGACCCTGACCTGGTCGATGAGGGCCTTGATATCCTCGACGCCGTTGTTGGAGGCGGCGTCCAGTTCGTGGATGCAGTAGGACCTGCCTTCCGCAAATGAACGGCAGGACTCGCATTCGCCGCAAGGCTCCATATCCTCACTCGGATTGGAGCAGTTGATCATCTTCGCGAAGATGCGCGCGGTGGTGGTCTTTCCTACGCCTCGAGGGCCGCAGAAAAGGTATGCGTGAGCAAGCTGTCCCCTGAGAATGGAGTTCTTAAGGGTCCTTGCGATATTATCCTGGCCGATCAGCGTTCCGAAGTTGTCGGGCCTGTATTTTCTTGCAGAAACGATATACTGTGACATAATACGCAAATGTAGGCATTTTATTTGTAACTTTGCCTGGCTTTAAAGATATCGTACTATGAAGAAAGCAATTACTATCCTCGTTGCCGCCTGCTTGTCAGTGGCATCATTCGCACAGGCGAAGATCAATACTATGAAGATGAAGATTGCCGATTTCCAGGAGAAGACCACCAAGGTCGTCCTCACCGGCAATTCAATGCACGATGCAAGGCTTCAGAATGCAGTCAAGAACAACTGGACCATCTCTCCGGTGGAGTTCTGCACCGTTGCTGAATATGAGTCTCTCAAGAGCAACCCTGATTATTATTTCCTCCTCACCGTCAGCGGTCAGTTCGAGAAGGAAGCCGTTCCAGGCATCGAGTTTCTGTCCCTGGTCAAGGGCGGTATAGGTGCCAGCGGTAACGTGGATGACCTCTTTGAGGTGGTCACCGTTCCTTTCCGTTCAATCGACAGTCACACCGGCAGGGAGTTCGTGCTCCTGCCGGCCCTCCTCGACATCATCCAGGACCACGTCTCAAAGTCTATGGACACCGACCTCGAGGGTTATTCAGGCCTCAACAACTACAATCTCAACCTGGCCAAGTCCAAGGGCTACAGGATCATCTTCGCCGAAGAGGATCTCGCAAAGGATGTGATGCCTTCAGTAAGGCAGGCCTATGTGAAGGGTGGTATGGAGATAATGGATGCAGACGATGCGGATGACGTGTTCCTCGCAAATGCGGAGAAGACCCTTGTCAGCTTCACCGTCGCTCCTGCCGACACAGAGGGCGGTTCCTACTGCTACAAGATGCTCATCGACAGCGCGACCCACACCCTTTATTACTATCGCAAGCACAAGATCACCAAGAAGTTCGGCAATGGCTTCCTCACCGAGGATGTCAAGCGCGTCTCAGCATCCAGGTAATCTATGTTATTCGGCAAAGCACCTTCGGGTCTCAGATATGCAGTGCGCAGGAGCCATTCTTCGGTTGGCTACTGCGCTCTGAGCGTAAAATGCGGTACACGTGACGAGGCCGGCTATCATTCCGGCATCGCTCATTTCGTGGAACACACCCTTTTCAAGGGCACTTCCCATCGTTCCGCAACGGCTGTGAATTCCTATCTGGACAGACTTGGAGGAGAACTCAATGCCTACACAACCAAGGAGGAGATAGTACTCCACGCCACCGTGCTCAAGGAGGATCTCCAGAAGGCTGCGGGCCTGCTTTTCGAAATCGCCACCGATGCCACTTTCCCTGAGAAGGAGATAGAGACTGAGAAGGGCGTGGTCATTGACGAAATCAATTCCTACAAGGATTCTCCGGCCGATGACATCTATGACCGTTTCGAGCAGATGCTCTTCGAGGATCATCCTCTCTCAGGCCTCATCCTTGGCACTGCGGCCTCCGTCCGTAAGATCAATTCCGCGGAGCTCCAGCGTTTCGTCCGCGACAAGTTCGTGCCGTCCGCAATGGCATTCACGGTGGTGGCTGACGAGGACGAGAAGAAGATGGAGAAGTGGGTGCTGAAGCTTTCCGAGAAGTTCTTCCCGGCTGCTTCTGACGATGCTGTCAGGGGAGAAGACGCTCCGGTTGCCGTGAAGCCAGTGCTCTTCGACAAGACGGTCAACAAGCGCAATCATCAGGTCAACTGCATACTCGGCTCGTACGCCCCGTCCCTCTATCAGCACAAGGAGCGCGTGGCTGCGGTGCTGCTCGCCAACATACTCGGAGGGCCGGCCTCCAATTCGCTCCTCAATGCCGTCCTCCGCGAGAAGAACGGCCTGGTCTATGGCGTGGAATGTTCCTACACCCAGTACAAGGACAGCGGCATTATGGCCGTCAGCTTCGGCTGCGACAAGGAGAATCTCGAGCGTTGCCTCAAACTTATTGACAGGGAAATTGTCAAGCTCCAGAGCGAGCTTCTCTCTCCGGCGCGTCTCAAGGCCGCCAAGAAGCAGCTGCTCGGTCAGCTGGCCATCAGCGGCGACAACGGCGAGACTCAGTGCCTGTCTATGGGCAAGACCCTTCTGGCCTACGGAAAGGTCGCCGACGATGCAGACTCAAAGCGTCGCGTCGAAGAAGTCACTGCCGAGGATATAATGAAAACGGCCCAGAGCGTGTTTGCTCCGGACCGTGTATCAAAGTTGATCTATCTCTAGATTACTTCACGCGTGAGTCGTACTCACGGGTCTCAGTGTTGACGATGATGTGCTCGCCGTTCTGAATGAAGAGAGGAACCATAAGGATGGCGCCAGTCTCAACGGTAGCCTCCTTGAGAGCAGAGGTAGAAGCGGTGTCGCCCTTGACTGCAGGCTCGGTGTAGGTAACCTCGAGCTCAACCTTTGAAGGGAGTTCGCAGGTAAGGCAGCGCTCTTCCTCAGCAACGAACATCATCTCAACGTGCTGGCCTTCCTTCATAAGGTCTGCGTTGGTAACGAGGTCCTCGTTGAGCTGGATCTGCTCGTAGGTCTCTTCGTGCATGAAGTTGAAGGTGCCGTCAGCTTCCTTATAGAGGAACTGGTAAGGCCTTCTCTCGACGTTGATGGTCTCGATCTTTGCACCAGCGGTGAAAGTGTTCTCGAGGATGCGGCCGTTCTCCAGGTTGCGGAGTTTGGTCTTTACGAATGCGGGACCCTTGCCAGGCTTTACGTGCTGGAACCATACGATGGAAACCGGCTTGCCGTTGAAATTCATAAAGAGTCCGTTCTTGAAATCAGCTGTTGTTGCCATAAATACTTATTCTTTTGATATTGATAATTCAGTCTAATTCGCTGCTGGAGTGCTAAATGCGCGGCAAAATTAAAAAAATAGACGCTAACTGCAAAAATTTTCTATATGTGCCGCAACGTCCTCAAGCAGCCATTTAGGCGTTGAGGTCGCTCCGCAGACGCCCACATTGTCGTCCGGACGGAACCAGGCTTCCCTGAGTTCGGCCACCGAGTCGATGTGGTAGGTGCGTATGTTGTTGGCCCTGCAGAGTTCGCAGAGTACCTTGCCGTTGGATGACGCCTTGCCTGAGACAAAGACGATGATGCTGTGTGAGGCGGCGAACTTGGAGAGCTTGCTGTGACGGGAGGCTACCTGGGAACAGATGGTGTTGTGAACGTTCAGGAGATGCTGCTTCTCGAAGCTTTCCGCATCCATCTGACAGGCCTTTGCCATCACGTTCCTGAGCCAGTTGCACAGCTCCCTGTATTCGGTAGGGTTCTTGGTGGTCTGGGAGAATATCTCCACCGGCTTGTGCGGGTCCACGCGTCCTTCCCTGATGGCTTCGGTGAGGGTTTTGATGTCTTCTACGACAATGGCATCCCCTCCGATCTGACCTGCGAGTCCGAGCACTTCTGCGTGTCCGACGCGGCCGAATATGACTATCTGCCCGTCTCCGCCCATATAGTGAATGCGCTGCCAGGTCTCGCGTATGCTCTTCTGGAGCTTGAGCACTACCGGGCAGGTGCAGTCTATGATGCGGAAGCCTTTCTCCTTGGCAATCTCGTATGTCTGAGGAGGTTCTCCGTGGGCTCTGATGAGCAGTCTTTCGCCGCTTGCGTCCACTATGTCGCCCAGATCTTCCTTGTCGATTGTGACCAGTCCCTTTCCGCTGAGTCTGCCGAGTTCCGCGTCATTGTGGACTATCGCGCCGAGGGAGTAGAGCCTTCCGCCTTCGGAAAGGTTCTCCTCTGCCTTCGTGATGGCCCTGATGACGCCGGCGCAGAAACCGGAGTTGGGATCTATGTCAACTTTAAGCATTTCCGAATTTCTTCTCGATGAGATCCTTGATCCAGACCATCTGGTCGTCGAAGGTCATATTTGAATTGTCCAGGACGATGGCGTCAGGAGCCTGGGTAAGAGGGGAGACCTCGCGATGGGAGTCGATGTAGTCGCGTTCCTGGAGGTTCTTCAGCACCTCCATAATATCGGCTTCTTCGCCCTTTGCCTTGAGCTCATTGGCGCGCCTCTGTGCCCTGACCATAGGGTCGGCAGTCATAAATATCTTGAGTTCGGCATCCGGGAATACGGTGGTGCCTATGTCCCTGCCGTCCATCACCACGCGCCTGTTGCGTCCTGCTGCGTGGAGAATGCTGTCTACGAAGTTGCGTACTTCGGCAACTGCTGAGATAGGACTGACCTTGCCTGAGACGGCGAGGGTGCGTATCTCCTTTTCGATGCAGCGTTCCCCTGTGTAGAGTTCGGTGCCGTTGCCGTGGTTCTCAAAATGCAGGTCAAGTCCGACGAGGCCCTTCATCAGGCCTTCCATTTCGATATTGCAGTCTTCATCGATGAGTCCGTTCTCGATGGCGAAGAGGGTGACGCCCCTGTAGAGAGCGCCTGAATCGAGGTAGAGATATCCCATATCGGCTGCTACGAGCTTAGCGAAGGAGCTTTTGCCGGTGGAAGAATATCCGTCGATTGCTATTATAATGTCAGGTGTCGTCATATCTGTCGTCATTAGAAGGCAAAAATAGAAAAAAATGATGATATTTGCAGTCTATTAGGAATTGCTTATGAAGATACTTATCATAGACGACGAAAGATACGTGAGGTCATCCTTCGGTGACATCCTCACCACTGTTGGACACGAGGTGGAACTTGCAGCTGAAGGTCCTCAGGGCATCTCAATGGCAGAGAAGAACCATTACGACATCATCTTCTGCGACGTCAAGATGCCGGGAATGGACGGCGAGGGCGTGCTGGATCAGCTCCGCGAGAAGGAAATCGACACTCCTGTCATTATGATTTCCGGTCACGGCGACATCAAGACGGCCGTATCCTGCCTCAAGAAGGGCGCCATCGATTTCCTGGAGAAGCCTCTCTTTGACCTGCAGCCTATCATCGACGCTATGACCCGTGCGACCGAGAAGACTACTATCGTGAAGGCCGCCAAAGCCGTCAAGAAGAAGATCGAAGGCGAGCAGATGGTCGGCGATTCGGAGGGTATGGTACGTGTCCGCGAGATGATCAGCCGCGTGGCTCCTACCGATGCCAGGGTGCTCATCCTCGGCTCTAACGGTACGGGCAAGGAACTCGTGGCCCGCAGCCTCTTCCAGCAGAGCAACCGTTCCGACAAGCCATACGTGGAGGTCAACTGTGCGGCAATTCCTTCAGAGCTCATCGAGAGCGAGCTTTTCGGTCACGAGAAGGGTTCCTTCACCACCGCCATCAAGCAGCACAAGGGCAAATTCGAGCAGGCTGACGGAGGTACTCTCTTCCTCGATGAGATAGGCGATATGTCCCTCGCAGCCCAGGCCAAGGTGCTTCGCGTCCTTCAGGAGAAGAAGCTTTCCCGCGTGGGCAGCGACAAGGATATCGAGGTGGACGTGCGTGTGATTGCCGCAACCAACAAGGACCTGCGTGCCGAAATTGCCGCTAACCGCTTCCGCGAGGACCTCTATCATCGTCTCAGCGTAATCGTGATCAACGTTCCCGATCTCGATCAGAGGAAGAACGACATCCCTCTCCTGGTGAACTATTTCATCGAGCAGGTGTGTGCAGAAAGCGGAATGGAGCCTCGCAAGGTGGAGCCTGACGCAATGAAGAAACTCGTCGACCGTTCCTGGACCGGCAACATCCGTGAGCTCCGCAACGTCGTGGAGCGTCTCCTCATCCTTTCCGGCAAGTCCATCACTGCCAAGGATGTGGATGATTACGTGCTATAAGACCAGTTTTTCCAATTCGGAAATAGGACACTCAGTGAAATTGCGGACGACCAGATCGGCCGCAGTTTTTTGCTGCAGCGTCTCCACGCTGTTCCAGGTGGCGAGGCCTACTACTTTGCAGCCGGCGCGCTTGCCGGCTTCGATGCCTGCGGTGGCGTCCTCGAAAACTATGCATTCAGATGGGTCGAGACCCATTCTGGAGCAGCATTTCAGATAGACGTCCGGGTCGGGCTTGCCTATCTTCACATCTTCCATACAGAGCCAGTCGCACATATACTCCCTGATGCCGCAGACGTCCAGGTGGAACTCCACATTCTGGCGAGGGGCTGAGGAGCCAATGCAGCACTTGAGGCCTGCGGCGTGGGCTGCCTTCACGAGTTCTACCAGGCCTTCGACCGGTTTGATCACGTCCTTGAAAGTGTCCCTATAGACTTCCTCCTTCTCATCGGAAAGAGTTACCCAACCGTACTTTTCGCACTCTTCAGGGATGTAGTGCATAAGGATGTCCTCGTTGCGGCGGGCGAACCATTCCTGGGAGAAAGGTTCCTTGCAGCCGTGGCGTTCGAAGAAGATCCTGAAGGCTTCTATGTGGAGAGCGGAGTTGTTGACGACGGTGCCGTCCATATCGAAGATGAGTCCCTTAAGCATCTTTCTGAATGGATTTTGGGAGTCTCACGGTGAAGCAGGCGCCTCCCAGGGTGAAGGATTTCTTGTAGCTTATCGTGCCGTTGCACTTCTCTACTATGCTGCGGCTGATGGCCAGGCCGAGTCCGGTGCCGCCGGACTTCGTGGTGAAATTCGGCTCGAACATCTTCGAAAGGTTCTCCTCTGGGACGCCAGGGCCGTTGTCCTCGACGGAAATCTCGAAGTTCTCCGCATCGTTGCGCAGTTCCATTCGTATCTGTCCGGTTTTCGGTTCGTTGCCGTTCTTGACGGCGTCGTTCTGGAGGATTTCTATGGCCTGTGTCGCGTTTGTGAGCAGGTTGACGAACACGCGTATGATCTGAGGCTTAGGGCCGAACCAGTCGGAATCCTTGAAGCCCAGATAGGTCATCTCGATGTTCTCCTTGTTGCTGTAGAGGGTGATCTGGTCCTGGAGCACCTGGTCGAGATTCATCGCCACCGGATCCTCGGTGTAGAGTTTCGCGAAGGTAGAGAATTCGTTGGCCGTGTCGGCGAGTATGCGTATCTGCTCGATGATGATCCTGGCGGAATCGTCGAACTTGTCCGTCCAGGTCGGGTCATTGTTCTTCTTCAGGTACATCAGCTTCTGGATCTGGAGGCTGATAGGAGTGAGAGGGTTCTTGATCTCGTGAGCCACCTGGCGGGCCATTGCCGTCCAGGCCTGCTCCCTCTCGTTCTGGGCGAGTATCCTGTTGCTCTCCTCGAGGTCGTGCACCATTCGGTTGTAGGAGTCCACAAGAGTGGAAATCTCGTCGTCCTGGTCATACTGGATGTACTCGAGTCCTGAGGTGCCGGCAGCCTGCATCTTGCTGCTGACCTGGGCCAGAGGCTTGAATATCCTGTTGATGATGTGGGATGCGACGGTGCTGCTGATAATGATGATGGCCACGAGCAGGATGATCAGGAGTATGGCGTGAGGAAGCACGTCCCTCATAATCTCCGCATCGCGGTTGAACGGCGTGCAGACGATGGCGAGAGTCTGTCCCTCGATGCTGAGGATAGGGGCATAGAGGGCGTAGTAGTTCTTGCCGCCGGCGGATTCCCTGTTGATGCATATCCTCTGGTGGTCGCGCACTATGGTCTTGTAGGCCTTGCCGTCCATTCGGCAGTTGAGCAGAGCCCTGTCGTACATTTCACCCACGGTGGACACGAACGCCACTCCGGAAGGGGTGAAGAGCGTGAGGTCCGACCTGGTTGTGCCGGCCACGTTCTGGAGCAGGTTCATCCACTCCGTCTTCTCCACCTGACGCAGGTTCACGATTCCCTGACAGCGGGACTCGACTATGGTCTGGATGGCGCTTATCTTCTCGGACATCACATTGTCGGAATCGATCTTGTTGCGGTCGAAGACGAACTTCACGCTGACGAACGCCAGGAATACCAGGGCACAGGAAACGGTCAGGGTAAGGGTCCAGCGCAGCCTCCTCTTGAAGGTGCGGCGACCGGTCTTTTCCTTGGTCCTGCCATATCTGAGCAGAGGGGTCTGCATCAGGAAGATGACGGCAAAGATGGACAGGAAGGAGGTCGCGAAGCCCATAAATCCCCTGAGGTGCCTGGAGATTATGATGGTCTCGTCTGCGGACACCTGCTTGAGGAAATGGATATAGCCGTCCTTCTTGAAATACTTCTTTCCCGCCTCCAGCTGGCTGCTGAAAGGCTCGGCGATGACGGTAGGGTAGGCGAAGCCGCCCTTATAAGAGGCTATGCGGCCGTCTATGAACTTGGCGTAGGAATATATCTCCGGCATAACCACGTCGCCCGGCTTGGAGAGCATATCGAAGATGCTGTAGTAGCCGTTGTCCTCCTTGCTCGCACGGGAAACGAGCTCCACGAGCATCCTCACCAGCTTGCCGTTCTTGGACACGAACATAAAGGTGCCCGCATAACTGGATCGGCCGTTGTTGTCATAGTTGCAGAAGAAGCGGGAGTCCGGTGCAATCTGGGTGCCTCCTGCGAGCTTGCTGTTGAAGATGGCATTGCACTCGCGGTCGTCGTTGTTGCAGACGGATACGGCGACGAAGTAATCGGCCGCGATGTTTGCGAAATACTGGCTTGTGACTTCGTTCTCTATGATGCCCGCGCAGTCGTCGAGGTCTGCGAAGCTTGGGATGAACTGGTCATTGGCAATGGCGTTCTCCACTGAGCGAATCTGGAGTTCGAGGGCGAGGTTTCGGTCCACTGCAAGCCTGTTTGCCCACACGCTGACCTTGCTGAGTTCCTTCTTGAAGCCCATATTCGTGGACAGCGTGAATATGAACAGTGTGAACACCAGGGCTCCGGCAGAGATGCTTCCGAGCGTGAAGAAGCGCATCTTCTTTTCTGTGAAGAAGCGTATGGCCGGGGAGAGCATATAGAGCAGGAGCATCATCGCCAGCAGGAGCATTCCGTAGGAGGACAGGGCGAGGGCTGAATAGCCCAGGTTGTCCCTGTACCACTGAATCTCCGGGGTGATGCCCGAGTTGCTCATCAGGTCGTGCGTGGATATCATCAGATAGGTGATGATGCCTGCCACACCGATGACAATGCAGCAGCAGTATATCCACATAAATATTGAACCAGGCTTGGCCTTGACGCTGTCCAGCAGCCTGTGCCTCATCAGGAAGATGCAATAGACGAAGAGGAATATCGCCAGGTTGAGGCTGATGAGCAGACCGAAGGAATGCCATATTCCTCGGCCGGCATACAGCACCGGCGAGAAAAGGGTGCTGTTTTCCTGCATCTGCAGGCCCCAGATCGACGCAACCGCGTAGGCCAGTACGATCACTATGCCCGCGATGATGAAGTCGCGCCATTTCCTGGTGACCGCGAGCTGATGCATCGCGGCCAGGATGAGGGTCAGGAGTGCGAGCCATCTGAGAGGGGAGTCACCGAACAGATAGGTCGCAGTGGCTGTTTCGCTGACGATGCTGAACATCGCCTGGCCCTGGTAGTTCACGATCGTGCCGCCATTGCCTGCGATAGGATAGACTGCGAAATCCTTAGGTATGCCGAGATGCCTGTTCAGGGATGAGATGTCTCCTCCCGCGTCCGTGGACATCACTTCGATGGCTGCGATCACCTCCACGAGTTCGCCCTTGTGGGCCCATTTGGCCAGATACCATTTCGGCCCCAGGTTGACGTAAGAGAGTTCTTCACCTATATTATTAAGAGGTGTGCTGAATTCGAATTCCGGCCTTGAGATGCGCTGGTACTTCATCCTTGCGCGGATGTCGTCGTTCATCACGGGGAACTCGTGATTCCAGCATTGGAGGGTGTCGCAGACATAGCGATAGAGGACCATATCGTCAGGCAAGCCGGCGATTTCCGTCCAGGCATCGCCGTTCACCTGCATCATTTCCTCTATGCAGGCGTCCAGTTTCTTCACCCTCTTCTCAATCTTCCTCTCGGCCCTGGCGGCCACCCTCTTTGGGTTCGTGGTGATGCTTCTGCTCAGGCCTGCAGCAAAGAACAGCGCGATCGCAAGCGCCAGAAAGGCCAGCGGTCGGCAGTGCTTCTTCAATATTTCCCTTAATCCGTCCATTGTTCTTCTATTCGTGGTGATAAGGTTCCCCGCGCATTATGGTGAATGCCCTGTAGAGCTGCTCTATGAATATCGCCCTGACCATCTGATGGGAGAAGGTCATCTTCGAAAGCGAGATCTTGGAGTTGCTCCTGGCATAGACCGGGGCGGAGAATCCGTAGGCACCGCCTACCACAAAAACTATGTCATTGGAGCTCCCGGCGAGCCGATTTTCCAGTTTTTTTGAAAATTCCATCGATGTGTACTCCTTCCCGTGTTCATCCAGCAGCACGACGAAGTCATCGGGGCGCAGGTTCTTGAGAATGAGTTCTCCCTCCCTGGACTTGATCTCGTCCTTGCTGAGGGCAGACACGTTCTTCAGTTCCGGAATCTCGTTGAGGCTGAATTTGACATAATGGGAGAGTCTGGACATATATATATCCATACCTTCCTTGACCCAGGCCTTGTCCGTCTTTCCGACTGTCAGCAATGTGATTTTCATATACTTGCAAATATACAGCGGTGGCTCGGAATTTGCAATAAGTGAGCTCCGTACATTTTATTTGAAAATTATGAAGTATTTGAAGATAGTAGCATTGGCAGCCGCCCTTCTGCTTCCGGTTCTCGGTCGCGCCCAGGAGTCATACGAAGCATTCCTTCCGATTGCAAAGTATCTGGAACTCGGAGATGCCGACAAACTTTCCGCCTGGTTCGACGACAATCTGGAGATTACCGTCCAGGATGTGACCAGCGATTCCTCCAAAAACCAGGCAAAGCAGATTATGAAGCGCTTTTTCAGCACCGTGCATCCGACTTCGTTCACCATACAGCACGCGGCTTCCAAATCCAATATGAAATACGCCCTGGGTGTCCTCACTGCAGGTTCGACCAATTACAATGTGACGATTTTCGTCAATTGTGCGGAGGACGGATGTAAGATCCAGCAGCTGAAAATCGAAAAAGTGAGATAATTTTTTCTTCCTTTTTGAATTTGGCACACAGGTTGCTATTAGTTATTTCGGTTAGTTTAGTTGTTAATATATAGGAAAGCGGCCAGCAAAGATGTGAATCTCAGCTGGCCGCTCTTTTTTGTGTTACGATACAAAATTTCAAGCACTGCTCCGAATAGTTCGATTCCTTCTTGCAGAAACAATGATTTGGCTATTCCATTGTTTCTGTGACCTGATTTTAGGCCCAAAGTGGCATTTTAGTGTTGTTTGGCAGCTCTAGAAACAATGAATCTACTCATCCATTGTTTCTGTAGAGGGATAAATAAAAAAACTGCCCGCAGTGAAGCGGGCAGTTTTTCTATTTTCCCAGGCGGAACTACAGTTCCCAGGCGAGGGCTGAGGCGCCGAGGATGGCGGCGTCAGATTCCTTGAGCTGAGAGTAGACCACGTCGACTTTGTTCCTCCAGATAGGGAGGACATTGTCGTTGAGAGCCTTCACGATAGGAGCGTTGAGGAACTCCTTTGAGCGTGCGAGACCACCGAAGAATACGATTGCCTCAGGGGCGCTGAATGCGACGAAGTCTGCGCAGGAGCGGCCGAGGAGGGTGCCGGTGTATTCGAACACCTTGAGTGCGAGGGCGTCGCCTTCCTTGGCTGCGTCATAGACGTCCTTGGAAGTGATCTGGTCGCATTCGCGGAGGAGGGATGGCTCATTGCTCATCTCCAGCCATTCGCGGGCGGTGCGGGCAACTCCGATAGCTGAGCAGTATGCCTCGAGGCAACCCTGCTTGCCGCAGTTGCACTGACGGCCGTTGTTGCGTACGGCGGTGGTGTGTCCGAGCTCGCCGGCAAAGCCGTCGTGTCCGTAAACTACCTGTCCGTTGATGACGATGCCTGAGCCTACGCCGGTGCCGAGGGTGATCATAATGAAGTTCTTCATACCCCTTGCTGCGCCATAGGTCATTTCACCTACTGCTGCTGCGTTTGCGTCGTTGGTAAGGCTTACAGGAATGCCGTCGAGGGCTGCTGAGAGGTCCTTGGCGAAGTCCACTGGCTTGTCTGCTGCCCACGCGAGGTTCGGTGCGAATGCAACCTGGCCGGTGTAGTAGTTGCCGTTAGGGGCGCCTACACCAATGCCGCGGATGTCACCTTCCTTGCCGGCTTCCTTGATGACTGCCTTTACTGCCTCTGCGAGAGCAGCAATATATGCGTCAGCATCGCTGCCGTATGTGTCTGAACGGATGACTGACTGTGCGAGTACGTCTCCACGGGCGTCTACAACGCCTATCTTGGTGGTCTGTCCACCTACGTCGATACCGACTACGTGCTGTGCTGCCATATATTAGTCTACTTTGATGTCTTTGTTAACGTTCTTGCTTCCGATCACTGCGTAGAATACGAGGTAGAGGAGGCAGGCGATGAGGAACCAGTAGCTGTGTACTGAACCGATCTTGTCGGCGAGGAGGGCCTGGAGGAAAGGAATGATGCCACCGCCGCAGACGAGGGTCATAAAGATGCCTGATGCAGGAGCAGTGTACTTGCCGAGGCCTTCAGCTGCGAGGTTGAAGATGGCGCCCCACATAACTGAGGTGCAGAGACCGCAGAGAGTGATGAATACGAGGGCGAGAGGGAGTTCCTTGCCGAAGAGGTTGACCTTTACGCCAGCGGACTCGATGATGATGAAGCATACGAGGAATACGATGGCGAGGGCTGAGGTTGCAGTAAGCATAGCCTTTGCGGAAACCTTGCCGCCGATTGCACCGCCTGCGAGACGGCCGAGCATCATACAGAACCAGTATGCGCCGATCATTGTGCCGGTGAGGGCAGGGCCGAGCCAGCTTGCTGAGAAGTAAACGTTTGCGGTGTTAGGGATGCCGACCTCGATACCTACATAGAAGAAGATGGCGATGGCGCCGAGTACGAAGTGACGGAATGAGAGAGGTCCGTGAGGATCCTTTGCCACATTGCCGGCCTTGCGTGCTGCCTTCTCCTCAGGAGTCTCCATATGAGGCTCTGGAATCTTGGTGAGGGCGATGATGACTGCTGCGAGGGCGAAGATTGCCATAGCGATGATCATTGCAGGAGCTGCGTCCTTCACGGTTGCGTTGTCGAGGGAACCACCGACGAGGTAGCCGAGGAGGATAGGAGCGATAGTGCCGCCCACAGAGTTGCAGGAGCCACCGAGCTGGATGAGACGGTTACCCTTGTTTCCGCCACCGCCGAGGGTGTTGAGCATAGGGTTGACCACGATGTTGAGCATACACATTGAGAAGCCTGCGATGAATGCGCCGATGACGTAAACGAGGAAGCTCTCAGCTGGACCGGCGATCCACTGTACTGCAACACCGACCAGGCCTACGATCACAGCTGCGAGAGCGGTGAACTTGTAGCCTTTTCTCTTGAGGATGATACCTGCAGGGATGCCCATACAGGCGTATGCGATGAAGTTGGCGAGGGTACCGAGCTGTGAGAGAGCCTTGGAGGCACCGAACTGCTTGGTGACGATGACGCCCATTGAACCTGCGAAGTTGGTGACGAATGCGATCATAAAGAAGAGCGCGAACATCACGATGATTGCAGGAAGAGTACTGTTTTTCTTTGCCATAAATGTAAAGTATTGATTATTAGTGATTAATCAAGTGAGTGTATTGCCAGTCCGCTGCGGAGCTTAGGCTCGAACCAGGTGGTTTTAGGAGGCATTATGTTGCCGGTGTCGGCGATGTTGATGAGCTGCTCCATAGATACTGGGTAGAGGGCGAAGGCGACCTTCATCTCTCCGCTGTCCACGCGCCTGCTGAGTTCTCCGAGGCCTCTGATGCCGCCGACGAAGTCGATGCGCTTGTCGGTGCGGAGGTCCTTGATGCCGAGAATCCTGTCGAGTACGAGGTTGGAGAGTATGGTCACGTCGAGTACGCCGATAGGGTCGGCGTCATTGTAGCGGCCTTCCTTGGTCTGGAGGCTGTACCACTTGCCTCCGAGGTACATAGAGAAGTTGTGGAGGGCTGC
>DCHT01000034.1:2502-13022 GCA_002314885.1 Bacteroidales bacterium UBA1745 | reverse complement strand
GCTTTGAGCAGTTCCTCCTCGCTCAGGCCGTTGAGATCCTTGACTACGCGGTTGTAGTCGATGATCTTGAGCTGGCTCTGAGGGAAGCAGACTGCCATAAAGAAGTTGTATTCCTCGTCACCTGTGTGGTTCGGGTTCTGTGCCTTCTTCTCTGCACCCACGCGGGCTGCGGCTGCAGTGCGGTGGTGTCCGTCGGCCACGTAGAATGCCGGAACCTCGGTGGTGAATATCTCAGTGATGCGGGCGATGGTGGCGTCGTCGTCGATTACCCAGAAATGATGTCCGAAACCATCTTCTGCAACGAAGTCGTATTCAGGCTTGCCTGCTGCAGTCTTCTCGATGATGGCTGCGAGTTCGGCGTTGTCCTGGAATGCGAAGAACACAGGCTCGATGTTGGCGTTCTGGATGCGTACGTGGATCATACGGTCATCCTCTTTGTCCTTGCGGGTGAGCTCGTGCTTCTTGATGATGCCGTTGGCGTAGTCGTCCGTGTGGGCGCAGAGTACGAAGCCGTACTGGGTCCTGCCGTCCATAGTCTGGGCGTAGAGGTAGTAGCATTCCTTCTCCTCCCTGTTGAGCCATTTCTTTGCCTGCCATTCCTTGAAGTTGGCGACAGCCTTGTCATAGACCGGCTGGCTGTGCTCGTCTGCGATAGGGTTGAAATCTATCTCAGGCTTGGTGATGTGGAGGAGGGACTTTTCTCCCGCCTCTTTCTGTGCCTCTACGGAGTTGAGGACGTCGTATGGTCTTGCAGCTACTTCCTCCACGATATCCTTCGGTGGACGTATTGCTGCGAAAGGCTTTACTCTTACCATAATTATTTGTTGAGCTGGAACTTGGTGCAACCTGTTGCGAAGAAGTCGCAGATCTGCCTTGCTGCTGCGAGGCCTGCGTTTACGTTTGCCTCAGAGGTCTGGGCACCCATCTTCTTAGGGGTGGCGAAGACGCGGAGTCCGAATTTCTCCTGGAGCTCTGCAAGGTTGTCAGGTGCAACGTCGGTGATGTACTTGAGGTCGGTGCGCTCTTCGAGGGCCTTTGCGAGGCCTTCCTCGTCGATGACTTCCTTGCGGGCGGTGTTCACGAGGGTAGCGCCCTTAGGCATCTTGGTGACGATGTCGTAACCTATGCTCTTGATGGTCTGAGGAGTTGCAGGGATGTGGATGGACACGTAGTCGCAGCTGGAGTAGAGTTCCTCGAGGCTGGCAGCAGGCTCAGCGCCGCCGGCGATGATCTGCTCTGCGGTGAGGAATGGGTCGATGGCCTTGACCTTCATACCGAGGGCCTCAGCCTTCTTGCCTACGAGACGGCCTACGTTGCCGAATGCCTGGATGCCTATGGTCTTGCCCTGGATCTCAGTGCCGGTAGCAGGGGTGAACTGGGTGCGGGCCATAAAGATCATCATTGCGATGGCGAGCTCAGCAACAGCGTTGGAGTTCTGGCCAGGAGTGTTCATCGCTACCACATTGTGGGCGGTGCAGGCTGCAAGATCGAGGTTGTCGAAGCCGGCACCGGCACGTACGACGATCTTCAGGTTCTTTGCGGCCTCAACTACTTCTGCGGTGACCTTGTCGGAGCGGACGATGATGGCGTCAGCATCTGCTGCGGCTGCCACGAAATCGGCCTGCTCTGCATATTTCTCGAGGGTGACCAGTTCGTGACCGGCTGCCTCTACGATTTCCTTGATGCCCTTTACTGCAGCTGCAGCGAAAGGTTTCTGGGTTGCAAGCAATACTTTCATCTTTTCTTCTGATTATTTGTGAAGCTGTTCGAATTCCTGCATACAAGCTACGAGGGCGTCGACGTCCTCCTGCTCGCAGGCGTTGTAGATGCTGGCGCGGAAGCCGCCTACTGAGCGGTGTCCCTTGATGCCGATCATTCCCTTGCTCTTGGCGAAAGCCATGAATTCATCCTGAAGGTCTTCGTGGCCCGGAGCCATTACGAAGCAGACGTTCATTATCGAGCGGTCTTCCTTTGCGGCAGTACCTACGAAGAGGCTGTTGCGGTCAATCTCGGCATAGAGGGTCTCGGCCTTCTTGAGGTTGATCTTGTACATAGCCTCCACGCCACCTACGCTCTTGAGCCACTTGAGGGTCTCGTTCATAATGTAGATGGAGAATACCGGAGGAGTGTTGAACATTGATCCGCCGTCGATGTGGGTCTGGTAGTTCATCATAGTAGGGAGGTAGTGGCTGACCTTGCCGAGTGCGCTCTTCTTGATGATGGCGAAAGTTACGCCGGCAGGACCTGCATTCTTCTGTGCACCACCGTAGATGACGGTGTATTTGCTTACGTCCACCGGACGGCTGAGGATGTCGGATGACATATCAGCGATGAGTGGAACAGGGCAGTCGATGTCTTCCTTGATCTCCGTACCGTAGATGGTGTTGTTGGTGGTGATGTGGAAGTAGTCCGCATCGGCAGGGATTTCATATCCCTTAGGTATGTAGTTGTATACGGTCTCTGCTGAAGATGCCACGCAGACAGCCTGGGCGCCCTTGCTTGCGGCAAAGCCCTTTGCTTCTTTGAGGGCCTTCTTTGCCCATACGCCTGTCTCCAGGTATGCTGCTTTCTTCTCGAGGAAATTCATTGGGATGTAGAGGAACTGGAGGCTTGCTCCGCCGCCGAGGAAGATGACCTCATAGTCCTCAGGGATGTTGAGGAGTTCTTTCCAGAGTGCGCGGCACTCGTCCATAACGGCTTCCCATTCCTTGGTTCTGTGGGAAATTGAGATGAGGGAAACACCTGTTCCTGCGAAGTCTTTCAAGGCTTCAACTGCGTTGTCGATCGCAACCTGGGGAAGGATGCAAGGACCGGCATTGAATACGTGAACTTTTTTCATTTTCTGGGGTTATTGTTAATGTTCTTGTAACGTTTTCTTTTTTCGGGACTTCAAATATAGTAAATATTTATTCAAGCTCCTCGCACCTGCACCCTTCGATGTCAGAAATCCTCGAAAGGAAGTCGTCGACCAGAGTCAGGCGTACCCTTACATCGAGCTTGCATTCCAGACCGAATTCGGGAGCGGAAGTGCTGAGATCCAGGTCCTTGACTGTCTTCATCACGCTGTTCATAGCGAGATAGTCATAAGTGAGTGTGAAGTTCTTGGATGCGATCTTGGTTATGATTTCCGCACTCGAGAGCGCGTCGGCGGTGGATGTCTTGTAGGCCCTGATGAGTCCGGGAATACCTAATTTTATGCCACCGAAATAGCGTACCACCACTACGAGTATGTCGCTGAGTCCGAGTGAGTCGATCTGGCCTAAAATCGGGCGCCCTGCGGAGCCGGACGGCTCTCCGTCGTCGTTGGCGCGGAAGACGTCGGCCTTGTAGCCGAGACGGTAGGCATAGCAGTGATGGCGGGCATCGTGATACTCCTTCTTGAGGCCGGCGACGATCTCCTTGATCTGCTGCTCGGTCTCAACGGGATAGGCGAGAGCAATGAACCTGCTCCCGTTGTCCTTGAAAAGCCCTTCTGAGGGCGCTGAGATGCTCTTATATGAATCTATTGCTGTCTCCTTGTCCGCCATACAAAATCAAAATTACTCCTTTTTGAAATAATATGCAACGCGGCGCGGAAATTATTTGTATCTTCGCCGCCGCTAATAAGTACGCACAAGTATGATTCTTAAGTATAAGGTGTCTCTCCCGGGCCTCAAGGGCTTCGCACGTTTCTATGAGGTGAAATCTACGACTTCACTCTATTCTTTCCACAAGCAGATGCGCACGGATATGGACTTTCCTCAGGACCAGACCATTCTGTTCAAGGCTGTGAATCCGGACGGTTCAGCGATTGCCCGCTACAGCAGCATCGATCTCGGTCGCGGCACCATAGATGAGATTACCCTCGGCCAGCTCCACGAGGAGGGTCAGGACTCATTCGTGTACTTCTACGACACTACCAACAAGAAGAGCGTGCTCCTCGACTTCGTTACTGACGATTGCAAGCTCAGCAAGACTGCCGTTTACCCTCTCCTCGTTGAGAGCAAGGGTCCTAACCCAATCGAATTCGAAAACGGTTATGTGGCATTCGAGGACCTTCCTGCAGACAAGAAGAAGGATCCGGACGAGTATGACGACGAGGACGACGATGATCTCGACGATGAGCCTGTCGACGATGAGGACGACGAAGAGACCGAGGAAATCTACGACGAAAACGAATAATTGAGGAAACTTCTCATCATACTCGGGCCCACTGCTGTAGGCAAGACTGACTACAGCATCGACCTTGCGCTCAAGTATGGCTCTCCCATCATTTCCTGCGATTCCCGGCAGATCTACCGGGAGATGAGCATAGGCACTGCGGTACCTTCCGCGGAGCAGCTCGCCGCCGTGAAGCACTACTTCATCCAGGACCACAGCATACACGACATCTACACCGCCGGAAAGTATGAACTCGAAGCGGTCGCTCTGCTTGAGAAACTCTTCGACGAGGGCCACGAAACCCTTGTGATGGCAGGTGGCTCAGGCTTCTACATCGACGCCGTCTGCAATGGTCTGGACGACTTTCCGCCGGCAGATCAGGAACTGCGCGCCTCTCTGATGGAACGTCTTCATACAGAGGGAGTTGAGAGCCTCCGCCTGGAACTCAAGTTCCTCGATCCCGAGTCATACGAAACCATCGACATTGCCAACGGACAGCGCGTTATCAGGGCTCTGGAAGTGTGTCTGATGACTGGCCGGAAGTTCTCATCCTTCAAGACCAATCCGCTCAAGAAACGTTCATTCGAGATTGAGAAAATCGGTATTTCCCGCCCTCGTGAGGAACTTTATGAGCGTATCGACAGGCGAGTGCTCCAGATGGTGGACGAGGGTCTGCTGGAAGAGGCCAGAGGGCTTCTTCCCGAGCGTGAACTTCCTGCGATGCAGACCGTGGGCTATCGCGAACTCTTCGATTATTTCGACGGCAAGACCGACTTGGACAAGGCCGTGGAACTCATTCAGCGCAACACCCGCCACTATGCCAAGAGGCAGCTTTCCTGGTGGGGAAGGGACAAATCCATCATTTGGAAGCCAATAGTTTAAACTATTGACGTCCCAATGTGTCAAAAATATCCCTATTATTGCAATATGAAACGATTATTTATATCAATGCTGGCCGCAGTGGCCATATTCGCCATAAGTGGCTGTGAACCAGACATTCCTTGGAATCCGGGTACGGATATTACTGATCCGGATACCCCTGATGGTCCGGATACTCCGACAGACCCTACCGATCCGACGACACCGACGGATCCTGCCACTCCTACCGATCCTACGACTCCGGATGAACCTCAGTCCGGTGAGGTGGTTGACGGAAAGGGCGACGAGACCCTCTACACCGGCGTTTCCGCCTGGACTGGCACCAAGGCTACGGACAGCGCAAGTGCTGCCGTACACGGCACTTCAGAGGACATCTACTGGGAAAACAACAGCTGGAATGACGTCGTGACTGTGGTGTATGACGGCACTAAGGCCACCATCACCAAGACCAACGCAAAGATCCTGACTTACTCCACCGGCGCCCACGTGACCGTGGATATGCAGACCAACTCGAACAGCAATGTGGTGATCATCGTGAAGGGCAAGTCTTCCGACGGTTCCCTCAAGGTCTATGGCGAGAAGAAGTTCAAACTGACTATGTGCGGACTGGACCTCACTTCCACCATCGGTCCTGCCATCAACATCCAGAACCACAAGCGCTGCTTCGTGCATCTCGTGGCCGGAGGTACCAACAGGGTGACCGACGCCGCCACGTACTCCAACGACAAGTACTATCTCGGCACGGCTACCGCTGACACCGAGGACCGCAAGGGAGCCTTCTTCAGCGAGGGCAACGTCATCCTGAGCGGTGCAGGCTATCTCGTGGTGAACGGAAAATACAAGCACGGCTTCTGCACGGACGGCTATCTGTATATGCGTCAGGGCCCTACCCTCGCCGTGGAGAGTGCTGCCAACAACTGCGTCCACCTCAAGGGCGACGACGATGACCAGTTCGGCCTCACTGGCGACGGCGGCTGCATCTATGCAAAGGCTGCTGCCACTGCGGGCAAGGGCATCAAGAGTGATATGAACATCATCATCAAGGGCGGTCTCTATGAAATCAGCACCAGCGGCGGAGCCACTTACGATTCTACCACCAAGGACGTCTCATCCGCCTGCTGCATCAAGACCGACGGCGACCTGTCCCTCCTGGGCGGCTCCTTCACCCTCAAGAGCACCGGCACGGCGGGCAAGTGCCTCAAGGCCGGCAGCGATGATGTGGCTGGCAAGAATATAGTCATAGGCACAACTACCGGCGGTCCGACCATCACGGCTTCCACCAGCGGATCCTCATACAGTGCATCCACCAAGGCCGGCGGCGGATTCGGAGGTGGCGGCTTCCCTGGCGGTCCAGGTGGCGGCGGAACGACTTCCGGCGCCTCTTCCAAGGCTAAGGCGGTAAAGGCTTCCGGCACCTTCACTATGTACGGCGGTGAAATGAACATCACGACTGCCGGCAGCGAGGCCGAAGGCATAGAGACCAAGGCCAATTCCACGAATTCAATGGTCTTCAAGGGCGGAAAATGCTATGTGAAGGCTTATGACGATGCCCTCAACTCTGCGGGCCAGATGGTCTTCAGCGGCGGCTATGTATATGCTTATTCCACCGGCAATGACGCCATCGATTCCAACTATGGCAGGTCCGGTGCCATCTCCATCAGCGACGGCGTGGTGATCGCCCACAGCAAGGCATCCCCTGAGGAGGCCTTCGACTGCGACAACCACTCCTACATATCCATCACCGGCGGCACCGTGTTCGGCACCGGCGGCACCCAGGGAGGCGGTTCTTCTTCTCCTGGACACAGCGTGCCTATCATCTACAGGAGCAGCACCCTCTCTGTTTCGACGGGTTATTTCGTCGTTACTGATTCCTCCGGAAACGTATTGTTCTCTGCTTATGTGCCTCGCTCCGTATCCAGCACAAGCACCATAATCTGTTCTCCTAAGTTCAAGAGCGGTACGACATATAAATATGGTATGGTCAGCTCTGTACCTACGGGCGGATCTTCCCTCTGGGGCACATTCTACTATGAGGGCGGTACGGCTTCAGTTTCCAATTCCGGCTCAGCGTCATAATGATTATGAAGAAGATATTCCTGCTTTTTGCAACAATGATCCTTGCTTCCTTTGCCCTCCAGGCTCAGGAACTGGATCCTGCGACCCTCGCAAAGCGTGAGGCGCGCAAGAACCTGACTGTAAAGGAATGGAACACTGACGCAAAGACCAAGACCCGTTGGCTGGACCGTCAGACCACTTACGACTCCCAGGGCCGCAAGACCGAGGAGATAGAGTACGCTTCCTATGGCCAGAAGTGGCGCCAGACCTACGAGTATGGCGAGAATGGCCGCGTGGTCAAGGAAGTGGAATATGACGAGAAGAACAAGCCCGTACGCATCCGTAAATACGAGTGGAATGCCGACGGTACCAAGCGTAAGCAGTATAATTATGCCCCTAACGGCAAACTGCTTTCCATAAAGGTCTTTGAATATATTTTCTCCGACGCCGAGTAGATGAGTCAGACCGGGGACAGATTTCCTGCTCTCGCTTCCATTCCGCCCATCGGACTGGACGAGATGGATTCCATCAAGCTGATGAACAGGGTGGACACCAAGTTCGTCACGAGCGTGGATGTGCTTTCGCGCATCCTGGAGATGGCATCCGGGCAGTATCGCGTCCTGGTGACTGAAGGTCAGAGGCTCAGTGCATACGATACCCTCTATTTCGATACGGCAGACAGGTCTATGTACCTGGCTCATCAGAACGGTCATCTGACCCGTCAGAAGGTCCGCGTGCGCACATATATGAATTCCGGGACGACCTTCCTGGAGATCAAGCGCAAGAATAACAGGGGCCGTACGAAGAAGAAGAGGATGGAGATTCCGCGCGAGGAGTTCACGGACTTCTCTTCGGATGCCGAGGCTGCGGCTTTTCTTGCAGAGAAATCCTGGTTCGAGGCCTCTCAGCTCAGCCCAGCGACCTACACCCGCTTCCGTCGCATCACCTTGGTGAACAATGCAAAGACGGAGCGCCTGACCATAGATATGGAGCTGAATTTCGAGAATGCACGCACCGGTCTGAGCGCTTCTATGCCGGATGCTGTGATAATCGAACTCAAGCAGGACGGGCTCTGCTGGTCCCCTATGAGGGAAATATTGGCGGAACTTAGGGTGAAGCCCCTCCGCGTGAGCAAATACTGCATAGGGACGGCTCTGACCGACCCGGAGATTAAGAAATCGCGTTTCCTGCTCAAGATCAGGAAAATCGAAAAGATAATAGGAACTAAATTGATTGACAGATGATACTTCTTCAAATCCTGACCGACGTCGCCGATTCCCTGGCGTTCGACAATGACATCGCTGCCGAGTTCGGCTACGCAGTTACTGGTGGCTCCACTTTCCTGGGCGTTCCCGTCCTGGAGAAGATGAGCTTCCTGAATCTGCTCCTTCGCTTCGGCTTCAACCTTCTGGTCAGCTGGATACTCGTGCATTTCCTCTATTATAGGAAGAAAGGCCGCAGGGAGTACTACCTCACTTTCCTGGCCTTCTCCGCTGCGATGTTCCTGCTCATCTTCCTTATGGAGAGCGTGAAGCTGCAGATAGGTCTCACCCTCGGCCTCTTCGCCATCTTCGGCGTGATACGCTATAGGACTGAGACTGTGCCGGTGAGGGAGATGACCTACCTCTTCGTCATCATTGCCATCTCAGTGATCAACGGTCTCGCGCTGAATATCTCATACGCGGAACTTGTCGTGGCCAACATACTCCTTGTAAGCCTTATCGCTATTCTGGAGGCCGTTTTCGCCCGCAGGGGCAAGGATGCCCTCGCGTCCAGGATCGTGCTCTATGACAAGATTGAGAATATCGTCCCTGAGCGCAGGGAAGAACTTCTCGCCGACCTCGAGAAGAGGCTCGGCTTCAGACCTGAGAAGGTCGAGATAGGCCACGTGGACTTCCTCAAGGATGCCGCTTGGATCAAGCTGTCCTATCGCCTTCAGCCAGGGGAGGAAAGTACCATAGGAAACATCACCCGTGAAAAGGATTTCCACCAGAACTAGGATGAAAAAGTTTTTTGTTGCAGCCGCCTCTGCGGCACTTTTGCTGATTCCGTCGCTTTGCTGGGCTCAGGTCGATGAGCCTTTTGAAACCGATTTCCGCGGCCGCATTGCCGCCGGTGCGGATTTCAAGCTCTGCAAGGGCCTTACCCTCGGTCTCGAGGAAGAGTTCCGCGTGAAGGATAACTTCTCTTCCGTGGACCGCTTCCACACGACCCTTTCCCTGGATTACAAGGTCTGCCCATATTTCAAGATAGGTGCTGGTTACACGCTGATGAACCTCCACGATTACGATGAGGCTTCGTCTTCGTATGAGTGGACGATGCGTCACCGTGCCTTCTTCGATCTCACTGGAATGTACAAGACTGTCGGTGGCTGGAAGTTCAGCCTGCGCGAAAGGTTCCAGTACACCTACAGGGCTGGGGATATGAATGTCTATCAGAACCCTCGCAATGCAATGGTTCTCCGCACTCGCGCCAAGGTATCGTACGCTTTGCACACCAAGCCGATTGAGCCATATCTCTCAGTCGAAATCCGAAACACGCTCAATGGCGTTCACTATTCCTCCCAGAACTATGTGAACACAATTGGTGACAACGTGAGCTACAGCGACATCTATCTGAACCGCGTCCGCATCCAGCCAGGTTTGGAGTGGCGCCTCGCCAAGCATCACAGTCTGGATTTCTACCTCCTCGGCGACTACTGTTACGACAAGAAGCACGATGCCACCTCCAAGGGCAAGCTCAAGGAATACAAGATTGACGGAGTACAGCAGTATGACTCCAACGGAAAGATGCTGTATTGTCTCTATTACAGACGAACTTTCAACACAAGCATCGGCATTTCCTATAAGTTCTCGTTCTAGTTTGATTGTTGCACAAAAAAAGCCTCTCAGCGAACTGAGAGGCTTTCATTGTTTATAGTAATCTGTTAGAGTTCCTCAAGATCGCTCTTGATGTCCTCTACCGGATTGACGAGAATTTCCTGGAACTGCTTCTGACCGGTACCAGCTGGGATAGCGTGACCGCAGATAACGTTCTCCTTGAGACCTTCGAGAGTGTCGACGCGGCCGCGGATTGCTGCCTCGCTGAGCACCTTGGTAGTCTCCTGGAAGGAAGCTGCAGAGATGAAGCTGTTGGTCTTGAGGGCTGCTCTTGTGATACCCTGGAGAACCTGGCTTCCGGTTGCAGGCTTGGCCTCGCGGACTTCCATCATCCTCTTGCCCTGACGCTCGAGGGATGAGTTCTCGCTCCTGAGGTCCCTGGTGCTGATGATCTGACCTGCGTAGAACTTGTCGGAGTCACCTGAATCCATAACGAAGTACTTGCCGTACATATGGTCATTGGTATCAAGGAATACCCACTTGTCTACGAGTTCCTCCTGGAGGAAATCAGTGTCACCTGGATCGTCGATCTTCACCTTCCTCATCATCTGACGTACGATGATCTCG
>DCHT01000034.1:0-2452 GCA_002314885.1 Bacteroidales bacterium UBA1745 | reverse complement strand
TAAACTTCCTGTACCTCGTTGACGATGTACTCCTGAACCTTGATAGGGCCGAGGATGTCGAGGATGTCGGTAGGGGAGATTGCACCGTCGGAAAGACGGGTACCAGCCCTGACGTAGTCCTCCTCCTGAACGAGGATCTGCTTGGAGAGCGGAACGAGATATGACTTCTCGATGCGCTTGTTCTCGATTGAAGGGTTGCAGATGATGATCTCCTGGTTGCCCCTCTTGATCTTGCCCATACGAACCTGACCGTTGATTTCGGTCACGATTGCAGGGTTTGAAGGGTTACGGGCCTCGAAGAGCTCGGTAACTCGAGGGAGACCACCGGTGATATCGCCGGACTTGCCGATAGCACGAGGAATCTTGATGATGATGTCGCCGACATTGAGGTCGTCGCCTTCAACAGGCTTCACGTGTGCACCGACAGGGAGGTTGTAAGTCTTGATGACTGCACCGTTCTCGTCGATTACGTTGAGGCTAGGAGCCTTGGTCTTATCCTGGGATGCGATGATGACCTTGTCGCGGTTGCCTGAGAATTCCTCGGCAATTTCCTCACGGAAGGTAACACCGTCGATCATATCCTTGAATGCAACCTTACCGGCGTGCTCTACGATGGTGATTGCGTTGTAAGCATCCCATTCGCAGATGAGGTCACCCTTCTGTACCTTCTCTCCGTCAGTCTTGGAAAGAATTGAGCCGTATGGAATATCGTACTCGGAGAAGGTGATACCGGTGTTTTCGTCGACGATTCTGAGCTGGGTGGTACGGCTTACGACAACTTCCTCTACGGCGCCGTCGTCAGCGATCCTCTTGATCGTCCTGAGCTCAGAGTATTCGAGCTTGCCATTGTACTTGGAAGTGATGGAGTTGTCAGCAACTTCACCGCCTGCGACACCACCGGCGTGGAAGGTACGGAGTGTAAGCTGAGTACCTGGCTCACCAATTGACTGTGCTGCGATTACGCCGACAACCTCGCCCTTCTCGACCATACGCTGGGTGGAGAGGTTACGTCCGTAGCACTTGGCGCAGACACCCTTGCGGGACTCGCAAGTGAGGACGGAACGGATCTCGACCTGCTCGATAGGCAGAGACTCGATGAGAGCTGCCTTGTCGTCGGTGATCTCGTCACCAGCAGCCACGATGAGCTCACCGGTGAGAGGGTTGTAGACATTATGTACAGGAACACGGCCGAGGATACGGTCACCGAGTGACTCTACTACCTCATCCTTGCTCTTGATTGCGGTTGCAACGAGACCTCTGAGAGTGCCGCAGTCTTCCTCGTTGATGATCACGTCGTGTGATACGTCCACGAGACGACGGGTAAGGTAACCTGCGTCGGCAGTCTTCAATGCGGTATCGGCAAGACCCTTACGGGCACCGTGGGTACCGATGAAGTACTCGAGCACTGACATACCTTCCTTAAGGTTGCTGATGACTGGGTTCTCGATGGTGTCGTGACCTGAACCACCGGACTTCTGCGGCTTTGCCATAAGGCCTCGCATACCGCAGAGCTGCTTGATCTGCTGTACGGAACCACGGGCGCCGGAGTCGAGCATCATATATACAGGGTTGAAGCCCTGCTGGTCAGCGGAGATCTGCTCCTCGACGATGCGCTGAAGCTTGTTGTCGATGGAGGTCCAGAGGTCGATGACCTTGTTGTAACGCTCGTTGTCGGTGATGAAGCCCATATCGAAGTTGCTCTTGATATCCTCGACCTTCTTGTAACCGTCCTCGATCATACCGACCTTCTCAGAAGGAATGATGACGTCACCGAGGTTGAATGAAAGGCCGCCCTTGAATGCCATTGTGTAGCCAAGGTTCTTGATATCGTCAAGGAACTGAGCGGTACGGGAGATGCTGGTCTTCTTGATGACCACGGAGATGATCTTCCTGAGGGACTTCTTGGAGAGCACCTCATTTACGTAAGGTACGTTGGTAGGGACGAGCTGGTTGACGATGATGCGGCCTGGAGTGGTCTGAACCATCTCAGTGCCTGCCTCAGGGTTGGTCTTGTCCTTAGGGAGACGTACGTTGATCTTCGCGTGGATATCGATAGCCTTCTCGTTGAGTGCGATGATAACCTCCTGTGGGCCGTAGAAGCTCATACCCTCGCCCTTTGCACCAGGACGGATCTTGGTGATGTAGTACAGACCGAGCACCATATCCTGTGAAGGCACGGTGATAGGGGTACCGTTGGCTGGGTTGAGAATGTTGTGCGAGCCAAGCATAAGGAGCTGAGCCTCGAGGATGGCTGCGTTGCCGAGTGGGAGGTGGACTGCCATCTGGTCACCGTCGAAGTCCGCGTTGAATGCGGTACAAGCGAGTGGGTGGAGCTGGATGGCCTTACCCTCGATCATACGAGGCTGGAAAGCCTGGATACCGAGTCTGTGAAGGGTAGGGGCACGGTTGAGGAGAACTGGATGACCTTTCATCACGTTCTCGAGGATGTCCC
>DCHT01000037.1 GCA_002314885.1 Bacteroidales bacterium UBA1745 | reverse complement strand
GGTGCAGTACTAGTGGCACTACTTCTGCGCCAAAACGGGGTTTGACGGGGCTGAGACGCAAAAAGAGCCAGGGCGAGGGGCCCCGGCTCTTTAGTTTTACGCGGAAAAGTGGTGCAGTACTAGTGGCACTAGTTCTGCGCCACCGGATTGGCGAGTTTGAAGATGACTGGGCGGCGGATGTCGTGCTTGCCTTCGGCGCCTCTGATGGTGTAGAGGAGGAGCATCGTCTGGCCCATTACCTTGATGCCTTCAGGCTCGCAGTAGAAGTACTCGGTGTCGGTCCAATCAAATTGGAGGAGGCGCTCACGGTTCTGCATATAGGCCTGCTGAATCTTGTAGAGGTTCTTGGTGCCGTCCATCTTGTAGCATTCGACGTAGGTGTCGAAGATAATGTCCGGAGCGGACTTCTTGTCGGCCTGGAGGATGGCGTAGATCCATCCGTCGTGGATGCAGTAGGTCTGCCAGTGGAGTCCCCTGGTGCCGTAGTCGAACTTGACGGTGTAGAGAGGCTTCACGTCGCGGCAGTCCTTTGCGTTGACGGTAGGTTTGCCAGTGTATTCAGTAATCTTGGTGTCCACCGGACTGCTGCCGCCGTAGGTGATGCTGTAGTCGAGGGTGATGTCCTTGGACGGCAGGGCCATAAGCTCGCTGAGACGATATACATAGAAGTAGTTGTAGTTGCATATCGCCATCATATCATTCTCGAAGTCGAAGGCCGGCCAGGTCACGTTCTGCCCGAAATAGTAGTTCTCGGTGGTGCTGGTGTTGTACATCACAGAAGTGCTGCTCTGAAGCAGGAACCTGGACACGATCTTAGGCTTGTCGTAGCTGCCGTCGTCCTGACGGTCCGAGTAGTTCGGAGCCCAGACATACTTCTTGCCGCCGGACTGCTTCTCGATGCAGATGTTGTTGCCGTGGGAGAAGCATCCGAGAGTCATATAGCTCGCCGCAACGCTGGTAGAGCTGCCCGTTTCCCTCTTCTGCCAGCCGATGTGGTTGCGCCAGGTGCCGTACTTCTGGGTGATGTAGATGACGTCCTCGTCCGGATCGTAGTCGAAGCCCTGGGCCACATTGGTACTATTGCGGCCCAGAGTCGTACTGAAGATCATATCGTCCGGAATGGTCGGATCGGAACACAGATGCAAGGTACTCTGGACAATGTTCACCTTCTTGGTCCTCTCCGCAGCACGTATGGTGAGGGTGCAGGAGCGGGACTTGCCGGTGTTCGGCTGGACGCTGACATTGAGTTTGTAGTAGCC
Organism: Bacteroidales bacterium UBA1745; assembly: GCA_002314885.1. Classification (GTDB taxonomy): domain Bacteria; phylum Bacteroidota; class Bacteroidia; order Bacteroidales; family UBA932; genus Cryptobacteroides. The sequence continues at coordinate 6,263 of DCHT01000037.1, read as the reverse complement.
GTCGGTACCCTTTGAGCCGCCGCTGGTCTTATCCACGCTGACCCAACTGCAGTCAGACGGTATCTCCACGGTCCAGGCGACATTGCACCTGAAGCTGATCACCTGAGGTTCGGGATTCTCGCAGGAGAAGGAATACTCCGTCTTGCTCATAGTAATATATGGGTAAACATCCGGCTCCTTCTTACAGGAGCTGAAAACCAGGGCCACAACGGCCAGAAGGCAGAGTATCCTTGCTTTCATCCTATCTGAAAATGGTTTCTGAACGGTCAGGACCTACGGAAACGGTCTGTACAGGCACACCGCAGTAGTCCTCGATGAACTTGATGTATTCCTTGAGCTCAACAGGGAGTTCCTCGTAAGTGCGGCACTTGGTCACGTCGCACTTCCAGCCCTTGAACTCCTTGTAGATAGGCTTCACCTCGACGTCGTTGGCCTCGTATGGGAACCAGTCGATCTGCTTGCCGTTCACTTCGTAGCCGACAGCGACCTTCACGGTGTCGAAGTCGTTCATAACGTCGCACTTCATCATAATGAGGGAAGTGGCGCCGTTCATCATAACGGTATATTTGAGGGCTACGAGGTCAAGCCAGCCGCAACGGCGTGGACGGCCGGTGGTGGCACCGAATTCGTGGCCAATCTGGCGGAGGGTCTCACCGGTCTCATCGAAGAGCTCGGTTGGGAAAGGACCAGCACCGACGCGGGTACAATATGCCTTGAAGATACCATATACGTTGCCAATGCGGGAAGGAGCGACACCGAGACCGGTGCAGGCGCCTGCGCAGAGGGTGTTGGATGAAGTCACGAACGGATAGGTACCGAAGTCCACGTCGAGGAGGGAGCCCTGGGCGCCCTCTGCGAGGATAGCAGTGTCGTTCTGGAGGTAGTTGTTCACTACGACCTCATTGTCGATGAGTTCGAACTTCTTGAGCTGTTCGATGGATGCGAACCACTTAGCCTCATATTCGGTGATGTCGAAGTCGGTGAATCCGAGGTTTGCGATGGTGGCGAGATGAGCCTTCTTGAGGGCCTCATAGCGTGCCTTGAACTCAGCGGAGTTGATGTCACCGATGCGAAGGCCGGTGCGGGCGATCTTGTCAGTGTAGGCAGGACCGATGCCCTTGAGAGTGGAACCGATCTTGGATTTGCCCTTTGCTGCCTCGTTTGCGGCGTCGAGGATCCTGTGGGTAGGGAGAATGAGGTTTGCCCTCTTGGCGATCTTCATCCTCTTGGTGCAGTCCACTCCCATAGCCTCGATCTGGCTGATCTCGTCCATAAGGATGACAGGGTCGATGACCACGCCGTTGCCGATGATGTTGGTAGCCTCCTCGCGGAAGATGCCTGAAGGCACGGTGTGGAGCACGAAACTCTTGCCTGCGAAATGGATTGAATGACCTGCGTTAGGACCGCCCTGGAAGCGGGCCACTACGTCGTAACCTGGGGTGAGGACGTCCACGACCTTGCCTTTGCCTTCGTCGCCCCACTGCATTCCCAGAACTACATCTACTGTTTTCATATTTATTCCGTTTTATGATATTTGTTCTTACTACTATAATATACCCACGCGCTTGAGTATGAATTCGACGTTCTTGAGATAGTACTCGAGAGTGAAGCAGGAATCGAGTTCCTCCTCGCTCAGCAGGCCCATCACCTTGGCGTCAGCCTTGAGCAGGGTCTGATAGTCCAGGCCCTCGGTCCAGGCCTTCATAGCGATAGGCTGGACGGTGTCGTAGGCTTCCTCGCGTGCGAGACCCTTGCCGATGAGGGCGTTCATAACCCTCTGGGCAAAGATCACGCCCTTGGTCTTGTAGATATTGGCGAGCATAGTCTCAGGATATACGGTGAGGTTCTCAAGTATGCCTTTGAAACGCACGAGCATATAGTCGAGGAGTTCGGTGGCGTCCGGGAGGATGATGCGCTCGGTGCAGGAATGGGAAATGTCCCTCTCGTACCAGAGCGCAACATTCTCACAGCTTGCCGACATATATCCACGCATCACGCGTGCACAGCCGCAGATGTTCTCTGAACTGATAGGATTGCGCTTGTGAGGCATTGCGCTGGAGCCCTTCTGGCCCTTGCGGAAAGCCTCTTCTGCCTCGCGGACCTCAGTCCTCTGGGCGTTGCGCACCTCGGTGGCCATCTGTTCGAGGGTGGATGCGATCACTGCCAGGGTGGCGATGTAGTAGGCGTGACGGTCGCGCTGAAGCACCTGGGTGCTGATAGGAGCGCTGTCGATGCCGAGCTTTTCGCACACATAGTCCTGAATGAACGGAGGAATGTTGGCATAGTTGCCGACTGCGCCGCTCATTTTGCCGCATTCCACGCCCTTTGCCGCATATTTGAACCTTTCGATGTTACGCTTCATCTCCTCGTACCAGAGGGCCCATTTGAGGCCGTAGGAGGTGATGTCGGCGTGGATACCGTGGGTTCTGCCGATGCAAGGGGTGTCCTTGAATTCCACAGCGCGCTTCTTCAGCACTGCGAGGAATTCCTCGAGGTCCTTGAGGATGATTTCGTTTGCCTGCTTGATCAGGTAACCGTTTGCGGTGTCAACCACGTCAGTGGAAGTGAGGCCGTAGTGCACCCACTTGCGCTCCTCTCCGAGGGACTCGCTGACGGCGCGGGTGAACGCAACGACGTCGTGGCGGGTGATTTCCTCGATTTCCTTGATTCTGTCGACTGAGAAGGTCGCCTTCTTACGGATTTCGGCAACATCCTCTGCAGGGATCACTCCCAGCTGGGACCAGGCCTCGTCTGAAAGTATTTCCACTTCCAGGTAGGCGTTGAACTTGTTTTCTTCTGTCCAGATGGCCCTCATACAAGGGCGGCTGTATCTTTCTATCATTTATATTGGGGATTAATTAAGTGCGTCGAAAAGGTATTTTCCGATGAAGAGGACTGCGAGCACTGCCATAGTAGGGCTGATCTTCTTGACAGTCTCCTTCTTGCAGGAGAGAAGATGAAGCACTACATAGACGATCACGCCTATCATAATACCGTCGGAGATGCTATAGCACAGAGGCATCAGCAGCATAGTCATAAATGCAGGGATGGCCTCTTCCATATCGGTGAAGTTGATTGAACCCACTGAACTAGCCATCATAACACCCACGAGCACGAGGACTGCGCCTGTGGCGGAGGAAGGTATTGCGAGGAAGAAGGTGGAGAAAGGCAATGCGAGGGCGAAGCATACTGCCACTACGAATGCGGTGAGACCGGTGCGGCCGCCTTCAGACACGCCGGCAGCGCTCTCAACGTAGGTAGTAGTGGTGGAAGTACCGAGGCAGGCGCCCACCGTAGTGGCAACTGCGTCGGCCATCAGGATGCGGTTCACGCCGTCGACCTTGCCGTCCTTGTCAACCATTCCGGCCTTCATTGAGACGCCGACCACGGTTCCGATGGTGTCGAACATATCGATGAAGAGGAAGGTCAGTACGACTACGAGCATATCCCAGGAAAGGATCTGGTTCCAAGCGAACTGGCAGAAGATAGGCTTGATCGAAGGCACGGCGAGACTGAACTTGCCGAAAGTGGTCACGCCCATAGGAATGCCGATGAGGGTGGAGATCACGATGCCGATGAGGAGGGCTCCCTTCACCTTGAGGACAAGGAGGGCGCCGGTGATCACGAATGCGATGATCGCGAGGATCGCAGCAGGGTCGGAGAGGTCTCCTATGCCCACGAGGGTGGCAGGGTTGTCCACGATGATGTTGCAGTTCTTCAGACCGATGAAGGCGATGAACAGGCCGATGCCGGCGCTGATGGCCTTCTTCATATCAGCAGGAATGGAGTTCGTGATGAGCTCGCGCACCTTGGTGAGGGTCAGGAGTATGAAGATGAAGCCCTCGATGAGGATTGCGGTGAGGGCGAACTGCCAGGAGTAGCCCATTCCGAGACATACGGTGAATACGAAGAACGCATTCAGGCCCATACCAGGTGCGAGGCCGAAAGGCTTCTTGGCGTAGAGGGCCATAACGAGAGTTCCCACCAGGGCCGCGAGGGCGGTGGCGGTGAACACTGAAGGAGTAGGCATACCTGCGTCAGCGAGGGCACTGAAGATGCCAGGGTTGACGGCCAGGATGTAGGCCATAGTAAGGAAGGTAGTGATACCGGCGACAATCTCAGTGCGCACCTTGTGCGTGCCCTTCTCGAAACCGAAGAGCTTTTTCATTACGTCAGCCATAGTTGCTTTCTGTCAATGGATGGAACTAGAAAGTGTACTTCACGCCGACGGTAGGAACACAGAAGAAGCCCGTGCCCAGGAAGTTGTTGCTGAGCTCGACCTCACCACCGAAGCTGAGGTTGACCTCCTCGCAGCCCTCGACGGCGTTGAGGTTGAACCAGAACTGAGGCTCGGAGATGAAGATGAAGTCGGTACCGTCATTATCCTTGTCGCCCTTGGCACCCGTCTGCCAAGGCCTGTTCTCCTGCCATACATCGAAGAATCCGGTGAAGGAGAACATCCTGTTGAAGAAGTGGTATCCCCACACACCTGTAACCTGGAAGTTGCTCTTTCTCTTTGCGTTACCAGGAATTATCTTATACAGTGCTGAAAGTGAAGCGGTGAGGGAGTAGTCTGCATTGTGGTAGCTGTAGGTAGGTCCGAAGAGCCAGGCATCGTTGTAGGATCCGCTGTAGCGGTCGAGGCCACCGTTGTACTCCATATGGAAAGAGAGGTCTTCGAGTTTGGTACCCTTCCAGAAGCACCATTCGCGTCCGATCTCAGTGTAGGCACCCCTGACACCTGACCAGAGGGACTTGCCGTCAAGGCCGTAAGGTGATGCGAAGTCGAGATCGACAAAGAAGTAGTTGCTACCGAATCTGTCTGCATTGAAGTGCTCGATGGTTGCGGTGAGGAACTGACGGTTAGCTCCATCCTTTGTGAGATCCCTGACACCCTTGGTGTAGATGTAGCGACCGGTGTCAAAATGTAACTGGATGTTTGTCTGAGCGTTAGCAGAGACCATTGCGAGCAGCGCTATAGCTGCAGAAAAGAAGAACTTCTTCATAAGCATATTGGTTTGATTAACTGAGGCACGAATTTACGCATTTCAGAGCCACGCCTTCGAAAAAGATACCTATATTTGTCAACAACTTTTTCAACAACTGAAGGTGAGAGGAACGGCCGGCGTGCCGCGACGCTTGAAAAGGGAACCCGGTGGGAAACCGGGGCTGTGCCCGCAGCTGTAAGCTCCAATGTTGTTCCAGGCATTCTTGAGCCACTGTCCTACGGACGGGAAGGCGCCTGGGCGGAGCGAGCCAGAAGACCTGCCTGCAGTTGATCAGATACGGAAGCCCGGGGTCAGGCGACCATAGTTCTGGACGGAAATGCAGATTTTGACGACTCTAATATCGATTATGCTTGGAGTGTGCCCTGTTGTGGACACGCTCGGCCTGGACCGTCCCGATACCACCCGAGTCCTGGACGCCGCATCGGTCAAAGCCAGCCGAAACAGGGCGGCCGAGTCAAGCAGCCCCCTGAGGACGGTATCATCTGCCCAGATCGAGCGCCTCGGAATGGCCAGCGCGGACGAAGCACTCAAGACAATAGCTGGAATTTCGGTCCGCGACTACGGCGGAATCGGGGGTATGAAGACCGTTTCAGTCAGGGGTATGGGAGCACAGCACACAAGCGTCTTCTACGACGGCATTCAGATGTCGGATTTGTCCTCCGGAACTGCCGATTTAAATTGTAACAATTTTGTTAAGGTTAAAAACATAAAAGTTTTATTTATTGGTAATGAGGATATATTTCGCAGTGCAAGCCAAATAGGAGCCTCCGGAGCCGTGGAAATGGAATCTATGGCACCGAACTTCGAAAAGACTAGAAAAGACGGTCAAATCTGCCCTACGAACCTCATTTTCCAGGCCCGATACGGCTCGTTTCAGACCGTAAATCCGCAACTTCTGTGGGAGCAGAGACTGGGCAGCCGGATGTCGCTCTCAACAACTCTCGACTACGCCCATTCAGATGGCGATTACTCCTATACAGTACCCAACGGAAGCGCGACCGAAACCCTCAGAAGACTGGGAAGCAAGGTGGACAGAGGGCGTGGAGAAGTCAATCTGTATGCAAATACCGCCAAAGGGACGGTCAATGCCAAGCTGATGGCCTCATATACGGACCAGGGACTGCCTGGAGCAGCCATTTTATACACCCAGAACCCTACCGAACACACTTCCGACCTCCGCATCCTCGCCTCAGCGGGCTACAAAGGCCAGTTGACGGAGGATCTGAGGATCAGGGCATACGCCTCCTGGAACTA
>DCHT01000073.1 GCA_002314885.1 Bacteroidales bacterium UBA1745 | reverse complement strand
CTGCTCGTTTGGCAGTACAGCCGCACCCTTCTTGACGCCCGTGAAGAACGGAGCGTGGGTGCAGATATAGACGTGAGCCTCGTCAGGTACGTATGAAAGGTCCTTGGCGAGCCAGTCCATCTGACTGCGGGTGAGGGAATCTGCATAGCTTCGGTCGCCCTTGATGCCCGGAGCCTTCTTGCCCTGGCCTTCTACATTTATATAATATATGTCGTCGAGGAATACCCAGTGGTCCTTTCCAATGTTTACGGAATATCTGTCCGGTCCCCACATCTTGCGATAGAGCCAGGCAGCACGGAAATCGGTTTCAGGGCCGACTATGCCGCCGTCGTGGTCGTGGTTGCCGGTTACCGAATATGTGGTGGTGGAGAAACCGAGTTCGTTGAGCAGATTCACGCCGTCCTCCTCATCGAAGTCGAATTCATACCAATAAATCTCGTGAGTGAAGTCTCCGAGGTTCATCATATACACCGGACCGTTCTTGGAGGCCTCTGCAATCTTCTTCTGAAGGAAAGGGAAGACCTCATTCCTGAAGCGGTTGATGTCATCCCTGCGTGGATCGTTGCTGAGATGGATGTCTGGCAGGAAGACTGCGGAATAACTGTCCTGGTTCTCGCTTACAAGGCTGAAATCGTGCTTTTCCACCTTGTTGGCATCCTTGGTCAGCCAGGCCCAGAAATCAGGCCTGAAGCCGTCCTTCTTCACCGGAACGGCACCGGAAGGCACAGTAATGAAGACTATGCTGTCCTTTTTGCTGCTTTCAAGGGCATAGCGGCCCTTTGCGTCGGTCCTGACTATGGTGGTGCCATCGCTGACCAGCACGCCTGCTGCAGGCTTGCCGTCGAGGCTTACCTTACCTTTGACATTGACCTTCGCCTGAGCTCCCAGGCATACCAATGCGGCCAGAGCCGCTGCTACGATTATCCTTTTCATAAGGCTTTATTCCATATTGAAGGTGAATTCCTTCGGTCTTTTCAGGGTTTCGGAGTGCTTGACTGCGCCGTCCTTGTCCTTGATCATTATCACGATGTCGCTGCCGGACTTGGAGGCCTTTGCGGTGAACATATTGCAGCAATGCCTTTTGGCGTGTCCGTCACTGTATTTAGGCATATCCTTGCCGTCGAAGCGAGGCAGGTAATAGCCGAAGTTCACGAGCGGATCTTCGTCCGTGCTGGCCTTGACCTCAAGTGCCTTCCCGTTTTCGTACATTTCCACGACGTCGCCAGGCACCCAGGCCCAGTAGTTCACATATATGCAGTTGTGATATGTCCTGGAGCCGTAGTCTATCCTCTTCGGATACAGTTTCTGCTGCTTTGCCACGCGCTTGTCAGCCTTGTAGGCGTCCATCACGCTGTTCATATCGTAGGCGCGGAAATATTTCTCTCCGTGGTAGTAGGATGTGAACTTCATATCGTGGCTGCCGTCCAGTTCATATCTGCTGCTGATGACGGAGGCTTCGGTGCCGTCCAGGCCCATAAGAGGGAAGTCCTGGGCGTATTTCCATATTGCACCGGAGGTGGCCACGAAGCAGTACTGGAGGAAGCGTGGATAGAGGTCGCTGCGGCAGTTGCCGCTCTGGTGCATGTGGCCGGAATAGATTTCCACTTCTTCCCAGCGGCTGCACATAGAGTCAAGCCTGTCGAGTATCTTGCAGTCAATGTTGACGGCGTGGTTGCGGGTAGGGTAGAAGGCCGGCACGTGCATCACAATCCTGACTCTGTAGTCGTCAGGGACATATTCCAGGTCCTTTTCCAGCCAGTCAAGCTGTTCGCTGGTAATGTTCTTGATGTAGTTGCGCTTGCCCTTTATGCCTTCTTCCTTCAACGCCGGGAGCTCATTGAGATATTCCACGTCGTCGAGGAACACCCAATGGTCCTTGCCTATGTTGACTGAATATCTGTCCGGGCCGAAGACGCGTCTGTACTGCCAGGCGCAGCTGGAGTCGTTGCCGCCAAAGCCTTTCTCCTCGTCGCCGGTCTGCACGCCTCCGTCGTTGTCGTGGTTGCCGCTGACGCTGTACATCAGATGCTTGGGCCAGCCGCTTTCGACTAAGTAATTATAGGCGTCGAAGAGGTTGAAGTCATTCTCATAGAAATACTTGTCCATCGCGAAGTCGCCTATGTTGAAGAAATAGACGGGACCGTTCTCCGAGGCCTTCTCAGCCTCTTGGCTATATGCGGGAATGACTTCACGGCGACATCTTTCGAGATCGCCGTATTCTTCTTCGTTGATAAGGTGCAGGTCGGTGAGGAAGAGGGCAGTGTAGCTGCTCTGGTCTTCCTTACGGAGCTTGAAGTTGTGCTTTTCGTTCTTGGACGCCGGCTTTGTGAGCAGGGCCCAGAAGCCGGGAGTGATGCCGTCGTTGCTTTCAGGAGCATATCCTGAAGGAACGATAACAAACACCGTGCTGTCCTTTTTCTCGCTGTCTATCAAGTATTTACCGGCTTTGTTAGTCTTGACTATGCTGGTGCCGTCACTGACGAGGACTCCCTCGAGAGCCTTCCCGTCGGCAGTGACTTTGCCTTTGATGTTGCCTGCATTGCAGATGCTGCCACAGAGGAGCATCGCAGCAGATATTGTCAATATTATCCTATTCATACTTGCCGGTAATTCAATCATTGTGCCTTATGCCTTCTTAGGCTTGCCGAGGAGGCAGATCGCAGTGGAGATGGAACCTGCGATAGGGCACCACCAGGACCAGGCGATGTAGGTCTGGCCGAAGAACTGCTTCTGGAACATCAGAGGTATGACTACGAGGCAGCCGATGATCAGGGCAGCGAGGACGGACTTGCCGTTGCCGCGCTTGGTGAAGATTGCAGTGAGGAACACGCCGATCATACCGCCGTATGCAAAGCACATCACGCCGGTGGCGAAATCCACGAGGTTGAGGCCGCTGGCCTGCTGCATTATCGCGGTCACGATTGCGAAGCCGGTGAGGAGCATACCCATAAGGCCGACCATCCAGCGGGATGACTTGATCTGGTCGTCGTCGCTCTTGAGGGCCTTGCCCATATCCTTGCGTATAGGGAGGTAGAGGTCGTCCACGAAGCTGGAAGCCATTGCGTTGATGGCTGAGTTGAAGCTGGAGAGCGCCGCTGCGAGCAGACCGGTGATCATCAGGCCGCGCACACCCATAGGGATGTGGTTCTTGATATACTGAGGGAATACGTCGCGGGCATCGTGGAAGAAGCCTTGACTGAGGGCTCCGTCAAGCTCGGGATCGTTCATATACTTCACCCAGAGGAGCAGGCCTATGCTGATGAAAGTCAGCACGATAGGCAGTGCAAGCAGCTGTGACCAGATGAGGGAGGTACCGGCCTTTTTCACGCTCTTGCAGGAAAGCTGACGCTGTACGAACTCCTGGTCGGTGGTGTACTGGCAGATCTTGAAGAACGCGATGCCTATCATACCGCCTATGATGGTGTATGGCTTTGCGAAGTTGATGCTCGGGTCGAACATCTTCAGCTTGCTCTCTGCGTCCCATCCTATGAGGGCTCCGTCGGCTCCGAGGCTTGCGTCAGCGCCCGGATGCTTCACGAAGCCGCCAGCTGTGAGCTGGTGCCAGATATCGCCGAAGTCCATATTCAGGGACACGTAGATCATCACGAGGGCAACGAGGCCTGTGAAGACCATCAGCAGGGTCTGGAATGTGTCGATGTAGAGCAGGCCCTTGATGCCGCCCATCATAGTATAGAAGGTCGAAACGATGCCCAGGATGATGATGGACCAGACGATGAAGCTGAAGTTGATGTTGCCGAAAATGATGACAGACACCGCCAGGGAAGCGATGAAGAGACGGGAACCGGAAGTGAAGAGCTGTCCGAGGAGGAACATAATGCTGTTGCCTCTCTTGGCCTTCTCGCCGAATCTCTCGCCTATGAATCCGTAGATGGTGATCGTCTTCGCGTTGTAGAGTTTCGGCAGTATGAGTGCCGCCACGAGACAGCCTCCGAAGATGGAACCCAGGAGGTTGATCACGTAGGTGAGGTTGGTGTTGAAGCCGAGCTCAGGTGAGCCCACGAAGGTGCCCGCACTGATAGTGGTGCCGGCCGCGGCGATTGCCACGATCCAGCCCGGCATAGAGCGGCCTGCTACGAAATAGTCTTCGATGTTCTTGTTCTTGTGTGAGAACAGATAACCGATGGTTATCAGCGCTCCGAGGAAAATGGCTACGATCAGCCAGTCGAGTATTGTCATTTTTTCGGGGTGTTAAGTCTGTACTGTTTACCTGTCTTCTGCCTGGTGGCCGGTGCGGTCAACCTGGTGGTAGAACTGAGTATATGGCACGTCAGTGCGTCCAGCGCCCTTCTTCATCAGTTCCACGAGGTCCTGGAAGTTGGTCTTGTAGATGTCGCGAGGCATCAGGGACTTCTTCGTGCAGACGCTTGCTGCGAGGCCTACGACCTCACCCATAAGGGCGCAGGTACGCATTACTCGTACGGAGCCGAGGGCAATGTGGGTAACTGAAATATCGCGGCCTGCCATAAACATATTGTCGATGTCGGCACTGTAGAGGCAGCGGTAAGGCACTGCGTATGGATCGATAGGGGTGAGGACACCGATGGACATCCACTCTGCACCAGGATACTTGCCTGCGTTGCGTGGGTCAGGGAAGTGCTGGTCGATGCGCCAGGTGGTGGTGAAGGTCTCATCCTCGTGGTGGATAGGGCGGGTGAGGTCCTGCTCGGTGAGGACGTAGTCGCCCACGATGCGGCGGCTCTCACGCTTGCCTGAAACGTGGCTGACCCAGGTGAGTTTGGTGCACTCCCAGTCTTCCTTCTTTGCGAGGCGGTTCTTGCAATATGAGAAAGTGGAATATGCCACGTACATACCATAGTCGCGGATCTTCTCTGCGTCTGCGACCTGGTCGTCCTTCATACCTACCTCCCAGTACCAGTTTGCGCGGTGTACAGGCTCCACGGTGGTCTCGTCGAGGGCGAGGCCCCAGTCGAGGCTGTCAGGGAAGGAATAGAGCTCGTTGCGGTCTTCGCAGTACCATTCGATGCTGACGCCCATAGTGAAATCGTCCGCAACCTCCTGTGCCTGGCTTTCGCCGAACTCGGACTTGGCCTCGCGGCCCATCATAGTGCGGGCACCTGCGAGAACTGCGAGATGAGCGTCACCGGTGCAGTCGCTGAAGAGGCGGCCGCTGACACGGATGCGGGTCTGCTTTGTTGCCTCCACGGCTTCCACAGCCACGATCTTCTTGCCGTCCATCTCCGCCTTGTCCACGGTGTAGCCGGCGAAGAGGGTGATGTTCTCCTCGGCTGCGATTACGTCCCACTTCTTCCAGTCCTGGTAGTGGTATGCGCCGCGGGCGTTGCCTATGCGGTCAGGACCGATTTCGTTGAGAATATAGCCAAGGGATGGGTATGGAGCCATATTGATCTGTCCGCCGAGGCCTACGCGCACCTCTGAGGAGTTGTTGCCGCCGAGGATGTAGCGGTCCTGGATGAGGGCCACCTTCGCACCGTAGCGGGCTGCTGCGAT
>DCHT01000062.1:39837-113333 GCA_002314885.1 Bacteroidales bacterium UBA1745 | reverse complement strand
TGGCGCAGAAGTAGTGGCACTAGTACTGCACCAAATTACTGCGCGTCGATGAGGGTAAAGCCAGGGGAGGTCCAGACGGCAAATCCGCTTGCTGCACCATCAGCAGCACTGCTAGCATCACCTTCAGCATCACCTTCAGCATCCCCACTATCATAGATAAGGCAGCCCTCAAGCTCGGGGGCGGCGAGGATGAAGGCTGAGGCTTCGTCGAGGCCGGCGACCATACAGTAGGTGGCGAGGGCGTCGGCGAGGGTGGCGTCGGGGGCGATGATGGTGGCGGAGAGCAGGGTGTGCGAGACAGGGTAGCCTGTGCGCGGGTCGATGCTGTGGGAGTATTTCTTGCCGTCTTTGACGTAGAATTTGCGGTAGTTGCCGGAGGTCACGATGCCGCAGGGCACGTCCTCGGCCTGGTAGATGCACTGAATCTGCTGACCTATGACTGCGTTGCCGTCCACGGGCTTGTCAATGCCCACGCTCCAGGCCTTGCCGTTGGGATTCACGCCGTCGCAGTAGATTTCGCCGCCGACGTTGATCATCATATCGGACACTCCGCAACTGTGCAGGTACTCCGCGATGAGGTCGCAGCTGTAACCCTGTGCTATGCAGTTGAAATTGAGCCTCGGACGCGGGCAGCTGCCTTCACGCACTGCACGGAACATCTCCTCTGCACTCTCGGGAAGAAGTGCCATTCCGCAGGATTTGCGGGTGGTCTCGACGAGTTCGTCGGACGGCAGAGAACCTTCGGTGAACCCGAAGCCCCAGATGTCGAAGATCGGACCGGCGGCCACGTCGACTGCGCCGTTGGTCAGATGCCAGGCTTCGCGGGAGCGACGGTAGAGCTGGACGAGGATGGAATCGGGTTCGATGTCCTCTCCGGCGTTGAATCTGCTGAGCAGTGAGGCCTTATTGTAGCCGGAAGCGGAGCCGTCGATGCGGACCAGTATGGAATCTATTGCAAATTTCAGCTCTTCAGGCGTCTGAGTGGCGTTTTTGGCACATAGTTTGACTTCGTACAGGCCGCCTTGGGCGTGTCCCCTGATAGCGACGTAAGCACTGTCCTGGGAGCAGCCTGAAAATAGCGCAATGGCAAGCAACAATATGAATTTGACCCGCTTCATGTTGTAAAATTACGGGAAAACACGCATATTTGCAAGGATATAGTATTTATTGGAATAATGAGCTTCAAACATTCGCTTTCCGCTATAATAGCCATTGTTGCGACAGTGGCAATCTGTTCGTGTAAAAAAGAGGAAGAAACTACATATCTCTATCTTGACGGTTACCCAAGTTTTACCGTCGATCCTTTCCTTTCCAGAGGTTCTACCGTTGTGCTGACTCCAAATCCGGTTGAGCTCAACAAGGATGCAGAGGAAGGCACCACTGTCGGCTATTACTGGACTATTTCCGCGCTTGCTGAGGACAGGGATACTTCTGCATTCGACGACGGCCATTTCACTTACACCTTCGACAAGGACACTATCGGCACATTCACGATTGGTTGTACGGCATTCGCAAAAGGTCATTACACGGCCTCTGCAACTGCGTCCATTACTCTCGTGAGGGCAGGCCTTATGGACGGCTCCATTTCAGGCGTTTTCCTCAAAATTGACGACGGCGTTTTTGTGGATGACCGCGAGGGACAGCCTAACGAGGATCAGGAGTACTACTACACTGTCATAGGCGGCAAGACCTGGATGAAGGAAAATCTTGCATATACGGCACTGGAAACCCCTTATGGCGTGCCATACATTAATTGCGAGGCTATGAACCACGTGTTCGGACGCTACTATTCCTGGGAGGAGGCCAACAAGGTCTGCCCTACAGGATGGCACCTCCCGACAGAGGCAGAATGGCTGGCTGCGGCACAGACCGTCAAGTCCGATCTCGTTCTCGAGGAGGACTGGGATGGCGTTGCAGGCGCATTTATGATCTATGCATATTTCAACGGCGACGAGTTCTGGGAGTGGTGGCCGAGTGTGAAGGCAAACAACTCTACAGGATTCTCAGCCCTCTCAGTCGGTATGTGCAATCTCGGTGACAAGAACTTCGGCGGCGTGACCAAGAGCGCTTGCTTCTGGACCGCGGACGAGTACAATACAGAGAAGGCCATCTATCGTTATCTCGTCGACGATCAGCCTATCATCTACAGGGGCGTGGGCGACAAGAAGAACTTCGGTGCATCCGTAAGGTGCGTGAAGGACTAGAGGGAACTTATTATCTCCAATATCTTTACGAGCAGGCCGCAGAGTAATTCTGTGGCCTGCGTCGTTATTGCAGGTCTCAGTCCGAAACCGGCCAGGACTAAGGTAATGATGGAACTGAGCATAATAAATGTCATCAGGGGCAGGGCCATCAGGTTTGTAATCAGGAAATACTGGGGAAAACTGTGGAATAGTTTCCAGGACAGCGGGGCCGTGAAGACCTGGCAGGAGATGCTCAGAGAAGCCATATCCCAGACCTTCCTGAACGGGTCCAGGGAATTGCCGGCAGGGTAGAGGCGGCGAAGGGGAGGGAAGAGCAGGCAGATGCCCAGCACGGCCAGGTAGGAGAGTTGGAATCCGGCCTTGGTGATGTTTCCGGGGGAGATGCACAGCTGGATGAGCAAGGCCAGGCTCAGGCAGTGCAGGGGACTTGCCTGGCGGTGGGTCAGGCGGGCGATTTCACTTATTGATATGAAGAGGAATGCGCGTACGCAGGAGGGACTGGCACCTGTCATCAGGGTGAAGAAGCCTGTGAGGAGGATGACTCCCACGCCGCTGACGAGTTTTGCGGCCGGGTGCCCTCCGGCGATGGAGAATATGCGCTTGAGCAGCATATAGATTATGCCCATATGCAGTCCCGACAGAGCCAGCAGATGAGATGCGCCGCTGCTTCGGAAAGTGTCCAGGGTGTTTTCGGAAAGGCTGCTCCTGTCTCCAGTGAGGAAGGCTTTGAGCAGGGCAGGAGTGTCGGGATTGGTGAAATCCAGGGATTCGATCAGACTGCGGAGGGCATCGGCGCATCGCACTGCGAATGCGGGCTGGAGGCCTTCTCCGCACTGGTTCCATCGGGCCGCACATAGCAATCCGGCAGAGAAGAGCATCAGAGCCAGGCCGAGGACGCCATAGAGGTCCCGCGGTCGCTTCATCCCGCAGAGCATCCATCCGCTCACGAGGCCTCCAGCGGCCAATGCCAGGGCGCAGCCGGGGGCGACGAACAGGCCCAGTGCGACTCCGGGGACAAAGCATAATGACGCAATTGTGACGTGGCTCTCCATAATTATTATTAAATGTAGAGGGATTTTTTTACCTTTGTCGCACTTTTTGAAAATAACACGAATCTCAAAAATAAATACACAAATTATATGATTATTCTTGTACTCAACTGCGGCAGCTCCTCACTGAAATATCAGCTGCTCGACATGAAGAATGACGAAGTTTACGATCTCCTCGCCAAGGGACTTGTAGAGAGGATCGGTTCTGAAATGGGTGGCGTAAAGCATCAGGCCACCGGCAAGGAGGCTCTCAAGTTTGAGAAGCCGGTTCCAGACCACACCGTAGCAGTGAAGGCTGTCCTCGACTGCCTCCTCGACAAGGAGTATGGCGTGCTTTCTACCCTCGAGGACATCGAGGCTGTTGGCCATCGCGTTCTCCACGGCGGTATGGAAGTCATCTGCAGCAAGCTCGTCGACGAGCACGTAGAGGCTGTGATCGAGAAGTGCTGTGACCTCGGCCCTCTCCACAACCCTGCAAACCTCCGTGGCATCCGCGCCGTGAAGGAAGTGCTTCCTACAGTGCCTCAGGTGGCTGTGTTCGACACCGCCTTCCACCAGACTATGCCTGCATATTCTTATATGTATGCTCTCCCTTACGAGTATTTCGAGAAGTATGGCGTTCGTAAATATGGCTTCCACGGAACCAGCCACAGGTATGTTTCCGCAAAGGGCGCCAAGTTCGCCGGCCTCGACCTCGCACACTCCAGGATCATCACCTGCCACCTCGGCAACGGCAGCTCAATCGCCTGCGTTGAGAACGGCAAGTGCATCGACACCACTATGGGCCTCACCCCTCTGGCTGGCCTCGAGATGGGTACCCGCTGCGGTTCCATCGACCCTGCAGTCGTTACCTATCTGATGCAGAAGGAGAACCTCACTCCTGCCCAGATGGACGCGATTATGAATAAGAAGAGCGGTCTGCTCGGTCTCGGCGGCGTATCCAACGATATGCGCGACACCAGCGCTGCTGCCAATGCCGGCAACCCACGCGCCAAGCTTGCTCTCAAGAAGCTCACCCACGACATCATCAAGTACATCGGCTCATACGTGGCTGAGATGAACGGTGTGGACCTCATCGTCTTCACCGGTGGTATCGGCGAGAACAATGCCCGCATCCGTCGTCGCGTGGCTGAGAACCTCACCTATCTCGGAGTGAAGTTCGACCTCGAGGCAAATGAGAACAAGGCAGACGAAATGCTGCTGACCACTCCTGACTCAAAGGTCAAGATCGCAGTCATCGCCACCAACGAGGAGCTCGTGATCGCACAGGACACGATGCACATCGTAATGGATGCTGAGGAATAGTCGGAAACTAGTTTCTGAACAGATCAATTTCAGGGAGCCTGCTTCGGTAGAGCTCCCTGCATTGATTAAATAGGGCCTCCGTCAGCTTTGCCTGGGACGGACCCTTGAAGGTGCTGGTGTTGGTGACGAAGATCCAGCATTCTCCGTCCGGATAGCGCCTGACGAGGGCGCAGGTGCCTGAAAGCGTACCGGTCCTGGACCAGCCTTTCTCCGGATTGGTGTCGTTCCAGCCGAGGGAATAGGTGTCCTGGTCAATGTATTCGACCATCGCATCCACGCTTTCCTGAGAGAGTATGTCAGGCAGGGTTTCGTCGCCGTCGATGCTGGCAACCAGCTTTGCGAGTTCTATCACAGACGCGGTCCAGCCGCCGGCAGACGAGAGCAGGGTGACATCGTTGCCGCCGTAGCTTCTCTCTGTCATCCTGGTGGTGTCCCTGATGTCAGTGATGTATTTGCCGTCGCCTTCGTGGGTGTAGTAGCGGCATTCGCCCGGACGCCTGTCCTCGTACCAGTTGCCGCCTATGTGCATATCGTAGATGCCTGCCGGCTCAAGCACGTGGGTTCGGACGTATTCCTCGTAGCTCATACCGGAGCATTTTTCCAGCACGTCCGCGAGCAGGAAATAACCGAAGTTGGAGTATCGCTGCCAGGTGCCCGGAGCGAATCTGAGATTGCCCCTTAGGCCGAGTCTTACGGTCTGGTCGTGGGTGAGGGGAGAGCTGAGCCCAAGTTCCTGCATCAGGTTCTGCATACCGAACATAGGGTCGCGGTAGAAGCCGCCCTGATGTCTGAGCAGATGCTCTACGGTGATGTCCTGGAAGGCAATCTTCTTGCCTATGGCCTCGGTGTAGAGGGCGTCGCAGAGTATGCCTTTCGGCCCGAAGACGCTGTCCCTGAGCTCCAGGAGCCCTTCTTCCTGAGCCTTCATGACGGCCACTGCGGTGATGAGCTTGGATACGGATGCGAGCCTCATTACGCTGGCCGGGGACATATTCACGCCCTCGTCGGCCTTGCCGTAGCCCTTCGCATAGACCAGGGAGTCGTTGCGGACGATCGCGAGCGCGCCGCCGAACATAGCCCACCTGGTCATATATGCCTTGAACTTGGCATCTATTTCAGGTACGGCCTTGACGCTGCTGTTGCTGACAGTTTCGTTGAGACGGACGTATTCTATCTGTGGGACATCATCCGGATCAGACAGTTCGCTGTCCCTGTTGCGGCCGGAGGAAGTCACACCGAAAAGCGCCGTCACGAGGACAGCGCTCACGATTGCCAATGTCGCAGAAACTGTGATCCAGCCTTTCGTCATTCTTCGTCCGGCTTGTCTACGAATTCGATTTCGAAGATGAGCGGTGCGTAAGCTGGGATAGTGCTGCCGCTGCCGCTGTAGCTGTAGCCATATTCAGAGTAGAACAATGCAATGCCTTTCTCGTGTTTGTTCATCCTGGCGATTGTCATTCCGAAACCTGTGATGACAGTGCTTTCGCCCAGTTTGACGCTGCTGGCGTCGCTGTTCCA
The DNA here is from genome assembly GCA_002314885.1 of Bacteroidales bacterium UBA1745. GTDB lineage: Bacteria > Bacteroidota > Bacteroidia > Bacteroidales > UBA932 > Cryptobacteroides. The sequence continues at coordinate 107,257 of DCHT01000062.1, read as the reverse complement.
GGTTGCCTCTGAAGGGCCGTAGGTGGCTGTCTCCTTGTAGAGATTGTACATCTTGGCGGTATCCTTGATGTTGGTGTCGAACACCTGGCCGTTGATGAGCCTGCCGACGTAATTGATGTAGATGGTGGTGTCTCCGGTCATCTCAAGGGTGTCATCGGGCTCCTTCAGCTGCTTGTAGTAGTAGCCATAGCTGGTGGTGTCGATGCCTTCGAAGTGGAGGTTGGAATATACCTGCATCGTGTCGAACTGCCACTGAAGCAGGTCGTCAGTGCAATCTACGATCTCCAATTCGTAGATATATGTGGAGGCACTGTTGCTGGTGTTGAGATAATCCTCTTCCTTGTCAAGCCTGTCGGTGCCTGCGAGCCAGCTTGGTACGATGAAGGTCCTCTTGCCGCCGACGTTCATAGTAGGTAATGATGCACCACTGATTACGCTGCTGCCCTTGATGCCTCTCTCGATGCCTACTGACATTACGCTTTCGTCAGTGGACCAAGGCTGAGGACCGTAATAATAGCTTGCGTTGTAGCTGCCATACTGCTTCATCACGTTCTCATCAGTGCTCTCGCTGATGGTCCCGTCAAGGCCTCTGACAGTGTATCTTACGAAGATCCACGCGCTGTCCGCAACAGGTGCGCCGGTTCCAGGCTGATCGTCGAGAATTGCGACGTCGCCTATTCTTTCAACGCCTGGATGATGTACTTCGAGCCAGGCATCCAAATATCTTTGGTCTGCTTCGTAGGTGGGCGCAGACTGAATCTTTGCACAGGCAGCAATCACTGCTGCGAATGCGGCCACTGCCACGAAATATTTGATTGCTTTCTTCATCTGGAGTATATTATCTTGCAAATATAGTAAAATTAATCATTGCTCAGACTTTCCACCCACACGTGGTAAGCCAGCGCCGAATTTGCAGGAATCGTGCCGAATTTCTTCAGGCCGAAGGCGTATTTTCCTGAAAAGAGAATATAACATTCCTCTCCCGCTCTTACGCCCTCCAGGCCGTGCCTGAGGCCATCGAGCATAGTGTCGTCCTTGAGACTGAGGGTAACGGGCTCATATTCATCACCTTCGCCCGTCCATCCGGCTGCTTTTGCAACGTCCCTGCTGTTGGTGGTGAAGAGGTTGGAGTTGCTGAGAGTGGAACCTGTGAAGACGTATCCGGCATAGTAGAATGCCACGTTTCCTGTCGATGAAAGTTCCTCGCCCTCGCCCTCGGCTATGATTGCGCGATGAGAGCCCTGATTGTGGACTACTCGCATAGTGTCAGCCTTGGCGACCTGGGCGCTTATGAAGCTCTCGATCTTGGTCTCCTGGTTGTTGTATGCGTTCTGAAGGCTGGCTTTCTTGCATCCGGTGAGGAGTGCAAGGGCTGCTGCCGCTATGATTATTCCTCTATTCATTTTCAAAAAATGCCGTGGTGGCTTCTACTATATATTTCTCTGCTGCGGCAGCGTCCGGAATACGGTCTCCGATAGGCAGTTTTCCGCCTGCCGCGTTCTCGTGTCCGCCGCCGTTGAAGTACTGGTTGCAGCAGCGGCTGGCAGATGTTCCTTTCTTGGACCTGATGGAAACTCTGAAGACTCCGTCCTGCTCCTTGAGGAAGAGGCTCATCCTTATTTCATCTATTTCCAGAGGCATATTTACGAATGATTCGGTCTCGCCTTCCTTTATTCCGAATCTGTCCAGCTCTTTTTTTGAGAGAACGGCGTATGCGACGCCCAGAGGGGTGGTCTTGAGCTTCTCGCTGAGGAAGTAGCCCATAAGCCTGTAGCGGTTCTCCCTGTACTTGTTGTAGATGTTGCTGACAACGGCCTCCCTGTCTACTCCTGCGGCTACGCACTCCGATGCCATCTGAAGGGTGGACGGGAAGGTGGAGTTGCGGAAATTGTTGGTGTCGGTGGTCATACCCGTCATCAGGGCATTCAATGTGCCGAGCGGAAGTTGCTCTGTCTGTGGAAGGGCCTTGAGCACCCAATATACGAGTTCGGATGCGGAGGAAATCTCAGTTTCGGAGAAAACGATGTCGAAACTGGCTCTGTCCGGACCTATGTGGTGGTCGATGAGGACCTTAGGGGCGGTGGCGGCTGCGAAACTCGCTTCCATTCCCTCGGACCTGGTGATGTTGTTGAAGTCCTGACAGATGATGAGGCTGGCCTCTGCCACAGCCTTCTCTGCTGCGGTCTTGTCCTGGTTCGCCACGATTACCGGACCGTCACTTTCCACGGGGAGGAACGAGAGGGTGCCCGGGGCTGTCGTCGGAAGGATGAGAGTGGAGCGTTTCCCAAGGCTCGCGAGGTACCTCATCATACCCAGACCGCTGCCCAGGGCGTCGCCGTCGGGGTGGGTGTGCACTAGAATAGTGACCTTGTCGGCCGCATCAATGAGCGCCGAAAATTTCAGTATATCTTCTCTGTCCAGTTTCTGCATCGGATTACTATGCTTTTACAGTGGGCAAAATTACAAATTATATTGCATTTTCTAAATCCATTTCATAACTTTGCTGAGATTTTGAATAGGACTGTTCGAATTAAAATAAAACTAATATAAAAATGAGTAGCATTCTCCTTATCGTACTCGGCTTTGTCGCTTTCGTAGCAATCGCAGCGCTGGTCGTATTCGTATCAATGAAGTCAAGGGCAGCAAAGATCGTCTGCTCCTGCATCCTCCCTCTCGCAGCTTGCGCACTTCTGTGGTTCTGCGTACAGAGCATTATGAAGCCTCTCAACTTCCAGAAGGAACAGGAGGCCCGCAAGGCCGTTGCCGTACAGCGCCTCAAAGACATCCGTACCCTCGAGGTTGGTTTCAAGAGCGTTTATGGCAAGTACACTTCTGACATCGACTCCCTCAAGCTCTTCTACAACCAGGGCCAGATCGAGGTCGTAAGGCAGATCGGTTCACAGGACGACTCCGTTGCAGTTGCCAACACCGAGGCCATCAAGAAGAAATTCAGAAACCTCAAGAAGGAGCAGCTCAACGCTATGCTTCTCCAGATGTACGAGGAAGGCGTGAACGTCGTGCTCCCTCCAATGCTTACCAAGGTTCCTGTAAGGGATACCCTCTGCAAGCGTGAGGACTTCTGCATCGACTCCATCGCATTCATCCCTTGCTGCGGTGACTCCGTGAAGATGGACGCAATCGTAAAGACCGTTTCAGGTGTGAAGGTGCCTCTCTTCGAGGCTAAGATGCCTTACGGTGAGAAGGTTGCCCTCGAGGCTCTCGAGACCGTCGACAAGAAGACTGGCCAGAAGATGAGAGAGGAGCGTTACTACATCAAGGAATACCTCCTCAGGGGTATGGATCACCAGCTCGTTGTAAACCTCTGCACTGAGCTCATCGACACCGACCGCTATCCTGGCCTTATGGTAGGTAGCGTCTCTGCACCTAACAATAATGCAGGTAACTGGGAGTAATAGCATTTCCCTTCAGGTCAGCCTGAACGGATTCTCCTTGAATATAGGCTGCGCCCGGTCAGGTTGGCTGGGCGCAGACCGTGTATTCACCTGTGAGGAACTCCGCAGGCGATATGACTCGGTGGACATTGCCGTGTTCACCCCTAAGTTCACACTCATACCTTCCGGCTTCTTCTCCGCTGCCACTGCGCGTACGATGCTCTCCGAGACCGTGACCCTCGATGACAGCGACGTCGTGAACTATGTCGAACTGCCGGAACTGGGCGCCTACGCCGTCTATTCAGTATCCGACGGAGGCACATTGAGCAGTATGCTCTACAATGCCGTGCTCCGCACCGATGGCAGCCGCGGCAACATCTTCCCGGAGCAGTACTATCTGCTGAAGTCCCTCGCTGACGTCAGCGACTACAACAAGATCGTGGCGTCATACGCGGACGGCTACCTCTATCTCGTCGTTGCCCAGGGCAGGACCCTGCTGCTGTGCAATGCCTTCAAGGCCGCCGACTTCACCACCGCCGAATATTTCATCTTTATGGTGATGCGCAAGTTCCAGCTGAATCCTGAAGTGTCTTCAATCTGGTTCCGCACACCTCTCTCCGGCGAGGAGGAGATGTCTCTCTACAACTATTTCAAGTCCGTCGAAACCCTTCTCTAGGCTATGAGGATCATCGGCGGCAGACTCAAGGGAAAATTCATTCTCCCACCTAACGGCTATAAGGCCCGTCCTACCACGGATTTCGCGAAGGAGGGGCTTTTCAATATCCTCAACAACGAATACGAGTTCGAGGACCTCAAGGTGCTGGACCTCTTCGGCGGTACCGGAGCCATTTCCTACGAGTTCGCATCCCGTGGAGCCTCACGCGTCTATTGCGTGGAGATGCTGCCTATGCACGCCAGCTTCATCAAGAGTCAGGCTGCCAAGTTCGGCCTTGACAATCTCACCGTGGTGCATCACAATGTGTTCGACTTCCTCGAGATATGCCACGAGAAGTTCGACATCATCTTCGCGGACCCTCCGTATGCCATCGAGGGCCTGGACACCATTCCGGACAAGGTGTTTTCCCACGACATACTCCATCCGGGCTGCTATTTCATACTCGAGCATCCGGATACCTATAATTTCAAGGAACATCCATACTTCGTGAAGGAGAAGAGCTACGGCAACGTGCATTTCTCTTTCTTCGAGAAACCATCCGAGGAGTAATTATGAAGAAACTGGAGAAGACCAATGCGGCTCGACTGCTCGACGCCGCCCATATTGCCTACGAATTGGTGCCCTACGAGGTGGACGAGAACAATCTCGCCGCCGACCACGTGGCAGAGCAGCTCGGAGAACCTCTGGAGCAGGTCTTCAAGACGCTCGTGCTGAAAGGGGACAAGACGGGACATTTCGTCTGTGTGATTCCGGGAGGGGAGAACGTGGACCTCAAGAAGGCCGCCAAGGTTTCCGGCAACAAGAACTGCGACCTGATTCCGATGAAGGAACTCCTGCCCACCACGGGCTACATACGCGGAGGCTGTTCTCCTATCGGTATGAAGAAGCCATTCCCCACCTTTCTGGAGGAAAGCGCCCAGCTCTATGACTATATATATATAAGTGCGGGCGTGCGTGGGCTTCAGTTCAAGATATCCCCGGAGGACATCATCTCATACGTGGGTGCCTCCTATTCCGATTTAGTCTGATTATTAATTCATCATACAATGAAAAGAATCTTCCTTCCGTTCCTGACTTGCCTGGCTTTCGTCCTGACAGTCTCTTCCTGCGCCCCGAAGGCATACGACGGCATTCCTCTCGTGATCCTCGAGACCGATATGGGCAACGACATCGACGATGCCCTCTGCCTCGCCCTTGCACATCGCGCTATGGACGAGGGGCGCCTGCAGCTGCTCGCCGTGGGCTGCCACAAGAACTGCCCGACCGCCGCTCCTTTCGTCGACGCCGTCAACAGGTATTACGGTCATCCGGAAGTGGAAGTGGCTATGTCCGAGACTCCGGTCCAGGAATTCAGCAACTACACGGACTACACTGCAGTCGCTATGGCCGCGGGCTTCCCTGTGTCCAAGATCAGGTATCCAGAGCCTGTGCAGCTCTACCGCCGCATTCTCTCCGAGGCGAAGGATGGTTCCATCTCTTTCGTTTCAGTGGGTTTCGGTACTACCATAGCGCAGCTGCTTGAGAGCGAGCCGGACGAGATTTCTCCTCTGAACGGCGTGGAACTGGTGGCAAAGAAGTGCAAGTGCCTCTCAGTGATGGCCGGCAGCTTCGGCTCCAAGAAACGCTCTGAATACAATGTCAAGAACGACATCCCTGCGATGCAGAAGGTCATCGATATGTGGCCTGTGGAGATAATTCTCAATCCTTTCGAAATCGGTGGCCACGTGCTCTATCCGGCTTCCGCAATCGAGGCAAACCTGGGCTACAGCACCCTGAATCCGGTGGTTGAGGCTTACAAGGCCTACAAGGCAATGCCTTACGACCGCCCTTGCTGGGACCTCCTTTCTATGCTCTACCTCCTCGAGCCTGAACTCTATACTGTCAGCGCTCCAGGCACTCTGAGCGTGGATGACGAGGGCTACACTTACTTCGAAGCGGATCCGAATGGAAGGCACGTCGTGCTCTTCGACACCTTCGATCAGGCCATCACCCTCAAGGAGAGGCTCGTGGAGATGACTATGTGCCACAAGAAGCTCGTCGCCTTCGACCTCGATGCCACTCTCAGCGCTCATCGCTGTCCCGTTGAGGATGCGAACCTCAGACTCCTGGACACTCTAACGAAGAAATATGAGGTGATTATGTGCTGTGCAGGCACCTGCAGCAGGGTTTATAACCAGATGGGGCAGTACCCTGTCACCATTCTTGGCAACTATGGAATGCAGGAAAGCCATATCGTGGACGGCGAATTCACCGTTACCCGCGAGGAAATCTTCCCTGTGGACACTGCCTATTTTATGGAAAAGACCAACTACCTCCGCGAGAAATACGGCTATACGGAGTATTATGGTGCCCCTGTCGAGTTCCACGAGACCGGTATGGTAACTTTCGGACTGCTTGGCAAGGCTGCGCCTATCGAGCTCAAGCACGTCTTCGATCCGGACCGCAGCAAGCGCAGAGTGATGTATCAGGAGGTCTGCGAGCTGTTCCCTGACTACAGCGTCTACATCGGCGGTTCATCCTCATTCGACTTCTCTCCGAAGCAGTACAACAAGTACGACGCGGTGATGAAATATGCCTCTGAGCACGGCTACACCCTCAGCGAGATACTCTTCGTCGGTGATGACTTCGGCGACGGCGGCGGAGACTCCCACGTCCGCATCAAGGGTATGGACTATGTCAGCATCGATGACTGCACCAAGACCCCTGAAAAACTTTCATTCCTGCTTTGATATGCACACTAGAGAAGAGAAACTGGAGGCTTTCGGACGCCTCCTCGACATAATGGACGCGCTCCGCGAGAAATGCCCGTGGAACGCTGAACAGACTATGGAGTCCATTCGTCCTATGACCGAAGAGGAGGTCTATGAACTGAGCGACGCCATAATCAACAAGGATGTGAAGGAGACCGCCAAGGAAATCGGTGACCTCCTCTATCATATGGTCTTCTATGCCCGCATAGGCCAGGAGAGCGGGGACTTCGACATCGCGGATTCCATCAACAGGGTATGCGACAAGATGGTCTTCCGTCATCCTCACGTGTTCCGCAAGGATGGCAGCCTCGTGCCGGAAGGGGAGGCTCCGTCAGCCAAGGAGATCGCCGACACCTGGGAACTGGTGAAGGCCAAGGAAAAAGACGGCAACAAGAGGGTGATGTCCGGCATTCCGGCTGCTATGCCGGCTGTGCTCAAGGCCCTTTCAATGCAGGAGAAGGCCCGCGGGTGCGGCTTCGACTGGGACAAGAAGGAAGACGTCTGGGCAAAGGTCCAGGAGGAAGTGGGCGAGGTCAACGAAGCCTGCGCAGAAGGCAGTCAGGATCATCTCACCGAGGAATTCGGCGACCTGATGTTCTCGACTATCAACGCCGCCCGCCTCTACGGTGTGGATCCTGAGGTGGCCCTCAGCGGCACCTGCGAGAAGTTCCGCCGCCGCTTCACTTACCTTGAGGAACAGACCCTGCGCAAGGGCCGCAAGCTCTCCGATATGACTCTTGCTGAGATGGATGCCATCTGGGACGAGGCAAAGGCGAAGGGTCTGTAGTTCGTTTTTTGCAAAAGAGATTATTTCTTATCTTTGCGCGTTGAAATAGAAACGTTTATGGCCGATTACAGGATAGTGGAAGTGAAGACTTCCGGAGACCTGAGGAAATTCATCAAGTTTCCTCTGGATCTTTACAGGGACTGCAAGCAGTATGTCCCTGCCCTGAATGCTGACCAGAAGGTTTCCCTCACATCCTGCAGCACCCGCAAGTACTGCGAGCAGAAGATGTGGATGGTCCTCGACGGCAAGAAGGTCGTGGGACGCATCTGCGGAATGATCAATCCTCGCTACAACGAGCGCTACGGCACAAAGAGGGCCCGCTTCGGCTGGTTCGACACAATCGACGATTTCGAGGTTGCGAAACTTCTCATTGAGACGGCCGAGAAATGGGCCGCCGATATGGGAATGGAGGACATACACGGACCTCTTTATTACAATACTATGGGCAAGCAGGGTATGCTGGTCGAAGGCTTCGAGAACGTGCCTCCGTTCAACTGCCTCTACAATTTCCCATACTACAACAACTTCGTGCAGCGCCTCGGCTACGAGAAGGAGTGCGACTGGCTGCAGTACAAGGTTACGCTGCCTGAGGCCCTTCCGGAGAAGGTCCTGAAGGTGGCTGCCCGCCTCAAGGAGCGCTACGATCTGCGAGAGGCGAATGTGGAAAAACTTAAGAAGGATCCTAAACTGGTCCGCGAGTTCTTCCGCGTCTACAATGAAAGCTTCGCCACTTCCGTGCACAACTTCGTGCCTTACACCGATGAGGAAATTGAGGAGGAGGCCAAGGCCTTCATACCTTTCCTTCAGGACAGGCTCTGCGCCTTCCTCGTGGACAAGGATGACAACATAGTGGGCTTCGGCGTGAATACTCCGACCCTCTCGCCAGCCTTCCAGAAGGCCAAGGGACGCCTGTTCCCGTTCGGCTGGATACATTTCCTCAAGGCTATGCGCAACTGCGAAGTCATAGACCTGATGATAAACGGCGCCGCCCCTGCCTGGCAGCATACGGGCGTGTCCGCAGTCTATCATTCCATCCTGCTCGACAAGGTCACCAAGGCCGGCGCGAAGTGGGGCATCACCAACCCTCAGATCGAGACCAATTCGGCGGTCAAGGTCTGGGAATCCTACGAAACCGAGCCTTTTATGAGGCGCAGGTGCTACATCAAGAAAATAAAGTAAAGCGATATGGCAGAAAATTCACTTTTATCGAAGGTCCTCGGCCTTCAGGAGAAATACGAGTCACTTCAGGCTCAGTTGTCTGATCCGGATGTGATTTCGGATATGAAGAAATACGTGCAGCTCAACAAGCAGTACAAGGAACTGGCTCCGGTCATCAAGGCCGGCCAGGACTATAAGATGATGCTTGATGAACTCGAAATGGCTAAGGACATCATCGCCAACGAAAGCGATGAGGATCTCCGTGAGATGGCCAAGGAGCAGGTGGCAGAGATAGAGCCTAAGCTCCCTGATATGGAGCAGAACATCAAGCTCCTGCTCATCCCTGCGGATCCTGAGGACGAGAAGAACGCCATCCTCGAAATCCGCGGCGGTGCCGGTGGAGACGAGGCTGCCATCTTCGCGGGCGACCTCTTCCGTATGTACAGCAAGTACATCGAGACCAAGGGCTGGAAGGTGGAAGTCACCAGCCAGAACGAAGGCGCAGCCGGTGGTTTCAAGGAAATCATCTGCAAGGTCAGCGGTGACCACGTGTACGGTACCCTCAAGTACGAGTCTGGCGTGCACCGCGTGCAGCGTGTGCCTCAGACCGAGACTCAGGGCCGTGTGCAGACCTCCGCAGCTTCTGTGGCAGTGCTTCCTGAGGCAGGCGAGTTCGACATTGAGCTCAACGAGAAGGATATACGCAAGGATACCTTCTGCTCTTCAGGTCCTGGCGGACAGTCAGTGAACACCACCTATTCCGCAATCCGACTGACCCATATCCCTACCGGTATCGTCGTGCAGTGCCAGGACGAGAAGTCCCAGCTCAAGAACTACGACAAGGCTCTCAATGAGCTCCGTACCCGTATATATAATATGGAATACCAGAAGTATCTGGACAACATTTCCGCAAAGCGTAAGACTATGGTTTCCACTGGCGACCGCTCTGCGAAGATCCGTACCTACAACTACCAGCAGTCCCGCGTGACCGACCACCGCATCAACTGGTCCACCTACAATCTCCCTGTCTTTATGGACGGAGCAATCCAGGATGTGATCGACCAGCTGATCATTGCCGAGAACGCCGAGCGACTCAAGGAAGCCGGCGAATAGCATCTTCTTTAATTTTCAATACTATGTGTGAAGAAAACAAAACCAATCCTGCTGATCTCAATGGAGACGGCAAGGTGACTCTCAAGGAGCAGCTCGAATATGCTGCAAGGGTTGCAAAGGAAACAGCGGCTCTCGCTGTAGAAAAGGCAAAGGAAGGCACCAAGGACGCCTATGCGAAGGCAAAGGAAGGTACCAAGGAGACCTATGAGAAGGTCGCTGCCAAGTCAGAGGAAATCCTTGACAATGCAAAGGACGCTGCCGGCAAGGCAATGGACAAGGCTGGCGACATCGCTGACAGCTTTGCTGCCAAGGCAAAGGGCAAAGCCGCAGACCTCAAGAAGAAGGAAGAGGAATAATCTTCGGGTTTATATAAAAAAACGGGACTTGAAAAAGCCCCGTTTTTTTGTTATTTCCTGCTGCTTAGGCGCTGAGTTTCTCAAGACAGAGCTCCACGAGCTTGCGCACGAGAGCCTTGTAGTCAGGATTGCTGTTCTGAGCGTGCCTCTGGGCGATGATGCAGCAGATTGTGCCTGCGTTGTGGCCGAGGTGACGTGCGATGCCGGCGATTGCCGATCCTTCCATCTCGAAGTTGGTGATCTTCTTGCCGTTGTGGCGGTAAGCCTCGAATTCAGCGACCATATTCGGCAATGCGAGCGGGAGTCTGAGAACTCGTCCCTGAGGGCCATAGAAGCCTGATGCTGCTATGGTCATACCCATAATTGCGCAGTCGCGGAACCTATTGGCCATTTCCTCGCCTGCAGCCACGAAATATGGGTGAGGGAGGTGCTTGTTCCAGTTCACCTGCTTGTAGAAATCCTCCTCGAAGTCCTCGAGGGCGATGTTTTCGCGGTTCGCATACCAGTTGAGGAGACCGTCCATACCAACTGATACCTCTGCAAATACGTATGATCCGAGAGGAATCTCAGGCTGGATTGCCCCAGAGGTGCCGATGCGGAGTATGTTGAGGCTCCTGTGCTCGGCCTTTGGCTCGCGGGTGGCGAAATCGATGTTTGCAAGTGCATCGAGCTCGTTCATCACGATGTCGATGTTGTCGCAGCCGATACCTGTGGACAGGACGGTGATGCGCTTGCCGTTGTATTTTCCTGTTGTTGACACGAACTCGCGTGACTCGTGCTTGAATTCAATGTCGGAGAGGTATTCTGCGACCATTGCAACTCGGCCGGGGTCACCGACGAGGATTACGTTGTCTGCAAGTTCTTCCGGACGGAGGTGGAGGTGGAAAACCGAACCGTCGGAATTGATGATGAGTTCTGATTCTGCTATTCTCATTGTTTTAAAATTTTCTTGTGTGTTCAGCAAATATAGGTTTTTGTGTCCATTTTTCCTATTTTTGCAACGAACTTATAACTTTTAGTTATATATAGGTAACATATCGATATGTGGCAAAGACTTCAGACATTATATCTGGCCCTCGGCCTTGCGCTGATCGTGCCTCTTTTCTTCTGTAACTTCTTCTCGTTCGAGGCTATGGGCGACGGCGAGTATCCGGTTACCGAATTCATACGTTACCGCGAGATGGGCAAGTGGGGGCTGTACCTCATTATGCTCATAGTGGTGACGCTCCTCCAACTGCTCTGCATCAGTGCCTTCAAGGCCAGGATGGTGCAGATGTGGCTCGTGATCTTCAACGCCCTGGTGCTCGTGGGCTTCCAGGTGCTGATCGTCTTCGACATCATCAAATTCAACAGATTCGTGACTGCGGAGTCAATAGAGGTCTATAAAGTGGCCTATGTGACTTCCGTGTTCCCTGTAGTAGTAAGCATCCTCAATTTCTTGGCAGCCAAGAACATTATGCTCGATGAGGCAATGGTGCAGTCCGCATCCCGCCTCCGCAGCGCCCGAAAGAGAAAATAATATGGAAAGAAGAGTAGCAGTGGTCGGACTGGGTGTGATTTCCCCGTCAGGCAACGACATAAAGACATTCTGGGAAAACATCAAGGGGGGAGTGAACTGCATTACCCTCGTGGATGAGTTCCCTACGGACGACTACCCGTCAAAGGTGATCGGACGCGTGAAGGATTTCGATCCTCTGGCCTACGGCATTGAGAAAGGCCAGGCCCGCAAGCAGTCCAAGTTCATACTGTTCGCGCTCGCGGCTGCCGCGCAGGCAACTGCGCAGTCCGGTCTCGTGTCCGGAGAAAACATAGACCCTATGCGCTACGGCGTATATATAGGTTCCGGCGTGGGTGGATTCGAGTCCATCGCCAATGCGGTCAGGACTCTCGACAATGAAGGCCCAAGGTGGGTTTCTCCGCTCTTCGTCCCTACTGCAATCGCTAATATGGCCAGCGGCAACGTGGCCATCAAGCACGGAGCCTGCGGTCCTTGCTGCACAGTGCTTTCGGCTTGTTCCACGGCCACTCACTCAATAGGTGAGGCATATCGCGCCATCAAGCACGGCTATGCGGACGCCATCATCGCAGGCGGCTCCGAGGCTACTGAGCCGAAGCTCGGAATAGCCGGCTTCGGAAATGCCAGGACCCTTACCCATTCGACTGATCCCGAGAAGGCTTCCAGGCCTTTCTCCGCAGACAGGGACGGCTTCGTCCTGGGAGAGGGCGCAGGTGTCATAGTGCTTGAGGAATACGAGCACGCAAAGGCCCGCGGAGCCAATATCCTCGCGGAAATCTGCGGATATGGCAACACCTGCGACGCCTACAATGCCACGGCTCCAAGGCCGGACGGACTGACTCAGGCTGCCGCAATCAAGGCCGCCCTCGACGAGGCCAATTATTCCTCCGAGGACGTGCTCTACATAAACGCTCACGGCACCAGCACCAAGCTGAATGACCAGGTGGAGACCCTTGCCTTCAAGAACGCCCTCGGGGAGGACGCCTACAAGGCTCACATCAGTTCCATCAAGTCTATGATGGGCCACGGACTCGGCGCTGCAGGCGGAATCGAGGCCATCACCTGCATCCTGGCTCTCCAGGAGGGAATTGTGCCTCCTACCATCAACCTCGACAACCCGGCTCCTGAGTGCGATCTCGACTACACTCCGAACAAGGCTGTAGAGGCCGACCTCACCATCGCAATATCAGACTCCCTGGGCTTCGGCGGCCACAACGGCTGCATAGCCTTCAGAAAATACAATGAATAATATGAAGAGAATTGTAATCCTCCTTTCAACTGTGCTTGTAATGGCCAGTTGCTCCGCTCTCAAGAATGTGCAGCTTGATTCGGAGGCCCTTGGCTCTGCTGCTGCCAAGACCCTTACTGCAGTAAGCATCTCAGATGCCGACATCGTCGCCCTCAGCGCTGAGTCCGTGGCATATATGGATTCTACCAACAAGGTGCTGACTTCCGGTGCGTATGCCGAGCGCCTCGCCCGTCTGACCAAGGACATCCAGGTGGACGGCCTCCAGCTCAACTTCAAGGTCTATGAGACCGAGGAAATCAACGCATTCGCCTGCGGAGACGGCTCCATCAGGGTTTATTCGGGCCTTATGGATGTGATGGACGACGACCAGCTCATCGCCATCATCGGCCACGAGATCGGCCACGTAGTGCACAAGGACACCAAGGCTGCGATGAAGCGCGCATATATGTCCTCTGCTGCCAGGGATGCTGTCGGTTCAGTGGGCGGACTCGTACAGACTCTTTCCTCATCAGTACTCGGCGACATCGCAGAGAACTTCGTGAGCGCACAGTACTCCCAGAAGCAGGAATTCAATGCGGATGCATACGGATTCAGCTTCGCCGTGAACAACAATCACGACAAGTACAGTATGTACAGGGCATTGAACAAGCTCACCGATATGAACGGCGGTTCCACTATGTCCAAGGTACAGAAGTGGTTCTCCTCACACCCGGACAGCGGTGAACGTGCTTCCAGGGTGAAGGCGATGGCAGATTCGCTTGAGTAGGATTTAAGCTTTTACTTCGATTTCAAGGGCGTCCGGAGATTTCTTCGAGACGCCTATTTTCAATGTCCTCATCTTGTCGACGGTGGCCTTGCTCATTCCTGAGGCGAGGCGGTCTGCGATGATGAATTCGGACACAGGATCCTCGATGTACTTGCGTACGGCCCTCTTCAGCGGCCTTGCACCGTAACTTGGATCATAGCCTGCGTCGGCCACGAAGTTCTTCGCGGCGGCGGAGATGCTGATCTTGAATCCGGCCTGTGCAACCCTCTCGCGGAGGTCCTTCATCTCGATCTCGATGATCTTGCTGAGGTCGGCCCTGGTGAGGGAATTGAAGTATACGAGTTCGTCCACGCGGTTGATGAACTCAGGAGGGAAGACCTTCTTGACAGCCTTTCCTATGACGGCTGTCCTGTCGGCCTGGAGATTCTTGCTGGAAGTGCTGAAACCTACGCCCTTGCCGTATTCGTCCACCTCGCGGCTGCCCACGTTGGAAGTCATTATGACTATGGTGTTGCGGAAGTTGACGGTGCGGCCGTTGCTGTCGGTCAGGCGGCCCTCGTCGAGCACCTGGAGCAGCAGGTTGAATATGTCCGGATGGGCCTTCTCGATCTCGTCGAGCAGCACCACGCTGTATGGCTTGCGGCGCACCTGCTCACTGAGCTGTCCGCCTTCCTCGAAGCCTACATAGCCCGGAGGCGCTCCCACGAGCCTGGTGGCGTTGAACTTCTCGGCGTATTCGCTCATATCGATGCGCACCATATTCTCCTCTGAATCGAAGAGGTAGTCCGCGAGGGACTTGGCCAGCTGGGTCTTGCCCACGCCGGTAGGTCCGAAGAAGAGGAATGAGCCAATAGGGCGGTTAGGGTTGCCTATGCCGGCACGTCCGCGCCTGATTGCGTGGACCACGGTGCTGATGGCCTCGTCCTGGCCTATGATCCTGCTCTGGAGCACGGATTCCATCTTCATCAGCTTCTGGCCTTCTCCCTCGGCTACGCGGCCCGCAGGCACACCTGACATCTGCGAGATGATCCTGGCCACGTCCGCGGCCTTCACGACGTCGGTGCCGCCGTTTCTGCTCTTGCGTATCCTGACCATAGAGCCGGCCTCGTCGAGGGCGTCGATGGCCTTGTCAGGCAGACAGCGGTCGGTGATGTAGCGGTCAGAGAGCCTTGCGCAGGCTTCTATGGCTTCCTCGGAGTAGTGCACCCTGTGGTGCTCCTCGTAGTTGGCCTTGAGCTGGTTCAGTATCTTGATGGTATATTTCACGTCGGCCGGCTCCACGACGACCTTCTGGAAGCGTCTGTCGAGGGCTCCGTCCTTCTCCACTATCTTGGTGAACTCCTCCATAGTCGTGGCTCCTATGCACTGGATCTCGCCGCGTGCGAGGGCAGGTTTGAGCATATTGGCCGCATCGAGGCTGCCTGAGGCTCCTCCAGCACCTACTATGGTGTGGAACTCGTCTATGAAGAGTATGATGTCCGGATTGCCGCTGATTTCGGCTATGATGCCCTTGAGCCTCTTCTCAAAGTCGCCGCGATAACGTGTTCCGGCGACTACGGATGCGATGTCCAGGGAGATTATCCTCTTGCCTGCGAGGGCCGGAGGTACCTTTCCTGCGACTATCCTGGCGGCTATGCCCTCCACGATGGCGGACTTGCCCACGCCCGGTTCACCTATGAGCATAGGGCTGTTCTTGCGGCGGCGGCCGAGTATCTGCACCACGCGTGCGATCTCGTCGTCACGGCCCACTACCGGGTCCAGGTTGCCTTCTTCTGCCGCAGCGGTGATATCGTATCCGAATTCGTCGAGCATCGACTTCTTTCCGGTCTCGTCGACGATCTCGGCTTCCATCTGTACCATAGACTTAGGCATTCCGTCGAATTCCTCCTCATCGCCTTCCGGCTTGGTGTCCTCAGCCTTCGGCTTGTCCTGCTGAAGGGTATTCTGGACGGTTTCCAGTATCCTTCCGTAGTCTATTCCGGTGTCGTGGAAATAGGCGGAGGTGTAGCATCCGGTGGTGCGGGCGAGGGCCAGCAGCAGGTGAATGCAGCCGGCCTCGGTGCTGCGCAGACGGGTGGCTTCCAGGATGGTGAAGCTCAGGACGTTATGCGCGCCCCTGGAGAAATTTATCTTGTCTATCTCGGAATAGGAGATGTGCTCGTTGGTGAATATCTTGGAGTCGACGAACTGCTTCAGTTCCTGCAGATCGACCTCTATGAGCTTCAGCAGATCGCAGGCCTGGTTGTCGCCGTGCCTGATCAGACCGAGCATAAGATGGTCGGGTCCGATGCCGTAGCTGCCTGTCCTCATAGCCTCTTCTCTTGCGAAGTTCAGGATGAGATTGAGTTCGTCGGATATCTTTATGGTCATAAATGTGCTTCTGGGGTGAATTTTTCTTATCAGACCGCTAATTTACGGATTTTTTTAATATATTTGCACGTTACGTGTAAATGGGCAAAAGTCTCTGAAACGGCCTGAAAATGGGCAAAGCGGCGAAATTTTTCGAAATCGACCGAGTCGCGTCCAGGTCGCAGGGTCAAAACCCGAAAAACGGCGTAAAAAAGGACATATAACAAATCAAAAAATATTCAGAAATGGACGAAAACAACACTCCGGATCTCGAGCGCGAAGTAGAAAGCGTTCCAACCGGCAGAATCGAGCAGGTCAACATCGACCAGCAGATGCGTTCAGCGTACATTGACTACTCTATGTCAGTCATCGTATCGCGTGCGCTCCCTGATGTACGCGATGGTATGAAGCCTGTTCAGCGAAGAGTCCTCTTCGGAATGGACCGCCTCGGCCTCAACTACACAGTGCCTACAATGAAATCAGCAGGTATCGTCGGTGAGGTAATGGGTAAGTACCATCCACACGGAGACTTATCAATCTACGACACTATGGTCCGTATGGCTCAGGACTGGAACCTCCGCTACCCGCTCGTAAAGGGTCAGGGTAACTTCGGTTCTATGGACGGCTATTCAGCGGCTGCAATGCGTTACACCGAGGCCAAGCTCGAGAAGATTTCCGACGCGGTCCTCGCTGACCTCGACAAGAACACCGTCGATATGGTCAAGAACTTCGACGAGCGCCTCGAGGAGCCTACCGTGCTCCCTACCAAGGTGCCTCTCCTTCTGATCAACGGTTCTTCAGGTATCGCAGTCGGTATGGCTACAAATATGGCTCCTCACAACCTCAGCGAGTGCTGTGACGCCATCTGCGCCTACATCGACAACCCGGACATCGACGTCGACGGACTTATGCAGCACGTAAAGGCTCCTGATTTCCCTACCGGTGGCATCATCCAGGGTTACTCAGGCGTCAGAGAGGCTTTCGCAACCGGTCGCGGCAGGATCGTCATCCGTTCCAAGACCGACATCGAAGTGGCTCCAAATGGCATCGAGACCATCATCGTCACCGAGGTACCTTATATGGTGAACAAGAAGGAGATGATCAAGAAGATCGCTGACCTCGTTGAGGACAAGAAGATCGAAGGCATCGCCGAAATCAACGACTTCACCAACCGTAAGGGCATCAGGATCGCCATCAGGCTCAAGAAGGGCGCCCCTTCAGGCGTCATCCTGAACCAGCTCTTCAAGATGAGTCCTCTGCAGTCCAGCTTCTCGGTGAACAACGTGGCCATCGTGAACGGCCGCCCTTGCACCCTGAACCTCAAGCAGCTCATCGAGAACTTCGTAACCCACCGTCACGACGTGATCCTCCGCAGGACCCGCTTCGACCTCGAGAAGGCACAGGGACGTGCCCATATCCTCGAAGGCCTGCTCAAGGCCCTCGACGTGATCGACCAGATCATCGCAATCATCCGCGGCAGCCGCAGCGTTGAGGACGCAAAGGCAGAGCTCATCGAGAAGTTCGCATTCTCCGACGCACAGGCCAGCGCCATCGTCGAGATGAGGCTTCGTCAGCTCGTCGGACTCGAGAGGGAGAAGCTCCAGGCAGAGTACGACGAACTCCGCAAGTTCATCGAGTACTGCGAGGCTATCCTCGGCAGCTACGAGCGTCAGATGGAGGTCATCAAGGAAGAGACCCTCGAAATGAAGGAGAAATATGGCGACGAGCGCCGCACCCTCATCGTTCCAGACGAGGGCGAATTCAACCCTGAGGACTTCTACGCAGACGAGGATGTGGTGATCACCATCTCCCACCTCGGCTACATCAAGCGCACCTCACTCACCGAATACCGTACCCAGACCCGTGGCGGCAAGGGTATGAAGGGCAGTGCAACCCGTGAGGAGGACTTCATAGAGCACATCTATGTCGCCAATATGCACAGCACTATGCTCTTCTTCACCCAGAACGGCAAGTGCTACCGTCTCAAGGTATACGAGATCCCGGAAGGCACCCGCTCATCAAAGGGACGTCCTGTACAGAACGTCATCAACATCGAGCCGGGCGACATCATCAAGACCTACGTATCCGTCAAGAGCATCGAGAACGAGGAATATACCAACAGCCACTATGTCCTCCTCGCAACCAAGAGGGGCATCGTCAAGAAGACCAGCCTCGCCGAGTACTCCAACAAGCGCAGCCGCAACAAGGGTATCAACGCCATCGGTGTGCGTGAGGGCGACGAACTTCTCGACGCAATCCTCACCAGCGGCAACAGCGAGGTTCTCCTCGCAGCCCGCAACGGTCGCTGCGTCCGCTTCAATGAGGAAGACGCAAGGCCTCTCGGAAGGTCCGCTTCCGGCGTCCGCGGCATAAGCATCGAGGACGACGATGAGGTAATGAGCGTAGTTTGCTACAACCCTGCAGACGACGAGATCCTGCCTCAGACCGCACTCGTAGTCAGCGAGCACGGCTTCGGAAAACGTACCGGTTTCGACGAGTACAGACTCGTGTCCCGTGGCAGCAAGGGCGTCAAGACCCTGAACATCACCGACAAGACTGGCAAGGTAGTTGCTCTTAAGAACGTAACTGAGGAAAATGACCTTATGATCATTACCCGCGCAGGCCTCACCATCAGGATGTCAGTAACCGACATCAGGGAGACCGGAAGGGCAGCTCAGGGAGTCAAGCTCATTAACATCAAGGACAGCGATCTCATCGCATCAGTGACGGTGGTTCCTAAGCAGGAAGAGGAAGAACTTCCGCAGGAGGGTGCCGAGGGTGCAGAGACCACAGAACAGGTAACTGAATAATAACTTTTAATCTATAACACAATGAAAAGAATTATCATCGCAGCTATGGCAGTCCTCGTAGCAGGTGCTGCAAGCGCACAGGTAAAGTCTCCTTCAGCAGCAAAGGCAGCAGTCAACAAGACTGAGGCAGCAGTTGCAAAGGCAGAGGCAGCTTACGCAGCCAACCCTAAGAAGGTTGTCAAGGTAACTACCTATCTCGCAGAGGCTAAGGCCTATATGGATGCTTACTCTGCATCTCAGGGCAATGGTATGCTCAATATGGACAAGAGCCAGCTTGCTCTCGTACTCAATGAGAAGCCAGTCCGCAGCGAGGAAGTTGTCATCAACGGCGAGCCTTACGTAAAGGACGTCTTTGCAAACCACAACTACTACTATCGTCAGAACGTCCTCCAGTTCATCGAGATTACCAACCCTGTTGTGGATGGTGCTCTGGTCAAGGCTGTCGAGGCATACGTTAAGGCATACGGTGCTGACGTAAAGGGCCAGAAGACCAAGGACATCGTAAACGGTCTCACAGAGATCGGTGCGAAGTACTGGGACGAGGCTGTCAACAGCTACACCCTCGGCAACTACGAGGCTGCAGGTCAGGCTTTCGTGAACGCCGCTGACGCAAAGATCAACGCTCCTCTCTCAGAGGTTGACTCTTCAGCTTACTTCAACGCAGCCCTGATGGCTTACATCTCAGGCGCAAAGGAGAAGGCTTTCGACCTCTACAAGAAGTGCTACGACCTCGGTTACTACAACGAGGACGGTGAGGTTTACGCAAAGCTCGGTTCCATCCTCATCGAGGACGGCAAGGCAGCTGAAGGCGCAGATTACCTCAAGGAAGGCTTCGTGAAGTTCCCTCAGAGCCAGACTATCCTCCTCAACCTCATCAACTACTACATCAGCAGCGGTGAGAACACTGACGAGCTCTTCGAACTCCTCAACAAGGCAAAGGCAAACGATCCTGGCAATGCTTCCATCTATTATGTAGAGGGTAACACCCACGCCAAGCTCGGTCACAAGGAAGAGGCTATCGCAGCTTACAACCAGACCATCGCAGTTGATCCTAACTACGACTTCGGTTATGTAGGTCTCGGCGCTTTCTACTACGATCAGATGATCGCAGTTGCCGAGGAGGCCAACGCCCTCGACTACAGCAAGTGGAGAGAGTATGACGCCCTTATGGTCAAGTACTATGAGAACGCAGAGGCAGCAGTAGAGCCATTCGAGACTGTATATGCAAAGTCTCAGTCAGCTGACCTCAAGTACAACATCGCTCAGTACCTCCGCGATATCTACTTCCGCCTCCGCAACAAGGACGCGAAGTACAGCGACGGCTACGAGAAGTACAACGAGATCGTAAAGGCAGGCAAGGCTGAATAAGCAATCACGCATATCACGCAGGCATAAAAAAATCCGGCTCCTGAGAGTCGGATTTTTTTATGCCTTGTCAAACGCTTTGACGATCTTGGTGACGAGAGGGTGGCGGACGATGTCCTCGTTGCGGAACTTGACCACTGAGATGCCCTTGATGTCCTTGCAGAGCTCTATGCCCTTGAGCAGGCCGGAGTCGGCGCGGTTAGGGAGGTCAATTTGGGTGGCGTCGCCGGTGACGATGAACTTGGCATCGTTGCCCATACGGGTGAGGAACATCTTGAGCTGTCCCAGGTTGGTGTTCTGGGCCTCGTCGAGTATGACGCAGGCACGGTCGAGCGTGCGGCCTCGCATATAGGCGAGGGGAGCGATCTGGATGACGCCTTCAGCCATGAAGTCCTGGAGCTTCTTCGGAGGGATCATATCTCCGAGGGCGTCGTAGAGAGGCTGGAGATATGGATCGAGCTTGTCCTTGAGGTCTCCCGGGAGGAAACCGAGGCGCTCGCCGGCTTCGACTGCGGGACGGGTGAGTATGATTCGCTTGATCTCGCGGTTCTTGAGGGCGCGCACGGCCAGGGCGATGGCGATGTAGGTCTTGCCTGTGCCGGCCGGGCCGACTGCGAATATGAGGTCGTTGTCGAAATAAGCCTTCACCATCTCCTGCTGGGTCTTGTTCCTGGCGGAGATAGGCTTTCCGTCGTTACCATATACTATAGGTGCGTCACCGCTGAGCTTCACCGGTGTGCCTACGGTCTCGCCGTCGAACATCTCCTCCACGTCGTATGGCGTGAGGTTCATCTTGCGGCGGCGCTTGTCGATCAGCTGGTTGAGGCGCACCTGGAACACTTCTATGTCCTCGAGCTTGCCTTCGAGGATGATGTCATTGCCCCTTGAAACTACCTTGAGTGCGGGGAAATAGCTGCAGAGTGCTTCCAGATTGCGGTTTGCGGCCCCATAGATCGAGATCGGGTCGACTTCTTCCAATGTGATGGTTTTCTTCATATATGATCAATACTCTATTCTCTTCAATGTGGATATCATCTTGTCGTATCCGTATGGCATCTTCCATTCGCTGCGGCGGCCTATGTAGTCGCTGACCTTGATGGTCTTGTAGCTGCTGGTCAGGTAGCCCGGGCGGGAGCACCAGAGGAAGTCGTGGGAGACCTCGTCGAGGGTGCATTCCCCGTAGTAGTTACGCAGCAGCCTGACGGTGACCATCAGCTCCAGTTGGGTGTTGGTGGCGCTCATATTCGAGACTGCGTTTCCGAGCGAATAATAGACTGGTACACAGCGTCCGTCGGAGGTGCTGATGACGGCCTTGTCCTGGACCACGTGAGGGTGTGCTCCGATGATGACGTCGGCGCCCGCCTCGGCTATCATCTTCGCCCATTTTTCCTGGGTGGCGGAGTGCTTCAGATCGTATTCCGTGCCCCAGTGAGGGCAGACGATGATAAGGTCTGAATATGCCCTTTTAGCGCGCTGTATGGCCGATTTTATCTTTGCTTCATCCATCCTGAAGACCTTCGCTCCGTCGGCTGTCTCGCCTCCGCAGTTGGTGCCGTAGGTGAAGTTTATGATGGCGATTTTCGCTCCCTTCACAATGACGTAGAGAGGGTTTCTGGAGGAGTCTTTCGGATTGGCTGAACCGGTGTAGAGTATGCCCCTGGACTGCTCCATTTCCCCATAGTATCCGAGGGTGCGGCTGAGGCCTTTCGGACCCTTGTCGAGTATGTGGTTGTTGGCCGTGAGGAAGACGTCGATCCCGCAGTCGGCGGCATAGTCGGCGTAGGAGTCAGGGGAGGAGAATCCGGGATAGCCGGTGTAAGGCGCTCCGGCCAGGGTGAATTCCATATTCGCGACGGCCAGGTCGGCGTTTTCCAGGTCTGGGCGTATGCCCTCCAGGAAGGTCGTGAAGTCGAAGCTGCCGTCCTTCTGACGGGCCGTCTCGATCTGCTTGGTGTGGAGCATCACGTCGCCTATGAAGCGCAGCGTGATGGTGTCCTTGCGGTCCTCGGGTCTTGGGAATCCCTTGAAGAGAAAGCTGAAATCCTGCGCACCGAGATTGGCGGTACACAGCAGGAAAAAGGCTATCGTTATGTTTCTGAGAGACTTCACTCTGCAAATATCAGTATTTTTATTTTGTCTTGCCCCGCTAAAACATTAAATTTGCGGGCTATGCGTAAATATACATCCTTCATACTTCTGCTCTGCGTGCTTCTGAGCATCTCAGCCTGCGATTTCCTTCGCAAGGCCGCAGGCCGTCCTACCAGTGCCGACATCGAGGCCAAGCGCGAACTGATCATCCAGGACAGTCTCGCCAAAAAGGCCATTGCCGATTCCCTGGAGCGTGAACGCCAGATCTGGCTTGCATACGTCGCCGATTCCCTTGCGGTGCTGGATACCTTTGCCCAGAGAGCAGTGTTCATCAAGCCGGTTGCGGAAGTTGCCTCCCTCAGAGGTACGCAGCTCTCGGCACGATATTGGTTAGTTGTCGGTGCATTCAAGAACAAGAGCTATGCTGACAAGCTGGTTCTGAAGCTTGAGAAGGCGGGTTTCGAAAGCCGCAGCGTGACACCGGCGAGGGGACTGATCACAGTCATTACTGCACCAAACGAGACTGTCAGGTCTCTCTTTGACGAATACAAGCGCTACGTGGCTTCCGACCTGTACAACCCGCAGGTATGGATACTTGACGCTGCCCCTGCAGCCGCAACTGAATAGAAATGAAAAGAATCGTAGCCTTTTTCGCCGCCGCGCTCGTATGCGCGGGCGCATTCGCGCAGTTCCGCGACGCATCTTCACTCGAATCCCTTTATGACTCGGAGCTCTCATCGGCTCTCAAGAGTCACGTGTCCTATCTGGCTTCAGCCCAGATGGAGGGCCGCAAGGCCGGCAGCGAGGGTGAGAAGATGGCTGCGGACTATCTCTATGAGCAGCTGTCCAGCGCAGGCGTGGATATGCTCTCCGGCAGGGAAGGCGACACTTTCGGCATCACTTCGGCCTCCGGTGACACCCTGGTTTCCAGGAATGTGATCGGCTATGTCGAGGGATATGACAAGAGCATCAGGGACCGTTACATCGTCATAGGAGCCAGGATGGACAACCTGGGCACATATACTATGAACGTGGACGGCGAGCCGGTGACGGCCACATATACCGGTGCCAACGGAAATGCCTCCGGAATGGCTGTGCTCATCGAACTGGCCCGCAAGGTGGCCACGAATGCGATTATGTTCCGCCGTTCGGTGATCTTCGTCGGATTCGGTGCGTCTGCCGAGACTATGGCCGGCTCCTGGTATTTCCTCAACAGGGCCTTCGAGGACGTGGACAAGATAGACGCGATGATCAACCTCGATATGCTCGGTACGCCTGTGGATGAGACTTTCTATGCATATACCGGTTCCAACGTGGACCTCAATGCAGTGCTTTCCACAGTGGCCGGCGGACTTCAGCCTATTACTCCGAAGCTGACCGCCGCTGAGCCTTACCCGTCCGATCACAGGGCCTTCTACGACAAGGAGATCCCGTCGGTGTTCTTCACCACCGGACGCTACCCTGAGCACAACACTCCGAAGGACACTCCGTCCCTGCTCGACTATGACTTTATGGAGAAGGAAGTCGAGTACATCTTCAATTTCGCGGAGAATCTCTCCAACACCAACCATCAGCTCCTCTTCCATCCTGAACTGGCTATGACCAAGGCCAAGGGTATGGGAACTGATGACATCGTGCCTTACTTCGACTGCGACGTGAAGCCTATGTTCCTGAATACTCCGGACCTCTCGATCTTTATGAGCAAGTGGGTCTATCAGTATCTCAAGTATCCTGAGGAGGCTGTCAGGAACGGCATCCAGGGCACGGTTCAGATCAGTTTCGTCATCGAGAAGAACGGTGAGGTCACCAATGTGAAGGTCGTCAGGGGCATAGACGAGCTGCTGGACGACGAGGCCGTGAGGGTAGTTTCCGCATCCCCTAAGTGGCGCGCAGCCAGGGTGAGGGGAGAGAAGGTACGCTCCACCCTGACTCTCGGTGTGGAATTCCGCCTGGCGAAGAAGGGCGAACGCAGACGTTTCGGAATCAACGGATATTAAAAAATTACATTATATAAGCTTATGGAATACAATTTCAAGGAAATCGAGAAGAAGTGGCAGGCCTATTGGGCAGAGAACCACACTTTCAAGGCAGAAGTGGACGAATCCAAGCCTAAGTACTATGTGCTGGATATGTTCCCATATCCTTCAGGAGCAGGTCTCCACGTCGGCCATCCTCTCGGTTACATCGCAAGTGACATCTACTCCAGGTACAAGCGCCTCTGTGGCTTCAACGTGCTCCATCCAATGGGCTATGACGCCTTCGGCCTTCCTGCAGAGCAGTATGCAATCCAGACCGGTCAGCACCCTGAGGTGACTACCGTCAACAATATCAACCGCTATCGTCAGCAGCTCGACCGCATCGGCTTCTCATACGACTGGTCACGCGAGGTGCGCACCTGTGACCCTGCTTATTACAAGTGGACTCAGTGGGCATTCCTCAAGATGTTCGAGTGCTGGTACGATCCGGCTCAGGACAAGGCCCGCCCTATCACTGAACTCGAGGAGAAGTTCGCCACCGTCGGCTATGACGGCGTGACTCCGGAGCAGTGGGCAGCCGCTTCCGACAAGGAGAAGGCAGCCATCCTGATGAACTACCGCATTGCCTACCAGGGCGAGACTTCAGTGAACTGGTGCGCAAAGCTGGGCACCGTGCTCGCGAATGACGAGGTGAAGGACGGTCTTTCAGTACGTGGTGGCTTCCCGGTTGAGCAGAAGAAGATGACCCAGTGGCAGCTTCGCGTATCCGCATACGCAGGCCGTCTGCTCGACGATCTCGAGACCGTGGACTGGACTGATTCCCTCAAGGATATGCAGCGCAACTGGATAGGCAAGAGCCAGGGTACCGAGATGATCTTCAAGGTGTCCAACGGTGGCCAGGAATACGATATGACCATCTTCACCACCCGTGCTGACACAGTGTTCGGCGTGACCTTTATGGTGCTTGCTCCAGAGAGCGAGTGGGTGGAGAAACTCACGACTCCTGAGCAGAAGGAGGCAGTCGAGGAGTACCTCGCAGCCGCCAGGAAGAAGACTGAGCGCGAGAGAATGGCCGAGACACGCAAGGTGACCGGCGTGTTCTCCGGTTCATACGCCACCAACCCTCTCACCGGAGAGCAGGTTCCTGTATGGATTTCCGAATATGTGCTCGCAGGCTACGGTACAGGCGCCATTATGGCAGTTCCTGCACACGACAGCCGCGACTATGCATTCGCCAAGACCTTCAACCTTCCTATCATCCCTCTGATCGAGGGTGCTGACGTGAGCGAGCAGAGCTTCGACGCCAAGGAAGGCACTATGATCAACTCCGGCTTCCTCACCGGACTCCAGGTCAAGGAGGCCATCGAGGCTGCCAAGGACTACGTTGAGGCCAACGGACTCGGCCGCCGCAAGACCAACTACCGTCTCCGCGACGCCATCTTCAGCCGCCAGCGCTACTGGGGCGAGCCATTCCCAATGTATTTCAAGGACGGTGTGGCAACTCCGCTGCCTGAAAGCAGCCTGCCTCTTACCCTCCCTGAGATCAGCGAATTCAAGCCTACCGAGACCGGTGAGCCACCTCTCGGCCGCGCAAAGAACTGGGAATATGACGGTTGCCCTCTCGAGAAGAGCACTATGCCTGGTTTCGCAGGCTCCAGCGCATACTACCTGCGCTATATGGATCCTCACAACGACAATGCCCTCGTGAGCGAGGAGGCAAACGGCTACTGGCGCAACGTCGACCTCTACATCGGAGGTACCGAGCACGCCACCGGCCACCTCATCTACTCCCGCTTCTGGAACAAGTTCCTCTATGACCTCGGCTACGTATGCGAGAAGGAGCCATTCAAGAAGCTCATCAACCAGGGTATGATCCAGGGCCGTTCCAACTTCGTATATCGCATCGTGGGTACCAACACCTTCGTTTCATACGGACTCAAGGACCAGTATGAGACCACTGAGATCCACGTGGATGTGAACATCGTCCGCAATGACCGCCTTGACATCGAGGCCTTCAAGAACTGGATGCCAGACTACAAGACTGCCGAGTTCATCCTCGAGAACGGCGAATACATCTGCGGATGGGCCATCGAGAAGATGTCCAAGTCTATGTTCAATGTGGTGAATCCGGATATGATCTGCGACACCTATGGTGCTGACACCCTCCGTCTCTACGAGATGTTCCTCGGCCCTCTCGAGCAGAGCAAGCCTTGGGATACCAAGGGCATCGACGGCGTGAACCGCTTCCTCAAGAAGATCTGGAGGATGTTCTACGACCGCGATGCATTCGTGGTTACCGACGAAAAGGCTACTCCTGCCGAGCTCAAGGCACTCCACAAGCTCATAGGCAAGGCTCAGGACGACATCGAGCACTTCTCATACAACACCACCATCAGTGCGTTTATGATCGCAGTGAACGAACTCGGTGAGTGCCACAAGAGGGAAATTCTCGAGCCGCTCATCATCGTTCTCTCCGCTTTCGCACCTCACATCACTGAGGAACTTTGGCACGCTCTCGGACACGAGGACACCATCACCTACGCCAAGTTCCCAGAGTACGTTGAGGCCTACACCGTCGAGGACAGCTGCACATACGCAGTTTCCTTCAACGGCAAGACCCGCTTCACCGTGGACCAGCCTAAGAGCGCATCCCGTGAGGAGGTTGAGGCATACGTACGCGGTCTCGAGCAGACTGCCAAGTATGTGGGTGAGCAGAGCATCGTGAAGGTGATCGTCGTCCCTGGCAAGATCGTAAACATCGTTGTCAAGTAAGAGATGCAGTTAAGCTTCAAGAAGGCGTCCCACGTGGCGATGGAGTACCTGGTGCTGGTTATCGGCACCTTCCTCTACGCTATGCCCTGGGAATGGTTCATTGTTCCGAACGGTTTCTCCAGCGGTGGAGTGACAGGTCTTTGCACCCTTCTGCAGTATGCCACCAATGGGCTCATACCGGTGTCCCTGTCGTATGCGGTCATTAACGTGTTCCTCCTTATCCTGGCATTCTTCATACTGGGCAAGGGCTTCGGCATCAGGACCATCTTTGTGATTGCGTTGTCGGCATTGATGTTCGAACTGCTTGCCCTCACTCCGAAGATGTTCTGCATCGAGGGCGGCCTGCTCTATATTCCGGACAAAATGCTGATTCCGGTAATTGCAGGTGCCATCGAGGGCATCGGCCTCGGACTGGTACTCCGTTTCGGCGGCAGCACCGGCGGCAGCGACATCTTCGCTATGATCATCAACAAATACTGGCCGGTTTCCCCGGGCAGGTTCTACCTTGTGACCGATGTGGTCATCGTCGCCCTCATACTTCTTCTCCCGGACAAGCATTTCAGTGATGTCATCTATGGCTATCTGATGATAATCGTCTCATCCGTGTTCGTGGATTACGTGGTGGTCGGTGCGAAGTCTTCAGTGCAGGTGCTCGTGTTCTCCCAGAAGAGCGATGAGATTGCCCGTTTCATCCTCGACGGGATGGAGCGCGGAGTCACGATACTCAATGCCAAGGGAGGCTATACCGGCGAAGACAAGGAAGTCCTGCTGCTGATGATCAGAAGCAAGGAACTGCCTCGTGTCACTGAGACCATAAAGGAGATCGACGTGAATGCATTCGTGTCAGTAGTGCCTGCAAACAGCGTCTACGGCGAGGGTTTCGAGGAGATCAAGACAGGTATAAAAGGCCTCAAAAAGAAGAAAATCTCAAAATCGTAAATAAAAATCTCAAAATTGAGAATTTCAGCATCAGCCCCGCGGAGGAGACTTCTTCCGCGGGGTTTTCTTATATAATTTAGCCACCCCATAACTGATAAAACCTGTTCCGAGATTTAGTGTTGAATTAATTAAGAAAATCAGATTATGCATTTATTTCCAATAATATTTCAGTTGACCGCACTTGCCCTGAGCTTGATAGCAGTGCTGCTGGGATTTCTGAGGTCCAGGTATCGAAATCATCCTGCCCTGTGCCGGTCTCTTCTCAACCTGACAGTGTCTCTGACCGTGACAGCATCCTTCTTCTTTCACGGAGAAGACTGCTGTGACCTTGCCCTCTGTATGGCATTTCTGGCCTTGATGACCGTATCTCCCACTTCCAATCTGGAAAAGATCCAATGGGTGGTGTGCATACAACTTTATATAGTCGTACTGATTCTCTGCTTCCTGCCCGGGATGCATATCTTCGCCTTCCTTTTCCTGCAGCTCAGTGCTTCGGCCGAGTTCCTGTGGATGCGCGTCTCAAGGATAGTCAGGCCCTATCTCATTGCTCACAAGCCCAGCTTCCCGTCGCTCGTGACGGCAGCCCTGAATGACTTGGGCTGGATGGTTGCGCTGCTGGCTCCGTCCGTAGCCCTTATCCTGCGTCTGATGGGGCTTTCCGCGCTTGGTCGTTTCCTCGTCGGAAGCTTTGTCCTGCTGCCGCTGGTCATATTGCTGAACTCGCTCTTCCTTATGCCTGGCTTCGCGCACAGGATGGTGGAAAGGCTGGCCCGTATCGGCCGCAGGACCAGCCCGCCTGAACGCGTCGAGGCCTCCAAACCCAGCGTGGATGATTTCCTCTACAGCCTGTATAATTCCATAGACAAGTGGGTAAGGGATGACAGGGCGTTTCTGACCCAAGTCCTGACCGTGGACGTCGTGGCCAAGAAGTTCTACACCAACCGCAATTATGTCTCGCGCGCTGTCGGGCTCTATTCGGGGCACTCTTTCAGCGAATATGTGAACAGCGTCAGGGTGGAATATGCCAAGAGCCTGGCGAGGGCCAATCCCTGTCTGACGGTCACCGACCTGGCTCATCTGTCGGGTTACGCCCTCCCGACGACTTTCTCAATGGCTTTCAGGCGTCTGCATAATAACAAGACTCCCAGAGATTGGCTTGCTGATTTGCGTTCGCAAAAGAAAAAGTAGTATCTTTGGGGAAATTCCTTAAGACACTATTATTTATATATGGCAGACGAAAAAATCATCTTCTCGATGAACGGAGTGGGCAAGATATTGCCTCACAACAACAGGGTCATCCTGAAAGACATCTACCTTTCCTTCTTCTACGGCGCCAAGATCGGCATCATCGGTCTCAACGGCTCCGGTAAGTCAACTCTGATGAAGATCATCGCAGGTATTGAGAAATCATACCAGGGCGAGGTCGTTTGGGCACCTGGCTATTCAGTGGGCTATCTCGAGCAGGAGCCTCAGATGGATCCTGACAAGACCGTCCTGGAAGTGGTCCAGGAGGGCGTCCAGGAAGTCGTTGACCTGCTCAAGGAGTACGAGG
Organism: Bacteroidales bacterium UBA1745; assembly: GCA_002314885.1. GTDB lineage: Bacteria > Bacteroidota > Bacteroidia > Bacteroidales > UBA932 > Cryptobacteroides. Next base: position 77,643 of record DCHT01000062.1, on the reverse strand, counting down.
AAGTCAACCTGAAGTTCTGCGAGCCTATGAGCGACGATGAGATGAACGACCTCATCATCCGCCAGGGCGAACTCACTGAGAAGATCGAGGCCTGCGGAGGCTGGGAGATCGACTCCAAGCTCGAAAGGGCTATGGATGCGCTCCAGTGTCCTCCTTCCGATGCCATCGTGGCCAATCTGTCCGGAGGTGAGCGCCGCCGTGTGGCCCTCTGCCGCCTCCTGCTCCGTCAGCCGGACGTGCTGCTCCTCGACGAGCCTACCAACCACCTCGACACCGAGAGTATCCAGTGGCTGGAGGCCCATCTCCAGCAGTATAAGGGCACTGTCATCGCAGTTACCCACGACCGTTACTTCCTCGACAACGTCGCAGGTTGGATACTCGAACTCGACAGGGGAGAGGGCATTCCTTGGAAGGGCAACTACTCATCCTGGCTCGACCAGAAGAGCAAGCGCCTCCAGATGGAGGAGAAGCAGGAGAGCAAGCGCCGCAAGACTCTCGAAAGGGAGCTCGAGTGGGTGCGTATGGCTCCTAAGGCCCGTCAGGCCAAGTCCAAGGCCCGTCTGGGTGCATACGAGAAACTCGCCAACGAGGATGCTAAGGAAAAGGAGTCCAAACTCGAGATCTTCATCCCGAACGGACCTCGTCTGGGTACCAACGTCATCGAGTTCAATGACGTTTCCAAGGCATACGGAGACAAGCTTCTCTACGAGCATCTCAGCTTCGTGCTGCCTCAGGCCGGCATCGTCGGTGTCATCGGCCCTAACGGTGCGGGTAAGACCACTCTCTTCCGCCTCATTATGGGCTTCGAGCAGCCTGAAACCGGTACCATCAAGATAGGTGAGACCGTGAAGCTGGCATACGTGGACCAGCAGCACAGGAGCATCGACCCTGACAAGACCGTATATGAGACCATAGCCAACAACTCCGAGTTCGTGAAGCTCGGCAACCGCGAAATCAACGCCCGCAGCTACATCTCCCGCTTCAACTTCACCGGTGCAGACCAGGAGAAGGAGTGCGGAATCCTGTCAGGCGGTGAGAGGAACCGTCTCCACCTCGCCCTTACTCTCAAGGACGAAGGCAACGTGCTCCTCCTCGACGAGCCTACCAATGACGTGGACGTAAACACCATCCGTGCCCTCGAGGAAGGTCTCGAGAACTTCGCCGGATGTGCAGTTGTCATTTCCCACGACCGTTGGTTCCTCGACCGTATCTGTACTCATATCCTCGCTTTCGAGGGTGACTCTCAGGTTTACTTCTTCGAGGGCTCCTACACCGAGTACGAGGAGAATCGCAAGCGCCGCCTCGGCAACACTGAGCCGAAGCGCTTCAAGTACAAGAAGCTGATGGAATAAATCAGATTACACCTGAACCGATCATTTCGTCGTCGGACGCATACCAGACGGCGAACTGACCCGGGGTGATGCCCCTCTGAGGGGTGTCGAATATTATATAGAGGCCATTCTTGCGAAGAAAGAGGGTGGCCTCTTGCAGTGGCTGGCGGTAGCGGATGCGGACGCGGTAGCGGCGGATTTCGCCCTCCTGCATAGCGAGGTCTTCGCGTATCCAGTGGATTTCGGACGGGTCTATGCGGAGCACACTGCGGCTGAGACCCTTGTGACGGTGGCCTTCGCCCACATAGATTATGTTCTCGGGCACATTGGTCTCGATGACGAAGATGGAATCCTTGTGTCCTCCGATGTTGAGGCCCTTTCGCTGGCCTATGGTGTAGAACTGGGCTCCGTCGTGCTCTCCGACTATCTTGCCCCAAGGATGCTCCTTGTACCTGGTCTTCTTGATATGCTTCTTGCCGCTGCGGTAGGTCTCGGTCTCGAACTTGATGTCGCCGTAGGAGAGGGGAGTGGAGAGCTTCTTCCAGTCCTCATCGGAGAGGGCTGCGAGCTTGGCCTCGTCCCAGTCGTTCACGATGCCCGGATCGGTAACCATACCCTTGTCCTCGGAGATGTAGCTGGTGACCATATTCACTTCGCCTTCGCGGAGCAGGCCCTGGAGCGTGTCCTTTGCCCATTTATAGGCCTCGCTGGCCTCGTAGTAGGCGTCATAGACCTCCACCACATTACCTGTCACCGACTTGAGCTGCTGCTGCAGGAAGGTCGGCAGGTCCACCTTGCCCACGAAGCAGATGCCCTGGGAATCCTTCTTCTCGGCTGACGGCAGGTCGGCTTCCTTGGCGAGTCTGCGCACCTCAGGCTTCACTATGTCGCCGATAGGGAACATAGCCACTGAAAGCTGCTCCTGGGTGAGCTGGCAGAGGAAATAGCTCTGGTCCTTGTTAGGGTCGGAACCTTCGAATATCCTGTAGATTTCCTTGCCCTCGGCATCTTTGATCACTTCCTTGCGGCAGTAGTGACCGGTGGCCACCATATCCGCGCCGAGCTTCCTGGCGGTCTTGAGGAAGGCGTCGAACTTGATTTCCCTGTTGCAGAGGACGTCCGGGTTCGGAGTTCGGCCCTTGGAGTATTCATCGAACATATAATCGACCACTCTCTTGCGATATTCGTCGCTCAGGTCCACGAAATAGAAAGGTATGCCTATCTTCCTCGCGACCATTTCGGCCACGAAGCGGTCCTCCTCCCATTCGCAGTCTCCGTGGAGGGTGCCGGTGGTGTCGTGCCAGTTCTGCATAAACAGCGCGAAAACGTCGTAGCCAGCCCTCTTGAGGAGCAATGCTGCCACGCTGGAGTCAACTCCGCCGGAAAGTCCGATGCATACTTTCATATATATTGGAATATTTTATTAACTTTGTTTGCTTTGCAACGCGTGCAAAGTTAGAAAGTAAAAGCTATATGGCAAACAAGGTTTTAAAAATAGAATACGAAGAATTCGCTTCACTGGACGAACTTGAGGCTCAGGACAAGGCTCTTGCCGAGGCTGCAATCGAGGCTATCAAGGGTTCATACGCCCCTTATTCCAAGTTCAACGTGGGTGCAGCCGTCAGAATGAGTGACGGTACTATCTTCACCGGTGCCAACCAGGAAAACGCCGCATATCCATCAGGATTGTGTGCCGAAAGGACGGCTATGTTCTACGCCCACGCCCACAATGGCGGCGAAAGGATGTGCTCCATCGCGGTTGCTGCCAGCCAGAACGGTGTGCTCTGCGCATCTCCTGCCACTCCTTGCGGTGACTGCCGTCAGGTGATGGCCGAATTCCAGACCGAGGGTGGCAAGCCTATGTCAGTCCTTCTGGTCGGCGGTGCAAAAATCTGGAAGTATCCAAACGTGGAATCTCTCCTTCCATTCATCTTCGACAGCCTTTAGCAGATAGTGAAAGATTACTCTCAATACGGTCCTGCATACAGGAATTTCCAGGTCAGGGATGATGTTTACGTCCCTGCTCCTGTTGCGGAATTCTCCGGGGACAATCCTTTCACCAGGATGGCCAAGATACGTGGGCCGCTCAAGGACATTGCCTTCGATGAGACCTATCCTTTCATAGACAAGTCCCTGAAGTTCAAGCTGAACCAGTTCGCCTGCTATACGATACTCTACACTGCCGCGGCCTTTATGAACAAGCTCCGCTATGGTTTCAAGGTGGAGGGAATGGACAAGATCAGGCGCAACCGCAAGCTTATCGAGAACGGCGTGATGACTGTCTGCAACCACGTCTATCGCTGGGATATGATGTGCGTGCTGCTGGCAATGCGCTTCCGTCGCAGCAACATCCTGATGTATGCTCAGCCGTTCAGGGGCAAGGACAACTGGTTTATGCGCACCATAGGCGGCATCCCTATTCCGGATGAGAGGAGCGGACTGAGGAAGTTCAACGAGACCCTGGACACCCTTGCTGCACAGCACAAGTGGCTGCACGTGTTCCCTGAAAGCTGCTCCTGGAAGTTCTATTCGCCTATCAGGCCGTTTATGATAGGCACATTCAACCTGGCCTACAAATACAACTACCCGATATTGCCTTTCGTGATCACTTTCCGTGAGCGTACCGGCATATATAAATACTTCTACAAGGACGAACCTCTGGTGACCCTGCACGTAGGGGACCCTATCATACCAGACACCACGGTTCCTCGAAAGGCAGAGGCTCAGCGCCTTCGCGACCTGACCCATTCGGCAATGCTCGAGATGGCCGGCATCGTTTCGAACCCTTGGCCAGCTGGCATAGATTAGAAGAAACAATTGAAACTGTACTAAACCACCCTTTCTGATGGAAAAAATCATCGATCCCGTTCCTGTGGAACTGCTCAAGGCAGAACTCACACCGGACAAGAAACTTGAAGATACCAACAAGGGCCACAACGAACTTTACGTGGTTACCTGGCACGATTCTCCGAACGTAGTCACCGAGATAGGACGTCTGCGCGAAGAGGCCTTCCGCACTGCAGGAGGCTCCACTGGCAATGCCATCGACCTCGACGAATACGACAAGATGGAAGTGCCTTACAAGCAGCTCATCGTCTGGGATCCTGACGAAGAGGCCATCATCGGCGGATATCGCTACCTCTTCGGCTCCGAGGCCACTTACGAGGAGAACGGACAGCCTATCCTGGCCAGCGCCCATCAGTTCCATTTCTCGGAGAAGTTCATCAAGGAATATCTTCCTCACGTGATGGAACTCGGCCGCAGTTTCGTGGCTCCTGCCTACCAGAGTTCAAAGATGGGCTCCAAGTCCATCTTCGCTATGGACAACCTCTGGGACGGTCTCGTGGCAATCATAATGCAGAACCCTGAACTGCTTTATTTCTTCGGAAAGATCACCATCTATCCTTCTTTCGACTATATTTCAAAGGATCTCATCTACCACTTCCTGTGGAAACATTTCGGTGACACTGAGGAGCTTGTGAGGCCTTGGAAGGAAGTGTCCGTGATGCCTAAGTCCGATGCAGGCCTGCTGGACCTCGTGCTCAACAAGGAGGATCTTCAGGAGGACTACAAGATACTCCGTACGGCCGTTCGCTCCAGGGGTATGAACATACCGCCTAACGTGAGCGCTTACGTGGCCATCACTCCTAAGATGCATATGTTCGGCACCGCGGTCAACCACCCTATGCACGACATTGAGGACACGGCTCTGCTCATTCCTTTCGACGATATCTATCACGAGAAGAAACGTCGCCACGTGGGTGCCTACATACGTTTCAAACGCAGAAAACGCTTCCCTCTGCTCGATCCGGAGATGGAAAACAAGATGGTCGAGAACTGGCTCGTGAAGCGTCGCAGGGAAGTGAAGCGAATGAACAGGAAATAATTCTTGCTGAGTTTTCAAAAAAAGCATATCTTTGCACGGGGTAAGTCTTGCACGACCAGCTCCCTCTGAACTCCCCCAGGATCGGAAGGTAGCAAGGGTAGGAGGTCGTAGCGGTGCGATGCAAGTCGCTTACCCTTTTTTCATTTCTGCGGGATTAGCACATCGGTAGTGCATCGGCTTCCCAAGCCGAGGAGGCGGGTCCGACTCCCGTATCCCGCTCCAATATCCATTTTAAATATGAAAAGGTTTCTTTTTATTGCGGTAGCAGCCCTTTCGATGATGGCTGCTTCCTGTTCACAGTACCATTATGAGACTGTGAAGAACGATCCTCTCAACACGAAGATCTATACTCTCGACAACGGTCTTCAGGTCTATATGACCGTCAACAAGGAGACTCCTCGCATCCAGACCTACATCGCAGTGAAGGTCGGCGCGAAGAACGACCCTCTCGAGACTACCGGTCTTGCCCACTATTTCGAGCATCTGATGTTCAAGGGCACCCAGAATTTCGGTACTTCGGACTATGAGGCTGAGAAGCCGCTCCTCGACCAGATCGAGGCTCTCTTCGAGACTTATCGCCAGACGACTGACGAGAAGCAGCGCGCTGCCATCTACCATCAGATCGACTCCATCAGCTACCAGGCTTCCCTCATCTCCATCCCTAACGAGTATGACAAGCTTATGGCTGTGATCGGTGCAGACGGTACCAACGCCTGGACTTCCTCAGACGAGACCGTCTATGTGGAGGATATTCCATCCAACCAGATCGACAACTGGGCCCGCATCCAGGCCGACCGTTTCCGCAACACCGTGCTCCGTGGTTTCCACACTGAGCTCGAGACCATCTACGAGGAGAAGAATATGTCCCTCACCGATGACGGTGACAAGGTATGGCAGGGCATCTCAAGCGCTCTCTATCCTCACCATCCTGATGGAATCCACGATGTGCTTGGTTTCCAGGACCATCTGAAGAACCCTTCCATCACCAATGTGAAGAAGTACCACGACACCTATTACGTGCCTAACAACATCCGCATCTGCCTCTCCGGTGATTTCAACCCGGACGAGATGGTTGCCGCCATCGAGAAGTATTTCGGTGACTGGGAGCCAAATCCTGATATTCCTGCTCTCCAGTACGAGAAGGAGGAGCCGCTTACCGAGCCTATCGTTCGCGATGTATATGGTCTCGAGTCTGAGAACCTCGCCATTGCCTGGAGGCTTCCTGAGGCTTCCGACCTGAAGAATACTGCGATTGCAGACCTCGCCAGCTCAGTGCTCTACAACGGCCAGGCCGGTCTCATCGACCTTGACATCGTCCAGCAGCAGAAGGCTCTCAGTATGTATGTCTTCAACTACACCCAGCCTGAGTACAGCACCTTCATCCTGATGGCTGACCCTAAGGAAGGTCAGAGCCTTGAGGAACTGCGCGCCCTCGCTCTCGAGGAGATTGCAAAGCTCCGCAACGGCGAGTTCGACGAGTCCCTCATCGAGGCTACCATCAATAACCTCAAGCTCCAGATGATGCGTCAGCTCGAGCACAACGGATTCCGTGCCCGTGCCTATATCGAGGCCTTCATCAACGGCATCGACTGGGCGGACGCCTGCCAGGAGATCGAACTTCTCTCCAAGGTTACCAAGGAGGATATCGTGGCCTGGGCCAATGAGTTCCTCTGCGAGAACAATTACGCTGTCATCAACAAGCGTCAGGGCGAGGACAAGACCGTCCAGAAGATTTCCGCACCGAAGATCACTCCTATCGCCACCAACCGTGACAGCCAGAGTGCCTTCCTTGCAGAGATCCAGGCCAGCAGCGTCAAGCCTATCCAGCCTGTGTTCGTGAACTTCAAGAAGGATATGAGCCAGTTTGACGTAGCCAAGGGCGTACACGTCCTCTACAAGAAGAACGAACTCAATGACATCGCAAACGTCCAGATCGTCTTCAATACCGGTTCCGAGAACGATCCTGAGCTTTCCATCGCTACTGACTACATCGACTACCTCGGTACTGAGGAAATGTCCGCAGAGGACATCGCAGTGAAGATGTACGACCTTGCCTGCAGCTATGGCATCTCAGTTCAGCCTAACCAGACTTCCATCAATATCAGCGGTCTGAGCGAGAACGTCGCTGAGGCTCTCAAGGTGGTTGAGGACCTTCTCTGCAATGCAGTTGCCGACGACGACATCCTCGAGGCTGTGAAGGACGATATGCTCAAGTCCCGCGTAGATACCAAGCTCAACCAGCGTGCCTGCTTCAGTGCCCTGAACACCTACGTGTCATACGGTCCTGAGATGATCAGCAGGGTTATCCTTGACAACTCCGAGCTCAAGGCTCTCACTTCAGAGGACCTCCTCTCCAAGATCAGGGGCCTCTTCGCATACGAGCACGAAATCCTCTACTATGGCCCTGCAAGCGAGTCCCAGGCCAAAGCCCTCCTCGCTCAGAACCACGTCATCAACGAGGATCTCCAGCCTCTTGAGAAGGTTTACCCTGCAATGCTTGCCACTGACGAGAACAAAGTCGTGATGGCTCAGTATGATGCAAAGCAGATTTACTATCTCCAGTATTCCAACAGGGGAGAGACTTTCGATCCTGCACAGGAAGCCGTCCTCGACCTCTACAACGAGTACTTCGGCGGCGGTATGAACACCATCGTATTCCAGGAAATGCGTGAGGCCCGCGGCCTCTGCTATTCTGCGTGGGCTCGTCTGCGCGCTCCTCAATACAAGGACGGCAACTATGCCTTCTCCGCATTCATTGCGACTCAGAACGACAAGATGCAGATTGCAATCGAGGCCTTCGACGACATCATCAACAATATGCCTGAGTCAGAGGCTGCCTTCTCAATCGCAAAGGACGCCATCATCAGCCGTATGCGTACGGACCGCACCGTCGGCCAGCGTGTGCTTGCTGCTTATCGCAACTGCCGCGAACTCGGTCTTGACGAGCCTCTCGACAAGCAGGTGTTCGCTGCTCTCCAGGATATGACTCTCGAAGATGTTGTGGCTGCACAGCAGAAATGGGTGAAGGGACGTACTTACACCTATGCCATCCTCGGCGATGTCAAGGACCTCGACGTCAACTTCCTCAAGACCCTCGGCCCTGTGACCGTGGTTCCTCTCGAGGAGTGCTTCGGATTCTAGGATTTATCAGATATCAAGTGCTTTCGCCGCCGACTGTCCGCAGAGATAGCCGGTGGCGAATGCTATATGGAGGTTATAGCCGCCGGTGTCTGCGTCCAGGTCGAGGATTTCGCCGGCCAGATAGAGACCGCTGCGTTTCTTTGACTCGAGGGTCTTCGGATTCACTTCCTCGAGGTTGACACCTCCAGCGGTGATCACGCAGCGCTCGTAGCCTACATTGCCCACGATGTCGAGTTTCCAGTTCTTGAGGGCACGTCCCAGACGCTTGTGATCCAACTCAGGATAGTTGGCCATAAACATAGGGATGACTTCCATAGGGAGTAGCTTGCCAAGAAGCACTCCGAATCGGGTCTTGTATGGCTTGCCTTCGCTCCTGCGGTCCTTGCAGATCTCGTCCCAGAGACTCTGGATTCTTTTCTCCAAGTCTTCTGGCTCCACTGCAGGTTTGAGGTCGATGACGACAGCCACTTTGGAACCGTTCTGAAGGGCCTTGACGCATTTGCGGCTGAGTTTGAAACCAACCGGTCCTTCGATGCCGCCGTCGGTGAAGTCGATGTCGCCGAATTCGCTCTGAGCCTCATTGCCGTCGATGATGGAGCTCATCTGAATGTTCTTGAGGGAGATCCACTCGGTGTAGCGGTAGTTCTTCGGTGTCAGGGCCGTGAGGGAAGGGAAGCGTGGGGTCAGGCTGTGGCCGAATGCCTCTGCCCAAGGATAGCCGTCTCCCGTGGAGCCGGTCTTCGGATAGGAGAGGCCGCCCGTAGTGACTATGAGCTTGCGGCAGCGCCAGGAGGAACCGTCACTGCAGTTCACGATGAAGCCGTCTCCTGCTCCGTTGTCATTGATGACGCCGGTCACGCTGCAGCCGCAGATGATCTTGGCACCGGCGGAGGAGGCCATCCTCACCAGTACGTCCACCACGTCCATAGATTTGTGGGAAACTGGAAAAGCCCTGTCACCGCGTTCCACGACCGATTCGAGTCCGTATTCGGTGAACGTGTCAATGAGTTTAGTCGGCGTCAGGTTGTAGAAGGACGGACGCAGGAAATTGGCCTTCGGATGGATATGGGCCTGGAATTCGTTCCATTCCTTGACATTGGTGAAATTGCACCTGCCCTTGCCGGTGATCATTATCTTCCTGCCGGGACGGGGCATCTTCTCGAGCACGGTCACCCTTGAGCCCGAAGCCGCAGCACCGTACGCCGCCATAAGACCGGCAGCGCCCGCACCTATTATTATAATGTCAGTCTCCTTCACTGTGTGTCTGTTCAATTCGTGTGCAAATATGAGAAAAAAATACCTATATTTGCAATCCCAACCACGGTTGAGGCAAAAGGCCAGTTTAGCTCAGTCGGTAGAGCATCGCATTCGTAACGCGAAGGTCGTCAGTTCGATCCTGATAGCTGGCTCGATGAAACGCTTGCTGAAAATAGCAACACTCCTGCTGCTCGTGTCCTGTTCAGGTCACGGGCAGTTTGGTTTTGAGTCCAGTCTCAGGCACGCAGACTGGATAGACGTCAGGGACTCCCTGGTCATCAGCATATCTCCTTTCGACGGCAGCACCGACACTTTGATTGTTGGGACTCCTCTGCAGTCGGTGGTGTGTATGTCTTCCACATACTCCGCCGGTTTTGCGGAGATAGGAGCGGCAGACAGGGTCAGCGGTATATCGGGCAGACGATATCTCTCCAATGAATACATTCGCAGCCACGCGGCGGAAATCGGCAGCGATGCTGCTCTCGACTATGAGACTGTTCTGGCTCTGCAGCCGGACGTGGTTCTCGTCTATGGCATTTCCGCGGCCACTCCGGCCTATATCGACAGACTGGAGGAGCTGGGCATCAGGACCTTCCGCCTCTACGACCATCTCGAGGGCAGTCCTCTCGGCAGGGCCGAATATATCAGGGCGTATGGGGCAATGGCAGGCCTTCCCGAAGTGGCCGATTCCGTGTTCTGCTCGATTGAGGAAGCCTATGAATCCATCAGGACGGGAAGCGATGCTCCTGTCAAGGTGCTTATGAACTCACCATACGGAGATGCCTGGTACATTCCTGGCGCAGATAGCTATATGGCCACGCTGGTCAGGGATGCGGGGGGTGAGATCCTGGGCTGCAAACCTGGGATAGAGTCGTCTATAATTTCCATTGAAGATGCATTCCTGTTGTCCCAGAATGCGGATATATGGCTCAATCCTGGACGTGGAACCCGCCCGTCCGTCATTCAGTTGGACAGGGTCTATGACAACAGTCTGCTCACCACTCCTGAGGGTGGCAATGACTTCTGGGAAAGGGGAGCGGTCAGACCGGACTTGGTGCTCTCCGACCTCCGAGGAATATTCTCCGGGAGTGACGGGGAAATGAATTACTATCTGAGACTGGACTAGAAGATAATCCTGAAATCAAAGAGTGGATTTTCGCACCAGCTGCCGGCGATGCTTATTTCGCCGTCGTTGCGGGATGCGAGCTGCTGCTGTGGTGCCAGTTCGATGGCCACTATGTCTCCAATTCGCTGGGACACGATCTTTGAGGCGTCGGCCAAGGCCTTGCATATGCGTGCGCGGGCGTTTTCTCCGGCTTCCGTACTGTAGATGACTTCGCCGTTCCTGCTGAAGCAGAACTCGTTTTCAGGAAGGTCCAGGGTGTGCTTGGAATAGACTGCTGCCGGAAGTACTGAGGTCCTGTCGAAGAAGGCTCCGGAAGGATGCCCTTCCACATAGAGGAGTACGCCCCAGCAGATGGTCTCGTAGTAGCGGTCGGCGAACTTCTCACCTATGCACTTGCCGGCACGGCTCATCTTGGCGAAGAGCACCGGGGCATACGACAGCGCCTCCACCTCGTCAGGCACGAAGAAATCCTTGTCCTCGCGCTCCCAGGTGGTGTCGGGCCTGCAGCTGATGCGGCCTTCGCTGTCGATAACCGTGATGTTCATATCCTAGAAGAGGCTGCCCTGGCCACCGCCGTTGAACTTGTTGCGCAGGCGTGCGGTGGCGTCGTTGATCTGCTGGTCGCTGAGCGGAGCCCTCCTCTCTGCGTCGAATTTCTCCTTGAGTGCGGCGAACTGACGCTTGGTGTCGAGGGTGAAGTCTCCGTTCTGTATCCAGGCGAAGTAGGACGGCTCGGTCCTGTAGACTTCGCGGCAGGTCTTGCCCTTGTGCTTGCCGAAGCTGATGATAGGCTCCTTGTCGGCGTTGAGGACTATGCGTCCGGCGTAGTCCACGGCCTTCTGCACTTCTGTGAAGTTGGCCAGCCAGTCCACGTCGTTCTTCACCTGGTCCTCACCGTACATTCCCAGCTGTCCCTTGAGGACTGCGAGGGTGGCGAGGGTGTCGGCCTCGGCTGCGTGCGCATTCTCGAAGTCGCCGCCCACATAGAAGCGGTAGGCTGCCTTGAGGTTGCGAGGCTCCATCTTGTGATAGATGACCTGCACGTCCACCATCTTCTTGCTGTGGAGGTCGATGTCGAGGTCAGGCCTCTTGTACTTGCGCACCCTTTCGAGTTCCTCTGCGAGCATAGGGAGGTCGAACTTTGCGGAGTTGTATCCTGCAAGGTCTGCGTCGGCCATCCATTCGATGATCTCGTCAGCGAGTTCGTAGAACTTCTTTTCGTTTCTGACGTCTTCTGCGCTGATGCCGTTGACGGCTTCCGCCTGAGGGTTCATAGGCCTCTGGCAGTTGTTCTCGTAGTCCCACGGACACACGCGCCAGGTCTTGATGCGCTGCTCGTTGCCAGGCATCACCTTGACGAAACTGAGTTCGACTATGCTGTCGCACGGAATATTAAGGCCGGTGCTCTCGATGTCGAAGAAGAGCAGCGGCCTGTTGAGCTTGAGTTCCATTATTAAGAGAACATAATCGGCATAATGATGCCGCAGAGCTTCTCGCTCTCAGCCTCGTCCTCTGCAGGAACGATGAGGGCTGCGCGCCTGTTGTCTGCGAACTTCATTACGACCTCGTTGCAGGACATATTGCTGAGGATCTCCACGAGGAAAGTGGACTTGAAGCCGATCTCGAGGTTCTCGCCGTCATACTGGCAGGCAACCTTCTCGTAGGCTGCGATTGAGAATCCGAGGTCCTGAGCGGTGATCTCGAGGGAGTTCTCCTTGAGAGTGAACTTGATCTGGCTGGATGCCTTGTTGGCACACACCTGGATACGCTTCACGGTGTTGAGGAACATAGCCCTGTCGATCTTGAGGGTATTGGCGTTGTTCTGAGGGATCACGTCGCGGTACCTTGGGTACTTGCCCACGATCTGGCGGCAGATGACCACGGTGCTGCCGAAGCTGAACATTGCGTTCTTGGAGTCGAAGCTTACCTGTACGGTCTCCACGTCCTTGCCGATGATGGCCCTGAGGACAGAAGCCGGCTTCTTGTGGAGGATGAAGGCTACGTTCTCCTCGGTCTTCACGTCCTTGGTGGTGTAGCAGATGAGCTTGTGGGCATCTGAAGCCACGAGGGTGGTGGAAGATGCGCCGAAGTCGAAGTAGATACCGTTCATAGTAGGACGGATCTCGTCGTCAGCGGTGGCATATACGGTGGAGGCGATGCCTTCTACGAGAGCCTGTGCAGGGAAGTCCACTACGACAGCGGTCTCGTCGGTGCCTGTGATCTCAGGGTAGTCCACTGCAGGGAAGTATGGCAGTGAAGAGTTACCGCTTGCCCATCTGCACTCGAAGGTGCTGTCTGAGAGGACGCTGATGGAAAGAGGCTGGTCAGGGAGCTCCTTGAGGAGTTCAGTGAGGTGCTTTGCCGGAACTGCGATCCTGCCTTCTTCTGCGGCGTTCTCGACCTCGATGGAGGTGCGGAGAGTGAGTTCCGAGTCGGATGCGGTTATCTCGAGCTTGCCGTCCTTGAGGTCAAAGAGGAAGCATTCGAGGATAGGGAGAGCTGATTTTGAAGGGATCGCCTTTGCAACGGCGAGGGTTCCCTTGAGCAGCTCTGAGCTGGAAATGACAAATTTCATACGTATAAAGTTTTTATCTGTTTTCTGCGGTTTTGCGTATCTACAAAAGTATGAATTTTTTTCCTATCTATTGGCACATATTTTGATTTTTCTTCGCCTCGCAACCAAAAAAGTTGAATTGGTATGAAAAAGAACATTTTATTAGTACTTGCCTGTGCCTTGGTGGCCGCAGGAACATCGTATGGAGTAGTAAGGCTTACCAGTGGTAAGAATAATACTGAAACCGTTGCGCAGACGGTCCAGGACAGCGTAAATCCGAATTACAGGACAGTCAACCTGAACCTTGACGACTATCCTGATTTCACATATGCGGCAGAGTCCGCAGTGGACGCCGTAGTTTATGTCAAAGTGACATCCACTGACAGAGTGACAGCTCCGTCGTCGATATTCGATTTCTTCTTCGGAAACGAGGGGACTCCGCAGCAGCGTGAGCGCGTCGGCAGCGGTTCGGGCGTGATCATCCGCAATGACGGCTACATCGTGACCAACAACCACGTCATCGCGAATGCGAACAAGATCGAGGTGACCCTGAACAACAACCAGACTTACGAGGCAACCCTCATCGGTACCGACCCTGCTACGGACGTGGCCCTGATCAAGGTCGAGGCCGACAACCTGCCTACCGTGCCTCTCGGAGACTCAGACCAGCTCCGCCTGGGCGAGTGGGTGATTGCCATCGGCAGCCCGTATGACCTCCGTTCCACCATCACCGCCGGCATCGTCAGCGCCAAGGGCCGCACTATGCCGAACTACACCGGTGAGTTCAAGATCGAGTCCTTCATCCAGACTGATGCGGCCGTGAACCCTGGAAACAGTGGCGGCGCACTTGTGAACAAGGCCGGACAGCTTGTGGGTATCAATACTGCAATTATCTCACAGACAGGCTCTTACACTGGTTATTCATTCGCGGTTCCGGTCAATATCGTGAAGCGTATCGTGGCCGATCTGATGGATTATGGCAGCGTGAAGCGTGCTATGCTCGGCATCACTATGCAGAACCTCGATAAGGAAAAAGTTGCGGAATTGAAACTTTCTTCTTCAAATGGAGTATATATTAACGAGGTTGCTTCCGGCAGTGCAGCAGACGCTGCGGGCATCAAGAAGGGAGATGTGCTCGTACGCATCGACTCGATGATGGTCAAGGACGGAGCATCTGTACAGGAAAAGGTCAACAGCTATCACCCTGGCGACAAGGCAGACGTGACCGTGATCAGGAACGGCAAGGAACACACTTTCACCGTGACCTTCAAGGCAAGTTCTGCTGAGACTGGAACAGTCGACGAGGAAGGCGCTGTGGCATTCTACGGCTCGAAGATCAAGGCCGCACCGAAGGAGACTTTGAGGAATCTGGGTATTTCCAAGGGCGTCGAGGTAGTGAGCGTAGGACCTGGCAAACTGGCAGATGCAGGAGTTACGGAAGGCTACGTGATACTCTATGTGAATGATACGGCTGTAAGCACACCTCAGGACATTTTGAATATAATCAAGAAGTCGAACAGGGCTGTGTATATCGAAGGAATCAGCAAATCCGGCAGACAGAGCTACTTCGGCTTCGCAAAATAAAGCGAAAAGTCGATGAGACAACTTAAAATCACCAAGTCGATAACTAACAGGGAGAGCGCATCTCTTGACAAGTATCTCCAGGAAATCGGCAGGGAAGAACTTATTACAGTTGAAGAAGAGGTAGAGCTCGCACAGAGGATACGCAAAGGCGACCAGGCGGCTCTCGAGAAACTCACCAGGGCGAACCTCAGGTTCGTGGTGTCAGTTGCAAAGCAGTATCAGAATCAGGGACTCAGCCTTCCTGACCTTATCAACGAGGGCAACCTCGGCCTGATCAAGGCAGCGGAGAAGTTCGATGAGACCAGGGGCTTCAAATTCATCTCATACGCCGTATGGTGGATTCGTCAGTCCATTCTCCAGGCTCTGGCAGAGCAGTCACGTATCGTACGTCTGCCTCTGAACCAGGTAGGCTCCCTGAACAAGATAAACAAGGCTCTCGGAAAGTTCGAGCAGGAACACGAACGTATGCCTACCAGCGAGGAGCTCGCTGAGATGATAGACGTTCCGAAGGAGAAGATCGCCGACACCCTCAGGGTTTCAGGCCGTCACGTGTCAGTTGACGCTCCATTCGTGGAGGGCGAGGACAACAGCCTCCTCGACGTGCTCGTGAATGACGATTCACCTAGCGCGGACCGTGGCCTCGTGAACGAATCCCTGAACAAGGAGATCGAGCGCGCACTTTCCACCCTGGCTCCACGTGAGAGGGACATCATCAAGTATTTCTTCGGCATCGGTTGCCAGGAAATGACCCTCGAGGAGATAGGCGAGAAGTTCAACCTTACCCGTGAGCGTGTCCGCCAGATCAAGGAGAAGGCGATACGCAGGCTCAAACAGAATTCAAGGAGCAAGCTGCTCAAGAGTTATCTCGGTTAGTATGACACCTGAATCATTCATTGCATCCAAGGCGTCGCAGGCCGTAAAGGCACTGTACGGCGCTGACATAGAAGCCTCAAACCTGCAGGTGCAGGTGACGAGGAAGGAATTCGAAGGGGACTACACACTCGTGGTGTTTCCCCTTCTTAAGGTATCCCATTCAGCCCCGGAGAACACCGGAAACGCGATAGGTGAGTGGCTCGTGGCCAATGTGCCTGAGATCGCACGCTTCAACTGCGTGAAGGGCTTCCTCAACCTCCTTCTGTCTAACGTATATTGGAACGAAACCCTGACTGCAATCGCCTCAGAGGCTGATTTCGGCCAGCTGCCTTCCACCGGCAAGACCATTATGGTCGAGTTCTCGTCCCCTAATACCAACAAGCCTCTCCACCTCGGTCACGTCCGCAACAACCTCCTCGGAGCCAGCGTTTCGGACATACTCAAGGCAGCGGGCAACAATGTGATCAAGACAACCCTCGTGAACGACCGCGGAGTGCATATCTGCAAGAGTATGTATGCCTGGCAGAAGCGCTTCAACGGCGCCACCCCTGAGACTCTCGGCAAGAAGGGCGACCATCTCGTAGGCGACTGCTACGTCGAATACGCGAAGATGGAGAAGGAGAACCCTGCAGTCCTCGAGGACGTGCACAAGATGCTCGTCGACTGGGAAGCAGGCGACCCTGAGGTTCGCGCTCTCTGGGCCAAGATGAACGGCTGGGTGTTCGACGGTTTCGAGCAGACCTACAAGGCTCTCGGCATCAGCTTCGACAAGACCTACTATGAGCACGACACCTATCTTCTCGGCAAGGAACTCGTTCAGCAGGGCCTCGAGAAGGGCGTTTTCGTGAAGGATCCTGACGGCTCAGTGTGGTGTGACCTCACCAACGACGGCCTCGACCGCAAGATCGTACAGCGTTCCGACGGAACCTCAGTATATATCACCCAGGACCTCGGTACAGCAGAGCGCCGCTTTGCTGAGAACAGCCTCGATTCCCACGTGTATGTCGTTGGAAATGAGCAGGATTACCACTTCCAGGTGCTCAAGCTCATCCTCGCCAAGCTCGGCTTCGACTGGGCTTCCAGGATCTTCCATCTCAGCTATGGTATGGTGGAACTTCCGGAGGGCAAGATGAAGAGCCGCGAGGGTACCGTCGTCGATGCCGACGACCTCATCCAGGAGATGTACGAGCAGTCAAAGGCCACTTCCGAGGCTTCCGGCAAGCTCGCCGATATGAGCGAAGAGGAGAAGGACAATCTCTACCGTGTCATCGGCCTCGGTGCGCTCAAGTACTTCATCCTCAAGGTCGATCCTAAGAAGACTATGCTCTTCGATCCTAAGGAGTCAATCGACTTCAACGGCAATACAGGTCCGTTCATCCAGTATACCCACGCCCGCATCAGGAGCATCCTCCGCAAGGCCCAGGACCAGGGTCTGAAGCCTGCGCTTTCGGATTCTGCTGAGCTGAGCGCAAAGGAAGTAAGGCTCGTGAAGATACTTTCCGCATATCCTGCCAAGGTGCAGGAGGCTGCGGACGGCTTCTCACCTGCAGTGCTTGCCAACTACTCCTATGACCTGGCCAAGGAATTCAACCAGTACTATCACGACACTCCGATCCTGAAGGAGCCTGACGCAGCCGTTCTCGCTATGCGTCTCGAACTCATCAGCCTGATCGCCGACGTGCTCGCCAAGGCTACCGCACTTCTCGGAATCACTCTTCCGGACAGAATGTAGTCTGCGATGGCAGAGGCCGAAATGATACCTACCTCCCTCAAGGAGGTCGAAAAATTAGGGTGGGACTATATAGACGTCATCTTCTTTACGGGTGATGCCTTTATAGACCACCCTTCTTTTGGTACTGCCGTCATATCCAGATGGCTCCAGAAATGGGGCTACAGAGTCGCCGTCGTGCCTCAGCCGAACTGGCGCGACGATCTGCGCGATTTCCGCAAACTGGGCCGTCCGAGGCTGTATTTCGCCGTGAATTCAGGCGCAATGGACTCGATGGTCAATCATTATACGGCGGCCAGGAGGCTGCGCAGCGACGATGCCTACACTCCTGACGGCAGGGCCGGCGCAAGGCCTGACTACGCCGTGACCGTATATACCCAGATACTCAAGAAACTGTATCCGGATGTACCTGTCGTCATCGGAGGCATCGAAGCCTCGCTGCGAAGGGTTACCCACTACGATTACTGGAAGGACTGCCTGATGCCGTCCATACTCGAAAGCAGCGGTGCCGACTGGCTCTGCTACGGAATGGGGGAGAGGCCTATGCTGGAGCTCACCCGTGCCATCGAGGCAGACAGAAAACTGTCCGATATCAGGAGGATACCTCAGCTGGCCTTCAAGATGAGCGGCCGCTGCAAGATGGAGGATGCCGTCTATCTGCATTCCTACGAGACCTGTCTCAAGGACAAGAAGGCATTTGCGGAGAACTTCCACATCATCGAGACTTACGCGAATATGATGCAGCCGCCGGTCATCATCGAACCGGTCGGAGACGGTTATGTGCAGATTAATCCTACCTATCCGCCTGCTTCGGAGAAGGAAATGGACTCCATCTGGGACCTTCCGTTCACCAAGCTACCTCATCCTCGCTACAAGGGCAGGCGCATCCCTGCCTACGATATGATCAAATTCTCCGTGAACACCCACAGGGGATGCTTCGGAGGCTGTAATTTCTGCACCATTGCCGCCCATCAGGGCAAATTCATCCAGGAACGCAGCGAGGATTCCATCATCAGGGAGATCCAGGGCCTGAAGAAGCTGCCTGATTTCGCGGGCAACATCTCCGACGTCGGAGCGCCTACCGCCAATATGTACGGTATGCACGGAAAGAACCCTGAACTGTGCGCCAAATGCCGTCGCCAGTCCTGCCTCTATCCGGCTCCGTGCAAGAATATGGATCGCTCCCACGCCCGTCTGCTGGGCCTCTACGGCCGTATTTCCACGGTCAAGGGCATACGCCACGCCTATATAGGCAGCGGCATCCGATACGACCTCTTCCTCAATGAAGACGGCTTCGTGGACGAGACTTCATATCCATATCTCAAGGAACTCATACTCGAGCATACTTCCGGCCGTCTGAAGGTGGCTCCGGAGCACACTGAGGACAATGTCCTGAAACTGATGGCCAAGCCTTCGTTCAAGCTTTTCGAACGCCTCAGGCGGGAATTCGACTCTATTGTGCGTTCTTCCGGTAAGAATTGCGAGCTTGTGCCGTATTTCATATCGTCCCATCCGGGCTGCGGTATGAGGGAGATGAAAGCCCTCAGCGAAAAACCGGCCCTCAGGGGATTGTATATGGATCAGGTTCAGGACTTTACACCAACCCCTATGACAGTGTCTTCCGTGATGTTCTATACGGGTCTCGACCCTAAGACTCTGAAGCCTGTCTATGTGGAACGTGATCCGGAAAAAAAGAAGCAGCAAAAATCATTTTTCTTCAAAAAGCATTAAATATTTTTTGCATTTGGAAAAATGTACTATACTTGCACCGGTTTTTAAAAAGAAGCACAGATATGGAGCAGAAGAAGCACGCAATGATCAGTTATGAAAATATGTCTGAGGAGCTCGCAGCAGCATTTGCTGAGAAGTATCCGAAGGGTATGACCGATTTCCTTCCTGATGTGAAGAAGATCGACAAGCCGGACGGAACCAGCATCTACTATGTGACCGTTGAGATCCCATCAGCAGTTTATCTCGTGAAGGTGAAGATCAAGGTCGACGACCTCGACGACGTGGACAAGTGGCTTGACGAAACCGGCGATGATGGTGATGATGACGGCGAGAGCGATTCTACTCTTCCAGACGAGAACATCTCCCAGTACTCCAGCGGAGACGACGACGATTCAGCGGAATAATCATTAGGATTACATACAATCAGAAGGGCTGACCTCAGGGTCGGCCCTTTGTTTTTTCTACGAAAAGGTTTAAATTTGTCCGTTTATACGTCATTACGGACAATGAAAGCAAAACTTAGGACCAAACTGAGCGAAAATGACCTCCTGCTGATACTGTCGCTGGTGGTCGGAATCGCGTGCGGACTGGCTTCCGTGCTGCTGAAGACCGGCATCGAATGCCTTCAGCACGGGGCTGACGTCCTGACCGGTGAGCACGGGATGAGATTCCTCCTTCTGGTGCTCCCTGGACTCGGTATGCTCCTTTCTATGCTTTTCGTCCGCTATGTCATCAAGGACAACATAGGCCACGGCGTGACCAAGGTGCTCGTAGCTGTTTCCAAGAACGAGTCCAGGATCAAGCCTCACAATATGTATTCCTCCCTCCTTTCCAGCTGCGTGACCATCGGACTCGGCGGTTCGGTCGGAGCTGAGGCACCTATCGTGTACACGGGTGCGGCAATCGGTTCCAACGTGGCCAGGAAGATGGGCCTGTCCTACAAGAATATGACCATCCTGGTGGGCTGTGGTGCCGCAGGTGCCGTTGCAGGCATCTTCAAGGCCCCTCTCGCCGGTGTGCTCTTCACCCTCGAGATCCTGCTTTTCAACATCTCGATGTCGTCTATGCTGCCGCTGCTGCTGTCGACCATTTCCGCGACCGTGGTGTCCTACCTGCTGCTGGGCGACGCCGCTCCGTTCGCTTGTAGCTTGGAGCCGTTTATGATGAGGAATATGCCGTTCTATGTGGTTCTGGCAGTGTTCTGTACCCTCGGTTCCATCTATTTCACCCGTATGACCCTCTGGCTTGAGGACAATATCTCAGGCGTGAAGAACCCTTATCTGAAATGGCTGATGTCGGCTGTCTGCCTCGGACTGCTCATCTTCCTCTTCCCGCCACTCTACGGTGAGGGTTACGGCGTGCTCCATCAGCTGCTCAACGGACAGCAGCCGGATTATGCGGGTATGACCCTCCTCGAGGGTATGCTCAGCAATGCCTGGGCTGTGCCCGTGTTCTTCCTGCTGGTAATGCTCCTGAAGATATTCTCGATGTCCTTCACCAACGCAGGCGGCGGAGTCGGAGGTACCTTCGGTCCGACCCTGTTTGCAGGCGGCATCGCGGGCTTCGTGGTCGCCCGCACCCTGAACCTCATCATCGGCCCCGATTCGTATATGATCCCGGAGCAGAACTTCGTACTCGTGGGTATGGCGGGTATGATGGCGGGTGTGATGCAGGCGCCTATGACCGCGATCTTCCTCATCGCCGAGATTTCCGGCGGCTATGAACTTCTGATTCCGCTCATCCTCACTTCGACCATCTGCTATGGTCTGACCAGGATGTTCGAGAAATATTCAATCTACACCAAGCGTATTGCCAACAAGGGCGAACTTCTTACCCACGACAGCGACCAGGCGGTCCTCACCCTGCTGAAGACTTCCGACCTCATAGAGTCCAACTTCGCAACCGTACGCATCGATGACACGCTCGGCCAGCTGGTCGATGCCATCGCCGAGTCCAACAGGAACATCTTCCCAGTGGTCGATTCCAAGTACCATTTCCAGGGCTATGTCTCCCTCGAGGATGTAAGGCACGATATGTTCAAGAAGGACGAGTATTCCACCCTCCACGTCTACAACTTCATGAAATCGGCTCCGGCCTACGTCTATGTGGACGAGAAGATGGACAGCGTTATGAAGAAATTCGAGAAGACTGATGCGTGGAACCTGCCTGTGGTGGATGTGGACAGGACTTACGTGGGCTTCGTGTCCAAGTCCAAGATATTCTCCGCCTATCGCTCCCAGCTCAAGGAAGTGTCACACGATTAAGGCAGATATGCTCGAGATATACATCAAGGAAACCGCATCCAAGGTGGGATGCAAGGAATGGCAGGTCGAAAACTGCGAACAGCTGTTCGCGGACGGAGCCACCATTCCGTTCATCAGCCGCTACCGCAAGGAACGCACCGGAGGCCTCGACGAGGTCGCCATTGCGGAGATACGCCATTGGGTGGATGTCTTCGCAGAGATGGCCCGTCGCAAGGAGACCATACTCCAGACCATTTCCGAAGCCGGTGCCCTTTCAGATGAACTGCGCAAGAGGATAGAGAACACAGTCGATTCACGCGAACTGGAGGATCTCTATCTCCCATATCGCCCGAAGAGGCGTACCAGGGCCACCGCGGCCAAGGAAGCCGGACTCGAGCCGCTTGCCGACTTGCTCTGTTCCCCTAGGTGCGGAGATCCCGCAATCGAGGCCAAGCGCTTCTATGGCACAGGAAAGAAGGTTGCCACTGAGGAAGAGGCCCTTGCCGGAGCCCGCGACATCATCGCCGAGCGCATCAGCGAGACTGCGGCAGTGAGGGAATCCATCAGGAAGGTGATGAAGCAGCGCAGGCTGGTCTCCAAGGTCACCAAGGCCGGAAAGGAGAGCCAGGATGCCCAGAAATACCGTACTTACTTCGACAACAGCGAACCTATTTCGCGCATCGCTCCTCATCGTCTGCTCGCCATACTGCGTGCCGCCGACGAGGGCTTCCTGTCGCTGAAGATAGATGCCGATGCCGAGAAGAGCGCCGGTATGATCTACTGGGACTTCTGCCAGGCCAACGGACGTCCGTCCAGGCTGGGCGGAGAGCAGGTCAGGGAGGCCGTTGAGGACTGCTACAAGAGGCTTCTCGAGCCTTCTCTCACCAATGAGGTGATCAAGGAGGCCAAGGAAAAGGCCGACATCGAATCCATCAGGGTCTTCGGGGAGAACCTCCGTCAGCTGCTGCTTGCGGCTCCGGTGGGGCAGAAGAGGCTGCTGGCCATAGACCCTGGCTTCAGGACTGGATGCAAGGTGGTCTGCCTCGACGCACAGGGCAACCTGCTCTGCCACGAGGTCATCTATCCGCACCCTCCCGCAAATGAGAAAGTGAAGGCCATTCAGCTGATTTCCAGTCTGATAGCCAAATACAAGATAGAAGTCATCGCAATCGGAAACGGCACTGCGGGACGCGAGACCGAGGAATTCATCAAGAGGGTTCCGAAGCCTCAGGACTGCCGTGTGTTCTCCGTCAGCGAGGACGGCGCATCCATATATTCCGCCTCCGACGTGGCCAGGGACGAGTTTCCTCAGTACGATGTCACCGTCCGCGGTGCCGTCAGCATAGGCCGCCGACTTATGGATCCTCTCGCCGAACTGGTGAAGATAGATCCGAAGTCCCTCGGAGTGGGACAGTACCAGCACGACGTGGACCAGGTCCTCCTCAAGGAGAAGCTCGACAACACCGTGGAAAGCTGTGTGAACAGCGTGGGAGTCAATCTCAACACCGCCAGCCCTTATCTCCTGAGCTATGTTTCCGGCATAGGTCCTGCCCTTGCCGCGAATATCGTGGACTACAGGAAGGAGAACGGCGCCTACGAATCCCGCGAGGAACTCCTCAAGGTGAAGAGGCTCGGAGCCAAGGCCTACGAGCAGTGTGCCGGCTTCCTCCGCATCCCGGACGCCGAAAACCCTCTGGACAACTCTGCAGTGCATCCTGAGAGCTACCACATCGTGGACCGTATGGCCCGCGACCTCGGAGTGAAGACCTCCGAACTGGTAGGCAGTCCGGAACTTTGCGGCAAGATCCAGGCGGAGAAATACGTGGAGGGCGATTTCGGCCTCCCGACCATCAACGACATCATCAAGGAACTTGCGAAACCTGGCCGCGACCCAAGGTCAGAGGCTCAGGAATTCGAGTTCTCCCAGGATATACACGCGATCGACGACCTCAAGACCGGAATGGAACTGCCGGGCATAGTGACCAACATCACCGCCTTCGGAGCCTTCGTGGACATAGGAGTGCACGAAAACGGCCTCATACACGCCTCCAATATGGGCGTCAAGGGCCAGTGTGACCCGTCCAAGGTGCTTAAGCTGCATCAGCAGGTGAAGGTCAGCGTGGTGTCAGTGGACCTCGACCGCAAGAGAATAGGATTAAGACTCATCAAGTAGGAATGTACAAGGAACAATATCCATCCAAACTCCTCGAGGAGGCTGTGGACGCCATAGGCTCGCTGCCGGGCGTGGGCCGCAAGAGCGCGCTCAGGCTCGCTCTGCACCTGCTGCGTCAGCCTGCCGAGAACGTGCACCATTTCACCGATTCCATTGCCGCCCTCCGCGACAATGTGAAGTATTGCAAGGTGTGCAGGATGATATGTGACGATGACAGCTGCGCCATCTGCGCCGACCGCAGCCGCGACCACAGGACCATCTGCGTGGTCGAGAACGTGCGCGACGTGATGAGCATAGAGGCCACCGGTCAGTACAGGGGCACTTATCACGTGCTCGGCGGCATCATTTCCCCTATCAACGGAGTCGGTCCTTCCGACCTTACCATAGGCGACCTGGTGCAGCGCCTGAAGTCTATGGAAATCACTGCTGAGGCTCCTGTGGAAGTGATCCTGGCCCTCAGCGGCGACGTGGAAGGGGAGACCACATCCTTCTACATCTACCGCCAGATATCCCCGCTTGGGGTGAAGGTAAGTTCCCTCGCACGAGGACTGGGTTTCGGCGACAATCTCGAATATGCCGACAGCCTCACCCTCGGCCGTTCAATAGTAAACAGACAACCTTTCAAGGCTTGATAATATGAAGAAGTTCATTGCATCCATCTTTGTCCTGGCGGCATCCTGCTGCCTCGTCTCCGCCAGCGCGGAAACTCCTCACTGGCTCAGGAAGAATGCCATTTCCCCAGACGGAAAGAGCATCGCATTCGGCTACAAGGGCGATCTCTATGTAGTTCCGGTGAACGGCGGCCAGGCCAGGCAGCTCACCTCCGACTCCGCATACGATTCCAATCCTATGTGGACTGCGGACGGCTCCAAGATAGTGTTTATGTCCACCCGTGAGGGCAATCAGGACATCTATGTGACTGCTGCCGAGGGCGGCATTCCGAAGAGAATGACCTTCTTCCCGCTGAACGAGACTCTCGTGGCCGTGGAGCCTGATGGTTCCATACTTTTCACCACCAATATCGGCACTGACGCCACTGCGGACCAGTATCCAGGCGACATCCAGCTCTACAGGGTGCCTGTCGAGGGCGGCCGTCCTCAGATGGTGCTGCCTATGGAACTCGGAATGGTCAGCGTCAACGCCAGGGGCGAGATGCTCTACGAGGACATCAAGGGCTATGAGGATTCTTTCCGCAAGCATCACACTTCATCCGTGACCCGCGACATCTGGCTCTACAAGCCTGCTGACAAGTCCTTCACCAAAGTAGTTGACTTCCAGGGCGAGGACCGCAATCCGGTCTTTGCCGCAGATGGGGACAAGTTCTGGTTCCTGAGCGAGCGCTCCGGCGCCCTCAACGTATATCGCAGCAGTGTCAGCAACCCTTCCAAAGTGGAGCAGCTGACCTACGTCACAGGCGATCCTATCCGCTATCTCTCCGCTTCCAAGGACGGAATGCTCAGCTATTCCTTCAGGGGCGACCTCTACACCATTGACGGCAACGCAGAGGCCTCAGAAGCCGCTTTTGCTGCCGGTGCCAAGATGGTGGCCATCGACGTGGTGGCCGACAACGGAGCCAGGGAGGCCGAATACGGACTGATGTCTTCCGGCATACGCTATGCCGCCGCAGCCAACTCCGGCAAGGAGATGGCCATCGTGGTCAGGGGCGACGTGTTCGTGATCGGAATGGACGTACAGCTCACCAAGCGCATCACCGCCACGGCCGAGCAGGAGAGGGGCGTGTCCTTCGCTGAGGACGGCCGCTCGATCTACTATGCGTCTGAAAGAAACGGTCACTGGGGCATCTACAAGGCTTCCATCAAGAACAAGAGCGAGAAATATTTCATCACAGCGACTGAAATCGAGGAGGAACTCATCACCGATCCTGCGCAGACCTGCTTCCAGCCAGAGGTTTCCCCTGACGGCAAGAAGATAGCCTTCCTGCGCGACCGCAGCGAACTCGTGGTCAAGGACCTGGGCAACGGCAAGGAAAAGAGTCTCCACAAGGGCGTGAACTACTCCTACACCGACGGAGACCAGCATTTCGCCTGGAGCCCTGACAGCAAGTCCATACTCTGCAACTGGTATGCGGACGGCGGCTGGAACAACAGCGACGTGGCCCTCATCGACGTGGAGAGCGGCAAGATCACCAACCTCACCCAGAGCGGCTATTCCGACGGCTCCTTCCGCTGGGCTCTCAACGGCAGGGCTATGACCTGGTCTTCCGACAAGGCCGGCTATCGCAGCCACGGCAGCTGGGGCACTGAGGACGACATCTATATTATGTTCTTCGACGGCAAGAAATACTATGAGTTCAACCGCAGCGAGGAATTCGAGAAGATAGCCAAGTTCTTCGAGGATGCCGACAAGAAGGACTCCGACAAGAAGGATGAAAAAGCTGAGAAGAAGGAGGCAAAGGACAGCCTCAAGGCTGAGAAGAAGGCCGCAGCAGAGCCTCTCGACCTCGACGGCCGCCGCGACCGAATAGTCCGCCTCACCAGGGCCTCAGGCCATCTGGGAGACTATTTCCTCTCTCCTGACGGCAAGAAACTCTACTATAGCGCACGCGACAACGACGGTATGTCCCTCTATTGCCTCGACGTGAAGAAGGGCAGCGTGAAAGTCGTGTCCAAGGGCTCTTCCGGACGCTTCTTCACCAGCCCTGACGGCAAGAGCGTCTATATGTTCGGACGCAGCGGCGTGAGCAAGTTCGACCTCAATGCCGGCACTACCAAGTCCATCAGCTTCAGAGGCGAATATACCTACGACCGTGCCGCAGAACGCGAATATATCTTCAACCACATCTGGAAGCAGATGGGCGAGAAGTTCTACGATCCTGAGCTCCACGGCGTGGACTGGGAAGGCTACAAGGCCGAATATGCCGCATATCTGCCATATATCGACAACAACTACGATTTCCAGGAGATGCTTTCCGAGATGCTCGGCGAGATGAACGGTTCCCACACCGGTGCCCGCTACCGTCCTGCACTTCGCTACAACTATGGCTATCTCGGCCTCATCTACGACCGCGAATGGACGGGTGACGGCCTCAAGATCGCGGAAGTGCTCCCAGGCAGCCCTATCGTGGCAATCGACAATGAAATCAAGGCAGGTGACATCATCAGCGCCATCGACGGCAAGCCTATCAAGGCCGGTGAGGACTATTTCACCCTCTTCCGTGCAAAGGGCGGCCGCAGGGTAGCCGTGACCGTGGAGAAGAAGGGCAAGAAGGCCGAGACCCTCTATCTGAACGCCCTCACCAGCGAGTCCGACCTCCTTTACAAGAGGTGGGTGCGCCGCCGCGAGGAAATGACAGAGAAACTCTCCGACGGCCGCGTGGGCTATGTCCACGTGAAGGGTATGAACAGCGACAGTTTCCGTGAGGTCTTCAGCAATATGCTCGGCAAGTACCGCGCCTGCGAGGCCATCATCGTCGACACCCGTCACAACGGCGGCGGATGGCTCCACGACGACCTCCTGACCCTGCTCAGCGGCAAGGAATATGTGCGTTACGAGCCTAGAGGCCAGTATATTGGCCACGATCCTTTTACCAAGTGGACCAAGCCTTCCTGCGTGCTCGTTGGAGAGGACAACTACTCCGACGCATCCGGCTTCCCATACGCCTACAAGGCCCTCGGCCTGGGCAAGCTCATCGGTGCCCCTATCCCTGGCACGATGACTGCAGTGTGGTGGGAGACCCAGGTGGACGAGACCCTCGTGTTCGGCATTCCTCAGGTGGGCAATATGAGCGCTTCCGAAGGCGTCTATATCGAGAACCACCAGATCGAACCGGACATCCTGGTCTACAATGACCCTGAGTCAGTGCTCCGCGGCGAAGACAAGCAGCTGGAGGCAGCCGTAGCCGAGATGCTCCGCACCCTGGATGCAAAATAATTGACAACAATTGATATTACACAGTATATGTCAGACAAGATAGTAATCATTCCTACTTACAACGAGAAGGAAAACATAGAGAACATCATCCGCGCCGTGTTTGCGCTGGAAGGGGAGTACCACATCCTCGTCATCGAGGACGGCTCGCCTGACGGCACTGCTGCCATCGTGAAGAGGCTGATGGAGGAATTCCCTGAGCGCCTGTTCATCATCGAGCGCAGCGGCAAGCAGGGGCTGGGCACTGCCTACCTCACCGGTTTCAAGTGGTCCCTGGCCCACGGTTACGACTACATCTTCGAGATGGATGCGGACTTCTCCCACAATCCTGCCGACCTGCCTCGCCTCTATTCCGCCTGTGCGGAGGACGGCGCTGACCTCGCAATCGGCTCCCGTTACTGCAACGGCATCAGTGTCATCAACTGGCCTATAGGCCGCGTGATAATGTCCTATTATGCGTCCGTATATGTGCGTACCGTGCTCGGTATGAAGGTATATGACACGACCGCCGGCTTCAAGTGCTACACCCGCAAGGTCCTCGAGACCATCAACCTCGACGACGTCAGGATGAAGGGCTACGGCTTCCAGATCGAGATGAAGTACAGCACCTACAAACTGGGCTTCAGGATACAGGAAGTGCCTGTCATCTTCGTCGACAGGAAGGAGGGGACATCCAAGATGAGCAGCAGCATTTTCGGCGAAGCCTTCTGGGGTGTGATGAAGCTGAAGATGAGAAAGATACGTCCGGTAAAATAGACGGCCGGGCAGTTAAATTTGGATTTTTGAATCATAAGCCATACTTTTGCCGCGATTCAAAGCGATATCTGCGATGACGACAATCTTCTACAGGGCAAACGGAACGGTGCTGGACACCAGGGATCTGGAACTTCTCAAGGAGCTCCAGGTTGCTGACGTGCTCTGGATCGATATGATCGATGTGGAAGGGGACGAGAAGCGTGCGGTGGAGGCTTTCCTCGGCACCAAGCTCCAGACCAGGGCGCAGGCGGAGGAGATCGAGAGTTCATCCCGTTTCTCCGAGACCGACGAGGCCATCTTCGCAAATACCAACTTCGTGATCCCGGGACCTGACGAGTATTCTATGGAGACCGTTTCCTTCATACTCTGCCACAGCGTCCTGACCACCATCCGCGAGGTACCTCTCCGCAGTTTCAACATACTGCAGCGCAAGATTGAGGCATATCCGAACACCTATCCGAACGGATACATCATCTTCACCAACATACTCGAGCAGCGTGTCGACCTCGACGCCGATATGATCGAGATTATGAACAAGGACATCGAGCTCTACAGCAAGAAGGTGAACTTGGGTGAGGACATCAACGAGGAATTCCTCATCGACATCAACCAGCTGCAGGAGAATATGATGCTCGTCCGCGAGAACATAGTCGACAAGCAGAGGGTTATCTCCGCGATTCTCAAGAGCGACATCTTCCCTAAGGAGCTTATGGAGCGCCTCCAGGTGTCCCTCAAGGATATCTCCTCACTGATCAACCACACGAACTTCAGCTTCGAGAGGCTGGAGTACCTCCAGAACACCGTAATCGGTATCATCAACTTGGACCAGAACAAGATTATGAAGATCTTCACGCTGGTTTCCCTGCTGCTTATGCCGCCTACTCTCGTGACCGGTTTCTTCGGTATGAACGTGTTCGGAACGGCCCTCGAGGACAGGCCTTGGGTGATATGGCCGATAATCGGCTGCCTGCTGATTATCCCGATTGTGGTTATCATATTGATATTCAAGAAGAGAAAGATGCTTTAAAAGGCGTCTTTTTTTTGTCTTTTGAGAATCTATTCCTATATTTGCGCGCTTTTCAGCACAAAACATAAAGTCAAACCCACTAGTTAGTAAAAACAAAAAATCAACTATGGAAGAAAACAACAACATCATCGCAGCAGAAGAGACTCCTGCAGTAGAGCCTAAGAAGGTAGTGCTCAACGCATCAGTTGCTCCTGAGGACTTCGATTGGGACGCATTCGAGAACGAAGACGTCTATGGTACCGACAAGGCCGAGATCGAAGAGAAGTACAACCAGACCCTCTCAAAGGTTAACGAGGGTGAAGTAATCGAGGGTACCGTTACCGCTGTCAGCAAGAGAGAGGTAATCGTGAACATCGGTTACAAGAGCGAGGGCGTCATCATGGCTCCTGAGTTCCGTTACAACCCAGACCTCAAGGTAGGTGACACCGTAGAG
Source organism: Bacteroidales bacterium UBA1745 (assembly GCA_002314885.1). Classification (GTDB taxonomy): domain Bacteria; phylum Bacteroidota; class Bacteroidia; order Bacteroidales; family UBA932; genus Cryptobacteroides. The sequence continues at coordinate 47,911 of DCHT01000062.1, read as the reverse complement.
GTGCTCGTAGAGAACCCTGAGGACCGCAAGGGTCAGCTCATCCTCTCCCACAAGAAGGCACGTCAGCTCCGTTCTTGGGATCAGGTAAATGCTGCATTCAACAATAACGAGATCGTGAAGGGTTATGTAAAGACCCGCACCAAGGGTGGTATGATCGTCGACGTATTCGGCATCGAGGCATTCCTCCCAGGTTCACAGATCGACATCAAGCCTATCCGTGACTACGACCAGTTCGTTGACACTACTATGGACTTCAAGATCGTCAAGATCAACCAGGAGTTCCGCAACGTCGTAGTTTCCCACAAGGCTCTCATCGAGGCTGAACTCGAGGCTCAGAAGAGCGAGATCATCAGCAAGCTCGAGAAGGGCCAGGTACTCGAGGGTACCGTCAAGAACATCACCTCTTACGGTGTATTCGTCGACCTCGGCGGTGTTGACGGTCTCATCCACATCACTGACCTCTCTTGGGGCCGCATCAACCATCCTGAGGAGGTTGTCGCACTCGACCAGAAGATCAACGTTGTCATTATGGACTTCGACGAGACCAAGAAGAGAATCGCTCTCGGTTACAAGCAGCTCACCCAGCATCCTTGGGATGCCCTCGACGCTGACCTCAAGGTTGGTGACAAGGTTAAGGGTAAAGTTGTCCTCATCGCTGACTACGGCGCATTCGTTGAGGTTGAGCCAGGCGTAGAGGGTCTCATCCACGTATCTGAGATGAGCTGGAACCCACGTTTCCGCACCGCTCAGGACTTCCTCAAGGTAGGTGACGAGGTTGAGGCTCAGATCCTCTCTCTCGACCGTGACGAGAAGAAGATGTCCCTCGGTATCAAGCAGCTCTCAGTTAACCCTTGGGACGCTATCCGCGAGAAGTATCCTGTAGGCAGCCAGCACTCAGCAACTGTACGCAACATCACCAACTTCGGTGTGTTCGCAGAGCTTGAGGACGGCGTTGAGGGTCTCGTACACGTAAGCGACCTCTCTTGGAACAAGATCAAGCATCCTACTGAGGTTGTAGCTTCAGGTGACGCTATTGACGTAGTTATCCTCGACATCGACGAGGAGAACCGCAAGCTCAGCCTTGGCCGCAAGCAGCTCCTCCCTAACCCTTGGGACGAGATTGAGGCTAAGTTCGCTGTAGGTACCGTAGTAGAGGGCACCGTTGCTAACGTAAACGACAAGGCCGCTACCATTATGCTCGAGGGCGACGTTGAGGCAGTTTGCTACAGCCGCGACCTCGTTAAGGAAGACGGCACCGCTCCAGTAGCAGGTGAGAAGCTCTCCTTCAAGGTTACCGACCTCAAGAAGAACGCCAAGAAGATCGTTCTCAGCCACGCTAAGACTTACGTCGCAGCTGCTCCTGTAGAGGAGAAGGCAGAGAAGCCAGTTTCTGAGGCTGACCTCACCAAGAAGGCTGTCAAGAAGATCAACACCAGCGTAGAGAAGGCCACCCTCGGTGACATCGACGCTCTTGCTGCTCTCAAGGCTTCAATGGAGAAGGGTGAGTAATTCGCTCTGATGAACTTCACTCTGAAAGTATTGGGCACGGCTTCAGCCCTGCCCATTATAGACAGATATCCAAGCGCCCAGGTACTAGACGTACGCGGGCGCTTGTTTTTGATTGACTGCGGGGAAGGTGTCCAGGTGCAGATGCGCCGTATGGGCATCTCCTTCCTCAAGGTCGAGGCCATCTTCATCTCCCACATCCACGGAGACCACGTGTTCGGCATATTCGGACTCCTGTCCACTATGGCTATGCTGGGCCGCACGGGAAAGCTTGAAATATTCGCTCCGAGGGCTTTCGGACCCGTTCTGAAGTTCTTTATGTCCTATTTCGGCGAAGGCATCTCCTACGAGATAGAGCATCATCCGCTCCTGATGAAGGAACCTGAGCAGATATTCGAGTGCAAGAACCTCCAGGTGAGTGCATTCCCGCTCAACCACAAGATAGACTGCTTCGGCTTCCTCTTCCGCGAGACCGAACCACAGCTCAATGTGAAGAAGCTCGAGATCGCAGCCCGTGGGCTTGGCCTGGCGGAAATCGCGACGGCCAAGAGGGGAGAGGACATAGTCCGCGAGGACGGCAGCGTGATTCCGAACGAGGCTGTCACCTACAAGCCATACGAACCTCGCAGCTATGCCTATTGCAGTGACACCGCTCCTTTCCCGGAACTCGCTTCCTGGGTGAAGGGTGTCGATCTGCTCTATCACGAGGCCACCTATCCTCAGGAAATGGTCGACAAGGCCGCCCTCCGTTTCCATTCGACCGCCATTCAGGCTGCCGAATGCGCGCGTGAGGCGGGCGTAAAGAAACTTATTATAGGTCATTACTCTTCCAAATATCCCGATTTATCTCTATTTTTGAACGAGGCCCGCACTGTGTTCCCAGAAACGGAACTGACTCAGGACCGTGATGTAATTGATATTCCGCTCAAGAAGCTATGAGAAAGATACTGACACTTCTGTCCCTGCTGGTGGTTTCCGCGGCCCTTTCGGCCCAGGATGCCTATCAGAGTTATATATCCACCTACTGGGAGGCTGCAGTCCAGGAAATGTACCGCAGCGGCGTCCCTGCGAGCATTACGCTTGCCCAGGGCTTGCTGGAGTCCGGCCAGGGCCGTTCGACCCTCGCGAAGGAGTCCAACAACCATTTCGGCATCAAGTGCCACAAGGATTGGACGGGAGAGAAGGTCTATCACGATGACGATGCCAAGGGAGAGTGCTTCCGCAAGTATCCGTCAGTTTCGGATTCCTACAAGGACCATTCGGATTTCCTGCGTTACAAAGACCGCTACAAGTCCCTCTTCGACCTCGAGGTGACTGACTATAAGGGCTGGGCTACCGGCCTGAAGGCTGCCGGTTACGCAACCGACCCGGGTTATGCCCAGAAACTCATCACCATCATCGAGAAGTACGAGCTCTACAAGTACGACACGGAGGAAGATATGGTGGCAGTGGAGCCTGAGGCCCCTCAGAAGGAGCAGGATCAGGTAGTCACTCCGCAGGGCGAGCCAGCAAAGGCTGACAAGCCGGCTAAGACCGAGAAAACTGCCAAGGTCGAGAAGCCAGCCAAGACTGCAAAGCCAGTCCGCACCAAGGGACGTACCGAGAGGCCGGAAGTGCGTCAGCGTCCGGAGCGTCCTGAGTCACCGAACAGCATCGAGGCCCTGAAGCCTGCCGACGGCTTTGCCTTCTCCCTCGCGCGTATGGTATATAATAGGAATGAGGTGGCCTGCGTAATGGCAGTGGAGGGCGAGACCTACGCTTCCATCGCCTCAGACTACGATCTCTTCCCTAAGGAGATACTCAAGTTCAATGACCTGAAGTCCGAGCGTCCTCTCAATCCTGGTGACATAGTGTTCATCAGGGCCAAGAAGACTCAGGCTGCCAAGGGCCTGGATAAGCATATCTGCGACGTGGACGGCGAGACTCTCTGGCAGCTCTCCCAGCGTTACGGCGTCAAGCTTGCCAATCTCTGCAAACTCAATGGTATCTCCGCAGCACAGGAGCTCCACGAGGGTGACGAGATACTTCTCAGAAAGAAACAGAAATAATGAAAAAGACCGTTGTGATAGCTGCTGTGGCCATCGTCGCCACTTTGGCCACTTTGGCCGGCATAGTTGGCTGGCGTTGGTATGTGGACAACCGCAAGCCTAATTTCCAGAAGGATTACGTCCTTTATGTCTATCCGGACACTCCTCTCAACGAGGTGGAGGATTCCCTCATCCAGGGCGCCAAGGTGAAGAACGTGAAGAGCCTCCTTCGCACTTTCACGAAGGAGGGCGTGGCTGACAGGATGAAGCCTGGCCGATATGTGCTCGATACCAAGGTGTCCAGCACCTACGCCGCACGTATGCTCAACCTGGGCTGGCAGACTCCTCAGAACCTGACTTTCTCAGGCACTATACGCACCCGTGAGCGCGTGGTGAAGATGATCAGCAATCAGATGATGGTGGATTCCACTACTGTTGCGAATGCCTTGACCGACAATGAGTTCCTTGCCAATTATGGCGTGGATTCCATAGATTTCTTCACCATCATCCTGCCTGATACCTACCAGATTTACTGGACTGCATCCATCGACGACATCTTCGCACGTCTGCGCAAGGAGTACGATGCATTCTGGACGGACGAGAGGGTGGAGAAGGCCCGCAAGCAGGGCCTTACCCAATATCAGGCTTCCATTATGGCCTCCATCGTCCAGGGTGAGACCCGCAAGCCTCAGGAGTATCCCATCATTGCCGGTGTCTATCTCAACCGTCTCCACAAGGGTATGAAACTGCAGGCGGACCCGACCATCTGCTATATCTACGGCTACACGCTCAACCGAGTGCTCCGCAAGCATCTGGAGGCTGAGTCCCCATATAATACTTATAAGTATGTGGGACTGCCGCCTACGCCTATCAATTCGCCTTGCAAGGAGTGCCTGGAGGCCGTGCTCAATCCGCAGAAGCACGACTATATCTTCTTCTGCGCCAATCCTGCCTTTGACGGTACCCACCGTTTCGCAGTCACTTACGATGAACATATGAAGAACGCCCGCGAATTCCAGACTGCGCTTACCATACGCAATCGCGAGCGCGCTCAGCAATCCAAATAGAACAATATGAAAAGGAGTCTTTTTGCCCTGATGTCAGTGGCAATGCTGCTGCTTTCCTGCTCCGAGAAGGAAGGCTCGACCAAGAAATCAACTGTCTCCATTGAGGCGACGTACGCCAAGGGAAATTTCCAGCCGGGTGATGCGATCAGCGTCTATCGCGGTACAAATGCGGCAGTATTCCAGGCCAAGACCGTCTCAAGTGCGACTTCTGCCGTCTTTGAAGGGAAGATCCCGACATCCGGCACCGGCCGTCTGGTGGCGGTTTATCCTGCTCTTGAGGGCAATACCTGCATCCTGAGCCTGAAGGAGCAGAAAATGGGTGAGGATTACCATTATGCCAATGCGGTTTCGCCGACTCCTTCTTTTTCTGCACCTCTGAAGATGTCATTCCTGCCTATAACAGGCAAGGGCATCGTCGAAATTGAGAATGTCTCCGGTATGCAGCTCAAACTTTCCTCGCTGTCCGTCGAAGGCGGAAAACTGTTTTATTCGCTCTGCGATTTTACTGCTTCATCCTCCAAGAACACATATTCGGATGCCGAAATCGACGTGGAAACCGATAATCTGACTCTTGCCCTGAATCAGAAGGTTCAGATTCCTTTTTATCTCTTCCCAGGTGAAGTTGCATCGAGCAAGGCAAGCGTCACTCTGAACGCGACGGATGATAGCGGCAAGGTTTATAGAATTGTGGCCCGCGAGTCTTTTTCCCGTCCTAAGGTCGGAGAAGAGTCCAAGATTACTGTTCAGCTTACGGATGAGATGCTCGATGACAGCCCTAGGGATTATACCATCGTCTATCCAAAATCCCTCACTGGAGCAGCTCTGGAAGGCATTCAGGCCATTCCTGCGCTCATCAGGACCAAGACGGGGCTTACTGTCCCTTGCGTGAGCGATGACACTGCGGAAAGCGAGTATGAAATACTCTTTGGCACGACGAACCGTGAGGCAAGCAAGAGCGTCAGCTGTCCTGACAACGCCTACATCATTAAGAGTATGGGCAAGAAACTCGTGGTGAACGGTTCTTCTGCTGATCAGCTGATAGCCTCTCTCTACGGACTCGAGCGCAACATTATTTCGAACAGCAACTATTTCTCCGAAGGCCGCATCCGCCTGTCAAGCGGCATTGAGATCAAGAATGAAACAGGTGAAGTCCTGGCTATGCGTCATATGGTCAAGAATCTGTATGACTTCACCATCAAGGAGAGCCATCTCAAGACTATCACCGGCACCAGTCCTGTGACTGTGGCCCAGGGTGCCTGCACCGATGGAAAATACGGCTATTATGCCTTCCGTAATTCCGCAGAGACCAAGTGCGTCCTCTACAAGTACAATCTCAGCGGTCACACCAAGGTTTCGGAGATGGAGCTGGACCTCGCGGATTGCGACGGCTATTCTCACGTCAACGATATGGTATATGAGCCGTCATCAGACCTGATCTACATCAGCGCCTGGTCGAATACGAAAGGCGGCGTCAAAGTTATGCTTTGCGTCAAAGCATCCACTATGACCCAGGTTGCCAGCGTCAAGAACCTCACACATAGCCCTACTGCCATCGGATATAATCCAACAACGAAGGTATTTATGTCCCGCTCCGGTGCAAATGTCTATCTTTCCGGCGCAGGTTTCACTTCGTCTTCTTGTGTGAACACGGCTTACGAGAAGTATGGCTACACCAATCAGGGTGCAGGTGCGGATGATCTATACTGCTACTTCCCGGTCAATAACGGTACCAACAGCCAGCTCCTGACCTTCGACTGGACAGGCAAACAGCTCTGGAACATACAGATCAATAACTCAATCGAGTCAGAAAGCCTCTTCGTCGTTGGCGAAAAGTACTACTGGTGGTGCTATGGATCAAGTTCGGGGCGTCTGTACCTCCTCACACCAGTGATGAAGTTCACCCCGAACTTTAAAGGTGGCTGGTCTGATATCGAATCCCCAGCGTTGAAATAGAGAATTATTTCTTCTCAGGAATGTTCTCGAGGACTTCCTTGAGGAAATTCCAAGTGCGCTCTACTGACGGAATGAAGAGCTTCTCGTCAGGGGAGTGTGGGTACATAATGGTAGGGCCGCAGCTGACCATATCCCAGTTTGGATACTTGGAGCCGAGGATACCGCACTCGAGACCGCCGTGGGTGGCCACGATCTTGGCTTCCTTGCCGTTGATCTTGAGATAAGTCTCCTTCATCACCTTGAGGATGATGCTTTCCATATTAGGAGCCCAGCCTGAATAGCCGCCTTCGAACTTCACCTTGCAGCCTGCGAGTGCGAATGCGCTCTCGATGCGGCGTGAAAGGGCCATCTTTGCGCAGTCGAGGGAACTTCTCATAAGAGTGATCACAGTGAACTTGCCACCTTCGATCTTGACCTGAGAGAGGTTGTTGGAGGTCTCGGTGAGGCCGGCGAGGCTGTCGCTCATCCTCTCTACGCCGTTAGGGCAGGCGAGGATTGCGCGCATATAGCGTACTGCAGTCTCTTCTTCTACATAATAGCACTCGGATGCGTTGCACTTGTGGCCTTCCGGACATACGTATGGAGTGAAGATGATTTCGATGTCAGGATCTGCAAGCGCGAACTCAGCCTTGATCTCGGCAGCGGCCTGCTTTACCATCCTCTTGACCTTTGCGAGCTTTGCGGCAGGTACATAGACGGTGGATTCGGTTTCACGAGGGATGGCGTTGCGGAGTGTGCCGCCTTCCATATCGAGGAGACGTACGTCTGCCTTGGTCAGGAGAGGGAGGAGTATCCTTGCGGCGAGGATGTTGGAGTTGGCCCTGTAGAGGCTGATGTCCATACCTGAGTGTCCGCCGCGGAGGCCCTTCACGATGAGCGAGTAGCAGAGGAAATCCTTCTGAGGTCTCTTGCGGGCATATCTTGCAGTTGCGTATGTGTCCAGACCGCCTGCGCAGCCTACGCAGAGTTCGCCTTCAGTCTCGCTGTCGCAGTTGACGAGGAGGTCGCCCTTGAGTATGCCTGGCTTAAGGAAGTCAGCACCGGTCATACCGGTTTCCTCGTCGATTGTCACGAGCAGTTCCACTGGGCCGTGCTTGAGGTCCTTGGACTCGAGTACGCCCATTGCAAGGGCTACACCGATGCCGTTGTCGGCGCCGAGGGTGGTGCCGGTGGCCTTTACCCATTCGCCGTCGATGCGGGTCTTGATAGGGTCAGTGAGGAAGTCGTGATCCACGTCGGAGTTCTTCTGAGGTACCATATCCATATGGCCCTGGAAGATGACGCCCATACGGTTTTCGTAGCCAGGGGTGGCAGGCTTGCGGATTATGATGTTGCCTACTTCGTCCCTGATGGTCTCGAGACCGAGGGATTTACCGTAGTTGTAGAGGAATTCTGATACTTTCTCCTCGTGCTTGGATGGACGGGGAATCTGGGTGAGAGCGTGGAAATTCTTCCAGACGATCTGTGGATTGAGTTCTTTTACTGACATATTATATATGTGTTATGTTATTTGCTGCTGAT
>DCHT01000062.1:31341-39707 GCA_002314885.1 Bacteroidales bacterium UBA1745 | reverse complement strand
CTGCCTTTCTGAGCCTTGGCAGGGGCAGGTACGGACTCTATGGCCTCAGGGATGAGCTCGAGGACTGCAGGGGTGCCTGAGAGGTCGTCGGCGGCAACGAGGCCGGCGGCGTCGGAAACTCGGAAGGCAACGTACTTCTGGGTCTCACCTGGCTGAGGCACTACCTCGAAGTGCATACGGAGGTCCTTGAATTCTGAGTAGCCTGTGAACATAGTCATATATTCCTTCTCGAGGCGTGAGATTTCCTCGATTGCTGCGCCCATTGCGGCTCCGCTGTAGGTGGCGTCGGTGTCGCCGGTGACGATCTGGAGCCTCTTCTTGCGGAGGTCGAAGATGATTTCGGCGGTCTCAGCGGCACGTTTCTCGAGGGATTTCTCCACTACCATATTCTGCTGCACGGATACATTGTTGTAGGAACTTCCGTTGCTGGAGTTGCGGTAGAGGGTGGTCTCCTCGGTGAGGAGGTTGGAGCTTACGCCCTTGCCGGAGAAGTCGCCCTTGCCTGCGGACGGGAATCTCCACACTCCGCTGTTGCCGAGGCTGCCGTCGGAGAATGCGATGAGGCCCTGTGCTGAGAGCTTGAGGAAGGTGGAATTGGCAGCTGCAGGGACGTCGAGGATGAATCGGCGGCTCTGGTCTGCCTCGATGTAAGGGGTGAGCTTCACCTTGCTGATGTGGCAAGTGGTCTCGTCAGCCTCGCGGACCTCGATGCCGAGGTATTTGGAGGCATATTTTGCGTAGGGGCCTGCATAGAAGCTTTCCTGCACGGCTTCAACGTCGAAAGTCAGGGTGGTGGAAGGGAGTGAATAGACCACGGTTCCTGCCGGGTCCTGTGCGAAGGCAGCCTGTGCAAGGAGCGCTGCTGCCAGTATTATAAGGGTCTTTTTCATATTCGTGTGACTTTATCTTTGTAAAGATAAGCAATTTTGGTCATACTTGACGAAATCTTCGTAGTCGTAGGTCCATTCTGCTCCGAAGGCGCGCTTGTGTATGTTGATGTAAATGGCTTCGCGGGACGGGGCGTTGAAGTGAGGGTTGGACTGTGAGCCCATCAGACTGTCGTATGTGGGCCTGTAGACGCCGCTTTTGAATGTCATACCGCCGAGATAGGTGCTGATCTTCTCACTGGCATACCTCTCATCGTTTATGAAGTGCTTCCATTTGACCTTATCCAGGTCGTTGGTGATGTCGATGTTTCGGTAATAGCCGAGAGGGGCGTAGTTCTCGTATCGTTTCAGAAAGGCCTCGGTGATGCTGCCGTTGCTTTCGTAGTAGTATTCGTCTCCCAGTTTGGCCAGCGCGTGGCCTGCGCTTTCGTGCAGCATTACCTGACGGAACTGCTCACCTCCGCTCATATACGGAATGAAGGTGATGGCGCTGCCGTCTCCGAAGTCCTGTCCTTCTATCGTGTCCTCAAAGTGAGTGGTGCCGCCGTGTCCGCCGCTGTTCATCACGACCGCCATCACGGAATGTTTCAGCCTCTCCTCTCCGATTGCGTTGGAGGTGAAGCGTCTTATGAGGGCTGTATTGCCCTTGATCGAAGAAGAGTAGGTGTTCTGATGCTTGGCGCTGAAGCAGGTGCTGTGGTCATTGTAGCAGCCTTCTTCCTCCGAGACGCCCACGATGTAGATGACGTTGAACAGGTCCCTCAGGCCGCCGAGCGGATTCTCTGAGAAGAAGTCTTCCGCCGCCGTGCGCATAACCTTGTCGTATTCGCCTTTGCGTATCTGCTTAGCAGTGTAGCCGTCGCCCATCAGGACCAGGTCGACACCGTTGCCTCTGGAGGCTTCCTGGAGCACTACGACTTCTCCGTCGACGGCCTGGAAGCCGCCTTTCTCCTTCTCGCAGGAGGCAAGGAGGACGGTCAGGGCAGCGAGGATTATGTATGGTTTCAATGACATATTTACAAATATAGGAAATATTTGTTTCGTTCTAATTTAGTATCTTTGCGGGCGTATGAAAAAGGAAGGTTCCAAAATAAAGGACATCTTGCTGGGCAAGCTCAGGGATGGTCAGGCTATGACCGGCCGTGAGCAGCTCAAGCTAGTCTTCTGTCTGAGTCTTCCGGCCATTCTGGCGCAGCTGAGCGTCATAGTGATGGATTACATCGACACCTCTATGGTGGGACATCTGGGAGCCGGTCCGAGCGCGTCAATCGGCCTTGTGGCCAGCACTACCTGGATTTTCGGAGGCTTCTGTATGGCCACTTCCAGCGGCTTCAGCGTGCAGGTCGCGCATCTGGTCGGGGCAAAGCGTTTCGACAGGGCGAGGCAGGTGCTCCGTGAGGCCCTTACCAGCGTAATCATCTTCAGCGTGCTGCTGGGATTGGTGGGCGTGGCCATTTCGGGCGCGCTTCCGCATTGGCTGGGCGGCAATGAGGACATCTGTGCCGACGCCTCCGCCTACTTCCTTATATACACTGCCTTCCTGCCGGTGTTGCAGATAGGCTTCACCTGCAGCGCTATGCTTCAGGCCAGCGGCAATATGAAGGTCCCTGCCATCCTGAATGTGCTAATGTGCGTCCTGGACGTGCTGTTCAACTATATCTTCATCTACGGACTGGATATGGGTGTGAAGGGTGCTGCCCTGGGCACAGGCCTTGCCGAACTCGTGGCTGCCCTCCTGGCTTTCTCCTTCCTGGCCTTCCGCAGCGAGGAACTGAAACTCGCGGGCGAGAGGGGCTCATTCATCCCGTCCAAGGAAAGTCTCAGGACCGCCCTTGGAATATCTTCTCCGATGTGGCTCCAGAATGTCATAATGCGCGGTGCGCACATCTGCAGCATCCTGATCGTGGCTCCTCTGGGTACGGTGGCCATCGCCGCGAACGCCTTCGCCATAATCGCTGAGGGCGTATGCTATATGCCTGGATATGGAATGGAGGAGTCGGCAACTACTTTGGTCGGTCAGAGCCTGGGCGCCCGCCGCAAGGATATGGCACGTCGTTTTGCCCTGATTTCCACTGGTATGGGAGCTCTCCTGGTGACTTCGCTGGCCGTGCTGATGTTCATACTGGCCCCTTGGATGATGGGCCTGCTGTCGTCCGATGCCGATGTGGTGGCCCTCGGCACCCGCTGCCTGCGTCTGGAGGCATTCGCCGAGACCTTCTATGCCATTTCGATGGTGGCTTACGGCTCCTTCGTGGGAGCAGGGGACACCTTCGTTCCGAGCATTATGAACTTCGGCTCGATGTGGGTGGTGAGAATAGGGCTTGCATTGATTCTCGTGCCGCATTTCGGCCTTATGGGCTACTGGATTGCGATGTGCGTGGAACTCAATGTGCGAGGCATCATTTTCCTTGCAAGGCTCTTGCGTGGAAGATGGCTCAACAAGGATTTGAAATTGAATGTAACTAACTGATAGAATGTATATTGCAGATAAGGAATATGGCGGAGAACGTCCGCTTTATCGTTCCGAGGACTTGGTTCTCGAGAGGGTTTCCATACAGAAAGGGGAGTCCTCGCTCAAGGAGAGCCGCAATGTGGAGTGCCGAGAATGCAGCTTCGACGGCAAGTATGTGCTCTGGTGCTGCGATGGCTTCAAGGTGAAGGATTCTCTCTTCCTGCCGGGTTCGCGTTCCTCTCTCTGGCACAGCAGCAATGCCGTGCTCGAAAGCTGCCGTGTCGATGCGCCGAAACTCTTCCGCGAGAGTGAGGGAATCAGGGTTTCCAAATGTCATTTCAGCGATGCCCAGGAGACTCTGTGGAGCTGCGGGAATATAGAGATCGACGACGTGGAGTTCCACAATGCGGACTATATATTTATGTGGTGTCACGACGTGGTCTGCCGCAATATGCGCATCTACGGCAACTACTCTTTCCAGCACGCCCGCAACGTGGAGATCTGGGATTCGGACCTTCAGAGCAAGGACGCCCTCTGGGAGAGTGAGAACATCACGGTGTACAATTCCTTCATCAACGGAGAGTACCTCGCCTGGCATTCGAAGAACGTGCGTCTGGTGAACTGCCGCATAGGCGGAACTCAGCCGCTGTGCTATGCCGAAGGACTGGTGCTGGAGAACTGCACTTTCGAGCCGGACGCCGACCTGGCCTTCGAATATTCCGAGGTACAGGCGACGGTCGTCAACACCATTCCTTCCGTCAAGAATCCTCGTACAGGCAGCATTGCGGCTGCCGGCATAGGCGAAATAATATTGGATCAGAACATCAAGGCTCCGGCCGATTGCAAAATCAGTAAATTATAGGATATGAGATACGATTTCGACAATATCCCCGACCGTAGGGGCACAGGCTGCTACAAGTGGGACCTCGCTCCCGAGGGAGTAATCCCTATGTGGGTGGCAGATATGGACTTCAAGGCCGCTCCGTTCATTCTGGAGGCCGTTCAGCGCAGGCTGGACCACGGCGTCTTCGGCTACACTATGGTGATGGACGACTATTATCAGGCCGTAGTGGACTGGTTCGGTCACCGTCGCGGATGGAAGATCGAGAAGGACTGGATAATGTGCATACCGGGCGTGATTCCGGCCATTGCCTGCACCCTCAAGGCCTTCACCAAACCTGGGGACAAGGTGGCTATCCACGCACCAGCATATAATCATTTCTACACCAGCATACGCAATGCCGGCTGCATCTGCGTGGAGAACAAGCTCCTGCGCAGCGGAGACAGCTTCGTCATTGATTTCGAGACTATGGAGGTCCAGTTGGCCGACCCGGAAGTCAAGGTCTTCCTGCTATGCAACCCTCACAATCCGACCGGGCGCGTGTGGGCTGCCGAAGAGCTTCGCAGGATTGCCGACATCTGCGCCAAGACAGGTACTATGCTCGTTTCGGATGAGATCCATTGCGAGATAGAGATGCCTGGGCATACTTTCACCCCAGTTGCCATTGCGGCTCCTGATGTGCCTGCAGTGGTGTTCAATTCTCCGTCCAAGAACTTCAACATCGCCGGACTGCAGATAGCCAACATCATCTGCCCCGATCCGGCCTGGAGGAAGAAGATAGACCGCGCCATCAACGACAACGAGGTCTGCGACCTGAATCCGTTCGGCGTGGAGGCCCTCAAGGCCGCATATACTCCGGAAGGGGAGGAGTGGCTCCGTCAGATGAACGAATATGTCTATGAGAATTTCAAGCTGCTCCGCGACACCGTGTCCCGCGAACTCGGATGGACCGTCTGCGACCTCCAGGGCACATATCTGGCCTGGATGGACTGCAGTGCGGCTCCTCTCGACACCGTAGCTGTTCAGAAGTCTCTCACCGAGGTGGAGAAAGTCTGGATCAACAACGGCGAAATGTACGGCGACAGGCAGTATATGCGCATTAATCTCGCCACTTCGCACGAACTCTTCGCCGAGGCTCTGGACCGAATGGTACGCGGACTGAAGCGTATCTGCGGGAAGGCTTAATATTTTTTACTATATTTGTAAATCCGCGTTTTCAGGAAACAATTTTAAATAAAACGATATTATGTTCAAAGGACAACCAAAAGGTCTTTATGCCCTCGCCCTCGCCAACACCGGTGAGCGCTTTGGCTACTACACTATGCTGGCTATCCTCGCACTGCTGATGCAGGCGCGTTTCGGATGGGACGAGGCAGCAGCAGGACAGGTTTATGCAATCTTCCTCGCAGGAGTTTACTTTATGCCGCTCGTGGGCGGTATGGTAGCTGACAAGATCGGCTATGGCAGATGCGTCACCGTCGGCATCGCCGTGATGTTCCTCGGCTATCTGGCCCTGGCTCTCCCTGCCGGCAACGGAACCGCAGCCAAGCTCGTGATGTTCGGCGGCCTTGCACTCGTGGCTCTCGGAACAGGTCTGTTCAAGGGCAACCTCCAGGTGCTCGTCGGCAATCTCTATGATTCTCCTGAGTACTCTGCAAAGCGTGATTCCGCATTCAGCCTCTTCTATATGGCCATCAACATCGGCGCTATGTTCGCTCCTGCAATGGCAAAGAAGGTCACTGAGGTCACTCTCGCAAAGCAGGGCTTCGTTTACGACGCTGCCTGCCAGGATCCTGCATACCTCGAGGCTCTTTCCAACGCATACGGTCTCTGCTTTGCAGTAGCCTGTGTTTCCCTCATCCTTTCCGTGGCCATCTATTTCGCTTGCCGCAACTGGTTCAAGCACGCTGATGTCACTGCAAAGCAGGCCAAGGCTTCCGCAGCCCCTGTTGAGGAACTTACCCCTAAGCAGACCAAGGACCGCCTCGTGGCTCTCTTCCTCGTATTTGCAGTCGTGATCTTCTTCTGGATGGCATTCCACCAGAACGGCTCCGCCCTCACTTTCTTCGCTAAGAAGTACACCAACCTTACCGTTTCAGGTCCTATGAGGATAGGCTTCAACATCTGGAGCCTCGCTCTCATTGCTGCTTCCGTTTACACCATCTTCGGTGCATTCCAGTCTGAGACCGCCAAGGGCAAGGCTATCTGCGCCGGCGTATCCGCAGCCCTCTGGGCAGGTGCAATCGCTCTCTTCGCATTTATGCCTAACCCAGTGAATGCTCAGCCTTCCGACTTCCAGCAGTTCAACCCATTCTTCGTGGTTGCCCTGACTCCTATATCAATGGCTATCTTCGCTGCCCTCGCAAAGAAGGGCAAGGAGCCTTCAGCACCTAAGAAGATCGCCCTCGGTATGCTCGTGGCCGCTCTCGGCTTCGTGATCATCACCTTCGCATCCTTCGGACTTACCTCTCCGATGGATCTGGGAACTGGCACCCAGAGCATCCTCAGCCCAGGCTGGCTCATCTCAACCTATCTCACCCTCACCTTCGCAGAGCTCCTCCTTTCACCTATGGGTATCTCCTTCGTGTCCAAGGTTGCTCCTCCTAAGTACAAGGGCGTGATGATGGGCTGCTGGTTCGCAGCAACCGCTATCGGCAACTACCTCAGCTCCATTCCTTCAATGCTGTGGAACAAGATTCCGCTTATGGCAAACTGGGCCATCCTCATTGCCCTCTGCCTCACTGCGGCTGTCATTATGTTCGCACTGATGAAGAAGATCGAGGCTGCTACAAAGTAATTCTATGACCCAACAGGATAAAGAAGCCCGCGTCGCTCAGGCGCGGGCTTTTTTCAAAGAAGGCTACGGCTGCACCCAGAGCGTTGTGCTGACCTATGCCGACAAGCTCGGTGTCCCTGCCGAGGACCTGGCCAGGCTCGCCTGCGGCCTCGGAGGCGGAGTTGCGCGTATGCGTGAAGTCTGCGGCTGCGTGAGCGGAATGGCTATTGTGGCGGGTGCCATCAAGCCCGCCCTCAACAATCGCGAGGACCGCGCGGCCAACTATGCCCTGGTACAGGAACTGGCCGCCTCATACAGGGAAATCAACGGTTCCATCATCTGCCGCGAGCTGCTTCAGCTGCGTACCGGGCTGGTGGAAGAGTCGGCTCCGGGGGAGCGTACGGACGAATATTACAAGAAGCGTCCGTGTGAGGCTCTCGTCGGAATTGCGGCCGGACTTCTGGCCGATAAATTCGAATAAAAAAATTCTCGTTCCACCAATTGGTTTGGAACTTATTTTTGCTATCTTTGTAAGCAATATTTAAACTAAAAGGAATATGCCGATCAAAGGACATATATCTCAGATAATCGGACCTGTCGTCGACGTACATTTTGACGTTGACGAGGAAATCGAAGCAAAGCTCCTCCCGAGCATACACGAGGCTCTTACCGTGACCCGTGCGGACGGCAGGACTGTCATCATCGAAGTACAGCAGCATATCGGTGAAGATACCGTAAGGTGCGTGGCAATGGACTCCACCGACGGACTCCAGAGGGGACTCGAGGCTATGAGCACGGGTGCTCCTATTACTATGCCTGCAGGTGCGCAGATCCGCGGACGCGTGATGAACGTGACCGGCGACCGCATCGACGGACTCGATGAACTCTCCCGCGAAGGCGCTCTCCCTATCCACCGCGAACCGCCTAAGTTCGAGGACCTCACCACTTCACAGGAGGTGCTCTATACCGGTATCAAGGTCATCGACCTCCTCGAGCCTTACCTCAAGGGCGGTAAGATCGGCCTCTTCGGAGGTGCAGGTGTGGGCAAGACCGTGCTTATCAAGGAGCTTATCAACAATATTGCGAAGAAGCACAACGGATTCTCAGTGTTCGCCGGTGTGGGTGAGCGTACCCGTGAGGGTAACGACCTCCTCCGCGAGATGATCGAGTCCAATGTGATCAGATACGGTGAAGAGTTCAACAAGGCTATGGAAGAGGGCCATTGGGACCTCTCCAAGGTGGATCAGGAAGAACTCAAGAAGTCCCAGGTGGCAATGGTCTTCGGTCAGATGAACGAACCTCCTGGAGCACGTTCTTCTGTTGCCCTGAGCGGTCTTACCCTCGCAGAGTCCTTCCGTGACAGCAGCGAGCCTGGCGACCCTCACGACATCCTCTTCTTCATCGACAACA
>DCHT01000062.1:25839-31325 GCA_002314885.1 Bacteroidales bacterium UBA1745 | reverse complement strand
TTCCGTTTCACCCAGGCAGGTTCCGAGGTGTCAGCCCTTCTGGGCCGTATGCCTTCAGCTGTGGGCTACCAGCCTACCCTGGCAACTGAGATGGGTAAGATGCAGGAGCGAATCACTTCCACCAAGAATGGTTCCATCACTTCAGTACAGGCCGTATATGTGCCTGCCGACGACTTGACTGACCCTGCACCTGCAACTACCTTCTCCCACCTCGACGCAACTACGGTGCTCAGCCGTAAGATCACCGAGCTCGGTATTTATCCGGCCGTGGATCCACTCGAGTCCACTTCCCGTATCCTCGACCCTAACATCGTGGGTGCAGACCACTACAACACCGCCCAGAGGGTTAAGCAGATTCTCCAGCGCAACAAGGAACTCCAGGATATCATCGCCATCCTCGGTATGGACGAGCTTTCCGATGAGGACAAGCTGACCGTGAACCGCGCCCGCCGCGTGCAGCGCTTCCTCTCCCAGCCTTTCGCTGTGGCAGAGCAGTTCACCGGCGTACCTGGTGTGATGGTCGAGATTGCCGACACCATCAAGGGCTTCAATATGATTCTTGACGGCGAATGCGACGACATCCCAGAGCAGGCCTTCCTGAACGTGGGAACCATCGAGGACGCCATTGCCAAGGGAAAGAAGATACTCGAACAGGCAAACTAAATTATGACAGTACAGATACTCACACCGGAATGGGCAAGGACAGTGGAGAACGCGACAGCGGTCTTCCTCCCAGGCACTATGGGGCCTTTCGAGGTGCTCAAGGGCCACGCCGCCATCATCTCGACGCTCGACAAGGGCGCCGTGGTGCTGCGTACTGCCACCGGTGAGGAGTCCATCGCCATCAAGGGCGGAGTCGCCAGCGTCAAGGACGACCTCGTCAAACTCTGTGTGGAGGCTATGTAAATGAAGAAACTGCTCCTCATATTCCTGCCAGTGCTGCTGATGCTGCTCCCGCTTCCTGCGAGAGCGGAGGAAGAAGCTGCGTTCGATATGCAGAAGTATATCTTCGCCCATATCCAGGACTCCTACGAGTGGCATATCACGGATATCAAGGGCAAGACCATCGCCATTCCGCTGCCTGTGATCGTGTGGTCAAAGACAGCAGGCTTCCACTGCTTCTCCTTCCATCATCTCGAGGAAGGGGAGTGCTATGAGGGCTTCCGCATCGCCCAGGAAGGCGAGTCTTATGAAGGTAAGGTTGTGGAGGTGATGCCTGACGGAAGCATTTCCAGGCCTGTGGACATATCCATCACCAAGAACGTAGTGGGACTTATGTTCGACGCCGCTCTGCTGGTGCTCCTCATCCTCCTCTGCGCCCGCTGGTATCGCAAGCACGACGTGCTCAAGGAGAAACCGACCGGAATCGCGGCCTTCTTCGAGCCTGTCATCGTGATGATCAACGACGGCGTCATCAAGGATGTCATCGGACCTGAGTACAAGAAGTTCTCGCCTTATCTGCTTACGGCCTTCTTCTTCATCCTCATCAACAACCTGATGGGCATCGTGCCTATCATTCCTGGTGGTGCCAACATCACCGGAAACATTGCTGTAACTGCTGTGCTTGCCATCTTCACCTTCCTGATGGTGAACCTCTTCGGCAACAAGCACTATTACAAGGAAATTTTCTGGCCGGACGTGCCTGTCTTCCTGAAGGCATTCCCGCTTATGCCGGCCATTGAGATACTCGGAACCCTCACCAAGCCGTTCTCGCTGATGATACGACTCTTCGCCAATATGCTGGCGGGTCATATCATGCTCCTGAGCGCGATTGCGGTGATCTTCCTCACAGCCAAGATGGGACCGGTCATCAACGGATCCCTCACCCTGGTATCGGTTGCCTTCGGCATCTTCCTCGACGTACTGGAAGTGCTGGTGGCCTGCATCCAGGCTTATGTATTCACGATGCTCTCCGCCGTATTCATCGGCCTTGCGCATCAGCACCCTGAACACGAATAATGAACCTTTTAAAATTATAGAATTATGATCGGAACACTTTTACAGGTAGCCGGACTCGCACAGGCAGGTGCAGCAATCGGCGCAGGTATCGTAGCCCTCGCAGCAGGCATCGGCATCGGTAAGCTTGCACAGGCAACAATGGAAGCTTCTGCACGTCAGCCAGAGATCGCAGGCGGCCTTCGTACCACTGCCATCATCATCGGTGCACTCATCGAGGGTGTCTGCCTCTTCGCAGTCATCGTCTGCCTCCTCGCTATCTTCAGGGGCTAAACCTTCAATCCGTAGACTGATATGTCTCTGATTACCCCTTCTTTCGGACTGCTGTTCTGGATGGTCCTCATCTTCGGAACGGTGTTCTTCCTCCTTGCCAAGTTCGGCTTCCCGGTGATTACCAAATCAGTGGAGAAGCGCAGCAACCACATCGAGGAATCCCTCCGCAAGGCTGAGGAGGCCCAGAAGAAACTGGAGTCACTCTCCCAGGAGCAGGCCGCAATGATCGAGCAGACGCGCCTCGAGCAGGGACGCATCCTCAAGGAAGCCGCTGAGGCCCGCGACAAGATAGTCGCACAGGCCAAGGTCCAGGCTCAGGAGGAAGCGGACAAGATTCTCGAGCACGCCCGCATCGAAATCGCGGCGGAACGCGAATCCGCGGTCCGCGAAATCCGCAGCCAGGTGGCTCAGATTTCAGTCGAGGTGGCAGAGAAGATCGTACGTAAGAGCCTTGAGACCCCTGCAGAGCAGGCTGCTCTGATCGACAGGATGGTCGACGAGGCTTCACAGGCAAGGAAAAGTTAGTATATGAACACAGGAGCCATTTCATCCAGGTATGCCAAGGCCCTCCTGAAATTCACTCAGGAGACCGGGAGCGGGGAGCGTGTATGCCATCAGGCAGAAGCCATCCTCGCAAATCCTGATGTGCTGGCCACTACAGCCCTGGAGCCTGAACTCCAGAACTTCGTGCAGCTTCTTGCCCGCAACGGCCGCTTAGGCGACGTACGTCTGATACTCCGCACTTTCGTCGATACCTATTATAATTCAATAGGCGTGATGAAAGGCCATCTCAGGACTGTCGTAGCGGCACCTGGTCTGGAGGACAGGATCATCCCTCTGCTGGAAAAGCAGTTCGGATGCAAGGTTCTCCTCGACACAGAAATCGATCCGGCCATATTGGGCGGATTCATCATCGAGATAGGCGAATACCAGCTTGATGCGAGCGTACGTCATCAGATCGAGCTCATACGCAGGGATTTCGTCATATCGACAAACAGATTGGTATAAATGGCGCAGAATTCAATCAAAGCAAGTGAAATTTCCGATATCCTCCTGCAGCAGCTGAAGGGTATCGACAGCTCCGTGCAATATGAGGAGATAGGCAACGTCCTCCAGGTGAGTGACGGTGTTGCCCGCATCTATGGTCTTGCAAACGCAGAGGCCGGTGAACTCCTCGAGTTCGAGAGCGGAGTCAAGGGAGTCGTGATGAACCTCGAGGAGGACAACGTGGGAGCAGTGCTCCTCGGTCCTACCGACCTCATCAAGGAGGGTATGACTGTCCACCGTATGGGCAGGATTGCCGGCATTCCTGTGGGCGAGGGCCTCGTGGGACGTGTAGTCGATCCTATCGGTACTCCTCTCGACGGTATGGGTCCTATCAGCGGTGAGACCGTCAGGATGCCTCTCGAAAGGAAGGCTCCGGGCGTTATCTACCGTGAACCGGTTACCCAACCGCTCCAGACGGGTCTCAAGGCTATCGACGCAATGATTCCTATCGGCCGCGGCC
Organism: Bacteroidales bacterium UBA1745; assembly: GCA_002314885.1. Classification (GTDB taxonomy): domain Bacteria; phylum Bacteroidota; class Bacteroidia; order Bacteroidales; family UBA932; genus Cryptobacteroides. The sequence continues at coordinate 27,589 of DCHT01000062.1, read as the reverse complement.
AGCGTGAGCTCATCATCGGCGACCGTCAGACCGGAAAGACCGCCATCGCCATTGACGCAATCATCAACCAGAGGGACAACTACCTCAAGGGTGAGCCTGTTTACTGTATCTACGTCGCTGTAGGTCAGAAGGGGTCCACCATCGCATCTCTCGTCCAGACTCTCCGCGCCAAGGGAGCTATGGACTATACCATAGTAGTTGCCGCGACTGCAGCTGATCCTGCAGCCCTTCAGTACTATGCTCCTTTCGCCGGTGCAGCCATCGGTGAGTATTTCCGTGACACGGGACGCCACGCCCTCGTAGTATATGACGACCTCTCCAAGCAGGCTGTCGCATATCGTGAGGTTTCCCTGATCCTCCGCCGTCCTTCCGGACGTGAGGCATATCCTGGCGACGTGTTCTACCTCCACTCCCGTCTTCTCGAGAGAGCGGCCAAGATCATCGGCCAGCAGGAGGTTGCCGAGCAGATGAATGACCTTCCAGAGTGCCTCAAGGGCAAGGTGAAGGCAGGCGGATCGCTCACTGCGCTCCCTATCATCGAGACTCAGGCAGGTGACGTGTCCGCATATATCCCTACCAATGTGATCTCCATCACCGACGGTCAGATCTACCTCGAGAGCTCGCTCTTCAATGCCGGCTTCCGTCCTGCCGTCAACGTGGGTATCTCCGTCTCCCGTGTGGGTGGCGCTGCCCAGGTGAAGTCTATGAAGAAGGTCGCTGGTACCCTCAAGATCGACCAGGCCCAGTTCAACGAGCTCGAGGCGTTCTCCAAGTTCAGTTCCGATATGGACAAGGTGACCGCAATGACCCTCGACAAGGGCCGCAAGAACAACCAGCTCCTCATCCAGCCTCAGTACAGCCCTATGTCCGTAGGTGAGCAGGTTGCCATACTTTACTGCGGAACTCGCGGCCTGATGGCTTCCATCGCCATCGAGCAGGTAATCAAGTTCCAGAGCCTCTTCCTCGACAGGATGCGCGCATCCCATCAGGACGTCCTCGATCTGCTGGCTGCCGGAAAGATTTCCGACGAGGCCTACAAGGTTATCGAGGCCGAGGCCGCACAGATCTGTCTCAATCTCAGCAAGGAATAGTCTATGGCATCACTCAGGGAAGTCAAGGACCGCATCACTTCGGTCAAGAGCACGCTGAAGATCACTTCGGCGATGAAGCTCGTGGCATCGTCCAAACTGCGCAAGGCACAGAGGACGATTGAGGCTCTGCGTCCTTATGAGACCGCCCTGTCCGAAGTCCTGTCACAGGTTCCGGCTGCCAGACTTGAGCGTTCCGATTCCGAAATGAACCCGACCAAGGTGGTTGTGGTGGCCATTTCCAGCAACCAGTCCCTCTGCGGCGGCTTCAATGCCAACGTCATCAAGAAGGCTCTCGCTGTCGTGGCTGAATCCGGAAAGGACGTGGAGGTTTGGTCTCTCGGCCGCAAGATGGCCGATGCAATGCGCAAGGCCGGATACAGGACTCCTTCGGATTGCAACGATATGGTCGCCCATCCTTCCTACGCAGCCATTTCGGCTTTGGCTTCCTCTCTCGTGGAGCGCTATGTCGCCGGTGAGATTGCCAAGGTTGTCCTCGTCTATAGCCACTTCGTCTCCACTTCAAAGCAGGTGGCTGTCGCTGAGACCTATCTGCCTTTCGAGATGGCTTCCGTATCCGAGGATGAGAATGCGGAGAGCGAATACATCATTGAGCCTTCAGCCGAGGAGGTAGCTCGCCAGCTCCTGCCTCAGGTGCTGAA
>DCHT01000062.1:23425-25775 GCA_002314885.1 Bacteroidales bacterium UBA1745 | reverse complement strand
CTTGCGATGCAGACTGCATCCGACAACGCCAAGGATCTCATTGCGGACCTTACCCTTGAATACAATAAGGGCCGCCAACAGAAGATCACATCAGAGATTCTGGATCTTGTCGGCGGCGCCCAACAGTAAAATTCCTATTTATTTAAGAAGAGTTCCGAGGAGGTTCCTGGCAATCTGACGGGTTGCTGCGGAAGTTCCGTTCTTGACAGCTCTGCCGGCGATGTCCTTGCCGGTAGTCTTGCTGGTCTTACCTGTCACTTTGTTGGAAACGGCTGTGCCGGCTGCGGTGGCCATAGTGCCGATGACTGCAGTCGCAACGGCCTTGAAGACCTTGCTCTTGCCGATTCCGCCGAGAGCACCCTTTGATTCTTCCTTCTTTGCAGGAGCGGCCTTTGCTGATTCTTTTTCAGCCTTGGCCTGTGCCTTCTCAGCTTCAGCTGCCTCGGCTGCTGCCTGAGCCTCCTTCTGAGCCTTCTCGCTCTCTGCGAGGAGTACTTCGAAGGCGCTTTCGCGGTCGATCATATTGTCGTAGCGGCCATAGAGGCGTGAGCCCTTGATGGCCTGGTCACGCTGCTGTGCGGTGATTGCACCGATCTGGCTGAGAGGGAAGAGTACTCTTGCCCTTTCCACCATCGTAGGTGCGCCTTTCTCGTCGAGGAAGCTTACGAGGGCCTCGCCTGTGGCGAGTTCGAGGATGGCGTCCTCAGTCTTGAAGGCTGGGTTAGGACGGAAGGTCTCCGCTGCTGCGCGAACTGCCTTCTGATCCTTAGGAGTGTATGCGCGGAGAGCGTGCTGAACGCGGTTTCCGAGCTGTCCGAGTATGCTGTCAGGGATGTCTGCAGGGTTCTGGGTCACGAAGTAAACACCGACGCCTTTGCTTCGGATGAGGCGTACGACCTGCTCGATCTTGTCGATGAGAGCCTTAGGTGTGTCGTCGAAGAGGGTGTGGGCCTCGTCGAAGAAGAATACGAGCTTAGGCAGTGCCATATCACCGACCTCAGGAAGCTGTGCATAGAGGTCTGAGAGCAGCCAGAGGAGGAAGGTGGAGTAGAGTTTAGGATTGAGCATCAGTTTGTCGGCTGCGAGCACGTTCATAATGCCCTTGCCCCTCTCGCACTGGAGAAGGTCGTAGATGTCGAAGGCTGGCTCGCCGAAGAACTTCTCAGCGCCCTGGCCCTCGAGGGTGAGGAGTGCGCGCTGGATGGCTCCTACGGATGCTGCGCTCACGTTTCCGTATGTGGCAGTGTACTCTGCAGCGTGCTGGCTTACGTAGTTGAGCATTGCGCGGAGGTCCTTCATATCGAGAAGGAGGAGACCACGCTCGTCAGCCACGCGGAACACGATGTTGAGCACGCCCTCCTGAGTGTCGTTGAGACCGAGGAGGCGGGACAGCAGCTGCGGACCCATATTGGAAATGGTGGTGCGCATAGGATGTCCCTGCTCACCGAACACGTCGAAGAACCTGACTGGGCAGTCCTGGAACTGAGGATTCTCGATTCCGAACTCAGCGCAGCGCTTCTCGATGAAGCCGCTCATTGCGCCGGTCTGGCTGATGCCGCTGAGGTCACCCTTCATATCCGCCATAAAGCAAGGCACGCCTGCCTGGCAGAAGGTTTCAGCGAGAACCTGAAGAGTCACTGTCTTTCCGGTACCGGTTGCACCGGCGATGAGGCCGTGCCTGTTGGCCATTTTACCACAGATGGAGATTGGACCGTTAGGTCCGTGGGCTACATACAGCCCGTTTTCATTTGTATACATAGGTATGGATTTATTGTCTTGGTGTTTATCTACAAATATAAATAAAAAAACGAAACGAAAAGTGGCGCACAAGTAGTGCCACTAGTACTGCGCCACCCAGCAAACTCCCTCAGCACCACCACCAAGCAAAAAAAGAGGCCGACCGGGAAGGTCGACCTCAATTTTTATCACTGGTGTAAAAATTACTTAGTGATTACGCGGGCCATTTCACAAACCTTGTTTGAGTAACCCCACTCGTTGTCATACCAAGCGCAAACCTTAACGAAGGTTGGGTCGAGCTGGATACCTGCCTTCTCATCGAAGATGGAAGTGCGGGCGTCGTTGCGGAAGTCGGTAGAAACGAGAGCCTCGTCGGTGTATCCGAGGATACCCTTGAGCTCACCCTCAGAAGCCTCCTTCATAGCAGCGCAGATCTCAGCGTAAGTAGCTGGCTTTGCGAGCTCGCAGGTAAGGTCAACGAAGGAAACGTCAGAGGTAGGAACGCGGAGAGACATACCGGTAAGCTTACCGTTGAGCTCAGGGAGAACCTTACCTACAGCCTTAGCAGCACCTGTTGAAGAAGGGATGATGTTCTCGAGGATGCCACGGCCAC
>DCHT01000062.1:6239-23313 GCA_002314885.1 Bacteroidales bacterium UBA1745 | reverse complement strand
ACTTGTCGTTGAGGACCTTGGAGATAGGTGCGAGACAGTTAGTGGTGCAAGAAGCGTTGGAGATGATCTTCTGACCAGCGTAGGTCTCGTGGTTAACACCGTATACGAACATTGGAGTAGCGTCCTTTGAAGGTGCAGACATGATGACCTTCTTTGCGCCTGCTGCGAGGTGAGCAGAAGCGAGCTCCTCAGTGAGGAAGAAGCCAGTTGACTCAACAACAACGTCAACTCCGAGAGCGCCCCAAGTGATGTTTGAAGGATCCTTCTCAGCGAAGACCTGGATCTTGTTGCCGTCTACGATCATGTAGTTGCCCTCAACCTTGATGTCGTGGTTGAACTGGCCGTGTACTGAATCGTAACGGAGCATGTAAGCGAGATACTCTGGTTCGAGAAGGTCGTTGATACCTACAACCTGAATGTCCTGTGAGAAGTTCTCAACAGCTGCACGGAATACCATACGGCCGATACGACCGAATCCGTTAATACCAAGTTTAATCATTTGTTTTTAAGATATTTAAAAAAGTAAAACTTTGTTTCTTTCCTTTTCAAGCGCCGCAAAAATACAAAATAATAATGAAAAAATAGACAAAATTTTAGTTATTTTTGCAATATGAAGATAGTAATCACAAATGACGACGGCTACAAGGCCAAAGGAATACGTGTCCTGAAGGACATTATGGACCAGTTCGGAGAGGTCACGGTGGTGGCTCCGACCGAGCATCAGTCCGGCAAATCGATGGCTGTGGACCTCGGTGTGATGGGTCTCAGATACACTGATCTCGGCGACAATTGGGGACATTTTTCAGGTTCTCCGGCTTCCTGCGTCAAATACGCGCTGAGCGTACTCTGCAAGGACAATCTGCCTGACGTGGTGGTTTCCGGCATCAACCACGGATCCAATGCGGCCGTGGCAAGTTGCTATTCCGGAACCCTCGGTGCGGCTGAAGAGGCTGTCCTCAACTTCATTCCGGGCATCGGAGTGTCCCTCTTCGATGAGTCTCAGGATGCGGATTTCAGCGCTGTGGAAAAGTACTTCCCGGACATCTTCAGGAAGATAATGGCCCTGGATCCGGCATCGAACGGCGTCTTTTACAACGTCAATTTCCCAAAACTGCCTGCCGATAAGATCAAGGGCATCAAAGTCTGCTCTATGGGCCTCTGCCGCTGGGTGGAGGAGTTCGTGGAGGACGAGGACGGCAGCTATCATATGCGTGGCCGTATAGTCGACTATCCGGAGAACACACCTGCACCGGACCATCATTCGCTCCTTGCGGGATATATAACTATAGTCCCTCATCGCGTGGACAACACCGATTACAAGGAACTGGAGAATATGCGTCAGGCGGGCTTCGACTGCGAATTCTAGTATGGCAAGAATATATATCATAGCGGGGGAGGCATCGGGCGACCTGCACGGCAGCAACCTGATGAAAGGCATATATGCGCGTCAGCCGGAGGCGGAGATACGCTTCTGGGGCGGCGATATGATGGCCTCCGTCGGCGGCACACTGGTCCAGGACTACCGCGAGGGTGCGGTAATGGGCATCACCGATGTGCTCAAGAGCGCAGGAAAACTCCGTCGCAATCTGGAAAGGTGCAAGGCCGACATTTTGGAATGGAAGCCTGATGTGGTGATTCTGATCGACTATCCGGGCTTCAACTTCCGCATAGCCGAGTTCGCCCACAAGGCTGGTTTCAAGGTGTTCTACTACATCGCCCCTAAGGTCTGGGCGAGCAGGGAAGGACGCATTGAGAAACTTCGCCGCTACGTGGACAAGCTCTTCATAATCTTCCCATTCGAGATACCTTATTTCACTGAGAAGAAAATCGACTTCATCTACAAGGGCAACCCGCTGGTGGACGCCGTCGACAACTCAAAGGCGATGATTGGGACCAGGGAGCAATTCCTCTCTGAAAATGGCCTCCAGGACAAGCCTTATATAGCTATGCTGGCCGGTTCCAGAAAGGGAGAAATCAGCCGTATGATGCCAGTTCTCCGACAGGTCGCCGAGAGACTTCACAATGGCTCTGAAGGTGAAGGCAAATATGCTGATTATCAATTTGTTATTGCTGGTGCTCCAGCTCGTTCTCCAGAGGATTACGAGGCCTTCCTGAAGGACTCTGAAGGCAAGCCTCTGGACTATGTTCACGTGGTCTTCGGCAAGACCCAGGAAGTGGTCCGCCACGCCGAGGCTGCGGTGGTCAATTCCGGCACCGCATCACTCGAAACAGTGCTCCTCGGCACCCCTCAGGTGGTGTGCTGGTCCAGCTCGGCCCTTACCGTGTTCGTGGCCAGGAAAATCTTCCGTGTCCTCGACCGCATCAAGTACATCAGCCTGGGCAATCTCTGCGTCGACAGGCTGGTCTTCAAGGAGCTGATCCAGGAGGACTTCACTTGTGGCAAGGTAATTGCTGAACTGAGGTCATTGATCGAAGATCAGCAGTACAGGGAGACGATGCTTTCCGGCTATGCCGAGATCAGGGAATCCCTCGGAGGCAGCGGCGCTTCGGCGGCGGTTGCCCAGGCAATGCTCATTGAACTTGACCGATAAAATTATATAACCTATTTTTGTAACTATAAAAAGTAACTGATATGAAAAGATTGATTACTCTCGCTGCAGCCTTTGCAGCAATCTTCTTCGCTTCATCCTGCGAAAAGTGTGACTGCCCTGATCCATCTCAGTATGCAACTCAGTGGAATGTATACAACTACGATCTTACTTCTTCTGACTGGGAGCTCTGCGAAATGGGTGCGGAAGTATTCTATAGAGCTGCTCTCGAGGTTCCGAAACTTGATGCGAACATCTACAAGGACGGTCTTGTTCAGGTAAACATCTACGCGGGCTCAACCCTCGCTCCTCTTCCATACGAGACCTATCACAAGGTTGCTGAAGGAGAAGGCTATGTGATGTATCAGGAGAAATACGACTACGAGTACGAGGCCGGAAAGGTCTACATCTATTACACCGCATCCGACTTCGTTTATGGCGGTGGACCAACTGCATCTTTCAAGGTCACTCTCGTCTACTAAATGTTCAAAACTCGAAGAAAGCCGCATTGGACGATATCCTGCCTGCCTCTGGCGGTGCTGGTAGTCCTGCTTTCACTTGTAGTGCGCCACTATGGTTCCGATGCCCTCGAGGGCGCGAGCCAGGTGGCGTTGCTGCTGTCTGCAGGTGTGGCTATCTTCCTGGGAATGCTGGTCTACAAACAGCCGTGGAAGGAGTTTGAGACGGCCATCGCTGACAATTTCAGTTCAATCGCCTCAGCTACCATCATACTTTTGATGATAGGCGCTGTTTCCGGTGCCTGGATGGTCAGCGGAGTGGTTCCGACTTTGGTCTGCTACGGCCTGAACATCATTTCGCCGAAGATTTTCCTCTTCGCCTGCTGCATAATTGCAGCCCTGGTGTCGGTGATGACGGGCAGTTCCTGGACCACCATCGCCACCGTGGGCATAGCCCTGATGGCAATTGGTTCCGCGATGGGCTATTCGGTGGGTTGGACTGCGGGTGCCATCATTTCCGGCGCATATTTCGGAGACAAGGTGTCCCCGCTGTCGGATACCACCGTACTGGCTGCGTCCACTGCCGGCACGCCTCTTTTCACGCATATCCGCTATCTCTTCATCACGACGGTGCCGTCCATTTCGATTGCCCTCGTCGTGTTCCTGGTGGTCAGCCTCTGTCATAGCACGGAGGAGGCTGCCCTTGCTGAGGAATACACCACGGCCCTGCATTCGTCGTTCAATATCCAGCCTATACTGCTGCTGGTTCCGATATTCACTTTCTATCTGATTTACAAGAGGATACCGGCCGTTCTGACCTTGATGCTCGCGGCACTTCTGGGCGGCGTTTTCGCGGTCATCTTCCAGACGGATACCTTGATGCAGATAGGGGAGGGCGAGGGCTTTGCCGGCTGCTTCAAGGGAATGATGAATTCCTGGTTCGGCACCACTTCCGTCCAGACCGGTTCCGACGCGGTCAACGAGCTTGTGCGCACCAGGGGAATGAGAGGTATGCTCAACACAGCCTTCCTCATCATCTGCGCGGTCACTTTCGGTGCCGCAATGACTGGCAGCGGAATGATACAGAGTCTCACTGAAACCCTCACCAAGCACATACGCCGTCGCGTTTCAATGGTCGGCGCGACTGTCGTATCCGGATTCTTTGCCAACGTGCTCACCGGAGACCAGTATCTTTCCATCATCCTCACGAACAGTCTCTTCAAGAAACTCTACGATGACAACGGCTATGAATCGCGCCTTCTGAGCCGCAGCGTCGAGGACTCCGCTACAGTGACTTCAGTGCTTGTGCCGTGGAACTCCTGCGGTATGACCCAGTCCACCGTACTAGGTGTCGCGACCCTGACATATCTGCCTTATTGTATATTTAATATAGTATCGCCGCTGATGTCCATACTCATTGCCGCGATAGGTTTCAGGATAGTCCGGAATGTTGAAAAAAATGTTGAAAAAACTGAGGCCGTAATTTCGTAGTTGCGGCTTTTTTCGTTACTTTTGCGTGCAAATTAAAAATTTGCTATGTCTTTTATTGATGAAAGAGTCGCTTTCGAAGGTCTCACCTTTGACGACGTTTTGCTGATTCCGGCATACTCGGAAGTTCTTCCTAGGGAAGTCAGCCTCAAGAGCCGTTTTTCCCGAAACATCAATCTCAACATTCCAATCGTGTCCGCTGCGATGGACACCGTAACTGAGGCCCCTATGGCCATCGCTCTCGCTAGGGAAGGTGGAATAGGGGTTATTCATAAGAATATGTCCATCGCTGACCAGGCCGCTCAGGTGCGTATGGTCAAGAGGGCAGAGAACGGAATGATCAATGACCCTGTGACTATCTCCAAGGAGCAGACCGTGGGTGACGCCCTCAGGATGATGGCTGAGAACCACATCGGAGGTATTCCTGTGGTAGAGGCCGACCGCACCCTCGTGGGCATCGTGACCAACCGTGACGTACGCTTCCAGAACGATCTGAACGTGAAGATCGAGGCTGTGATGACTTCCCGCAACCTGGTGACCATCTCCAAGGGCGAGACCGACCGCGAGCACGTGCTTGAGGTTCTCCACGCCAACAAGATCGAGAAGGTTCCGGTAGTGGACGAGGCCGGCAAGCTCGTGGGTCTCATCACCTACAAGGACATCATCAAGGAGCAGATCCATCCTAATGCCTGCAAGGACAGCAAGGGCCGCCTCCGCGTCGCAGCGGGCGTAGGCATCACTGCTGACTCAATGGACCGCGTGGCTGCCCTCGTCGCTGAGGGTGTTGACGCAGTTGCTCTCGACTCCGCTCACGGCCATAGCAAGGGCGTGCTCGAACTTGCAAAGAAGATCAAGGCTGCATATCCGGACCTCGACGTGGTTGTCGGCAATATCGCAACCGCTGAGGCTGCACGCGACCTCGTAAGGGCCGGCGTGGACGGCATCAAGGTCGGCATCGGTCCTGGCTCCATCTGTACCACCCGTATCGTCGCAGGTGTCGGCGTACCTCAGCTCACCGCCATCTTCGAGACTGCTAAGGCAGCTCACGAGGAGTGCGCAAAGCTCGGTTCCGACGTGGCAATCATCGCTGACGGCGGTCTCCGTTATTCAGGCGACATCGTCAAGGCTCTCGCAGCCGGCGGTGACTGCGTGATGTGCGGCTCTATGTTCGCTGGCACCGAAGAGGCTCCTGGCGAGACCATCATCTACAACGGACGTAAGTTCAAGTCATATCGCGGTATGGGTTCCATCGACGCAATGAATGCCGGTTCCAAGGACCGTTACTTCCAGAGCGGAGAGGTGGACACCAAGAAGCTCGTACCGGAAGGCATCGTAGGCCGAGTTCCTTACAAGGGCACCCTCTCCGAGACCGTATATCAGCTCCTCGGCGGCCTCCGCTCAGGTATGGGTTACTGCGGCGCTTCCAACATCGCAACCCTCCAGAAGGCCCGCTTCACCCGCGTGACTGCCAGCGGTATGGCTGAGAGCCATCCACACGACGTCACCATCACCAAGGAAACCCCTAACTATTCACGTAACGACTAATTCCCCTATATGGAGAAGATCCTCATCATCGATTTCGGTTCCCAGGTCACGCAGCTCATCGGCCGCAGGCTCAGGGAACTGAACGTATATTGCGAAATCCATCCTTTCAACAAGTTCCCTCAGATCGACGAGAACGTGAAGGGTATCATACTCTCCGGCAGCCCTTGCTCAGTGAGGGACGCGAATGCCCCTCAGGTAAGCCTTGAGGGCATCAAGGGAGTGTACCCGCTCCTCGGCATCTGCTATGGCGCACAGCTCCTGGCCAACAACTTCGGCGGCTCCGTGAATGCGTCCATCGCCCGTGAATACGGCCGTGCAATGCTCAATGTCGTGAAGGCGGACTCTCCTCTGCTCGCTGGCGTCAGCCCTAAGAGCCAGGTCTGGATGTCCCACGGCGACACCATCGCCACACTTCCGGCCGGTGCAGAGGTGATCGCATCCACTTCCGACGTCGTCAACGCCGCATATCACATCGAAGGCGAGCCTACCTACGCCGTCCAGTTCCATCCGGAGGTGTTCCATACCACCGAGGGCTCCACAATGCTCCGCAACTTCGCTATGGGCATCTGCGGCTGCACAGGCGACTGGACTCCGGATTCCTTCATCGAGACTGCGGTCAGGGAAATCCGCGAGAAAGTAGGGGAGGACAAGGTCATACTCGGTCTCAGCGGCGGAGTGGATTCCACCGTGGCAGGCGTGCTTCTCAACAAGGCCATAGGACATAACCTGACCTGTATCTTCGTGAACAACGGCCTTCTCCGCAAGAATGAGTTCGAGGATGTGCTCGAGTCCTACAAGGATATGGGCCTGAACGTCATCGGAGCCGACGCTTCCAAGGAGTTCATCAGCGAACTCGCCGGCGTCACCGAGCCTGAGAAGAAGAGAAAGATCATAGGAAGGCTCTTCGTGGAGACTTTCGACAAATATGCAAAGCAGATCGAGAATGCCCGCTGGCTGGCTCAGGGTACCATCTATCCTGACGTCATCGAGTCCGCAGGCATCAACGGCACTGCAAGCAAGATCAAGTCCCACCACAACGTGGGCGGCCTCCCTGAGGAGATGCATCTGGGCATCGTGGAGCCTCTGCGCTCCCTCTTCAAGGACGAGGTCCGTCGCGTGGGCCGTGCCCTCGGCATCAAGGACGAACTCATAGGACGCCATCCTTTCCCAGGTCCGTCCCTCGGCATCCGCATCCTCGGCGATGTGACCGAAGAGAAGCTCAACGTCCTCCGCGAGGCTGACGACATCTTCATCAAGGGTCTGCGCAACTACTCCCTGGACGGCAACAAGGCCGCCATCGAGGCTCTTGCAGGCGAAGGCGCCACCCGCGTGATGAGCGCCAGCGATCCTACTATGGAAGCACACACCCTCTACGACGCAATCTGGCAGGCAGGCGTAATGCTGCTTCCGGTTCAGAGCGTCGGCGTGATGGGCGATGAAAGGACATACGAACGTTGCGTAGCCCTCAGGGCAGTCATATCCACCGACGGTATGACAGCCGACTGGGTTCACCTGCCTTACGACTTTATGGCGAAGGTCTCCAACGACATCATCAACAAGGTCCGCGGTGTCAACCGAGTTTGCTACGACATCTCTTCCAAACCACCTGCAACAATCGAATGGGAATAGAGGCTAGGGCCTTTATTCCCTTTTTTTTATCGTTGAAACTATTCATTAACATTTAATATTATGTCACAGTCAAAACCTCAAGCAATCTATGACGCCAGGCAGTTAGGCGTTCCGAAAATGACCGTACTCGGTCTCCAGCATCTCTTTGCAATGTTCGGAGCAACTGTGCTCGTGCCGATGATTACGGGTCTCTCGATGTCTGCAACCCTTCTTTTCGCAGGTGTCGGCACCCTCATCTTCCACTGCCTTACCAAGTTCAAGGTTCCTGCATTCCTCGGTTCCTCATTCGCATTCCTCGGCGGTTATGCCGCAGTCGTTGAGATGGGTGCCGCTCAGGGCCTCGACAAGGCTGCATCCCTCCCATACGCTTGCTTGGGCGTCCTCTGTGCCGGTCTGCTCTATTTTGTGCTCGCAGGCCTGTTCGCAATCTTCGGCGCCAGGAGAGTGATGAAATTCTTCCCTCCTATCGTGACCGGCCCTATCATCATTGCCATAGGTCTGACCCTTTCCGGCTCAGCCATCAACAACTGCACCGCCAACTGGTGGATTGCACTGACCGCAATTCTCGTGATCATCCTCTGCAACATCTTCGGCAAGGGTATGATCAAGATCATCCCTATCATCCTCGGAGTGCTCGCTTCCTATCTCGTGGCTGTCATCTTCCAGCTCTGCGGCCAGAATGTGATTGACTTCGCACCAGTGAAGGAAGCAGCCTGGATCGGTCTGCCTTTCAAGATGCAGGACACTGCCATCGCCGTGTTTACCGGCAAGGCTACCAACTGGGGACTCGTACTCTCCGCCATCATCACCATTATGCCTATCTCCCTGGCCACTATGGTCGAGCATATCGGCGATATGTGCGCAATCTCCTCTACCACCGGACGCGACTATCTCTCTGACCCAGGTCTCCACAGGACTCTTATGGGCGACGGTATCGCTACCGCCCTTGCATCCCTCTTCGGGGCCCCTGCAAACACCACCTACGGCGAGAACACCGGTGTGCTCAACCTCACCCAGGTATTCGACCCACGCGTGATCCGCATCGCAGCCTGCTTCGCCATCCTCCTGAGCTTCTGCCCTAAGTTCGCCGCAATCGTCAGCACTATGCCTGCTGCAACCGTCGGTGGCGTCAGCCTCGTACTCTACGGTATGATCTCGGCAGTCGGCGTACGCAATGTGGTCGAGAGCCAGGTGGATTTCACCAAGAGCCGCAACGTCATCGTCGCAGCCCTCATCCTCGTCCTCTCCATCGGTATCGCATACGGCCCTGGTTCAGTTGGCTTCGGCGCAGTGAAGTTCTCCGGCCTCGCAGTCGCTGCCATCGTCGGCATCGCCCTCAATGCCATCCTTCCTGGTAAGGATTATGAGTTCGGAAAGAGCGATGAAAAGAAATAATTATTATCTTTGGACATTAACAATAATCAATCAACTCTAACAAAATGGGAAAATTCGTAGTTACTGTAAGGAAGAACGGTGAATTCCAGTTCAACCTCAAGGCCACCAATGGCCAGGTCATCCTCACCTCTGAGGGTTATACCACCAAGGCAGCTTGCCTTAACGGCATCGAGTCTGTAAAGAAGAACGCTCCAGTTGAGGCTCGTTACGAGATCAAGGAAGCTAAGAACGGCAAGCCTTACTTCAACCTCAAGGCTACTAACGGCCAGGTTATCGGCGGCAGCCAGATGTACTCTTGCGAGCGCACTATGAAGGCTGGTATCGCTTCTGTTATGAAGAACGCTCCTGAGGCTCCTGTAGTTGAGGAATAATCTTACTTACACAGAAAATAAAGACGGCTGCAGCAAATCCGCTGCAGCCGTCTTTTCGTTTACTCGTTCTTGATCGGCTCGATGTGGAGCATCACGTGAGTCGATGGCCCGAATTCAGCCTTGAGTGCCTTTTCTATGGCCGTTGCGTGCTCGTGTGCGACCTTTACGGGCATTTCCGGGCTGAACCTCACGTGCATCTCCATAGCGACCTTGCTGCCGATTTTCCTGGTTCGCATATTGTGGATGTCGTGAGCTTCAGGGTCTCTGTAGACAATTTCTTCTATCTTCTTTTCAACTTCACTCGGCAGGCTCATTTCGAGGAGTTCTCGGGATGCGTCCTGAATGATCTTGAAGGCGGTGAAGATGATGAATCCGCTGACTATGACTGCAGCGACAGGGTCGAGCACGGCCCATTTGTCGCCGAGGAAGATGGCGCCTCCGATGCCCACTGCCGTGCCTATTGAGGAGAGGGCGTCGCTCCTGTGATGCCAGGCGTTGGCCTCCAGGGCTGAAGAATCCACGTCCTTGGCCACCTTGCGGGTGACTCTGAAGATGATTTCCTTGAGGAGGATGCTGAGCAGGGCAGCTATGAGGGCTATGTAGCCCGGATGGCTGAGAGTTTCTCCCTTGATCACTGCGATGATGCTCTGGATGCCCTTCCATCCTATGAGTACGCCTACGCCGCCGAGGGCTATGCCAATGATCTGGGAGGCGAGGGTCTCGTATTTTCCGTGACCGTAGTCGTGGTCCTCGTCTGCAGGCTTGGAACTGATCTTCACGAATACGATTACTATGATGTCGGTGACGAAATCGCTGAGGGAATGCACTGCGTCGGCAATCATTGCGGCAGAGTGCCCCAGGATGCCGGCGATAAACTTGAACAGCAGCAGGAAGAGGTTTACCAAACTTCCGGCTGCTGTTACCTTATATATTTTCTTTTCTCTGTCTGCCATAGTTCTTTTCTCTGACTGCGCAAATATAGCGTTTTGTCGGAGAAAAAGACTAATAAGCGTTGCAGGAATCGTCACCCGGGAGGGTGAATCCAGATTGCTCGTAGACGTTTCCGAAGCTGTCCTTGGCCACGACCTTGATGTCTGTCGTGGACGGATTCTGCATCGTATACCAATATGCGTGATAGCACAGTCCGGATGCGTGATCGGATGAAATCTGCAGGGTCTGATAGAAGTAGTACTTAGCCCACATATCCCTGAGGTTCTTCTTGCCCATATTCGATGAAGTGCTGGTCTTGACGCCGTTTTCATAGACGTCGACAGTCCAGTCCTCAGCGGCGTTGAAGATGTTTATTACAGCCCTGTTATTCTCATTTGTGAGGCCCCAGGAGAAGGTATAGGCATAATTGGTACCTGTGAACTTAGGATAGTCGGTTGCCTTGTATATCCTCATCTGGAAGCCTTCGTCGCGCTTCGTTCCCTTGAAATACTGGTTTGTGAGCTTGTTTCCGTTGTACTCGAAGATTGCGTAGCCATTAGGTGACCCATCTGAGCCAATGGTGCCGTTCCAGTGATAGCCGCAGGCCGCACCGGCGACATACTCGCGTATGGTCTTTCCGTTAACCTGGTGACTGTAGATGTTCAGGACCGTATGGGTGTGACCGGATACGATAATAGCACTGCTGAACTGGGCCAGCAGAGCCAGCATCTCATCAAAGTAGTGGGTACCAGGGAAGAAATCGCTGCTGAATGAGGACGTGAATGGAGCGTGGGTTACCAGGACCACGGCTTTGTTCTTGTCTACGTAGGACAGTTCCTCCTTCGCCCACTTGTACTGGGCATCGGTGAAGCCGTCATCATAGTTAGGGCTTGACTGGGCCGTGTGGATGATATCGTCCATTACGAGGAAATGCACGTCGCCGCGGTTCCAGGAATAGTTGGCAGGCGCAACATATTTTTCATACGTGCGCTGGGCAGCTATGTCGTTTGCGGTAGGGAACTCGTGATCGTGATTGCCCATACAGTAGAAGAGCGGAATGCCGACTGTGTTGGAGTTCAGCGCCGGAATCAGGTCGGGATACAGGCCCCACTTGTTGTTGACGTTGTCTCCGAGGGTATTGGCATAGCTCGGCATATCCGTATGCTTTGCAAGGAATTCCTTGATATCCGCCACGGTTTCGCCGCTGATCCTCTTGATATGGTTCTTGTCCGTAGGCTGTACGTCACCTATGGCAACGAAACGGAATTTGCTTTCCTTTTCCTTCCTGGTGAGCACGAAGTCATACGTCTTGGTCGCGGAATCGTACCTCTTGAAGAAGAGCGGCAGGCCGTTGGAACCTATCTCTACCTTTGCTGTTTCAGGAACGGAATAGTAGATATAGTAGGCGCTGACATTTGGCTTCAGTTTGAAGGCTCCGCTTGCATCGGTCTGGGTACAGGTGTAGCCGTCGGTGACGGTGATGCCTTCTGCGGCCTCTCCGTCGCTGTAGCGTATCGTGCCGCTGATTACGGCCTTGTCTTTATTCTTCAAAGGGTCGAGGTCATCGTCGTTGCCCTTTTCAGTGCAGCCTGACAGCACTGACGCGAAAAGCGCCAGTGCCGCAGCCTGCAGAAATAGTTTTCTGAATTTCATTAGTTCTGGAATGCGCCGCCTTCGTAGCCAGGGTTCTGGTCCTCAGGAACGAGGGCAGTGTTGCTGCTCATCTCGTTCTTCGGAATTGGCCAGTAGCGGTCCTTTGATGTGTAAGACATCGCATTTGAAGACACGGACCTGAGGTTGAATGCCTTGCCGTCGAGAGTGCTCACTCCGTCGTAGGTGACTACCCAGCTGTCGCTGATGATAGGCTTTGCGTTGGAGATGTATCCCTTTGCGCCATTGGCCTTGTTGGAATAGCCGGGAGCATAGAATGTTCCGTTGACTGCAGTTGCTGCAATCTCGGTTACGCCTTCTCTGAATTTACCGTCCTTGTAGCAGAGACCGTCGTCGCACCAGCGACGGAGGTCGAACCAGCGGAAGCCTTCGTCTGCGAGTTCGACTTTGCGCTCGTAGCGGAGGGCCTTGCGGAGACCAGCCTTGTCGGAAACGGTGATGTCAGGCATACCTACGCGGGCGCGGATCAGGTTGATGTCCTTCCTTGCACGGGAGAGGTCGCCGCCGTCAGCCTCGATGTTAGCCTCTGCATCGATGAGGATGAGTTCTGCAAGACGGATGAGTCCTGTGTTCTGGTCGTCGATGTCCTGATTCTGGATCATACCGTTCCAAGTGAGATCGTAGTACTTCCTGCAGAGGAAGCCGGCAGGACCCTTGGTGTTGTTTGCCGCATACTCGTACTTGTTGGCGGTAGGGTCAGCATCCATATTCTGGATCATAGTACCGGTGACATAGTTCTGGACCTTTGCAACGGTGTAGTCCATCTCGTACTGTATGCCCATTGCGCGGGTGCCAGGGAGAAGGGCGGTCATAGCGAGACGAGGGTCTCGGTTGAGCCAAGGGTTTGCTGGGTCGAACATAGGTGACTCAAGGATTGAGAGGCCGTCGAGGCACTGGTAAGTATCCACGAGGGACTGGGTTGGTCCAATCCAGCTGCAGCCCTGCAGACAGCGAATGCTCTCGTAATAGATGGACCTAGACAGTTCACCTACTGCGAGGTTGCGCTGTGCAGCCCACATCCATTCCTTGCTGCTCTGACCTGAGAGGCCGAAGAGGTTGGTCACGTCGATCTCACCGACTTCGTGGCTGATATAGCCCCTGCAGTCGAGGGTCTCGAGTGCGTAGCATCCGTATTCCTCATTGAGGTCCATAGCCTTCTTTGCAGCGGCAAGGGCGATGTCCGTATAGCCCCAGTTGAGGGCGATGCGTGCCTTGAGGGTGTAAGCTGCGATACGGCCTATACGGGTGGTGCCGTAGGTGGTAGGAGTCCACTGCACTGGGAGACAGTCGAGGAGTTCGTCCTTGAGGTCGTCGATGAGTATCCTCTCAGCGCATTCCTTGATGGTGTTGCGCGGATAGGCGTTGTCAACAAGTGTGAGGCAGTGGTCGATGAACGGAATGCCGCCGAAGAACTGCATTCCCTGGTCGTACTGCTGTGCACGGATGCAGAGGAGCTCTGCCTTGAATGCGTTGACGGTGGTCTCGTCGCAGACTGCACGGAGGTTTTCGATGTTGTCGAGAACCTGGTGCACACGGCCTGCACAGGCGAATATCTGCTTGTATTCCTTCTCGATCACGGCGTGCTCTGAAGTGAGCGTGCCGTTGAGCTGCTGTACGAAGTTGGCAGCACCCACGCGGAAGGTGATGATGTCCGAAGCGGCATCCTGACACCTGTATGGGTAGTACTGGTTGCTGACGGTCATATTGCCTATCTTCTTGTATGCGGCGAGGGTGCCGGCGTATGCCTCTCCTGCACTTGCAGGGAAGGTGCCTGAAGACGGACCGTTAAGCGGCTTGCGGTCAAGGGAGCAACTGCTGATGATGACTGCGGCTGCTGCAAGTATGAGTATTGAATTTTTCTTTGTCATAATTGTATCCTCCCGTAATTAGAATTTGATTTCCACGCCGAAGGTGAAGGTCTTCACCTGAGGATAGTTGTAAGCTATGTCACCGAGGGATACGCCGTCGGTTGCATCTGCGTTGTAAGAGAGCTCAGGGTCATATCCCTGGTAGAACTTGGTCCAGGTGAAGAGGTTCTGTGCATTCGCGAAGAATGTAAGGCTCTGGATCCTGGCCTTCTTGGTGAGTTCTGAAGGGAGAGTGTAGCTGAGCTGGATGTTCTTGAGACGGCAGTAGCTTGCGTCTGCCATCCAGAAGGTAGAAGGCTTGTAGTTGTTCACGCCGGTCCTGGTCAGACGAGGGTAGGTGGCGGTAGCCCAGGTGCTCTCGTCGGCAGGGTTGAAGCGGTTGAGGAACTCTGAACGGTAGGTACCGCCCTGGTATGCAGGCCAGATGTAGTAGGAACTGAGCAGAGAGTTAGCCTTGCCTACGCCCTGGAAGAATGCGCTGAAGTTCAGGCCCTTCCAGCCGAAGCTGAGGGTGAGGCCGTAGGTGTAGCGAGGAATGGTTCCGCCGATGACGGTCTTGTCATTGTCGTCGACCTTTCCGTCAGGGATTGGATTGCCGTTTTCGTCCTTGCCGCCTGCGATGTCCGCATAGTAGAGATCGCCCGGCTTAACCTTCTCATACTGAGGGAGATTGGTGTTGATGTAGTCGGCGTCTTCCTGGTTGCGGATGATGCCGAGGCACTTCAGACCGTAGATGGAGTTGATCTCGTTGCCCTCCTGGTTGATGATGAAGCCGTTGATGTCCCTGGTGGCCATCTTGGTGATGGAGTTGTGGACATCTGAGAGGTTTGCGTCAACGCCCCAGTTGAAGTCGCCGCGCTCGTCGTGGTAGCCGATTCCGAGTTCCCAACCTACGTTCCTGACGTTGCCTGCGTTCTGGTAAGGAGCGCTGAGACCGATGGATGAAGGAATGGTGAGCTTCATAAGGATGCCCTCCGTGCGCTTGTCATAGAAGTCGGCGGTCACGTTCACCTTGTTGAAGAGTGAGAAGTCCACACCGACGTCGAACATCTTGGAGGTCTCCCAGGTGATGTCCTCGTTGGCGAGGGTAGTGAGGGTTGCGATCGGAGTGATCACGTCGTTCACTGAGATGGAAGAACTGATGTTGAGGGTCTGTACGGTAGGATAGTAGCTGTCGCCGATGTTCTGGTTGCCGAGATGACCGTAGGAAACACGGATCTTTGCCTCGGTGAGGATGTTCTTCACAGGCTTCATCCAGTTCTCCTCGGTGATACGCCAAGCGCCTGAGAATGAAGGGAAGATACCCCAGCGGTTCTTCTTGCTGAAGCGGGATGAACCGTCGAAACGGATGTTGGCCTCGAAGAGGTAACGCTCCTTGTAGTTGTAGTTCACGCGGCCGAAGAAGGAAGCGAGGGCCCACTGATAACGGGCGCCGCTGTTGTTCTTGAACTCGTTGTCAGCACCTGCATTGATGGTCTCATAGTCAGGGAAAGGATATTCCTGGCGATAAGCGCTCAGGGTCTTCTCACTGAAATCCTCCCAGGATGCACCTACGAGAGCAGTGAAGTTGTGGGTGCGGTTCCAGGAGTGGTGGAACTTGGCTGTGCCGATGTAGTTGCCGTAGAAACTGCGGTTGCAGGACTCGGTGAGGCTTCCGTAGTTGGTGTTGGTGGAGGCTGCCACGGTTCCGAATGCGTCAGAATAGTAGTTGACGATCTTCAGATAGGTGTGGCCTTCAGACATCACGTAGCGAGGGGCTGCCATACCTTCGATGGTGAGCCACTTCACAGGAGTGTAGGTGAGGGTGAGGGCACCGTTCACGCGGTAGTTGTCGTTCTTGTAGTTACCTCCCTCGTTCTCACGCATTGCGAGGATGTTGTTGGAACCTCCGGACAGTGCGGCATAGTAGTCGGTGCTGTACTGGGTGAGGGTGAGAGGGTCACGGGTGTTCATATAGTTGAAGTAGGTGTTCTGGTAGCGGTTGCGGTCGCGATGGCCGTAAACTACTGAGAAGTCGAACTTCATATGGAGCCTTTCGCTGATCTTCACGTCCATATTGTTACGGATGTTGAAGCGATAGTAGCCCGTGTTGTTGATGATACCCTTCTGGTTGAGGTAGCCTGCGGAAGTCATCACGCGGATGTTGTCGCCGCTGGCGGTGAGGGTGAGGTTGTGGTTGTGGGTGAAGCCTGAACCGGTGAGGATGGACTTCTTCCAGTCGGTGATAGGATAGGAATCAGGGTCGATGGCGTGATTCTCCATATAGCGGGAGATGTACTCGTCGGTGTAGATGGAGTCAGAGCCGTCGTTTGCGGACTCCTCGCGGGAGAGGATCATATAGTCGATAGGACCTACGGTTGAAGGGAGGCGGGTAGGCTCCTGCCAGCCGACATAGCCACGGTAGCTGATTGAACGATGTCCCTTGGTACCGCGCTTGGTGGTGACGAGGATGACGCCGTTTGCTGCACGTGAACCGTAGATTGCTGATGAAGCAGCGTCCTTGAGGACTGAGATCTGGTCGATCTGGGTAGGGTCAACTGCGTCGAGGCTGCCTTCCACACCGTCGATGAGGACGAGAGGAGCAGCGCTTGAGCCGCCGAATGTGCCTATACCACGGATACGGATCATACCGCCGTCATCGCCAGGGGCACCGGACTGGGTGGTCACGGTCACACCTGCTGCAGAGCCCTGGAGGGCAGTGGAAGCACGGACGATAGGACGGTTCTTCATTGCCTCAGTGGAGATTGAAGATACGGAACCGGTGAGGTTGACCTTCTTCTGGGTGTCATAACCTACGACCACGATTTCTTCGAGGTAGTTTGCGTCTGCGCCGAGAACTACGTTGTATTCAGCGGCGTCGGTCACTGTTACGAGCTGGGTCTCGAGTCCGAGGAAGGAAACCTCGAGGACGTCGCCCTTCTTTGCCTTTACGGAGAAGTTACCGTTCTCATCGGTGATGGAACCGTTGGTGGTTCCCTGGATGAGGACGCCTGCTCCGATGACAGGGATGTTGTCAGAATCCACGACTGTACCGCGGATAGTGTTCTGAGCCATTGCGCTCCAGCTGATCAGAAGAGCTGCGAGCACTAATATATATTTATAAGTAGCTTTCATATCTTCTGTCTTTATTTGGTTACCTTGATGTAGTCAATGCAGATACGGACTTCCTT
>DCHT01000062.1:0-6180 GCA_002314885.1 Bacteroidales bacterium UBA1745 | reverse complement strand
GTTGCACCTTCAACCTGGAGAACGACCTTGGTCATAGTCTTGTTGAAATCTGCATTTGCGTGCTTAGGGAACATTGTGCCGTTAGGATCGAAGGACTTCTCAGTCAGGAGGCCGTCGGTCGAAACGGTGAAGGTCTCGTTGTAGCCGGCGGTGTTCGTAACGGTAGCGCCGGTGTATTTGCCGTCGCCGACGATTGCGAAGTGCTGGTGGAGAACTGATGATGCGAAGTCGAAGCCTTCGATGGTGACGGTCACGTTGGTTGCACTGGTAAGTTTGGTGAACTTAGGAGTGATTACGTAAGACACTGCGGTTGAACCGGAAAGGGTGGCGCCGATACGGATATGTCCGCAGGAGAGGTAACCCTTCTTGAATGTCCAGTCCTGGAGCCCCCAGTTGGTCATAAGAGTGTCGTTGATATGAGTCTCACTGCCATCGAGGGTCATTGTGGATGGGTAGCAGAAGTTGTCAAAGCCATTAGCGGTGGTGGAAACAGAACTCATAACGACAGGCTCGGTTCCCTTGGATCCGGCTGTGGATGCGTCTGCAGGCTTGCCGCCCTTGACAGGTGCCTGATAGAAACCGCCCCAGGTGCAGAGGTCGAAGCCTTCGTAGAATACGAGGTTGGCGTCTTCGTTCACAACTTCAAACCTGTAGATTGCAGGGTCGGCGGAGAAGTCAGCCCTGATCTGAACCTTGGCAGCTGCGTCCATATTGGCATAGAATGCGTTTCCGCCTGCGTTGGTTGCGCTCATCTGACCGATAGCCTTGGATACCTTGAACTTGTAGGTCATGTCGGAGGTGAGGTTCACGAACGGAACAGAGGAGAATACGCTGTTGACGGTACCGATACCGCCTGCACCTGAGTATGAGGTGAAGCCGTAATCGACATTGTCCTTGTTGATTGTGAAGGTAGCGGAAGCAGGCATATCGATAGTACCTACATATACTTCGGAGCCCTCTGCCTCAGGTGAGAGGACAGTTGCGGCGCCGTTGACGATGGCCTTCACGATGGTTTCGCCAGTGACGACGGATGAGGAGAATCCACCTTCGTTGCCAAGTTCGTCGAATGCGAGGGCTGCCACGATCATATCACACTTGCTGTCCTTGTTGATGGTGACTGCAGGGATGTCGGTGCTGCTGGTCTTCACGTCTGAACCACCAGCCTTGATGAGGGCTCTGAGTCCAGCCTCGTCGAGTCCGACGGTGCTCTTGTCCTCTGAGACGATATACTTGAATTCCTTGGTGTTCTCACCCTTCAGGATGGAATAGGTGTACTTGTAGCCTGCTCCTTCTTCAGCAATTGAGAGGCTGGTGCTGACGGTGGCACTTCCAGTCTTGAATGTGATGTAGTAAGGAGCCGTGCGGAAAACGCCCTGGGCATCCTTGCCGATGACAGCGACCATATAGCTGGTCTCTGGTTTAAGACCTCCTGTGAAGGCAACTTCAAAAGGAATGGTCATTTCTGTTCCGTGCTCGAGGATGTAGGCCTTGCGGTCAATCGCGTCATAGTTGGCGAAATTGACTTCAGCCACCTCTACCGGACCTGCCAGGTAGCACGAAACAACATTCTCCTGTGCGGATGTACCGGAAATAGTCGCAGATGCGGCTTTTACCTCTACCGTGGAAAGCTTGATGGCGGCGTTGATGTCGCCTCTGTCCACAGTACCATCCTTTACACAGCTGCCCAGTGTCGCACACATCAGTGCAGACAGGGCGAAGATAGCTAGTGTTCTTTTCATAAAGTGGTTGGTATGAGTAATTATTGGTTTGTGTATTATTCTATCTCTTTGCCGACGATCCTCCGAAGTGGATGGCCGGGTCCAGTATCTCTGTCCGGGCGTCCTGACCGTCCATCAGATCCCGCAGAAGCCCGTATGCGGCTTTGCCCACCTTGTCGGAGTTCTGTGAGACGTATGATATCGTCGGATTGTACAGATGATATAGTATGTTTTCGTCGTGTGCTATGATTGCGATGTCGTCCGGGATGCGCAGTCCTGCTTCCTGGATGGCCTTGAGGGTGTGGACGCTCAGCTTGATGCGCGGGGTGATGAAGGCCTCGGTGCCCCTTTCCGCTGCAGTCCTGACGATTTCCCTGATCTGAGCCTCCTGAGTGTCGGTTTCCACGATGTGGACGAGAGGGGAGAGCCCCAGTTCGTTCATCTTCCTGCTGTAGCCGTCTTCGCGTGCCTTGAGGGAGGAGACGTCCATATTCTCGGATATCATCTCGATCTTGCGGTAGCCGTTGCCGAAGAGTTCTTCGACGCACTGCTCCATACTGCGTGCGTTGTCCATAAACACGCGTCCCACGTCTTCCAGGGACGGGATGTCGCGGTTGATGAGGACTACGGGAACCTTGCGTGCCCTGGCCTTGAGTATGGCATCGCGGCAACCTGCGCAAGGCGTTACTATGATGCCTCCGACATTGCTGTCGAGGAAGGCCTCCACGATTTCGTCCATACGCTCGGCGCTCTCTTCGGTCTGCTGAAGTTCCACATTTCGTCTTCCGACATCAAGTCAGTGAAATTCTCCGTCGATTCCTCTCTGAAGGAAAACTATCTGGGGGCTGATATACTGACCGTGAACTGCAGCACTCTCAACACATCCATCAAGTACGCCAATGAGATTTATCACGAACTCACGATGACGCCGTATTCCGGTTCCACTTTCGTGCCTGGGGATTATTATTTCTGCGTAGTGACCAAGTCCAGCGCCCGTGCTTACTCGACCAGTACGATGACCTATACGAGGACGGACGGCAGGCAGATCGTGCGCAACGTCAAGGAGGTGCTCTCATTCACTTCCGGATCCGTGCAGGTGCTTTCGGGCGACGAGAACACGGATGCTCCTGCATCGGCTGCGGTCCACGGCACGGTGAAATCCACCCTTGGCACTCCGCTTTCCGGCATATTGGTCAGCGACGGTGTGCAGATAGTCAAGACTGCTGCAGATGGCAGCTATTCCTTCACGACAGACCTTTCAGTGGCCCAGAACGTGTTCGTGATAATGCCTTCCGAGTACGAGTTCAGTGCCAACGAGTACGGCGGATGGTCCAACCACGCGCTGCTTGACATCAGCAGCAAGGACCAGCTGATAGACTTCACTCTCCAGCCGCGTACGGACAGCGGCGACAAATACCGTATCCTGCTGCTGGGCGATCCTCAGCAGATGAGCAGCCGTGCGCATTCCGGCAAGGCCTGGACCTATGTCTGCAATGCGATCAATGCCTATCGCAGCAGTGTGACGGGACCTCTCTATCAGATAAGTATGGGTGATATGGTGACCAACGAGATCGAGGTCCAGGGTATGGCGGAAGCCTATCTGGCCACCCAGAAGAGCAGCGGAGTGCTGACTTTCTCGATTCCTGGCAACCACGACCACATTCAGAAGGCCGACACATATTATGCCTCCGTATCCGGCTTCAGCAAATGGTTCGGACCATATAACTATTCCTTCAACCTCGGAAAACAGCATTTCATCTTCCTGGATTCGGTGGCGTGGGACGACAACGGCGGCCGCAGCTACTATGAAGGTCTCAATGACCAGGCCATCAATTATCTGGAGAAGGACCTGGCATACGTCGATGTGAATACCGTTGTCCACATTTTCACCCATTGTCCGCTTACCAAGAAGCATAACGGTACTTTCCCTTCGCCTAAGTATAATCACGCGAGGATGCTCAAGGCTCTTGCAGGACGCACTGTCAATATGTGGTACGGACACGTCCACGAAAATTCCAATTATACTTACACTGAGGCGGAACTGAATTCCAAGGCTGCAGGCGTCAAGGCGCTTCACAGCCACACCGTGGCCCGCTGCGGCGGATGCTGGTCCTGCAGCGGCGAGATTGACAGGGACGGTTCTCCGCGTGGCTTCGTGGAGCTGGACATCGACGGCACGGACGTGCATTGGCAGTACCATAGCATCGATCCGAACTATGACCACACTATGAACCTGCATTATCCAGGACAGTTCGCGGGCGAGGACCTTGAGAAGGTCGACGATACGTTCCTGTACTGCAATGTCTATCTGTGGGACAGCCTCTGGACCAAGCCGGAGGTCTGGGTAAATGGCTCAAAGGTGGGCGAGATGACTCGCGTCGTGTATGAGAATGACTCCTGTATGGAGCCACTCTACCAGCATTTCTACAAGATATGGAAGGCTGAGGGCCTGATGGTGGACCGCGATGAGCCGCCTACCAACGCCAACTGCAACCACCTCTTCAAATACGTTCCGGAATCAGGCGTGAAGAAGGTAGAGGTGAGGGTGACGGACCGCTGGGGCGATGCTCACAGCAAGGAATTCAGCTGGTAGGCTATTTCCTGCGGTATTTCTTAGGCTTTGAATCCTTTTTCTTCTCGCTTCCGCGGCTGAGCTGTTCCTCGGTCGCGAAGCCTGCCTTGACGGCGCGGCCACGAACGTGCATAGTCTGCAGTTGGGAGACGATTTCGTCGGCGCAGGACTGGTCCACGTCCACGAGGCAGTATCGGGTGAAGATATCTACGCGGCCCACATCGATCTTCGGATGCTCCCTCATACAGTTGTTGATGAGGCTGAGGATGTGCTTAGGACCCATCCCGTCCATCTTTCCGACTCCGATGAAGATCTTGGCGTAACCGGCTGCAAGAGGCACGTCGAAGTGCTTCTGACGGGTAACCTGGAAGTCTTCCTTATCCTTGTAGTAACTGATGATCCTGTTGAATTCGAGGGAGACCATCTTCTTGATAAGTTCCTCCTTGTCCATCCATTCCAGACGGCTGAAGACACCCGGGAGGAGGGAAGCGATCTCGTCCTCGTCCACATCGACCTTCTCGATGCGGTCCATCAGGGAGAATATCTGCTTGCTGCATATCTCGCGACCGGTCGGGATCGTTCCGACCTCGAAGGTCTTGCCTGTCACCTTTTCGATATCGCGTATCTTCTTGGCTTCGCGAGGCGTGACGATTGCGATGGAGATGCCTGTCTTGCCGGCGCGGCCCGTACGTCCGCTGCGGTGGGTGTAAACCTCCGTTTCGTCCGGCAGGGTATAGTTGATGATATGGGTGAGGTCATCCACGTCGAGGCCTCGTGCGGCGACGTCAGTAGCCACGAGCAGCTTGATGTTGCGAAGACGGAAGCGGGACATCACCGAATCCCTCTGAATCTGGGAGAGGTCGCCGTGGAGGGCATCTGCGTTGTAGCCCTCACGTATGAGACGGTCCGCGATCTCCTGAGTTTCGGCCTTGGTGCGGCAGAAGACGATGCCGTACATACGCGGATAGAAATCCACTATTCGCCTGAGTGTCTGATATTTATCGTGGGATTGTACGGTGTATTGGATGTGTCTTACCGTGGAGGTGCTTTCGTTGCGGTTGCCTATGACGATCTCCTGCGGATTGCGCATATATTTCTTTGCTATGCGGGCGATTTCGTCCGGCATAGTGGCGGAGAAGAGCAGGGTGTTGCGATCCTCTGGAACTGCCTCGAGTATGGCGTCGATGTCTTCCTGGAAACCCATATTGAGCATCTCGTCGGCCTCGTCCATCACCACGTTGCGCACGTCCTCGAGGTGGACATATCCGCGGTCCATCAGGTCCAACAGACGGCCCGGGGTGGCGACTATGATGTGCGCACCTCCGTGGGCCAGATGGTTCATCTGGGTCCTGATGTTTGCACCGCCATAGACGGGTACGATATTCACGCCCTCAGTATGCTTTGCGAAGTCCATCATATCCTCCGCGATCTGCACGCAGAGTTCGCGGGTCGGACTCAGCACAAGTGCTTGAGTATTACGGTTTTGCAAGTCCAGCTTCTCCAGCAGCGGAAGACCGAACGCAGCCGTCTTTCCGGTGCCTGTCTGCGCCAGCGCCACGACGTCCCTCTCGCCTCCGAGCAGGTAGGGGATCACCGCCTCCTGCACTGGCATAGGATATTCGAAACCAAGTTCTTCTATGGCCTTGAGGAGCTTCTCCGACAGGCCCAAATCTATGAAGGTAGTCATTATTTCAACACGTTTGTTGGCGCAGAAGTAGTGCCACTACTTGTGCGCCAAAATGACGCTGACGCGTGGTACTCGCGTGCAGCACTTGTGCGGCGTATTTCTTCGATGTTGGACGGCCGCACGCCACATCCGGCCATCACAATAAGTTCTTTGTCTGCCGATCTTCTGACGAGCTCGGCGATGAGGAAGCGACCCTGGAAGGC
>DCHT01000018.1 GCA_002314885.1 Bacteroidales bacterium UBA1745 | reverse complement strand
CCGTGGGCGACAGGGCAGTAGCCTTCAGCGCATTTGGCGTGGTATTCGGCCGCGTGGCTCTTGCCGTCGGTGTAGCTGTCGGCAAGCTGCTGGTGCTCCTCGTCCGTCTCGGTTATCTTCACCAGGGTAGTGATAGGATACTTTGATGTGACTATCTGAGGGAAGTAGTCGTCCGCATAGATCCTGTAGCCTCCGATGGCCGTATACTTGTGGCCGTGGGAGGCGGCGAAATCAGCCCACCCGGCTGGGAATGTGCGGTCTTCGACGGCGCAGGAGGTGGTGGTGCCGGTCTTGTAGATAGTCTGGCCTTCGCACCATACGCACACGTCAGGATCGTATTTCTCTATGAACTTGCGGAAGTTTACGAAGTTGGCCGCCTGATCGCTCCACATTCCGTTCTGGATGTTCCAGAAGAGGACGCGGAGGCAGTTCTTCGGCCTTTCCATTGCCTGTACCTGATGAACTTTGATGTTGTCCAGGTAGAAGCCGTGGTTGAGGTTCTTGTCGGATGAGGCGCCGGCCCAGTAGAGCATAGTGCCGTTGCTGGCCTTCTCCACTTCCACGACCACCTTGTTCCAACCCTCGGTGAGGGACTTCCTGCCGAGGGTCAGAATGTGGTCTATACCGTTGTGCGGCTCAGTGATGGCGCACTCCTTTCCGTTTATGCTTGCGGATCTGATGACGCCGCAAAGGCATACTTTGAAGATGAAATCGTCTGTGGCGGCTGCGTCGGGCTGGATATCGAAACTTACCCTGATGTCGGATATCTCCTTGATTTCAGAGAGCATAGGGGACTGGATTATGCCCCTCTTGCCCTCGCCGTTGACGCCGCAGGACAGGTAGCCCGGACGCTCGGAAACGCGGAAGAGATAGACCCAAGAGCCGAAGTTGCGCCTGCGGATATAGTCGTCGTCGCAGATGTGGGAACTGCCCACGGTCTTCCAGACCTTCGATTTGAAGTCGATGTGGCTGAGCGGGTTCTCGCAGTCGTTCTTGAAGTCGTCCGACTGGATCGCAGGACCTTCCTTGAGCACGCACTCGTCGAAGGCCTCCTTCCACAGGATGATTTCTCCTGTCTCAGGATCCTTTTCGTCTTCCTTGGTGACAGGCGGCTTCGGACTTGGAATCTCGTTCGTGCCGCAGCTCAGCAGCATCAGGGAAGCGAATATGGCGAGGACGACCATCTTCATCTTGCTTGATTATTTAGCCTGCTTCTTGAGGGCAGGGGACTTGGCGAGCACGTAAACTGCCCAGATGAGGGTAGCTACCACTGACATAGGAAGGCCTACAGTCAGCATTTCGCGGAGCATCACTTCTGCGCCACCGGCCTGGCCGAGGGCAGTGAAGAAAGGATATCTCCAAGTGACTTCACCGTTGATGATGTGGTCTACTACGAGCATTGCGGTGCCGCCCCAGAGGAACTTCTCGAGGGTTGGGAGCTGCTTGGCCCAGATGGAGTTTCCACCTTTGTTTTCGATGTGCTTACGGCAGGCGGTAGTGGCCGCTGCCTGAATCATTGGTACTAAAAAACAACACATAATGTCTTTTGGTTAATTATTCGTCTGTTACTTCTATTGCTTTGATTTCCACTTCGTTGCCCCGAAGCAGGTAGGTGTTTGCGCTTCCGCAGTGCGGGCAGGTCTTGCCGTGCTCGACCGTGCCGTATTCCTGGTGGCAGTCTTCGCAGTAGGTCACCCCGGGGATGGTCTCTATTTCCATCTTGCAGCCCGTGAGCATCTCCTCCTTCTTGACGGCCCAGTCCCAGCAGTCGGTGAGCAGGTAAGGCACCACCGTGGAAACCTCGCCAATGTTCATCACCACCTTGGAGATGTGCTTGGCGTGGTTTTCCTCGGCGACCTGCTTGACGTCCCGGATTATGTAGAATACTATTCCGAGTTCGTGCATTACTTCTTCTTGAATATGATATTCTTGGTGCGCTTGAGCATATAAGGGAGGATGGCGCTGAACTTGTCCTCGGAGGTGTACATCGTGCTGGCCTCAGGATGAACCCTGTGCAGATGGATGGCGTCGAAGGCGCACTTGGTGGTGCAGACTCCGCAGCCTATGCACTTGTTCTCGTCCACTACTGAAGCGCCGCAGCCGAGGCAGCGTGCAGTCTCCTTGCGAACCTGCTCCTCAGTGAGGGTGAGCTTGTACTCCTTGAACGGATCGGCAGGGTCGGTGTGACCCTCGACCTGACGGGAGGAGTTGTCGTAGCTTGGAACCACGATGTTGTCCTTGTCAAGTTCGATGAAGTCGCGGCGGTTGCGGCCTATGGTCATATGGCCGTGCTGTACGTATCTGTGGAGGGATTCTGCGGCTTCCTTGCCGGCAGCGATGGCGTCGATGGCGAACTTAGGGCCGGTGAAGCAGTCGCCTCCGGTGAAGATGTCTTCCTCAGCGGTCTGGTAGGTGAGCTTGTCAGCGACAGGGTAAACTCCGCGGAAGAATTCGACCTTGGTGTCCTTGAGGAGGTCCTTGAGGACTACGGTCTGGCCGATTGCGAAGATTACGAGGTCTGCGTCGAGGGTGATGAGCTCGTTCTCGTCATACTTAGGTGCAAAGCGGTGATTCTCGTCGAATACGGATACGCATTTCTTGAATACGATCTGCTGAGCCTTGCCTTCTCCGAGCACTTCCTTAGGGCCCCAGCCTGGGTTGAGGACTACGCCGTCTTCGCGGGCCTCAGTCCTTTCCTCAGGGGATGCAGGCATAATGTCTTCGGTCTCGAGGGAGAGCATAGTGACTGATGCAGCGCCGCTTCTCTTTGCCACGCGAGCCGCGTCGATGGCTACGTTTCCGCCGCCGACTACGACCACGTTTCCGCCCACCTTCACCTTGCCGCAGTTGGCGTCGTGGAGGAATTCGAGGGCTGTGGTGGTGCCTTCGAGGCTGTCACCTGGGATGCCTGGCCTTCTGCCGCCGTTGCAGCCGATAGCCACGTAGAAGCCCTTGTAGCCCTGTTCGCGGAGCTGGGCGATGGTGACGTCCTTGCCGACTTCGACGCCAGTCTTGATCTCGACGCCGATTTCCTTCATAATGTCGATTTCGGCCTTGATTACTTCCTTGTCGAGCTTGTATGAAGGTATGCCGTAGCGGAGCATTCCACCCGGTTCCTCTTCCTTCTCGAAGATGGTTGGGTTGTAGCCCATAGTTGCGAGATAATATGCGCAGGAGAGGCCTGCAGGGCCACCGCCGATGATGGCGATTTTCTGCTCCCATCTGCCCCTGTTGGAACCGATGACTACCTCAGGCACGAACCTGGTCTCAGCGTTGAGGTCCTGTTCGGCGATGAACTTCTTGACTGCATCGATAGCGATAGGCTGGTCGATGGTGCCGCGGGTGCAGGCGAATTCGCAGCGGCGGTTGCAGATGCGACCGCAGACTGCAGGCAGCGGATTCTCCCTCTTGATGAGTTCGAGAGCCTCCTTGTATTTGCCTTCGGCTGCCTTCTTGAGGTAGCCCTGGATGGCGATATGTGCAGGACACGCGGTCTTGCAAGGTGCAGTACCTGTCTCGTAGCAGTTGATGCGGTTCTTGTCGCGGTAATCCTCATCCCACTTCTCCGGACCCCACTTGACGGCGTCAGGAAGTTCGTGCTTAGGATACTGGATCTCGCCGTTCTTGGTGCAGAGCTTCTGACCGAGCTTCACGGCACCTGCAGGGCAGTATTCCACGCAGCGTCCGCAGGCTACGCACTTCTCCTTCTCGACCTCGGCAACGTAGGCGCTGCGCGACATATTAGGAGTGTTGAAGAGCTGTGAGGTACGCAGGGCGTTGCATATCTTGACGTTGCAGTTGCAGATCGCGAAGATCTTGCCCTCGCCGTCGATGTTGGTGATCTGATGCACGTATCCGTTGTCCTCGGCCCTCTTGAGTATGGCCATCGCCTCCTCGTAGGTCACGTCGTGGCCACGTCCGGTCTCGCGGCAGTAGTCGGCCATATCGCCGACTCCGATGCACCAGTCCTGATAGTCGTCGGCGCAGCCTTCGTCCATCTTCTTGCGGCCGTAGCGGCAGGAGCAGATGGAGGCGCCGATGTGACCTTCATATTTCTTGAGCCAATATGAGATGTGCTCGATGTCGATGGACTCGTTCTCCATTGAGATGGCCTTCTCCACAGGGATGACGTGCATACCGATGCCACCGCCGCCCATAGGGACCATTGGAGTGATCTTCTCCAGAGGGAGGAAGGTCATTCTCTCGAAGAACATTGCGAGTTCAGGATGCTTGTCCATCATCTCGACGTTCATATTGGTGTATTCTGCTGAACCAGGTACGAAGAGAGGCACCCAGTATTCGCGGTCTTCTTTGTTGTAGGTCGTGCCAGGTACAGGACCGTCCTTGGTGTAGTGGTCGCCGTAGTCGTATTCGACCATACCGAAGTATGCAAGCTTGTCGAGCAGGGCGTCGAATTCCTCGTCAGTGGCGGTGTAGTGCTTTTCGTGGTTCCATTCCACGAGCTGCTTGTATGGACGGTGCTCACGGACCCTCATCGCCTTGCTGGATACGATGTCCAGGAGCAGGTCGAGGGAAGCTTCCCTGGTCTGGGCGTCCATTTCATCCTCGAAGATGCAGGCGAGGCCCCAGTATTCAGGGTCGTCTGTGGAAACGCCTTTGAGCTTGTGAGGAACGCAGTCGGTCACCTTGGTGACGAACTTGAGCAGTTTCTTGTTCGGGTTCAGATCCCCTTTGTGCTTAGGGACGAACTTTGTTGACATTTCAGGCATAAGAGCTTGTTTGGTTATTAGTTTATATTGTGTTTTGTGTTATTCTTTCCAGGCTTTCACCTCGTCGAGGAGCCACTGTGCGAAGACGTCCACACCCTCGCCGGTCTTGGCGCAGATAGGGATAACCTTGGCCTTCGGGTTGCGCAGGTGGATGTACTCGGTACACTTCTCCAGGTCGAAGTCGAAGTAAGGCATCACGTCTATCTTGTTGATGACGACGACGTCGCAGATGGAGAACATAAGCGGGTACTTGAGGGGCTTGTCGTGGCCTTCAGGGACGGAGAGTATCATAGCGTTGCGGCAGCTTCCCGTGTCGAACTCGGCAGGACATACGAGGTTGCCCACGTTCTCCAGGATGGCCAGGTCGGTGTTCTGCAGGGTGAGGTTGTCGAGACCCTGGCGGGTCATCTCGGCGTCGAGATGGCACATTCCGCCGGTGTGGAGCTGGATGGATTCGATGCCTGTGGCTTCCTTGATCTTGATGGCGTCGACGTCGCTGTCGATGTCAGCCTCCATCACTGCCACGCGTATCTTGTCCTTGAGCCTGTTGATGGTCTGGATGAGGGTGGTGGTCTTGCCGCTGCCCGGTGATGACATCAGGTTGAGCAGATATACACCTTTTTCCTTGAGTTCCTTCCTGAGATTGTCCGCATCTATCTCGTTGTCAGCGAAGATGCTTTTCTTGATTTCTATGACTTTTACTTCGTCCATTGTGCGCAAATTGAGCAATAAGACTACAAATATATCAAAATTATGCGAAAAATAATAGGTATATTTGTAAAGTTGACGACAAACTGGAACTAATTCCGATTATGAAAATACTCTTCGCCTTTCTTGTAGGTCTCTATGCCAATTTCGTGAATCCTTTCGTGGGCACCGACGAGCACGGTCACACCTTCCCGGGTGCCGCCTGGCCGTTCGGTATGGTCCAGCTCGGTCCTGACACCAGGGTGAATACCTGGGACGGCTGTTCCGGATACCATTACAGCGACGATGTGATACTGGGTTTCACCCATACCCATCTGAGCGGTACGG
>DCHT01000005.1:8298-26652 GCA_002314885.1 Bacteroidales bacterium UBA1745 | reverse complement strand
GGTGCAGTACTAGTGGCACTACTTCTGCGCCACTGTGCGGGCGGGATCGACGTGCGAAATGAAGAGCGACGGGATCAGCATCAGGAGCATAATCACCAGATAGGCCACGATGTCCGCGGCCAGGATGAGCCAGATATTCAGGCTCGCAGGCACGTAGGAGACGAAATAGTTGACCGGATCCAGCGGGATCAGCTTCAGCCAGTTCTCAAGCAGGCAGAAAGCGATCGCCAGGCCGTTGCCTATGGCCATACCCTTCAGGACAAGGGAGGAAGATGTCGTCAGGAAGACGCGCGAAATGCCCTTGTCGGTCATACCCAGGGCCTTCAGCAGACCTATGGTCGAAATATTCTCGAAAAGCAAAATCAGCAGTCCGGAAATCATATTGAAGCCGGCCACTATGGTCATCAGAATCAGGATAAAGAGCACATTGAAGTCAATCAGATTCAGCCAATCGAACATCTGCGGATAGGAAGACACGCAGGAAGTAGCATAGACCGACTCCTCTTCCGGATCGGAATAGGCATTGGTCAGGAAACCGACCTGAGCCTCCAGCTGCTTGAGCGAAGCGGTGCTGCGATAAGCCGGCTTCACAGCCACTTCGAGAGCCGAAACCTGCTCCTCGTCCCAGCCGTTCAGGCGC
Source organism: Bacteroidales bacterium UBA1745 (assembly GCA_002314885.1). GTDB lineage: Bacteria > Bacteroidota > Bacteroidia > Bacteroidales > UBA932 > Cryptobacteroides. The sequence goes on along the minus strand of DCHT01000005.1, from coordinate 26,012 downwards.
TGCATATCCTCCAATGAGGCATAGACCACCAGCTTGTCGTCGGTATTGATGATGCCGTCATAGACCGAAGTCACCGTGAAATTGCGCGCACGCACATTGTCGCCCACGAAATAGGTAAGCAGCCTGTCCCCCTCCCCGATGGAGAGAATAGTCGCCAGCCTGCGCGGGATGCTCACTCCCAGATTCACCGTATCCTGACGGTCCGGAACGCCCTTGAACATCACTCCGTGGATGTCCTCGCCCTTCTTGATGATGCCCACGCGATAGACCACAGGCACCACGGCAGAGACCTCACGCAGGGAATCCACGTGCGGCAGATAGGCCGGATGACGCTCGATCGGAGTAGCCTCGCTGACGAAGTCGCGGTTCAGCGGCAGCAGCTGTATGTCGCCGCTCACCGCGCTGATGCCATTGCGTATCTCGCGCCTGAAACCGGAACTCACGCCAACGGCAATAATCATCACAAGGAAGCTCACCGCGATGCATATCATCGGCAGTTTTCCCTTGAAACGTATCCTGTTTGCTATGAATCTATAGGTGTTCATCGTTGCAAAGTTAGACAAAAATGGCCATCTTTGCCGCCCGAAATGAGCAAGATTGTCAAATTCATAAAAGATTGGATGCTGCCACTCGGTATGGCAGTCGGTGCATCAGCCTATCTGATATACCATTTCATCCCCGTAATCCACCCTGCAGGACCCTATCTTCTGAAGGCCGTATCCATCATACAGCCCCTCCTGCTGTTCTTTATGCTCTTCCTGACCTTCTGCAGAATAGAGCCTCGCGATATGAAGCCTCACCGCTGGCACTGGTGGCTCCTGCTCATCCAGGCCGGCTCCTTCATCGCAATGGGCACCTTCCTGGCGCTCCTGCCCGATTTCAGCGGCAAGATCATAGTCGAGGCGGCAATGATCTGTATGATATGTCCGACCGCAACGGCGGCGGCAGTGGTCACCGACAAACTGGGCGGCGACATCGCAGGAATCATCACATATACGGTACTTATTAATATAGTAACGGCCATAGTCATACCTATATTCGTACCGCTGCTGCACCCCTCCGACGGAAAGACCTTCACAGAGGCCTTCCTGATCATACTCGCCAAAGTCTTCCCTCTGCTCATCTGCCCTTGCATCCTCGCCTGGCTTGTCAGATATCTCTCCCCGAAACTCCATCGCAAGATCATCAGATTCAAGGACCTGCCCTTCTACATCTGGGCCACCTCCCTGCCTCTGGCCATACTGATGACCACTCGCGCCCTACTCCAGAGCAACTGCGGACTGCTCATACTCGGCGGCATAGCCATCGCCTCCCTCATCACCTGCGTCGGACAGTTCTGGGGTGGAAAGGCCGTCGGAGGCCGCTACAAGCACAAAATCACCGCCGGTCAGGCCCTCGGTCAGAAGAACACCGTCTTCGCGATATGGATGGGATACACCTTTATGGACCCGGTCACCTCAGTGGCGGGCGGCTTCTACAGCATCTGGCACAACTGCTTCAACAGCTGGCAGCTCTACAAAAAGAGAAAAGAGGAAGAAAACGCTACTTCAGAGCATCCAAGCGAGACTGAGCACTAAGCCTCTCTGCCTCATTTCCGTACTTCACCAGCATAGGGAGGTACTTCTTCTGCAACTTCAGATCCTTCGTGACAATGCCTATCGTGCAGGCATTCTTGATGGCGTTGTAGCTGTCCTCCTTGACCTTGATCGCCTTGTCGAAATACTTCAGAGCCTTCTTGTAGTCCTTCTTGGCCATATAGTAAGAACCCTGATTCGTGATGAAAGGCACGGCATTCTTGTCGTAAGTCAGCATACGCTCAGAGACCTTCAGCATAGCGTCGCGGGCCGGATCGGTACCCAGCTGGAAGAGATTCGCGCAGAACTCCTGCACCACTCCGTCGAAGAACTCGCGGTCCACAGCAGTCTCCTCGTAAGTCCACTTCGGGCTCTTCGCGCGGTCCTCGGTAATCAGGCCCAGCAGCGCTGATAGGGCCATATCAGGACTCTCCCCCTCATATATAATAAGGTCGGAAATCTTCTCCACACGCAGTTCCAGGGCAGTCGGCTCGTGCGCAATCAGCTTGTCCAGGAAACGTATGGCCTTGCCGAAAGGCTCGTCGTCGAAGACCTCTATCTGATAATAATAGGTCTTGGTCTTCGTGGTCGTATCAGGCAGCGCGAACATAGGCTCGCGACCCAGATATCGAGGCGTCGTCGCGGTCATAATCTCGCTGCGACGGCCCCTGTTCAGATAATATATATAGCTGGCTCTCAGATAGTTGAGATCCGAAGAATCCGCCTGTCCCCAACGGTTGAGCACCGACTCCACGCCCGGACCGGTAAGTCCGACCGCAGCCACCTGGGTCTGATATTTCTTGAGCCAGTCCGTAGTCTGGGCACTCACTGCAATGGTAGCGGCCGCAATAAGGGCCAATATGGAGGCGAATCTCTTCATATAAGTCTAGTCTATGTCCATCCTGATCCTGCGGGACTGCGGATGGAGATTGTTGGTACGGTTGCCCAGATTCTTCACAAAACCCAGTGGCACACCCTTATAAGTAAGCATCACAAGCCCCCTCGGCGCATCCGGCAGCAGCAGGGCATCCTTGTGCAGGAAGGCCAGCGCGGACGGCTTGTCAAGCGCAGCAGTAGCAAAAGCAGTGCCGTCCAGGGCAATGCAGAGCGCCAGGTCCTCGTCCGGCACCAGGTCCTTGCCCTTGAACTGGCCCACGGCGCAGCCCGAAGCGAGCACAGGGAGGCTAGACGCCACCACATCCACCTCGGCGGCGATCACGGCAGGCACCGCAATCACCATATCGCCCTTGGTCTTTGCCACCACAGGGACAGTGAAATACTTGGATATCTGAGCCGTCAGCGCATCCGGACGACTTGGCTTAGCAGGCTTCGGAGCACGTCCGACAGAAACCTCGCCCTTTCGCAGGGCTGCGCAGTACTGACCCTCGCCAGGCACGAAGCCCGGCACCAGGCTGCAGCCCGACTCAGTCTTTATAAGTCCTTGATAATCAGTCGGCACATTCAAAATTTCCGCATCCAGCTCCTCGGCAATCCACTGAGCGTTCACATCGTTCTCGTCCCTGTTGAAGGTGCAGGTCGAATATATGAAAGTGCCGCCGCCGCGAAGTGCCGGCCACACATCCGCCACTATCCTCCTCTGACGGGAAGCGCAGAGAGCCACATTGTCCTCGGACCACTGGGCCACGGCCTCCTCGTCCTTGCGGAACATACCCTCGCCGGAGCAAGGCACGTCGGCCACGATGGCGTCGAACCAGCCCTCCAGACGGGCGAAAGCCTTCGGATCCGCACTGGTCACCACCACATTCGGGTCGCCCCAGCGGGCCACGTTGTCCGCCAGGATGGTCGCCCTGTTGTGCATCACCTCGTTGGCCACGAGAATGAAGCGGTCCCCGAAGACAGCCCTCAGCGAAGCCGCCAGATCAGTGGTCTTTCCGCCCGGAGCCGCACAGAGATCGAGCACCCTCACAGGCCTGTCGGAAGGCAGTTCAGCCCCCTCCAGAGCCTTGCGGAAAGCCTCTCCGACATACATCGCGGAGGAATCCTGGACGTAATACACGCCGCTGTGGAAGAGAGGATGGAGAGTGAAAACGGGACGCTCCTTGAGCATATACCCCCACTTCGACCACTCCACCGCAGTCGAACCGTCCAGAATAGGCAGCTTGACGCCCTCGCACTTGGACGGATTGAGGCGCACGGACACGGAAGCCGGCTGCGAAAGGCCTTCCACGGCCCTCTGCAGCCTCTCACTGCCGATGGCAGCCTCGAGCGAACGAAGGAAACTCTCCTGCATTATTTGAACATAGATGGGTCAATTCCCTCAGGCATACGGCCCTCGGACATAGCCACGAGGCCGTCCACGATCTTATCGAGAGCATCCTGGATCTTGTTGCCTATCATCATCTTCATCATAAAGTTCAGGTCGGCGTCCACATCGATGCTGAAATCGGTCTTGCCAGAGCCGCCCATAGGATCGAAATGAAGTGCGATATTGAACTTCAGAGGTGCGCCGTCGTCCTCGAACTCGAGAAGGGAGTATGGAGTCCTCCTGAGGACCTTCACACCTATATTAAAACCCTGCACGTTGGCCTTGAGCCTGTCGTAATCGGCCTCAAGTGACACCTGCTGCTTCTTATCCTCCGGAATCAGGTTGGCGAAATTCCTCATATCGGCAAACTGCATAAAGAGTTCAGCCGGGCTCTTGGACACGGTTCCGTGCTTGCTTTTGTAACTTGTCATATCTATTTATGTAATTGTTTTATCTTTGCAGTATCGTGCAACAAAGCAAAGATAGTAAAAATGCGGAAGATATACTTTGAAAAGCGCTGTCTGATAATCTGCAACCCGGACGACCAGATGCTCTCAGACCCGAATGCCATCCTTTTCCACGTGGGAGAAAGGATAGACATCCACGCCCTCATCGGTATGTTCGAAACCTCCGCATCATTGATGAAAATATATATTCCTACCGAAAACGAGGAGCAGACTTACCATAGGATCTGCGCCGAATTCAAGGAAGTCACAGCCGGCGGCGGACTGGTCTCAAACCGTCGCGGCGACTATCTGCTCATCAACAGAAACGGCCTCTGGGACCTGCCTAAGGGCCATCTGGAGCCGGGCGAGGACATCGAGACCTGCTCCCTCAGGGAGGTTCAGGAAGAGACCGGAGTCAACGAACTCGAAGTACGCAGCCTCATCTGCGTCACAGACCACGTCTATTTCCGCCAGGGCCTCTGGCACCTCAAGCACACCTGGTGGTACGATATGCTCTACACCGACCCGACCGACCTCACTCCTCAGCGCGAGGAAGACATCACCAAGGCGGCTTGGGTAGCGCGTTCCAGCCTGCCTCCTTTCCTCACCAACACCTACCCTTCCATAGTCGAAGTATTCAGGGAAGCACGCGTGTGAAACATTTTTCGATATCAGACGTATAATAAATAGTTATTGACTATCAAAATACGCCAGATATATGAAACTTTCACAGTTCCAGTTCCCGCTCACAGCGGAAAAAATCGCAAAGAACCCGCCTCGCTGGAGAGACGAGTGCAAGCTTATGGTGCTCCACAAGAACACCGGTGAAATCGAACACAAGCAGTTCAAGGACCTCCTCGAGTACTACGGAAAGGGCGACACCTTCGTCCTCAACGACACCAAGGTATTCCCTGCCCGCCTCTATGGCAACAAGGAGAAGACCGGCGCATCCATCGAAGTGAACCTCCTCAGGGAGCTCAACAGGGAACAGCGCCTCTGGGACGTGATCGTGGACCCAGCCAGGAAGATCCGTATCGGTAACAAGCTCTACTTCGGCGACGACGAGCTCGTTGCAGAGGTAATCGACAACACCACCTCCAGGGGACGTACCCTCAGGTTCCTCTTCGACGGTTCCTACGAGGACTTCAAGAAGACCCTCTTCACCCTCGGAGAGACTCCGGTGCCATCCTGGGTAAAGGAAAGACCTGAACCTGAGGACGCTGAGAACTACCAGACCATCTTCGCAAAGAACGAAGGCGCAGTCGCAGCCCCTGCTGCCGGCCTCCACTTCAGCCGCGAGATGTTCAACAGGATGATCCTCGCCGACATCAACACCGCATTCCTCACCCTGCATATGGGCATCGGCAACTTCCGCAGCGTGGATGTGGAGGACCTCTCAAAGCACAAGACCGACTCCGAGAGGCTCATCATCACCCCTGAAACCGCGAAGATCATCAACGACACCCACCGCAAGGGCCACAAGGTGCTCGCAGTCGGCGTCACCACCGTCAAGGGTCTCGAGACTTACTGCACCACCAACGACGAAGTCAACCCTTACGACGGATGGACCAACAAGTTCATCTTCCCTCCTTACAGGTTCGCCATTCCGGATTCACTCGTGTCCAACTTCCAGCTCCCAGGCTCCACTATGCTGATGGCAGTGGCAGCGTTCGGCGGCTATGAAAAGGTGATGGAGGCCTACAAGGTGGCCCTCGAGAACGACTATCAGTTCGGCCCTTACGGCGACGCTCTCCTGATTATCTGATAATCTCAAAATTGGCAATATTGGGATTTATCTCAAAATCGTGTAAATAAATCTCAAAATCGTGTAAATCGGCCTCGCAGGTATTTCCAGCGGGGTCGATTTGTCATATCTTCGCTCCGACGGCACAGACTGCCCGAGTGAGAAAATGGAAGAGAAGGACAGAGAAGAGAGGGTCTGTATGCTGGCCCTCAACAAGATTTTCGGCTTCAAGCCGGCGGTGGCCCTGACCCTGGTGGAGAACCTGGGCAGCGCCGCGGCGGTGTTCGCAATGAGCGAGGAGCAGAAGCAGCAGATTATGGGCCCCTGGTCCGCCTGCCGCGACCAGTTGAACAAAGCCTCGGTCGACTGGGCGGACGGGGAACTGAGCAGGATCGAAGCCCTGGGGCACCGTTTCATACACGTGGGCGATGACTGCTACCCCGCCCTGCTGAGGGAATGCGAGGACGCGCCCCTGGGCCTGTATTTCAGAGGCTGCTCGCCGCCTGAGGAAGTCTTCGGGAATATGGATCCAATCGCGATCGTGGGCACCCGCGACCTCTCGCCCTACGGCCGCGAATGGTGCAGCCGCATAGTGAGGAGTATGGCCTCGGGGGCAACTTCCCCTGAGCTTTCCCTGGGTAATTCCGGGCGCGGCCCGACCATCGTCAGCGGCCTGGCCTTGGGCACCGACATCTGTGCCCACCTGGAGGCATTGGACAGCGGTCTGACCACCGTCGCAGTGATGGCCACGGGCATAGAGACCGTCTATCCCTGGCGCCACAACGCCATTGCCGAGAGGATTGCCTCCACGCCCGGCTGCGCCCTGATCACCGACTATCCGACAGGCACCACCCCGGTCGCCCTGAACTTCCTGCGCCGCAACCGCATCATCGCCGGAATGTCGCGTGCCACCATACTCGTGGAGTCCAAGGCCCACGGCGGCGGCATAATGACCGCCAACCTCTCATATTCCTATAACAGAGACACTTACGCCCTCCTCGGACGGGCCGATGACCTCTGTTCCCAAGGCTGCAACAACCTCATTCGAGCCAAGGTAGCCGAGCCGGTCACCGACTGCGAAAGCCTGCTCGCGAGCCTCAACCTGCGCTGCGGCAAGATCGAGGAGCCCACGCCCGAACTGCTCGCCGCGAAGATGAAGCGGGCCGGGGCCAGCGACGACCGCGTCGGGAAGGCCGCCCAGGTGCTCCTGGCCATCAAGAACTGCCGCGGGATCAGCTTCGACGAACTCGTCCGAGCGACCGGACTGCCCTTCCGGGAGGTAGCCGCCATCGCCACCAGGCTCGAATGTGACGGAATGATTGACATAGATATGCTTCAACGGTGCTCAATTAATATTAAATAGTTGTAAATTTGTGCGGACAAAGACACAACTATGTTTATAGACACGCACACACACCTCTACGACGAGGCATTCGGAGGCGAAGAAGACGCAGCGGTCGAAAGGGCCGTCGCAGCCGGCGTGGGGAAACTCGTGTTCCCCGATATCTCCGAGCCCTCCAGGCAGAGGATGTTCGAGCTTGCGGACAGGCATCCGGGAGTCGTATTCCCCTGCCTCGGCCTGCATCCGACCGACCTCACAGTCAACTGGGAGGCCGAAATCGAACAGATGCTCGCATATCGCGGCAGGCGCGTCTATGCCATAGGCGAGATTGGTATGGACCTCTACTGGTCCAAGGAACTGGTGCGCGAACAGGCCGATGCCTTCCGTCGCCAGCTGGACCTGGCCCACGAAATGGACCTGCCCGTCATCATCCACTCCAGGGAGGCCACGGGCCAGATTCTGGACATACTCAAGGAAAAGAAGGCCCTCGGGCTCAGGGGCGTATTCCACGCCTACAGCGGCAGCATTGAGACCTACCGCGAGATACAGCGCCTCGGAGACTGGTACATAGGCATAGGCGGAGTTCTCACCTTCAAAAAGGCCAGCCTGCCCGAAACCGTCAAGGACATACCTCTGGAGCGCATCCTGCTCGAGACCGACTCCCCTTACCTCACCCCTGTGCCACACCGCGGGGAGCGCAACGAAAGCGCCTACGTGCCGTTCATTGCGGCCCGCCTCGCCGAGATCAAAGGCGTGAGCACGGAAGAAGTCGGAGAAATCACCACAAATAACGCCGAAACACTGTTCGGAATATGACCGATATGCAAAACAGACAAGACAAAGCCTCGCTGCTGCTCCTCTATACGGGCGGCACGATAGGTATGAAACAGGACCCCAACACCCTGACACTCAAGCCTTTCGACTTCAGTCAGATACTCGCCGAGGTGCCTGAACTCGCGAAATTCGCCTACCGTATAGACTCCGTCTCCTTCGACCCGATAATCGATTCGTCAGACGTGGATCCGGCCGTATGGAAGGAAATCGCAAGGCTCATCGACGTCCATTATGACGAATACGACGGCTTCGTGGTGCTGCACGGCACCGACACTATGGCCTATTCCGCCTCCGCCCTCAGCTTTATGATCGAGGGGCTGACCAAACCGGTCATCTTCACCGGCAGCCAGCTGCCTATAGGCCTGCCGCGCACCGACGGCAAGGAAAACCTCATATCGGCGGTCGAAATCGCGGCCGCAAAGGACGCAAATGGCCACGCGATGGTGCCTGAGGTCTGCATCTGCTTCGACAACCGCCTGCTCAGAGGCAACCGCACCAAGAAGGTCAGCGCCGACGAGTTCAAGGCCTTCCGCAGCCCGAATATGCCCCCTCTCGCCGAGGCCGGCATCAGCATACGCTACAACGACGCCATCATACGCAAACCTGTCGACTGGGACGCCAGACCTGCCTTTACCTACGACCTCGACACGCGAGTTTCGATCCTGAAGATACATCCGGGCATCACGCGCCAAGTCGTCCGCAACATCCTCTGCGGCGAGGACACGCGCGCCGTCATCATCGAGACTTACGGTTCCGGCAACGCCCCCGCGTCCGAATGGTTCCTGTCCCTGGTGAGCGAGGCGAGCGCGATGGGCAAGGTACTGCTCAATGTCACGCAGTGCCTGGCGGGCGTCGTGAATATGGGCATTTATGCCAATGGAAAGGCCATCCAGGACTGCGGAGTGACCGGTGGAGGCGATATGACCGTAGAAGCGGCACTGGGCAAACTTTTCTATCTTTTGGGAAAATCGGCTGAGAATGACGCAGTTAAGCGGAATCTGGCCCTCAACCTGCGTGGTGAAATCTCAATTTAGTTATTGTGTTTTGAAATAATTTTCCTAAATTGCACCGATTTTAATGGACAATTAGAACAACCAAAATAAATTTTACTAATTAAACCCACTCAAAAACAATTATGAAAAAAATTTTCATGTTTTTGGCAGTTGCTGGCCTGATGGCCGTTTCTGCACAGTACGCAGCCGCTCAGGAGAATGACGAGGCAGCAGCCCCTGCTTCTGAGGAGGCAGTTGCAGCTCCAGCTGAGGACGCCGCTGACGCCGAAGTTGATCCATTCAACGTAAAGTCTGACGTTCCTCTCCACCAGGCCCTCAAGACCAAGTTCATCGAAGGTGGCGCAGGCTTCATGACCCTCGTTATCATCTGTCTCATCCTCGGTCTTGCAATCGCAATCGAAAGAATCCTCTATCTGAGCCTTTCAAAGACCAACACCAAGAAGCTCCTTGCTGCTGTTGAGGAGGCTCTCGCAAACGGTGGCGCTGAGGCTGCCAAGGAAGTTTGCAAGAACACCCGCGGCCCTATCGCAAGCATCTTCTACCAGGGTTTCCTCCGCATGGACCAGGGTATCGAGGTTGTTGAGAAGACTGTCGTTTCTTACGGTTCCGTTCAGATGTCCCTTATGGAGAGCGGCCTCTCTTGGCTTTCACTCTTCATCGCCATCGCTCCTTCACTCGGATTCCTCGGTACCGTCGTTGGTATGATCCAGGCATTCGACGCCATCCAGGCTGCCGGTGATATCTCACCTAACGTCGTTGCAGGTGGTATGAAGGTCGCCCTCATCACTACCGTCGGTGGTTTGATCGTAGCCGTTATCCTTCAGCTCTTCTACAACTACATCCTTTCTCAGATCGACAAGCTCTCCGTTGAAATGGAGGACGCTTCAATCTCACTCGTAGACATTCTCGTAAAGAACGCGAAATAAATTTCCACTGAAATGGACAAGTACGCAAAAATCGTTAAACTCGTGATGTGGGTGCTCCTCGCTATCGGAGTTGGCATCGTAGTGTGGGCCGCAGCCAGCGGCATGCCTAAGACTGTCGCCGATAATGGCACCACCATCGACGTGATACTCTACTGGGCCTATGCTCTCGTAGCAGTAGCAGTCCTTGCCATCGTGGTTCTCGGACTTTACACTACTGCCGCTCAGAAAGGCATCAAGGGTATCCTCAAGCTTCTCGCTGTCCTTGCAGCAGCTTGCGTCCTCATCGCAGGAAGCTATCTCCTCGCAAGGTCACAGACCGCGAACGGTGCTCCTATCGTTCTTGCTAACGGCACAACTCCTGAGGTTGGTCCGCTTACGCTTACCAACACCGTTCTCAACCTCACCTATCTCCTTTGCGGCGCCGCTGTAGCTTCAATCCTCTTCAGCGCAGTTTACAGCAACATCCGCAAATAAAGAACACCAGCCATGGCTAAGAAAACTCCAGAAATCAACTCAAGTTCAACGGCGGACATCGCATTCCTCCTGCTGTGCTACTTCCTCATGACTACAACCATGGGTTCACAGCTCGGTCTGTCCCGTCGTCTTCCGCCTATGCCTGATCCTAACCAGAAGGTACAGGACCAGAAGGTCAACAGACGAAACATCATCGTCGTGAAGATCAACTCTGCGGACAAGCTTCTTGCTGGTAGTGAGCCAATGGATGTGTCACAGCTTAGAGACAAGATCAAGATATTCCTTACCAACCCTACCGACGACCAGACCCTTCCTGAGAAGGAGCCGGTTGAGATCGAGGGCTTCGGAACAGCAATGGTTTCCAAGGGCGTTATCTCCCTCCAGAATGACCGTGGTACCAGCTACCAGGCCTACATCGCTGTCCAGAACGAACTTGTGAAGGCCATCAACGAACTCCGTGATGAGTTCTCACAGGCAAACTTCGGTAAGAAATACGCAAGTCTTGACGAAGAAAAACAGGAAATCGTCCGCAAGGCCGTACCTCAGAACATCTCCGAGGCAGAGCCTAAGGATGTAAAGAAACATTAATCGGAGGATAGAATTATGTCAAAATTCAGAAAAGGCGACAAGAAATCAATGCCAGCAGGCAGCACGTCATCGCTCTCCGATATCGTGTTCATGCTCCTGTTCTTCTTTATGGTGACCACCCAGATGCGTGAGACTGAGAACAAAGTATCAGTAACGCTTCCTACGGCATCAGAAGTTGTCAAGCTCGAGAGGAAGGACCTTTCCTGCTATATCAACATCGGATCCCCTATCAAGAGCCTCCAGGCTCAGTTCGGTACCGACGCACGTATCCAGCTCAACGACTCCTTCAAGACCGTTGACGACATCCGTGACTTCGTAGCTGCCGAGCGTGACGCAATGTCAGAGGCCGACCGTTCACTTATGACCGTGTCCATCAGGGCCGACCAGGACGTTCGTATGGGTATCGTAACCGACGTTAAGCAGGAACTCCGTCGCTGCTCTGCGCTCAAGATTATGTACGCAGGCCGCCGCGCTCAGTAAGCAACCCGCAACCTATTATAAAAAAGGCTGACCTTCCCGGTCGGCCTTTTTTGTTGGTTGACGCAGGACTAGTGCCACTACTGTGCACCACCGTCCAACTAGTTGGTGTGTGGTGCACAAGTAGTGGCACTACTTGTGCACCACTTTTCCGCTTGGTTTTTCCGCTGAAAATCAGTATTTTTGCTGAGTTATAGTGCCTAGCACCAAAAACCGAAATAAATACCATTAAATATATGTCAGTTACAAGAACCAAAGTTAAGGACCTGCTCAAAGCGCAGCCAGGTCAGGAAGTCCTCGCCAAAGGATGGGTGAGGACAAAGAGAGGAAACAAGGGCATCGCATTCATCGCCCTCAATGACGGTTCTACCATCAATAACATCCAGATCGTAGTCGACAAGACCCAGTTCGCTGAGGATCTCCTCGCAAAGATCACCACCGGTGCCTGCATCGGCGTGACCGGAAACCTCGTGGAGTCTATGGGCAGCGGCCAGGCAGTTGAAATCCAGGCCACCGAGATCGAACTCTACGGCGAGTGCGACCCAATGCGCTTCCCTATCCAGAAGAAGGACATCACTTTCGAATATCTCCGCACCGTGGCCCACATGCGTATGAGGACCAACACCTTCGGAGCAGTACTCAGGATCCGCAGCCATATGGCCAATGCCATCCACCAGTACTTCCACGGCAAGGGCTTCGTGTATCTCAACACCCCGCTCATCACAGCCTCTGACTGCGAAGGCGCCGGCCAGATGTTCCAGGTGACCACCCTCGACCTCAACGACATCCCTAAGAACAAGAAGGGCGCAGTTGACTTCAGCCAGGACTTCTTCGGCAAGCAGACTTCCCTGACCGTCAGCGGCCAGCTCGAAGGCGAGCTCGGAGCAACTGCTCTCGGTGAGATCTACACCTTCGGCCCTACCTTCCGTGCAGAGAACTCCAACACTCCTCGCCACCTCGCAGAGTTCTGGATGATCGAGCCTGAAATGGCCTTCTACGACATCAAGGACAATATGGACCTCGCAGAGGACTTCATCAAGAGCCTCGTAAAGTACGCTCTCGAGAACTGCTACGACGACATCAAGTTCCTCAACGACAAATATGACGACACCCTGCTTGACCGCCTCAACAGCGTCATCGGCACCGAATTCGTACGCCTCCCATACACCGAGGGCATCAAGATCCTCGAGGAAGCCATCGCAAACGGCACCACTTTCGAGTATCCTGTAGCCTGGGGCGTCGACCTCCAGAGCGAGCACGAGCGCTACCTCGTGGAGAAGCACTTCGGCAAGCCAGTCATCCTCACCGACTATCCTAAGGACATCAAGGCCTTCTATATGAAGCAGAACGAGGACGGCAAGACCGTACGTGCAATGGACGTCCTCTTCCCTAAGATCGGCGAGATCATCGGCGGTTCAGAGCGTGAGGCATCCCTCGAGAAGCTCGAGACCCGTATCGACGAGCTCCAGATGAGCCGCAAGAACCTCGAATGGTACATCGACACCCGTCGCTTCGGTTCCTGCCCTCACAGCGGCTTCGGCCTCGGTTTCGAGAGACTTCTCCTCTTCGTCACCGGTATGAGCAACATCAGGGACGTCATCCCATTCCCAAGAACTCCAAAGAACGCGGAATATTAAAATAATATATATAGTATGCTGATCATCGGTATCGCCGGAGGCTCAGGTTCCGGAAAGACAACGGTCGTAAAGGCCATCACTGAGAAACTCAAGGAAAGAGTCGTAGTCATCCCTCAGGACTCCTACTACAAGGATTCCAGCCACCTCACCGAGGAGGAAAAGAGGAACCAGAACTTCGACCATCCGGACGCTATCGACTTCAAACTGCTCCAGGAGCACCTCAAGGAACTCCGCAACGGCAAAGCCATCGAGCAGCCAGTGTACTCTTATATCACCTGCTCCCGCAGCAAGACTGAAACCATCACCGTGGAGCCTGCAGACGTGATCATCATCGAGGGCATCCTCATCTTCACCTGCAAGCAGATCCGCGACCTGATGGACATCAAGATCTTCGTGGATGCGGACGACGACGACAGACTGATGCGTGTTATGGCACGCGACATCATCGAACGCGGCAAGACCGTCGACTGGGTGATCGAGCGCTACTCCAAGACCGTGAAGCCGATGTACCTCCAGTTCATCGAGCCTAGCAAGCGCTACGCCGACATCATCATCCCTCAGGGCGGCCACAACAAAGTCGCCATCGACGTCATCTCCGCCACTATCGAAAAAGCGCTGGACAAATAGGCTCCCCTCCTTCGGGGCACCGAATTTGTAAATACATATATAAAAAGTAGACGCCTTATCGAAAAGGAGACACGCATAGCATTATATATCACCGTGATATTCCATCTCACGGTGATTATTGTATTGCTGCTCCATCAGGTGGACGTGCGCCGCGGCATCGAAACCAGCTTCGTGCTGGACTTCAGCAAGCAGGAGGAAATCGAAAAGAAGCAGGAAGAAATCGCCTTCAAAGACGAAATCAGCAAGCGTCTGGACGAACTTCTCGGACAGATGCCTAGCCGCTCAGCGGGCGACTACAAGAACATCGCAGTGGACCGCGGAAGCCTCAAGGACGACCGAAACACGGACGCCGACCAACTCTATAAAGACGCCGCCAGACTGCAGCAGGAACTCGAAAACGGCAGCAAAGCGGCCCTCTACGAAGACGCCCGCAACGAAGCCGTCGACACCCGCCCGAAGGCCAGCGAAACCAAGGCTGAGCAGCACGAATACAGCGGTCCGTCCGTCGTCTCCTACAACCTCGACGGCAGGAAGGCCAGCCACCTTAAAATCCCGGCATACAGATGTATGGGCGAAGGTCGCGTGACCGTCATCATCGCCGTCGACCCACAGGGCAACGTCATCAGCGCCAAGGTCCAGGAGGGCGTCTCCTCCACCGACCAGTGCCTCTGCAACTTCGCAATCCGCGCCGCCCGCCTCTCCAAATTCTCTGCCTCCACCACCGCCCCTGCCAAGCAGATCGGCGACATCACCTACGAATTCATCGCGCAGTAGCAGTGCAGGAGTGACGCAGAAGTAGTGCCACTAGTACTGCACCACTTTTTGGAGCCGCCGCGTGCATCTGAGGGTTGTTTTACACACCGAGGATGAATTAATCAGGCACCGCAGCCGCGCCATATATGGCAGCGCGGCTGCTACGGCAGCAGCTGCGGGGGGCTCCGTGGAAGGGCCCTCCTCGCTGCGCCGTTGCCGGCGATAGGCATTTGTTTCTGTGGCAAAAGGCAGGCGCGAGCGACCCGCCCCATCGAGGTCGGCGAAGCGCCTGAACTTTAGCCGCCGGAGCTGATATATTCCGGCGGCGGTGCCGAACGACGCCGCCAAAACCGAGAAAAGTGGCGCACAAGTAGTGCCACTACTTGTGCACCACTTTTCCGCCAAACGACAAAAAAAAGACAAGGCCAGCAGAGCTAACCTTGTCTTTTTTATGCTTCAAAATGCTTTAGTTAAGAGCCTCTACTTCTTCAACCGAAAGACCCGTCATCTGACAGATCACCTCAATAGACATACTAGCGGCCTTCATTTTTGAGGCAACATCCAGACGTCCTTGCTGGAGTCCTTGCTGGATTCCCTGCTGAACTCCAGCCCTCTTGGCGGAGTCCATATCATCCCAGTAATCAGTTTCGGTCATCATATCGTCATCGTACCTTAAGCGTTTGTCCTTATCAAACTGAGCGATTTCGCAAGCGTCGAAAAGCAGTTCAAACTGTTGCTCCTTAAAGCCAGAGGGCTTTTCCTGAAGGCGGTAACCATTCTTGATAGAGAAACACCAACGATCAAAATCAGTCTGGCACTCAGTTTCGGAAAGTTTGAAATTCCTCAGTTGGACAAATATACACGAAATTGTTGACGGTGCAAGAATATGACGCTGTAATTGCAGGAAAGAGTAACGGGAGATAATATCCGGACAATCCCCCTCGTGGGGCAAAGAAGATTCCATAATACCTATAACATATACAGGCGGAGCGAGATAACTCCTTGCCCCAGCAGGGAGCTGGGACTCATATACCTTACAGCCATAATAAACAGAGCGTTGGAAGAAGTCTGTGCTGTTCTTCGCACGCTGCATTTCAACAATAAAGCCGGCTCCAGCTGTATCGCGGCAGAAAAGATCAAAACGTACACCCTTCGACTGAATAGCTCGTCCAGGCAACTCGCCAGGGACGTAGGTTATATCAGCAACTTCTCTCTCACCAGCCAGGATCACATTAAGGAAAGTGATAACCACGGCCTTGTTTTTCTCATCCGCGAATACAGCTTTGAAGCCGGCATCGGACAATAAATTTACATATCGTTGTCCTGTCATAACATACAATTTAGCGCAAGTTCGCAGGATAAAAGCGTGTACGCAACTTGTACACGCTTATTTTTCAAAAAAGGCCTCTCAGCGGCCTGGGAGGCACATTGGGAATGGCAAAAGAGGCAATAAATGCGGCAAAAACAACGCAACTCGCTGTAAAACAGAGAGTTGCGTGACACGCTTTGATGTGGTGCAGAAGTAGTGGCACTAGTTCTGCGCCAAAATGCAGCTAGTTGGAAAGTGGTGCAGAAGTAGTGGCACTAGTTCTGCGCCAAAGAAAAAAAACTACTGTGCAATCGCGGTGCGGAGGCAGTCGTCGATGTCGAGGTAGAAGTGGTAGAAGGCTTCTTCGCCGACCTGCGAGTAGCGGCCTACAAGACCCTTGATTTGCGGCATCATATAGGCGGAAGATTCAGCCCATTCCGCTGAGGCCAAGCCAGTAGCACCAACACCAACACCAGCACCAGCATTAGCACCAGAACCAGCCTTAGCACCAGCCCCAGCCACTATCCCATCCTTCTCGGCGGCAAACTTCAGGAACGCCTTGTCGAGGCCGACACCATCCAAATAAGCAGACAGCGTGGCGAAGTCGGAGATGGCCATCAGCTGGGAGCGGTGGGAGTCGAAGAAGGCGGAGGCGAAGCGCATCGCGGTGGCCTTCTTGGAGCACTGGAGGTAGAAGGAAGTCGCCTTGGTGGTGTCCATCGGCACGAAGATGTCGGGCACGATGCCACCGCCGCCGTAGACGGTCCTGCCGCCGACGGTCTTGTACTCCAGGTCCTTGTTGACCTTCACGCTGTCGGCGTTGGTCAGCTCGCCGTGGATGTAGCGCTCATAGACGTCGTAGTTGTAGTCGTCGCCGTACGGCTTCTGGATGCAGCGGCCGGACGGGGTGTAGAAACGCGCCACGGTCAGGCGTATGCCGGAACCGTCGGTGAAATAGACAGGCTCCTGCACGAGGCCCTTGCCGAAGGAGCGGCGGCCGATGATGGTGCCGCGGTCGTTGTCCTGAATCGCGCCGGCGAAAATCTCGCTGGACGAAGCGGAGCCCTCGTCGATCAGCACGCACAGAGGCAGGCTCTTCAGCAGGCCCTTGCCGTCGGCCCTCTGCTCTTCCCTCTTGCGATGGTCGCCCTCCATATAGACGATCATATCGCCCTTGTCAAGGAAAAGATTGGACAGGGAGGCCGCCTGGTCGAGGTATCCGCCGGAATTGTCGCGTATGTCGAAAATCAGCTTCTGCATACCCTGGTTCAGCAATTTGGCGGTCGCAGCCAGCACCTCGGAATAGGTCGTACGCGTGAACTTCGAAAGTTTGATATAGCCGGTAGTGTCGTTCACCATAAAGGCAGCATCGACGCAATTCACCGGAATCTTGCCTCGCGTGATATTGAAGGTAATCTTCTCCTCGCCGCGCAGCACGTGGATATCCACCTTCGTGCCGGACGGGCCCTTCATCAGCATCACCATCGAATCCTGAGGCGTCTTACGACCGGCAATCACGCGCTCGTCCACCTGGATGATGCGGTCGCCCTGCATCAGGCCCGCCTTCTCGGACGGCCCGCCGGCGATCACATTCAGCACTATGGCAGTGTCGTTAGGCACATTGAACTGTATGCCAATGCCGTCGAAATTGCCCTTCAGCTCGGTCTCGGCCTCGGCCAGTTCCACAGGCGGCATATAGGTCGA
>DCHT01000005.1:0-8199 GCA_002314885.1 Bacteroidales bacterium UBA1745 | reverse complement strand
TAATTCTTCTCCACATAGTCGAGCACCAGCGACAGTTTGCGCCACTGGCCGACCTTCCACGCCTTCATATTGCGACGGTCCTTGATCTGGCCCGCCAAAAGGCAAAGCAGGACGCCGATAACGACGCCCAACAATGCAACTGCGATCGATGATTTCTTCATATATGGTCATCAACCCAATTCAGGGTTCAATATGTTACAACCCAATTCAGGGTTCAATAATTTAAAACCCAATAAAGGGTTAAATAAGCTAAAACTCAATAAATCAATAAGCCTAATCGACCTGTTCCACCACGATTCCGGCGCGGCGGAGAAGGTCAATACCGTCGGTAAGACGATATTCGTCGCGATACACGACGCGGGAAATACCGGCCTGTATGATCAGTTTGGAACACTCCACGCAAGGGGACGCGGTCACATAGAGGGTCGCACCCTTGCTGCTGTTGCCGGACTTCGCCACCTTGGTGATGGCATTCGCCTCGGCGTGGAGCACGTATGGCTTGGTCACGCCGTTCTCGTCCTCGCACTGGTTCTCAAAACCGGACGGCGTACCGTTGTAGCCGTCGGAAATGATCATACGGTCCTTGACGAGCAGGGCGCCCACTTGGCGGCGTTTGCAGTAGGAATTCTGCGCCCACACACCCGCCATCGTAATATAACTATGATCGAACTTTTCCAAAATCGCCTGGATTTTAACTAGGGTTAAACCAAAATTAAGCCTGAGTCCTCTGATACAGATACCTCTTGATACTCTTCTTAGGAGTCCTCTCGAAATCCTCCTCCAGCAGCTCGATCTTCTTGGCGCGGGAGTAGTTCGGCAGATCCTTGCTGGCCTCAGCGATCTCGGCAGTCAGGAACTCCTCGAGCGCAGCCTTGTCCATACCGGCCCTCTCGGCAGCCTTGTAGTCAGGGTAAACCAGCGCGGTCATCACGCCGTTGTCGTCGATCACGAGGGAATCCACCACGTACTTCACGTTGTTGATCACGCCCTCGATCTCCTCAGGATAGATATTCTGGCCGGAAGGACCAAGGAGCATACACTTATTGCGGCCCTTGATGTAGATATATCCGTCGGCATCGATCACGCCCATATCGCCGGTGCGGAACCAGCCGTCGGCAGTGAAGGAAGTCGCGGTCGCCTCAGGGTTGTTGTAATAGCCCTGGAACACGTTCGCGCCCTTGATGAGGATCTCGCCAGGCACATTTGCAGGGTCGGCGGAATCGATCTTGATCTCGAGGTTAGGAGCCAGCTTGCCACAGGAGAAGAGCTTGGCCTTGTTCCAATGCACGTAGCCGATGATAGGCGCGCACTCGGTCATACCGTAGCCCACTGTGTAGCGGAAATTCATCCTGCGGAAGAAGGTATCCACGTCCTTGTTGAGAGCCGCACCGCCGATGATGATCTCCTCGAACTCGCCGCCGAAGGCAGCACGCAGCTGCTTTGCGACCTTGTTGAGCACGATCTTGTCCAGCAGAGGCAGTTTCAGCAGGATCTGGATGGCCTTGCTGCCGTCGATGACCGGCTTCACCTTGCTCTTGAAGACCTTCTCGATGATCAGAGGCACAGCCACGATCAGGGTAGGCTTGATCTCAGCCATAGCGTCGAGGATGATCTTAGGGCTAGGCACACGGGTCAGGAAGGTCACGTGTGCGCCCACGAGGAACTCGTAGAACACCTCGTACATCAGGCCGTACATATGCGCAGAAGGCAGCATAGACACCACGCGGTCCTTGTTGCTCATCTGAGGCTCGGCGATGCGCGCGAGCTCCACATTGGAGTACAGGGCCCTGTATGGGATCATAACGCCCTTTGAGAATCCGGAAGTACCGGAAGTGTAGTTGATGATTGCAAGCTGCTCGGATGAGTCCACATAGTAGTTCAGGTCCTCAGGCTTCACGCCCTGTGGGAACTTCGCCTCGTAGGCGGCCTCCATCTTTGCGAGCACCTCCTCAGGATCGCCCTCCTTGCAGTGGAGGACGTGGAGGGAATTCACCTGGATGGCCATCAGGATGTCTGGCATCTCAGCCACATCGAGGCCGGCCCAGATGATCTCATCGGCGAAGAGGATCTTCGCGCCGCAATGGTTCACCAGATGGTGCACATTCGCAGCCTTGAACTCGTGGAGAAGAGGCACAGGAACGGCACCGTAGCTGAGCACAGCGAAGAAAGCAACTGCCCAATTGGCCTGGTTACGGGAACTTATGGCTACCCTGTCGCCTTCCTGAAGACCGCAGCCCTCGAACACGAGGTGCAGCTTCTCGATCCTACGTGCCACATCGCTGTAGCAGAGGGTCTCACCCTTGTAATTGGACAGTGCCGGGCACTCCCAATTCTCGCGGATACTCTTTTCGACGAGTTTGTTTACTGATTCAAATTGCATGGTCAAGAAAATATATTAGTACACGATATCTCCGTAGAATGAATATTTGGCAGTCGAGCCATCGGCCAGCGGCACCGTCCAATAACTCTTTCCGCCCTCCTCAAGATAGCCAGGCAGACCGGTGATCTGCCCCTTAGGCGCGATCGAGTGCCACTTCTGCGGCTTCTCGCCCTTGAGGTTATACATATCAATGGTATTGTCCCTGTTCAGCACCACTATATTATAACGGCGCTGATTGTTGAAGTCATACACGTCAGGACCGAGCAGCACTTCCTTGCCGAGCACGACCGGGAAGCCGCTCACCATCCTGCCCAGACGGTCCACAAGACAGAGCTTGCTGCCGCTGCAGAAAAGGAACTGCAGCTTGCCGTTGGCGTAGAAATCAACCGTCGCCACGCGTCCGCAGATGTCGCCGCTGAACGGCATCACCCACTGCGTAGCCTCCGTCTCATCCTTCAGGGAGAGGGAATAATCGTCATTCTGAGACAGGGAATTCATCTTGCCCGTCGCACTGTTCTTCACCTGGAAAGGTCCCTCAGGCACCTTGACGGCAGCCGGCGAAGCCACCGGCGAAACAACCGGCGAAGCAATCGTGGCCACAGTATCAGAAACAGCAACAACAGGCTCAACAGCTTCAGGAGAAGGCTCCTCGACAGCCGCCTCGGCAACAGGCTCAGCAACAGGCTCCGCTCCCCTGCCCTTCATCGAAGGATAGTAGAGGAAGAAAAGCGCAACTGCGTTGGCCAGCACGAGCAGGACAACGCAGACGAGGCAGAATGTCAGGGTCTTCTTGTTCATAAGAAACTAGAACGCGTAAGCTACCTTAAGGGTCGGGATAAAGCCACAGAGGCCTCTGGTAAACTCAGGACCAGCCTCTCTAGGGCCGTCGTGGGTGCCCGTCTCCGAATTATAGGAGTTATTGAAGCAGATACCCGCTCCCGGCTGGATCTGAGCCGACAGCTGCACGTGGCAGTTGAAGGTGAAGTCGAAGCCGAAGTTGCCCACTATGTCGAAATATGGGCTATGTGTGTCGTCGCCGGCGCAGCCGATGCCGCCGCGTATGCCAGGACCTGCATAGAGGTTCCACGTTCCCTTTGACTTAGGTGCGGAGAAGAAAATGAATTCGTAGTCAAAACCGCAGCCGAGGGAGAAAGCGCGCTGTACAGAGGACACCAGATCAGAGTGGGCGCTCACCTCGATGAACTGCTTTCCACCATTCACCAAATGCTGATAATAAACACCCTCAGCAGGCATTCCAAGGTAGCCACCGATAGCGCGAGGCTGTGCGAGAGCCGCGAAAGAAGCGGCGAAAACAAGGACCAGAACGGCAATAATCTTCTTCATATTCTAATTATTAGACGGGCAAATATACTAAATATATTTGATATGGTACTAGAGCTCACCGAGGAGGCCCAAGTAACTGATATTAGTGCTGACAGAATATATATTCAAATAGGTATACTTACCATCGATGTTAGGGCAGCAGGTAACGATGAAGTCCCCCGGATCCATCTCCGTGCTCACGCCGCCGACGGTGATTTCGAAGCCCTCGGAGCTATGTGCCTTAATGCAGTTGTTTACATACGCGGCAGGAATTTTGATGGACAATTCGAGGCCAGGCTTTGCTTTGAAAACATATTTGGCACCACTTTGATCCGAAGATACAGTGCAAGACATAAGTTCATAATCAGTAGTAAGCTCAGAGGTGCGCACAAAGAGGCGGCCATAGGTCGAGTTGACAGTAAAAGTCTTGCTCATCAGAATGTTACCATCTTTTGCAACTCCAAGGACAATCCTCGCCGTTCCCTGACCGTACGCCTCAACAGTAACAGAACCGTCAATTTCGGATTCAGCAAAAACCACGGAATTGTCGGAGTTGGCGAGCACGACAGCAGAGAGACCAGTACCACTGACCAGGCCTTCGACCGGATGTATCAGAGCAGGGTAAATAGTCAAGGAACTGCTGCTTGAATTGAAGTTGATCGGACCGGCAAATTCAACGAGCTTGGTCGCCTTCAGGGCAAAGGTGTAATTGGAGTTCTCTATCTCGGCCGGCAGGGCTGAACAGAACTTGTTGACGATAGGAAAAGCAGCGCCTTCAAAGTCCATCACCACGGAGTAGCGAATGTTCATTTTCTCAGGGGACTCGGCAGCCACGGTCTCGAGCAGTCTCTAGGTGCGGAATATCGCGGTGAGGTTCTCCCTGATGTGCTGTCCGTTCTTGTCGGTATAGCAGCCGATGTCCTTGCCGCTGATTACCTTGCCTATGCCGGCGGTCATTTCGTCGATGGTGTTGGTGAGCAGACTCTGAACAGTCTCGTCAGCGGCGTCAACGTGGTGGGTGAAGGTCACGTTCACATAGTCTTTCTTTGCAATTTTTTCACAGGATGCAGCTGCCAGCACAATTGCGGCAGAAGCGAGGAGAAAAGTCAGTTTTTTCATATACAATTCGTTAAAAACAAGGCAAATATACATACTTAGACGCAAAATGAGTAAAATTACTCAGTGGAATTTGGATGATTACAATCAATTTTGCATCGGTGAAAAACCCAAAAAGACAAACCAATTAATTCAAAATAACCTATTATGAAAGCAACATTCATTTCCAAGTCGCTGATGACGGCAGCCCTTGCCGCATTCACTGCATTTTCAGCTATTTCGTGTCAGGACAAGCCTGAAATCGAGCCGGAGCAGGAAGCCATCGTTCCTGAGATCTCCTTCGAGATTGACGAGGCAAACAACAACACCCACACCGTAATCATCAACTATACCATCTTCCAGTTCCCTCAGAAGGAAGGCACAGGAGACTACATCTTCACCCTCGAGGGCGGTACGTCTTCGGAGGTGGAATGGGATTTCTACAACGATGCCCACGAACGTCCTCTGGCAGGTGCTGTGTCCAGCAAGGCAATGAAGGTTTCCGTATCTGAGACGATGTTGTCCAATTCCGGCAAGATCGTCCTCCAGGGAACGGCCGGCGAAGGCACTCTGAACATTTGGAGCGTGATAATGCGTACGAAAGACGGTTCAGAGTATACGCTGATGAATTATGAGAACAGGGTCAGCATCGACTACGCCTTCACGGATGTGAAAGCACCGACCGACGGCTATGGCAAATGGGATTACGCCTCCGTCAGCGGTGGCACTGTCGATCTCGCAATCACCTTCCCTAAGTTCGAAATCAACTATGAATTCGATTCTCAGTGGTTCAAGCCTATGATCACGGTTTCCACGGCGAGCGGCCATCCGCTTGTTACGGACAATGTCAAGCTGAAGCTCTTCTGGGGTACTGAGTGGGTCAACGATTTCGAGTTCTCCTTCGAGTACAACACTGTAACCAAGATGCTGCAGGCAACTGATTGGATGCAGGCCGATCCCGGCGTAAACTTCACAGCCAAGCTGACAGGTCTCCCAGAGGGCTGTACCTTCGAGATCAAGAATCTGATGCAGAGGTACTACAACAACCAGAATGTGATACAATGGACATCCAAGTCCTTAAGCAACGTGAAAATACCGCTGACCCCACCAGCAGAAGTGGCCATCACCGGCATCACGCTTGATATGAGCGAGATCCCAGCAAGCGGCATCATCGAAGACGGCAGCGGCACCTACCATTGCTACAAGATCAAGGCGAATGTCACGCCTTCCAACGCGACCGAGAGAGTGTATTTCGAGTGGACCGACAACCTCGCAGTCAAGTCCATCGGCAATAACGAAATCATCGTCTATGGCAAAAAGGCGAACGTTAAAGCCGAAGTCACTGTCCACAGCGCAAGCGAGAAAATCACGGACTCCAAGTCATTCGTTATCAACGAGAACCCTGATCAGGTGATCAAGTGCTACGTGGACGACGTGGAGACCTTCAGCGATGAGATGAACTTACGTAAATCCGAACTGTCCTTCGACAAGATTGAGGAGTTCAGTTACAGCGGATCGATCCCTGGCGGCGCCAAGAAGGCTGTAAAGATCCATTTCCCGGAGCCTGTGACCCGCATAGCCCGCAACGCATTCAACAATAGGTCCTCACTCAAGGCCATCGAGCTCCCTTCCAAGGTGCAGCGTATTGAGAGTGGTGCATTCTACGTCACCCCAAATCTCAGGGAAGTGAAGCTCAATGAGGGTCTGAAGGTCATAGAGGCAAACGCATTCCTCGGAAAAAATGACGGCCATTATCTCGAGTGCGACACTTTCACCTTCCCAAGCACGGTTGAGGAAATACATCGAAACGCGTTCACCGATCTTTGCGCCAAGACCGTCGTGTTGCCTGCAAGCCTCAAGTGGATCGGCAGCGCCGCGTTCTATGACTGTGGCAGAATCAGCACGATCGATTTCAAGGGAGAAGTTCCTCCGACAATGATTGACGATGGACTGGCAACTTATACCTTCATCTATCGCCACAGCGTCGAGAAGGTATACGTTCCTAAGGGCACTCTTGCCGCCTACAAGGCAGCATTCCCATTCCTCGCCAGCAAGATGAAGGAGAAGACTTATGTGATTGGCCAATAGATAGACCAGGCTTCTCGCCTGCAAGACCATTTTTCCGCTTTCCCTGCCATTTCCGTCCACGTATTCGCGTATTTCGTGGAGGGATGGCAGGGGAAGTTCGCTTTTGTCCACGAAAATTGCGAAAACGTGGAGGGTTGTATATGTGAATAATTAGCCCTATCTTTGTGTACTGTACATAGTACAGAAGCACACAATTTTAAGCCCCTGGAACCCAACCAGATAAGCCGAAACCGCTTGCGCGTGATGTCACGTGCAACGGCGAAGCTGTACTAATAACCTGACTATGAGCCATATCCGTGATTTCTTCCGCTACGCGCGCATACTCCCGCTTGTGAGGATGTACGAGCGTTCGGACGTGCGTGAGCTCATCGACAAGGATCTGGAGGAGTGGGCGAAGTACTACCCCACCGACGGCACCAGGAGGGGCGCGATCATTTCCGCCTTCCGGGATCCGTATTACAGGGTGGTGCTTTTCGAGCGTCTTCAGCGTTCGGGCCACAAGGGCGTGAGGCGTTTCTATCCGTCCTGCCCGGATTTCCAGATCACCTGCAAGGAGATCGGGGGCGGGTTCGTGCCTTTCCACAGTTATGCGACCATCATCCTGGCGAAGAGTATCGGGGAGAATTTCCACGTGCGCCAGTGCACGACCATCGGGGTGAGTCACATAAATCGCAATGATGAGATCCCGGCCATCGGGGACAATGTGGATGTGGGTTGCAACGCGTGCATATTGGGGGAGCTCAGGATCGGGGACAATGTGAACATCGGTGCCGGCGCGATCGTCCTGAATGATGTGCCGTCGGATTGTGTCGTTGCGGGCAATCCCGCGAAAGTCGTCAAGAAGAAATATGAAAAGTAGATTTATACGTTTTGCTGCAGTCATCGCAGCGCTGCTCGTGGGCCTCAACCTCAGCGCCCAGGAGAATGTGAAAGTCAACAAGGTGAGCATCACCTCCATCCGTCCGGCATCGTTCTCGAGCCTCTCGGCCAGCGTGACCGTCAACGTCACCAGTTCCAGGGAAGTCACCACCATCTCGCAGATCCGCGGCACCGTGTACTCCAAAGACGGCAAGGCCTTCGCCACGGGCGTCGCCAATGACCTCACCGTCTATCCCGGCACCTCCGACGTCGTCATCTCCGGCACCGGCACCATCGCCAACGGCGTGGGCCTGATGGGCTTCTTCCGCAACATTTCCTTCGACCCGGCGAACTACACCGCCGACGTCGAGTGCTATGTCAAGACTGGTGATGGAGAGGCGCACAAGGTCGAGATGAAGGGTGTGAGTGTGGGAGAGATGAAGAAGTTTAAGTAG
>DCHT01000015.1 GCA_002314885.1 Bacteroidales bacterium UBA1745 | reverse complement strand
AGGCGCGGCAGCGGTGCCACCCAAAAGTGGCGCAGAAGTAGTGGCACTAGTACTGCACCAAAATCCAACTAGCTGAAAAGTGGCGCAGAAGTAGTGGCACTAGTACTGCACCACTTAAGAGGAATTACCTATAACATTTGTTATAGATTAGTGTTTTTTCGCTATATTTGAGACTGCTTTTGCGTGTGAGCGCACGTGAGAGCAGCTTCAATAGTTGATATATTACTAATAATCAATAGCTTATGAATCACTTGCTACGCTTGATGTCGCAAATGGCAATCGCATTGTCACTTGTGGTAGCTGTGGCTCCGGTCCAGAGCGTTTACGCCCAGACCTCAGCCCAGCCTAAGCAGATCACGGCTCAGGGCCGCGTCGTCGACGAGACTGGCGCCCCGATGCCGGGAGTCGGCGTCCTTGTGGTCGGCACTCTCCAGGGAGTGGTCACCGATCAGGACGGTAAATTCTCCATTCAACTGAGCGATAATCAGCAGCTCAGCTTCAGTTCCCTTGGCTACAAGGAAGTCATACTTCCCGTCACTGCCAATCTGTCCAATATTCAGATGGAGCCGGACAGCGAGGTTCTTGAGGGAACCATCGTGACTGCCCTCGGCATCCGAAGGGACGAGAAGTCCATCGGTTACTCGGCGGCTAAGGTGGACGGCGACAAGTTCGCCAGCGCCAACGCCTCGAACAACTGGCTCAACGGCCTCTCAGGTCAGGTAGCCGGCCTCAACATCGACCGCTCGAACTCCGGCCCAAACGGCTCAATGCGTGTCACCATCCGAGGAGAGTCCACGGCTGACCTCAGCAACAACGGCGCCCTCTTCGTAGTGGACGGTATTCCAATGTACAACACCAGCACCGCTTCCGATGCCGGTGGAGACGGTTCTTCCTTCGCCATCGACTACGGTGACGGCACCTCCGACATCAACCCGGACAACATCGAGTCCGTGACCGTCCTCAAGGGTGCTGCCGCTACAGCTCTCTACGGCTCCAGCGCTGCCAACGGTGCCATCATCATCACCACCAAGAGCGCAGCCGGACAGGAGGCAGCCCTCCGCGTAAGCTTCAAGACGACCTTTGCCCTCGACAGGGTGCTCTGTTCTCCTGATCTCCAGTACGAATACGGCCAAGGCGGCAACCCCGACTATTACTATTATCTCGCAGCCGGAGACAGCGAAATGGGCACCAACCTCAATCCGATCCCGACCTATTCTTCCACTGCAAGTATGGAATCCTGGGGTCCTAAGATCGACGGAACCCTCTACTATCAGTACTATGACAAGGCTCTCGGCATAGGCGGTCACGTCGACGACTACGGCGACTTCGTCCGCGATGCGACTCCATATACCAATTATGGCGACTGGTTCAAGAACTATTTCCAGACCGGTTGGACAACTGCCAACAGCGTGGTTCTCTCAGGCAAGATCAACAGTTCCAACTCCATACGCGTAAGCTTCACGGACAACCGCTCCCAGGGCATCGTGCCTAACTCTCCGAGCAGCCAGGACTTCCTTTCCGTCCGCACGACCAACCGTCTGGCAAAGTGGCTCACCGCTGAGACTTCCATCAACTACAAGCGTACCAAGAACGACAATATCCCGACTTCTTCCGGTTATGGTTCTACTGCCGTAATGTACGGTCTGTGGTGCTATGCGCCTACCGTGAATATGGAATGGCCTAAGAACTACTGGCTCGATGAGGCAGCAGTGCAGCAGAACACCAGCCTTTCAGGCGGCAAGAACAACGCCTACTTCATCGCCAACGAGTGTATCAACGACCAGGACCGCGACCGTATCTATGGCAACCTGAAGTTCAATATGGACCTCGCTCCTGGCCTTACCCTTATGGTCCGCGGAGGTCTCGACCGTATCAACGACTTCCGTACCCAGCGCCAGGCTACTTCCACTCAGGCGCGCCCGAAGGGCTTCTATCGTGAGCAGGTGGTCGCTTCCAAGCAGTACACTGCCGACTTCCTCCTCAAATACGAGCGCGAGTTCAAGTACGACCTCAAGATGACTGCCAACTTCGGCGGTTCCCTGGTATACAAGGGCTATGAGCGCCACACTCAGACCGCAGACAACCTCAAGCAGGCCGGCATCTACAGTCTCGCGAACTCCATCTACGACGTGAAGGTGGAGAACTATTCCGAAAAGAGGGCCGTGAATTCCCTCTACGGCCTCGTGCAGATGTCCTGGAAGAATGCTCTCTTCCTCGATATCACTGGACGAAATGACTGGTCCAGCACCCTTCCTAAGGGCAACAGGTCCTATTTCTATCCATCTGTTTCCGCTTCCGCATCCCTCAACGACCTCTTCGAGTTCGGCCGTACCAATGGTCTGCTCAACCTGCTCAAGGTCAGGGCTTCCTACGCTTCCGTTGGTCACGACACCACTCCATACCGTACCGAGGAGTATCTCGCCACCACCGGTTTCGCCGGCAATGTGGCCATCCAGGGCACCAAGGTCAACGAGAACCTCAAGCCTGAGATGGTGAACTCCTGGGAAGTCGGCGTCGACCTGAGGATGTTCAAGAACAGGCTCACCCTCGATGCCGCATACTATGAGGCCTACACCAAGGACCTCATCTCCAAGATGCCTATCTCCTATGCCACCGGCGTAAGTTCCATCTATGTGAATGCGGGCTCCATCGTCAACAAGGGTGTCGAGATCACCCTGGGCGGCACTCTCATCAAGACGCGTGACATCCAGTGGAAGGTCAATGCCAACTTCACCAAGAACATCAACAAGGTGCTCAGTCTCGGCGACGGCATCGATTCCTGGATCGTGGCTTCCTACTCCACACACGCATATATGACTGCATACGAGGGCGGTTCCCTTACCGATATGTATGGCAAGGGCTACAAGAGGGCGCCTAAGGGCTCCGTTGCCATCGATGCCTCAGGCAATATGGTGGATGTCTCAGGTATGATGGTCCTCGACAACCAGAATATGCCTCAGACCGACACCGAACTCTCCCTGATGGGCGACTGCGCACCGGACTGGAAGGGAGGTTTCGGCACCACCTTCAAGTGGCGCGACCTCAGCGTGTCCGTCTCATTCGACGGCCAGCACGGCGGCCACGTGTTCTCCTACACCAACTGGGTGCTCAACTACCGAGGCAAAGGCACAGCCACTCTCGAAGGACGTGAGGGCGGCCTCGTACCGGTGGGCGTACGTGAGACCGGAGACGGCAACTACGTCATCAACACCGATGCGATTCCTCGCAGCACCATCAACACCTACTATCACTGCCTCTATGAGCAGACCAACTGCGAAGCCAACTTCGTAAGCACGCAGTTCCTCAAGCTCCGTGAGGTCAGGATAGACTACTCCCTCCCGAAGAAGGTCCTCAAGAGAGTCAAGTGGCTCAGCGAGGTCAACTTCTCCGTCTATGGCAACAACCTCTACTGCTGGTCCAAGTTCCCTGGCTTCGATCCTGAGGGCGTGACTATGCGAGGCAGTGCCATCATTCCGGGATTTGAAATTCTCCAGATGCCGTCAAGCGCACAGTTCGGCGGCTCAATCGGTCTCACATTCTAATGAAGGAGGACAAGATTATGAAGAATATTTTCAAGACTATAAGCCTTTCTATCGCAGCAGTCACCGTTTTTGCTGCCTGCGAATCCTTCGATCAGATGAACAAGAACCCGTATGTGCTCTACGACGCACCAGCGGAGTCCTTCGTCCAGCCAATCACCTTCAAGACCCAGTATTCGATGCTGTCCGTGTTCCGCAACGTCACCAGTGACCTTATGCAGTACAGCGTCAACCTCAACACTGAGGTTACCTCCAAGGTGGTTGCCAACTACAATGTCCCTGAGGCATCCGACGACGACATCTGGCAGAACCTCTACACCCAGCTCGGCAATGTGGAATATATGATCACCAAGGCCGAGAAGGACGAGAATCCGGCAATGCTCGGCGTGGCATACGTGCTCAAGGTGCTCGTTTCTTCCATAATCACCGACGCATACGGCCCTGTGCCTTATTTCTCAGCCGGCAAGATTACCCTCGAGCCTGCGGACAGTATGTCATACGTGACCAAGTATGACGGCCAGAAGGAAATCTATCAGGACCTCCTCTGCCTCTGCGAGAAGGCCAATGCCTGCTTCAACCAGGCGCAGGCACTCGTAGGCGAGGGCTCTCTTACCTCAGCCGACTTCAGCCCTCTCTGCGACTATATGTTCGACGGCAGCGCCGACAGGTGGCAGCGCTTCGGCAATGCCCTTTACCTCCGCCTCCTTATGAGGGTTTCCGGCAAGGTGATCGAGGAATCCGAAGGCATTCTCGAGCTCAGCGACGGCAGCAGCGTCTATGTTCCGGTGAAGATTGCCGAACTCTACGACTGCTTCCTCAGCGGCAGCGGCAACTATCCTATGATGAGGGGCAGGGAAGACGGCGCCCTGGTTGAATTCAACGAGGACAATGCATCCTTCCAGACTCCTTTCTTCTCGACGACCAGCGGTATCTGGCGTGCCAAGGCCGCCTGCGAGACCATCCAGAGGACTATGCTCGATGTGACCAAGGTCGACAAGAAGTACACATCCGCTGATGGTACCGAAAAGATCGTCAGCTACTATCAGTATCTCTCTCCTGAGAAGGGTGGCCGTGCATACGACCCTCGCTGGGACTGCTATTTCCACAAGACCGTGGGAATGCCTACCCAGATGCTTTATACTGAAGCAGATGACTATGTGGCAGCTGTCATTTCCAGCGCCGGTAATTCCCTCATCGGCCGTATGTCCTATGGCGTTTCCACCGCGATCACGGGCAAGAAGTTCGACCTTCAGAATGCCGATCATTACGCACTGATGAACTTCTCCGAGCAGATGTTCCTCTTCGCTGAGGCCGGTCTGCGCGAGTATATCGCCATTTCCTATCCTGAGGCCAGGTCCGTGATGATGCAGGCTGTCAGGGAGAACATCCTCGAATGGCGCGACGACCTCGATTCCGAGTCTCAGGAAGTCGTGGACTATCTCGCATACGTTCAGTCCCAGGTCGATCCGGACAATGCAATCCAGCAGCTCATCACCCAGAAGTGGATTTCCCTCTTCTTCAACGGCATCGAGTCCTGGTGCGAGTACCGCAGGACAGGCTATCCTCTCCTCAAGACCAACGGTCCGGCCGCAGAGAACGGCTGCATCCTTCCTACCCGTCTCCGCTATCCGGCAGATGAGGCATACCGCAACGTGCAGTATTATCCTGAAGCACTTGACAAGTGGTTCGGCGGTACCAACAATATGACCACCGACGTATGGTGGGCATCGACTGCGGAAAGTCAGGCAATACGTCTCAAAGGCAGAAAATAGAACAAGCGTATGAAAAGATATATATCATATTTGATGACAGCAGCCCTGGCACTGGTGGTGTCAGTGGCCTGTAACAAGGCTGGTGAGGACGAAATCGACAGGACTCCGGTCTCCATCGAAATGTCCTTCCAGAAGGACGGCGCCGACATCGATGTGCTCAACCTCAATTCTATGAGCCATCTGACCAGCGTCGATGTCAAGCTCAACAATGAGAACCTCTATTGGAATATAGTATCCGACTCCGACTGGTGTACGGTGGTCGCAGGCACCCACAGGGGCAGCGGCTCATTCAGCATCAACGTGCAGTCCAACCAGTCATTCGACAGCCGTGAACCGGCCACCCTCACCTTCAAGGCGGGTGAATATACCGGTCTGTCGCTGCGTGTCACCCAGGACGGAAACGTGTTCCTTCTTTCAAGCACATATTCCCTCCAGTCCAGCGTGGCTGAGGATATGGAGTTCACCCTTTCCGTACCTACCGGCACCGAGTGGGACGTACTTCCTTCCGATTGGGCAAGCGTGACCAAGGGAATGTCCGTAGATAATGGTTCACTCGTGACGACATCCCTCACCCTCAAGTGCGACCAGAACCTCGGTGCATCCCGCTATGGCACCATAGGTTTTGCTCACAAGGGAGAGACCGTCTCATCTGCAGACCTGACCATCTTCCAGTTCGGCAACGAATATTCCTACGATGCCGAGGGCAAGCTGCTCCTTGCAGGCGATGCCGACCAGAAAGTCTCATTCAAGGCCCCTACAAACGTGATTTCCTCCCTCGAACTGCCTTCATACGCATCATATGAGGTAGTGGACAACGGAGACGGCACAGCCACCTACACCATCACCCTGGAGGCTAATTCCAGCGACTGTATGGAGGTCAGGAACGTGGATTTCGTGGCAAAGATGAACGTGGGCTCCGACGACCTCAAGGTGAAGGCCATCAGGCAGAACTACACCGCAGTGGACGGCATCAGCACTGCTGAAGGCCTTGCAAGACTCGCTTCCGCAGTGAATGCCGGTGAGGATTACAGCCAGTGGGTGAAGAACGGCAAGATCAGCCTTCTCAGCAACATTGATATGTCTTCCTACAAGGGAACTTGGAAGTCAATAGGCAACGCAGCCCATCCTTTCTCAGCCACCTTCGACGGCAAATACCGCAAGATATTCGGCCTCAGTGCTTCCGAGCCTGTCTTCGGAGTCTGCAAGGATGCGACCATCACTTCTCTCGTCATTGACGAAAGCTGTGCGTTCACCGCTCCTGCTGAAGCCAGTGACAGCCTCCTCATTGCGGCTGTGGCAGCGAAACTCATCGACTCCAAGGTCGTGGAATGCGTCAACAATGCGGCAATCACCGTGGGCAGCAGCCTGGGCGGTGAAGTTTCCAAGGCATATATCTCCGGCGTGGTTGCAAAGGCTGACGCAGGCTCCTCTGTGGAGAAGTGCGAGAACGCAGGCGCAATCAATGTCACCGGCCTCTTCAGTTCTGAACCTAGGGCCTGCACCCTTTACCTCGGCGGCCTCGTGGCATATAACGAAGGCGCCATCAAGGAAGGAGCCAATTCCGGCAAGATAACTTGTGCCGGCACGGCTGTCACCCAGTATTGTGGCGGCGTTGCAGGAGCCAATCTCGGCAGCATCGAAGGCGCATCCAACAGCGCTGCGGTTCTCAACTCGGCCCTCAGGACCGTCAATTCAGTCGAGGACGCCAGCCGCTACATCCACCTGGCAGGTATCGCCGGTTTCAGTTCAGGCGACATCACCAAGGCCAGCAACAGCGGTGCAGTCAGCAACTCTTCCAATGCCAAGGAATGCAACACGGGCGGCATCATAGCTTATTGCAAGGGTGGCACTCTCGCAGGCAATGTCAATACCGGTGATATCACTGCAAAGGGCACGGCAGCAGGAACAGGCGCAAGATATGCGTCTGTCGGTGGCCTTTACGGAAAGGTCCGCGCCAATATGACACTCGACTTCTCAGACGGCAGCAGCTACTCCAAGTGTACCATCGTAGCATCCAACCTGGAGAACTCCACCTATCTCACCCAGCTCTACGTGGGCGGTTTCATTGGTTCCATTGACCAGTGCACAGCCACCATCAAGGGCGCTGTCAGCGAGAACACCATCAGCCTGCCTTTCAACACCGGCGTACATCAGTTGGGCTATGCTGGCATAGGTGGCGTACTCGGAGGATCCATTCCTCAGGTTGCGGACGGATACACTCTTCCTGACGTGACCTTGACTGATTGCTCCAACAAGGGCGAGATCACTCTCGCTGCCACCACCTCATACGCCGTCGGCCTGCGTATTTCAGGCATAGGCGGCGTTGTAGGCTACATCCACGGCAATGCCTCCATCAGCGGCTGCTCCAACAGTGCGGCAGTCCAGAACCCAGCCCAGGGCGCCAAGTCCAACGGCTACTCCCTCGGTCTCGGCGGCATCGTCGGCCGAATCGACGGCGGCAAGGGTAAGGTCAGCGGCTGCACCAACTCCGGCGGCCTCCGCGGCTGGCTCTACAACAACAATGCATACGATGCGGCTCTCACGAACGAGTCATATCCGTATATGATCAACTGCTTGACCTGCAATGCATTGGGTGGCATAGTCGGCGCATATAATACCTATATGAATACTGCCTCCACGGAGACTCTCACAATCGAGAACTGCGAAAACAGCGGCTATGTATATTCATATCGTGGCTGTGCAGGCGGCATCGTGGGTTCCATCCACGTGGGCACTGTCACCGCTTGCAGCAACACCGGCAGCCTCGGTCAGGGCAACCGCTCGTATGTGGGCGGCCTTGCAGGCTACGCCCGTGACGCGCAGTTCAGCGGCAGCAGCAGCGTATGCGACGTCAGCGGCACATCTTCCGGTTCGGCATACTATTCATCCGGAGGACTCGTGGGTATCGCACAGGGCGGTTCATCCTTCACTTCCTGCTCATTCTACGGCAATGTGAAGATGACTTCCACCACTACAGCCAATGGCACTGAGACATACGGCGCCCTCGCTGGAACTGCAGCGGCCGGCTGTTCATTCAGCAACAACAAGATAGGCGGAGCCTTCTCCGGACTTCCTGCAGTTTACGAAGGCACGATGTCTGCAGATGCACATCTTGTCGGAAGCGGCAGCCCAAGCGTTTCGGGCACCACTCTCTGGGATGGCAAATAAAATATAGATAGATGAAGAAAAGATTTCTTACATATCTCCTCGTGCTCCTTGTCGCGGTTGTTTCCTGCGACAAGGTGCCTCAGGGAGGAGAAGGCGGCGAAGGCGGTCAGACGGCGAAGATAACTGTCAGCGGTATTGTGACGGACAGCGGGGGAGACTATCTCGAAGGAGTGGTCGTCTCCGACGGTCTGAACTGCACCAAGACTGACGCATCCGGCAAGTACTCGCTTCCGACCGATCTCTCCACGGCTAAATTCATATATGTTTCGACTCCGTCTGCTTATCGTGCGGCGGTCAAGGGAGGCATTCCGCAGTTCTTCCAGAGGCTTTCCGACCTCACTCCTGTGGGAGGCGTTTATCAGCAGGTGAACTTCACCCTCTACAAGATTTCCAATCCTGACGAGTACACCGTGATCTTCACTGCTGACCCTCAGCCACGTTCCAGCGGAGCCAGCTACGACAATTTCGCCTACCACTCCCTGGACTGCTGCAAGGATATGTTCAAAACGCTCAATGAGGTTTCTTCCGCCATTTCCGGTCGGGCCGTCTATGGCATCTGCCTGGGCGACCTCGTCCACGAGGATATGAGCCTGTATTCGTCCTACTACGTACCTGGACTGGCTTCGCTGAACTATCCGACCTACAGCGTCATCGGCAACCACGACCACAACACCAAGGCCAAGGACGATGATGAGGGCGCCGCATATTTCGAGCAGTATCTCGGACCACGCGACTATTCCTTCAATCTGGGAGGCATACATTACATCGTGGTGGATGATATGATGATGAAGATACGCGAAAGCGATGGCACTCTCAGGGACTATTCCACCGGTCTCTCCGACAGGACCTGGACCTGGCTCCAGAACGACCTGAAGCAGATTTCCACCGAAACCACGGTGATGATCTGTGCCCATTCGCCTATGTTCAAGATGGCCAGCGGCAGCGACAGGAGCAGTTCTTCGAGCGTTCCTCACGGAGCCGACTACCGCAATCTCCTCTCGAAGTTCAAGAAGGTCTATGCCTGGGCTGGACACACCCATTCCACCTTCAATTTTGCGGGCAACTATCCATCCGCTTCACCGGTCATCGAGTCCCACACCCTTACCAGGACCACGGGAGAACTCTGGACCAACGAGTATCTTGGAGCTAACGGCACTCCTCGCGGCTTCGTCATTATGGACGTGAAGAACGGCGAGATCTCCTGGAAGTTCCATCCTATCCCTTACCAGAGCGGAAAATATCTTGCCAGCAAGAGCCCTGCCTACACTTACAGGGACTGGAAATATGTCAACGGAGTGGCCTATATCGGGGATAATGTCCTCGACGACAGCTATCAGATCCACGCATACGCGCCTGGCACTTACGGCGACAAATATGTCTATGCAAACGTCTTTATGTGGGACGAAATGTGGAGTGCCCCTACCTTCAATCAAGGTTCAGCGGACATTCCTATGACCCGCGTGACCTCCGCCGCGAAGGATTATATGTACGACCTGGGCCTCGCTGAAATCCGCACCTGGTACGTCAACAACAATTCCACCCTCGGCAAGACCGGGTCGGGATACACTGACGACGACAGGACCTGCCCTACTATGTTCAGGACCTATGTCACAGCTGCAAGCGGCACCGGTACCATCAAGGTGAAGGACCGCTTCGGTAATACTTACACAACTACAATCAGCTGGTAATCAGCATAATATCATCAGGATATGAAACGTCTCGCCCTGTCTCTGCTGTTTGTCGTATGCTGCACCCTTTCCTGGGCCGGCAGCATCGCCACTTCCAAGGACCTCGTTGCCTT
The DNA here is from genome assembly GCA_002314885.1 of Bacteroidales bacterium UBA1745. Lineage (GTDB taxonomy): Bacteria > Bacteroidota > Bacteroidia > Bacteroidales > UBA932 > Cryptobacteroides. The sequence goes on along the minus strand of DCHT01000015.1, from coordinate 2,973 downwards.
CATCAACGCTCTCAATGCCGGTCAGCCGACCGATGAGTGGCGCTCTGACGACGGCACTGTCCTCCTGACTGCGGACATTGACCTCTCCAAGGAGAAGAAATTCGCTTCTATGACTTCGTTCGGAGGCATTCTGGACGGCCAGGGCCACAGCATCACAGGCTGGGCAGCGAAGGCTCCGCTGATAGTCGAACTCCTGCCGGACGGCGAGGTCAGGAACCTCGTCATCGACGCATCCTGCAATGCGAAGCTTACCAGCAAGGCCGGCGAATACTTCTTCGGCTTCGTTGTCGGCATAAACAGAGGCAAGGTTGCGAACTGCAAGAACTATGGCAGCATAGACCACAAGTGCAACTTCACGGCTGACGAAATCTATATCGGTGGCGTGGTGGGCAGCAACCGTGCATACGTGCTCAACTGCAGCAACTACGGTCGCATCAGCACAGTCTGCGGCACCATAGACCAGAAAGCGGAACTCCCGATCAGCCTCGGAGGCGTCGTGGGAGGCTCCTACGGCAAGGAAATGGAGGGCAGTCCCGTCGTGGCCTATTGCGTCAACGAAGGCATAGTCAAGGCTTCCACGGATTTCCCTTGCGAGAATATAGGCGGCGTGGTCGGTTCCGGCCTCAAGATGCCTGTCAAGTTCTGCGTGAACAGGGGAGAGGTGCTCACTGAGCACGTCCAGTCCCTGGATTCCACCACTCCCGGCCAGGTACGCGTGGGCGGTGTCGTGGGCTTCACCAAGATGGATGTGGTGTGCTGCGACAACTTCGGGACGGTCACTGCGGACGGTCAGGCTTCAGTCAGTCTGGGCGGTATCGTAGGCTTCCCTCACGCAGCCCTCGTAGTGGGTGACTGTGTGAACTATGGGCTTGTGAAATCCCTCGCTGAAGGCGTTTCCTGTATGGGTGGTATCGTCGGCAATATGGGCCGTCCGGTGCACGTACGTCGCTGTATGAACAGGGGAGAGGTGTTCTTCGACGGAGCCTGTGCCCGCAGCCGCAGCAGCGTTGGCGGCATCGTGGGCGGCATCTACACCAAGAAGGAGTACAAGGGAGCATACGTGCGCAACTGCACCAACTACGGCAGCGTCCACAGCAATTCCGGCGGCAACAAGTTCGAGAACAACGACAGCGGCATACATACGGCTGGCATAGTCGGCTATTTCGGTGGCCACAGTGCCGTGCAGTGCATATTGGCTGACTGTCAGAACTTCGGCAAGATACAGGCTGCCACCGGCCGCAGGGCCGCCATCTGTGCGGCTGCTCCATACGTGAATATGGGCGGAAACTGTCCGAACGAGGAAGCTGCATCCGCAGAACCTCTGGCCGATGGTTCCAATGTCTATGGGCACGTCACCTCAACTGACGGATCTCCTGTCGAGGGCGTGGTCGTTTCCGACGGCCGCAACTGCGTCACCACTGACTCCGAAGGCGCCTATCGAATGACCAGCGACCTTGCTGAGGCCAGGTTTGTATATATCTCAATTCCAAGTGGTTATCGGGTTACGACTTATGCCGGTATCCCTAGGTTCTATCGTCGTATTGCCCGATATGAGAAGGCCGTGTCCGCCGACTTCGTGCTTGCTCCAAAGGAGACTCAGAGCGACAGATATACCGTTATGATGGTGGCCGATCCGCAGGTGCGTCCATACGATATGGACAATTCTATGGAGGCCTGGAGGGATGTCGTCGCTCCGGATATAGAGAAGACGCGTGCAGCCATCGGCGGAGATGTCTATTCAATCAATCTCGGCGACCTGGTATATAACTATATGTATGCCTACGACGACTATCTGGACGTAGCCGGTACCATCAATTGTCCGACTTTCAATGTAATGGGCAACCACGACTATGACCAGACTACGCTCTTCAACAGCGACCTGGGAAATATGTTCTTCGATATGTACGTGGGGCCTCAGAACTATTCCTTCAATCTCGGACAGATCCATTACGTGATCGTGAGCGACATCACCTACGACCGTCCGAATTCGGCTGCGAACTATGGTGACGGTCTCGAGGACAGGACGATGGAATGGCTTGAGAACGACCTCAAATTCGTGCCGAAAGACAAGGTCGTAATGCTCTGCGGCCACGCCCAGCTCTTCAAGAAACGCAGCGGCTCCTGGTGCTCGAAAGACCGCAACTACGACCGCTATTTCCCGCTTCTGGCTTCCTACAAGAAGGTTTACACCTGGGCCGGACACTATCATAGCAACTTCCAGTTCAACTATGCCGACAAGGGCTTCCTCTACAAGGGAGTGGACCCTGTGGACAACATAGTCTGCACTACCGTCTCCCGTGCTACCGGTGCCCTTCGCTTCAACAGGCACATCAACACCAACGGTGCTCCTCAGGGTTACGTCGTGATGAGCGTGGACGGCGAGAATGTGGAATGGTACTACAAGGGCTGCGGTATGGACGGCAGCCAGCAGATGAGCGTCTTCTCTCCTCTGAGGACGGGCGACGGCTTCGTCAAGGCCAACGTCTGGAACTACGGCGACGGCTGGAGCACTCCGGCCTGGTACGAGAACGGCGTGAAGGTGGCCGATATGGAGCTCCATCCAGAACTCGACCCTGACTACGTCGACCTCTACGCGACCTTCACCCACAAGACCAACCGCAAGTACTGCACTCCTTCCGAGGAGACCTATATGTTCCGCGCAACCCCTTCCGAGGGCTGCACTTCCGGCGAAATCCGCGTCACCGACCAGTTCGGTCACGAATACGTCAAGACCATCGCTTGGTGACGCAGAACTAGTGCCACTAGTACTGCACCACTTTTGCTGTCTTTTCGGCGTGCGTTTCGCCTCTTTTCCGTTTCTAACAGTCAGCAAATCGCTGACTGTTATTCTTTTTTTCCTCCAACAGTCACGCATCGGATGACTGTTACGGTGGTTTTGGCCCTAACAGTCACGTTTCGCGTGACTGTTGGCTTTGTTTGGCGCAGAAGTAGTGGCACTAGTACTGCACCACT
>DCHT01000055.1:11001-18791 GCA_002314885.1 Bacteroidales bacterium UBA1745 | reverse complement strand
CCACCGATGTTGGAGTTACCGGTCTGGCCCCAGCCTACGCGGATCTTACCGTTGCTGAGGATGCTCCTTGCACTTTCCATAAAGTCCTCGTTGGTGAACTTCCAGGAAGCTGCCACTGAGTGGAAGCCTGCCCACCTGTTGTCAGGACCGAAGTTTGAGGAACCGTCATAACGGAAGGTGTAGGTCAAGAGGTAGCGGTCGTGGTAGTTGTAGTTCCAACGGGTGAAGAAGGAAGCCATTGCTGCAGAACCGAAGCCGCTGTTGATGTTGTAGGAGGTCTTGTCACCGAGGGAAACGTTGTGAACATCGTCAGATGCGAGATCCTGGCTGCTGCCGCCGAGGTAGTTCCAAGTGGATTCCCACATTTCCTGACCGATCATACCGGTTACGTGGTGCTCGCCGAAATCCTGGTTCCAAGTGAGGTAGTTCTTGAGCTGCCAGAAGGTGTTGTTGTTCTTCTGAACGCTCATTGAGTTCTTGGTCACCTGATATGCTCCGAGGTCGATGAGAGGTCTGTAACGCTCTGCGTGTGAAGAACTTACGTCCATACCTACTTCAGTACGCCAAGTGAGGCACTTGATAGGCTTGATCTCAAGGTACATATTGCCGGTGAGCTTCTGACGCTTGAGGGTGTTGGTGTTGAGCATTGCGACAGCCACAGGGTTCTTGGTGGAGTAACCCTCGCGGACTACGGTTGAGTAGTTGCCGTCGATGTCATAGACAGGGACGTCAGGAAGGGAAGTGAGGGAGTAGAAGATCACACCCTCGCCACCGTCTGCGAGCTTAAGGTTATCCTTGGTGTTTGCGTAAGTAGCGCTGACACCGAGCTTGAGCCAGCTCTTGAGCTGTGCATCGACGTTGGTGCGTACGCTGAAACGCTGGAAGTTGGAACCGATGATGGTACCCTGCTGGTCCATATAAGAACCTGATACATAGTACTGAACCTTGTCTGTACCGCCAGTAGCGCTGAGCTGATGTGAGTGCTGGAGAGCGGTGCGGAACACTTCGTCCTGCCAGTTGGTACCTACACCGAGGAGTGAAGGGTCACCGTATGCTGGATCAGGTGAGGAGATTTCGCCTATGCGCGCGAGATCATTATAGTACTCTGCGAACTCACGGAGGTTCATCATATCGAGACGCTTGCTCTGGTTGCTTACAGCGAACATACCGTCGTATGAGAACTTAGCCTCGCCGGCCTTACCGTGCTTGGTGGTGATGAGAACGACACCATTTGCACCCTGAGCACCGTAGATTGCAGTAGCGGAAGCATCCTTGAGGATTTCCATACTTACGATGTCGGAAGGGTTGATGGTTGAGAGAGGGGAGATGGTTGACACCTTACCGTTGCCGAGTGCGTCACCGAGACCGAAGTCTGCGCCTGAAGCACCACCGCCCTGAACGATCACACCGTCAATTACGTAGAGAGGCTCTGCGTTGGCATTGACAGTTGCCTGACCGCGGACGCGGATGGAAGATGATGAACCAGGAGCACCAGAGGTCTGGACTGAGCTGACACCGGCTGCACGACCCTGAAGTGACTGGTCGAGAGAGGTGATGACAGAGCCCTTGAGGTCTGACTCCTTCATTGAGACGGACGCGCCGGAGAGGTCGCTCCTCTTCATCGTACCGTAGCCGACAACGACTACTTCGTCGAGAAGCTGAGTATCCTCGCCGATAACGGCGTTGTAAACAGACTCGCTGCCTACAACCACTTCCACAGTCTTGTAACCGATGGAAGAGATCTCAAGTGTGGTTCCTTCTTTGACAGTAATTGCATAATTGCCGTCAAAGTCAGTGATGGTACCTTTGTTGGTACCCTTTTCGAGGATGCTGGCTCCAATCACAGGCTGGCCTTTGTCGTCGACAACCGTACCGGAAATGGTCTTGGATGTCTGAGCAGACAGCGTGACGCAAGCGAAGAGCATCATCAAACAAGAAAACAACTTGATTTTCATGTTACTGCTTGGTTTAATAGTTAATATAGTGTGAAATATCAGTTTTCTGACTCAAAAGTCTTGAACCAACGGTTTCTTTCTTCAGCCCATTCGGAGACCTGCCAGATGCCGTGGCCGCAAAGCGGATAGACATTCCAGGTCTTCTCTGTCCTTACATTGTTGTATCCGGCGAAATTGGTGTGCGGCGGACATACAGGGTCCTGCAGTCCGAAGCCCATCTTCACCGGGCACTCGATCTTCTCGGTGAAGTTCATCACGTCGAAGTAGGTCATCATATCGAGCACCTCAGCCTTGTCGAGGCCTTCCTTCTCGATTGTCTCGAAAACCTCCCACATTGGCCACCATACGATCTTTGCGTAGTCCTCATAATCGCTGAGGAAAGGCACTGCAGGCGCGATTGCGCGGAAACGGTGGTCGAGGGAAGCGGCAATCCAGGTGAGTGCGCCGCCCTGGCTCTCGCCCCATCCGAAGATGCGGCTCTGGTCGGTCTTCTCGCGGGAAGCGATGAAATCCACGGCCCTCACTGCGTCGCAGAAGGCACCGCGATAGTAGAAATCCTCCTTGGAAGCGAGTCCGCGGTCGATCCAGCGCTGCTGCTCGTCACGGAAGATGCCCTGGTCGCGTACGCTCACCAGGAACTGTATGGTCTCAGGGTTGTCGACACCGTGATATGGATAGACGTCGGCACCGTAGCCCATATACTCGACGAGTGCGGGATATGTGCCCTCTGCCACAGGCTCAGCGTAGATGCCGCCGACGGTCACGCCGCCGAGGGACTTGTATTCCACGCGATAGACGTTGCGGCAGGAGTCGCTGTTCTCAGGCATAAGTGTCATCTGAAGATCCATAGGCACCGTGGCGAGTTCAGCGAGCGTATTTGCCCAGAATTCGTCGAAATCGGCCTTGGCGGTCTTCTCGGACACGATCTTCTCAGGGCTGCAACCGATGTTGAACGGATCCAGGCTCTGCTTTTCGCCGCTTTCGTTGGTGTAGCTGATGTTGACCTGATAGAAGCCCGGCTCGAGTCGGCCGAGTCTGATCTTGGTGTAACCTGAATTGGCTCTGACCTTCTGGCTGGTGGTCAGGACGGTGTCCTTGACCTCGCTCATAAGGCTGCGGTCGAGGATAAGCACGGTCTCGATTTCGAGGGCTGTGCTGTCTGCGTCGCCGAGTTCTGCCCTGAGAACGGCAGGTCTGCCGGCCTCGAAAAGCCAGTTGTGCTGTACTGGGACGCTGAATTTCTCTGATTGAGAGCTCCTGCAGCAGGAAATGCTCAGGAGAGGGATTGATGCGAAGAGCAATGCTCTTTTTAGTGTTTTAACCGTGGTCACGACTTTCAATTTGCTAGCAATGCAAAGTTAGAATCGTGCGTAAGGCAAAACAAATACTATTTTTGCAGATAGTTTACAATTTTATACCACTATCTGGTTCTTCTTATAGAGGGCCCTGAAATCCTTCGGTGACATACCCCTCTTGTTCTTGAAAGTACGGTTAAAATTGGAGAGGTTGTTGAAGCCGCAGGCATAGCAGATTTCCGAGATGTTCTGGGTTGAATCGACCAGTGCGCGGGCTGCCACTCCGAGGCGGATGTCGGTGATATAAGTGGACAGAGTCTTGTTGGTTCTCTGCTTGAAGAAGCGGCTGAAAGAAGACGGACTCATACCGATCAGACCGGCCAGTTTCTCGAGAGTCAGGTCCTCTGAATAGTGGTCGTTTATGTACTGCTTCACAGTCTTCACACGGCGGCTTTCCTGGTCTCTGGAAGCGTTCGCGAAAGAGCTTGATGCGAGGCTTTTCGCTTCGAAGGTGGAGAGCTCGTAAAGTATCTTCAACAGATTGAGCAGCTGCTCGAAACTATCTGTATGTGAGGTAATTGTATCTAATTTGCCATAGACTTTCATAATAGCGTCGAGAGGGAAGGACAGTCCGTGTTTGGCCTTCTCGAGCATCCTCACGATCGAGGCGAACTGGTTCTTCGCCATCAGGTTCGGACCGAGCAGGTCGGGCTCGAACTGAATGGTGATTTCGCGTATGTCCGAAGACTTGCAGTTGCCCTGTTCCCAGACGTGCTCCAGGTTCTCGCCGGAGATGAGCACGAGGTCGTAGTCGCCTATCTCCTCGATGCTGTCACCGATGACTCGGCGCACTCCTTTTCCGTACTGCACGAAATTGAGTTCGCACTCCTTGTGACGGTGCAGAGGATAGGTGAAAGCATTCTTGTGACGCTCCGCTATGTGGAAGCAGTCTTTTGAGGAAAGCTGTGATATTTCGTATAGAACTTCTGACATTTTTGTACTTATTTAGGTGCAAATATATGAAAAAATTAGAAAACTGATATAATTTTAACCATTATTGGAAATTTATTGCATATATGTATAACTCATACCTATTATTTTATAATTTTGGTGCGTAAGTAACTGTTATATGACCAATTCGCTTAATTTCCTGAAGTCCGAGGCGGCTTCCGAACTGACTGAGAACATACTTCCATTCTGGCTTGAAAGGATGATAGATCCCAATGGTGGCTTCTATGGTCGCATCGATGGTAACGGCAAACTCTGTGCCGATGCTCCCAGAGGCGGAATCCTGACCGCCCGCATCCTGTGGACCTTCGCTTCTGCCTACAGGCTCCTGGGCCGTGAGGAATACCTTCGCGCAGCCCTTCTGGCGAGGGATGAGATCAGGGATCGTTTCTTCGACAAGGAGAACGGCGGCACTTACTGGAGCCTCGATGCGCAGAGGAATCCGCTGGACACGAAAAAGCAGATCTACGCCATTGCATTCACGGTTTACGGCCTCAGCGAACTCTATCGCGCCATCGGCGACCAGGGCTCTCTCGAGCTCGCAATCGAGCTCTACAGGTCTATCGAAAAATACAGTTTCGACAATGTCCTGAACGGTTATCTCGAGGCATTCACCAAGGAGTGGAATCCAATCGAGGATATGCGTCTGAGCGAAAAGGACCAGAACGACGCGAAGACTATGAACACCCATCTTCACGTGCTTGAGGGCTACACTTCGCTCTATCGCGTGTGGAAGGATGCCGGGCTTCAGAAGCAGCTGAAAAACCTCATTGAAGTGTTTCTGGACAGGATTCTGCTGCCTGACGGACACCTCGCTCTCTTCTTCTCGGAGGACTGGAGCAATACTTCCCACGTGACTTCCTACGGTCACGACATCGAATGCGCCTGGCTGCTTGCCGAGGCCGCCGAAGTGCTCGGGGACGAGGCTCTTCTCAAAAGGGTGAAGTCCGCCTGCGCACAGACCGCAGTCGCCGCTCTTGAAGGCTGGTCAGCCGAAGGCGGAATGATTTACGAAAGGGATATCGTGGACGGCGAAACCGATGCCGACCGCCACTGGTGGGTACAGGCCGAAACCGTTGTGGGATGCCTCTGGCAGTGGAAATACCGCAAGGCAGTGGCCGATTCGACTGCGGCAGGATGGCTGGAGAAATCCGTGCAGGAATGGGCATTCATCAAGCAGAATATCATCAATCCGGAAGGCGAGTGGTACTGGAGCCTCAGGGCCGACGGCACTCCGAACAGGGAGGACGACCTCGCAGGCTTCTGGAAATGTCCTTATCACAACGGCAGGATGTGTATGGAAATCCTGCAGATGAACGAATAATACGACTCGATATATGAAAAAGACACTGATGCTGGCAGCTGCCATTCTGGGCCTTGCTGCCTGCTCCGGCGACAAGGGAGTATCAATACGCCTCGAAGACGGCAGCCGCGTAAGGGTACTGGCCGTGCGCGAAGATGTGATCAGGGTGAGTGCCGTTCCGGCAGAGGCCAGGTTCAGCAACAAGGCTTCTCTCTGCGTCGTGCCCCGCGAATCCAAAGTGGCGACCTCTGTCCGCTGGACCGATTCCACTGCAATCGTGAGCACCTCTGCGCTCAGTGCCTCCGTTTGCCTTGCCGACGGAAAAGTGACCTTCTACGATGTTCAGGGCAATATTCTCAGTGCGGAAGCCGGGCGTTCCTTCTCTCCGATAAGCGTCGATGGCAGCGATGCCTGGACCGTGCGTCAGGTCTTCGATTCGCCCGAGGATGAAGCCTTCTGGGGTCTTGGTCAGCACCAGGCCGACGAGTGGAACTACAAGGGCCGCAACGAGGAACTCTTTCAGTACAACACCAAGATATCAGTGCCGTTCATCGTATCCAGCAAGGGCTACGGCATACTTTGGGACAGTTACAGTTTCTGCCGCTGGGGTGATCCGCGCGACTATTCCCAACTCGGCGAGGTCTTCACTCTCTATGACCGCGACGGCGAAGAAGGCGCTCTCACCGGTATGTACAAGCCGGCGGAAGGGGAGACTCTCATCCGCCGCGAGACGGCCCTCAACCAGGAATATCTCATCGAGCCTGACTTGCTTAAGGTGTACGGCGCTCCGGAGAATTTCGATTTCAATGGCTCCCACGTTATGTTCGACGGCTACATCGAGCCGTCCGAGTCCGGAATCTATCGTTTCCTGCTCTACTATGCCGGTTACACCAGGGTGTTCCTGGACGGTGAGGTAGTCGTTCCGACCATCTGGAGGACTGCCTGGAATCCTAACAGCCACAAGTTCGAATGTGCCCTCGAGGCCGGCAGGAAGCATCATCTGCTAGTGCAGTGGGATCCTGACGGAGGCGTTTCATACTGCGCTCTCAAGGTGCTTTCACCAGTCCCTGACGCCCAGCAGGGCCAGATGTCCTGGTGGGGTGAAATGCAGGATCAGATAGACTACTATTTCATCGCCGGAGGCAATCCAGACGGCGTCATCCGAGGCTATCGCAGCCTCACCGGAAAGGCTCCTATTATGCCTAAGTGGGCTATGGGCTACTGGCAGTGCCGCGAACGCTACCGCAGTCAGGAAGACATACTCTCAACCCTCACTGAAATGCGTCAGAGGCACATTCCTGTGGACAATATCGTCCAGGACTGGCAGTATTGGGCAGACGATCAGTGGGGCAGCCACGAGTTCGAGGCGAGCCGTTTCCCTGACCCTCAGGCTATGGTGGACAGCATCCACAATCTCGGTGCGAGATATATGATTTCAGTGTGGCCGAAGTTCTACACCGGCACCGAGCATTTCAATGAAATGGACGAAAAGGGCTGGATATATCAGACTGCCGTGCGCGACAGCGTGGAAGACTGGCTGGGCTATCAGCAGTCTTTCTACGACGCATACGCGAAAGGCGCCCGCAAGCTCTTCTGGGAGCAGATGAACGAGCACCTTTTCTGCTACGGCGTGGACGCCTGGTGGATGGACGCCAGCGAGCCGAATATCCACGACTGCACCAATATGGACTATCGCAAGGCTATGTGCGGCCCGACCGCCCTCGGCCCGTCAACACAGTACTTCAACGCCTACGGACTTATGAACGCCCAGGCCATCTGGGAAGGTCAGCGCCAAGAGGCTCCGGACCAGCGTGTCTTCCTGCTCACCAGGAGCGGATTCGCCGGTCTCCAGCGTTATTCCACCGCATCCTGGAGCGGCGACATCGGCACTCGCTGGGAGGATATGAAGACCCAGATCAGCGCCGGTCTCAACTACGCTATGAGCGGCATTCCGTATTGGACTCAGGACGTCGGTGGCTTCAGCGTGGAGAATCGCTATGTAGCTGCTAATCAGATATATAACGAAAGCGGCAAGGTCACTGAAGATATGAAGGAATGGCGCGAACTGCAGACCCGCTGGCACCAGATGGGTATGTTCAATCCGCTCTACCGCTCCCACGGTCAGTATCCTTTCCGCGAGGCCTGGAACATCGCTCCTGAAGGCTCTCAGACCTACGAGGCCATACTCCGCTGCGACCGTATGCGCTACGCCCTGATGCCTTACATCTA
>DCHT01000055.1:0-10922 GCA_002314885.1 Bacteroidales bacterium UBA1745 | reverse complement strand
ACGATGCTTCTGCCCGCGAGATCTCCGACCAGTTTATGTTCGGTGACGCGATTATGGTATGTCCTGTCTACGAATACGGGGCCCGCAGCCGCGAAATCTACCTGCCGGAAGGCGTCTGGTATGATTTGAACAAAGATTTTGCAGCTGTCTCAGGCGGCTCTCTCAATGCCGATGCGCCATACGACTATATTCCTCTCTATGCCCGTGGTGGTCAGATCGTCGTCACGGGACCTCAGATTGAATACACCGCCCAGGAGCAGGACGGCAGCCTGACTGTCTATGTCTTTACCGGTGCCGACGCTCAGTTCAGCCTCTACGAGGATGACGGCGTAAGCTTCGCCTACGAGAGGGGAGAGTGCGCCCGCATTCCATTCGTTTGGGATGAGGCTGGCGCTCAGCTTACTGTCGGTGAGCGCGAGGGCTCCTATCCGGGAATGGTCCTCAGTCGCGGCATTGAAGTCGTGGCCGTCACCCCAGAAGGACTGCAAAAAAAGAGCCTCGAGTATGATGGTTCGAAGCTCTGTGTCAATTTCAAGTAATTGATTTATAATTTCTTGGCTGTGTAGTGGATGTCGAAATTGAACATTCCTCCTGCCTTGCCTGTCATTCTGATATCTGCGCTCGTCTTGCCGAGGGTCCCTGTGATGTCCTTGACTTTGGCGGGCGCACCTTTTATGACGATTTTGTCCCAGCCCACTACCTTGCCGTTTTCGTCCAGCACGGCCGTGCCTGTGATTGAGATGTTCTTGTAGCCGAGAATCTCATATCCGGTCATAGAGAAGCTGATGCCGTTCTCCGTTTCCGTGACGTTCAGCACGAGGTCGTTCTGCACTTCTTCCTTGCCCATCACCTTGGTGTCGGTAGTGCCTTTGTAGCCGTAATTGCCGGCTGATGCGACGAATGAGATGAGGGATGCGATGGCCACGAGGGCTGTTTTGGTCAGTGAGATATTCATAAGTTTCAATTTATTTTTCCTGATTTCTATTATCATAAACTATACCACTGCGAAGATATGCAATTATTCGCAGTTATTTTGTATATTTGCTTGTTAAAGCAATTATTTATGGAACGTCAGACCTACGACCGCATAATAGACATCCTCCATCGTGAGGTAAAGCCAGCTTTGGGCTGCACTGAACCTATTGCGGTTGCGATCGCAGTTGCCAGGGCCGCTTCCGAGGGCGACGTGGTCTCCAAGGTCGAGGTCAAAGTATCCCCTAACATACTCAAGAATGCTATGGGTGTGGGTATTCCTGGCACCGGTCTGACCGGCCTGCCTGTGGCAGCTGCCCTTGCAGTGGTATGCGGAAAGTGGGAATATGGTCTGGAGGTACTCAAGGAAGTCAGTCCTGAGTCCGTCGAAGCCGCAAAGCGTTTCAGCGAGGAAGGCCGTGTCAGCGTCAGCCTCGCGGATTCTCACAAGATGCTTTACGCCGAGGCTGACTGTACTTTCGAGGATGGTTCGACTTCCGTTTGCATCATCGAGGACGAACACGATTCCATAGTCTATGTCGCCAGGAATGGCGAGGTCATCGAAGATAGGCGCAAGGATGCCTCTGCTGAGTCGGTGGATGAAGCTGAATCAGGTAAGTTCCTGAAACTCAGTCTTGTATATGAATTCGCGACCACCTGCGATCTGGCGGATCTGGACCTTATGCGTGAGGAAGTTGCGATGAATACTGCCATTTCCGACGAAGGTCTCAGAGGCGACTATGGCCTCAAAGTGGGCAAGACCATCTGCGCAGGAATCAATGAAGAGGTCTTTGGTACGGACCTTATGGCGGCCTGTATGTCTATGACCGCTGCGGCCTCGGACGCCCGTATGGCCGGCTGCACTATGCCTGCGATGAGCAATTCCGGCAGCGGCAACCAGGGCCTGACCGTGTCGCTTCCTGTGATCGCGGCCGCAAGGCATCTGAAATCCAGCGAGGAGCAGCTGCTCAGGGCACTTGTGCTCAGCAACCTCATCGCCATTCATATCAAGTCCTATCTGGGACGTCTCTCTGCCCTCTGCGGCTGCGTCGTGGCCTCCACGGGTGCTGCCTGCGGCATCGTGATGCTGCGCGGCGGTTCCGTTTCGCAGATGGGCGCCACTATCAAGAATATGATAGGCAGCATCACCGGTATGGTTTGCGACGGAGCAAAGGAAGGCTGCGCGATGAAAGTGGCTTCCGGCGTTTCCTGCGCCCTCCAGTCCGCTGTGCTTGCCCTCGACGGAATATGCGTCAACTTCACTGACGGCATCATCGACCAGCAGGTCGAGAAGACAATCTCAAATCTTGGCGAAATCGGCTCCAGAGGTATGCTCCAGACCGATTCCGTCATTCTCGATATTATGGTTTGCAAGTAAAATGAAAAGGTTTCTGCTCATATTGTTCCTGTTGCTGCCTCTAAGTCTGGGGGCCGCTAACCTGACTCGTTTTGTGGATCCTTTCGTCGGTACCAATCTCAGGGACCAGATATTCGCTACGGCGGCCTATCCACACGGAATGGTGCAGGTCGTACCATATACCCGTCACGATCCGTCGACCAATTATTGCTGTTATTATTACGATGACAGAGAGATGTTCGGTTTTGACCTTGGCCATCAGACTAAGGAATCGAATGCCGCCTCCGGCCTCGTGATGATGCCTGTCGTGGACACTGTAGTGCGCAGTAAATTCTCCCACGGCAGGGAAAATGCCGCTGCAGGCATCTACAACGTGTGGCTCGAGCATCCGAATGTCAGGGCGACGGCTACGGTGGGTAAGAGAATCGCGATGTACCGCTTCAGTTTTCTCAGTGGGGGAGTTCGTGCCGTTGCCCTCAACCTCAATCTCTGCGACAGCCTTATCTCCTGCTCTATCCAGCGCGTAGGCAAGCACGCAATTCAGGGCTACAGGACTTTCAGATCCAGGAATTATGACTATACTATCTATTATTATACCGACTTTTCCGAGAAGATAGACACGATCTACCGTGACCACGATTATGCTGCCTGCATCTTCTTCGAGGAGGGCGTGGAGCCTATTCTGGTCAAGACTTCGATTTCAGGTGTGTCCATCGCGAATGCAAAGTTGAATATGCTGTCCGAAATGGACGAGGACGATTGGAACATTGCCGATCTGGCCTACAGGACGGATAAGGCTTGGAATGATTTCTTCTCCCGCATCAGAGTCATCTCATATAAATATAGGAAGACTCTCCTGTACACAGCTATGTACAAGACCGGCCACCTTCCGGCCCTGATATCCGATATCAACGGGGAATTCAGGGATTCCAAGGGTGAGGTCCATAATTATGGACGCGAGTATTATTCTTCACTGGGATGCGAAGCTATTGTTTCTTGTACTCTTCCGTTCGGAAAGATCATTGCTCCTGATTACTTCGTGAAAATGTCGTCCTGCGGACTTCTCGACAATCCCGACGGTGTGCGGTTGGACAAGGAGGTAATGGAGAAACTTCCTGCGTGGATGGTTTTAAGGTATTTGGGCCTTACCCCGGGTCATTCAAACGAGTGTCTCAGGCTCGTTTTGCCTACTATGCGCAGGATAAAGGTCGATCTGGGAGATGAAAAGACGCTGACCATCATAATCAAGCACCATAAGCGGACTTATCTCGAAAAGATTGAATTCAATGGGCAAGCGCTTGATGACTGCATCAGACTCAATGAGCTCCTGAAGGGCGGTAAGCTCGTCTATACCAAGTCAAACAGGTTCCTTGGACGTTACAAGAAAGATTAACACTATTTATAATATATGAACATCAATTTCGTAAGTGCTGACGAGGCCGTCAGCCACATCCCATCCCACTCACACGTGCATCTGAGCAGCGTGGCCAGCGTGCCTCACTGCCTCATTCAGGCTCTCTGCCGCCGTGCAGACGCAGGAGATGTCACTGACCTCCATTTCCACCATTTCCACACAGAAGGTCCCGCTCCTTACAGCGATCCTGCATACGAGGGAATCTTCTTCGAGCAGGGTTTCTTCATCGGTCCTAATGTCCGCAAGAACGTGAATGCAGGCTATGCAGACTACCTTCCTGTACATCTTGGCGAGACTCCTAAGCTCTATCGCGATGGCTACATCAAGCTTGGTGCGGCCCTCGTGAACGTCTCTCTCCCTGATTCCAACGGTATGGTCAGCCTCGGTACTTCGGTCGATTGTTCAGTAGCCGCCATTGACAGCGCAGAACTCGTCATCGGCGTCATCAATCCTAACGTGCCTTTCGCATTCGGCAATCTCATTCCGCTCAGCAAGTTCGACTATCTCGTGCAGGACGACGCTCCTCTCGTTACTGCCGGTTTCGTGGAGCCTACCGAGATTGAGAAGCTCATTGGCAAGAATGCAGCGGCTCTCGTGGACGATGGTGACTGCCTCCAGATGGGCATCGGAGCCCTTCCGAACGCACTTACAGGCGAACTCGCCGGTCATAAGAACCTCGGTCTCCACACTGAGATGTTCGCTGACGGCCTGCTCAAGCTCATCAAGGCCGGCGTCATCAACGGTGCCTGCAAGAAGATAGACACCGGCAAGGTCGTGTCTTCATTCCTGCTCGGCAGCCAGGAGGTCTATTCCTTCATCGACCACAATCCTGACGTGCTGATGCGCGACATCGCCTACACCAACAACCCTTGGATCATTGCCCAGAACCCTCATATGAAGGCCATCAACTCAGCAGTCGAGGTCGATCTCACCGGTCAGATCTGTGCTGATTCCATCGGAGAGCGCTTCTTCAGCGGCACCGGCGGACAGCTCGAGTTCGTCAAGGGCGCCACTATGTCCGAGGGCGGCAAGAGCATCACTGCCTTTGCCTCCAGGACCCTCAAGGGCAAGAGCAAGATCACCCCTCGCATCAATGCAGGCGGCGGTATCGTGACTCCTCGTGCCGATGCGCACTGGGTAGTTACCGAGTACGGTGCAGTCGATCTCTATGGCCGCAGCTGCCAGGAGAGGGCAAAGCTCCTCACCAGCATTGCGCATCCTGAGGACCGTGAGGAACTGGACCGCGCCGCTTACGAGCGCTTCGGCCCTCACTACCACAACTTCAGCATCTAGTCTATGAAGCTTTATACCGCTTTCGTCGCGGTGCTGGTGAGCGTTTTCAGCGTCGCCTGCACCGCGACGCGCGTTCAGAGCGTTGACCGCCTTGAGCCGACCGTCTCCGCCGGCATCGATTCAGTAGCCCTGAAGGCAATAAACGACACTATCATCCCAGGAGCCGTAGTCTGCGTCGTCAACGGGGAGGATATCGATTTCCTCAAGGCCTACGGCAATATTTCCGTGGTGCCCGACACTGTCGCAATGACCGTGGACGCCGTATTCGACCTGGCTTCGCTGAGCAAATGCGTCGGTACGACTATGGCCGTGATGCAGCTTATTGAGAATGGTGAAATCGGCCTTCTGGATACCGTAAGCCGCTATTTCCCTGATTTCGTGATGTCTGAGGGAGCCATTACCGTCCGCGACCTTCTGACTCATACCAGCGGTATTGACGCCTATTCCAATGTGCCTCGCTGCGTGGCCAAGTTCGGTCCGGGACAGCCTGATTCCCTGATGCATCACATTGCCACTGACACCGGCCGCCATTTCGTACCGGGTGAGAAGTTCCTCTATTCGTGTCTGAACTTTGTGACACTGCAGAATATCGTTCAGCAGGTGACGGGGGAGAGGCTCTGCGACTATGTGCAGGCCAATGTATTCGACCGCCTGGGTTTGAAGCACACTGCGTATCTGCCTTTGACAGATTATTCTGTTACGCCTGTTGAAATCGGCGGCGCTCCTATTGCTCCGACCGAATTGCAGGAGGACGGACTGCCTCTGCGCGGCGCTGTCCACGATCCGCTTGCGAGGGTGCTCAACCTGGGCAACTCAGGCAATGCCGGCGTGTTCTCGAACGCCTCAGACCTGGCTGTTATATGTCAGTCTCTGATGAATGAGGACGGCCGCATACTGAAGCCCGAGACCGTCCGTCTGATGGCTAAGGTGCCAGAGGAAAACGATCCTGCAGTGGGCCGCTGCCTGGGCTGGGACGTGCGCAGTTCGCATTCCGGTATCTGCGGCAAAGTGCTGCCTGAGAGCGGTCACCGCATACTTTGCCACACCGGCTACACCGGCACGAGCATAGTTATGGACCTGGACAGCCGCGTTGCCGTCATAGTTCTGACCAACCGCGTGCATCCTTACGACACAGGCGGCCTCAAGGCCACGCGTGCGGCTATTTCCGACCTTGTTTTCGGATCTCTGCTCTGACTCTAGGGGACAGATAGAGGACGGTAAGCATATTCGGCAGAGCCATCATCGCGAAGGCGAAGTCCATAACCGTCACAACCAGTTTCAGGGAGGCGATGCAGGATATGAAAATCACCGCCAGATAAGCATAGACGTAATATTTTCCTCTTTTTGCACCGAATAGATATGAGGCGCATTTCACTCCGTAAATGGAGTAGGAGAACATAGTCGAGAAGGCGAAGAAAAGCACCGTGGTCAGCAGTGCATATTGGCCCCAGCCCGGCAGCAGTTCGCTGAATGAATTGAGCGCAATGTTCAGGCCTTTGACGCCTTCCACGTCGTAGCAGCCTGCCATCAGGATTGGAATCGCGGTGAGGGTGCAGACAAGTCCCGAATCGATTGCCGGGCCGAGCATAGCCACAAGTCCCTCGCGCACTGGGTCGTCATTCTTCGACGATCCGTGGACCATAGACGCGGTGCCGACGCCTGCCTCGTTCACGTACATTGCCCTGCGGGCGCCTATTATCGCTATTCCCGCCAATGCACCGAAGCCTGCCTTGAAATTGAAGGCCTCGCGGAAGATCAGTCCGAACACCTCCGGCAGCCTGTCGATGTGGACGACTGTGATCACAAGTACCAATATCAGGTAGAGAGTGACCATAAAAGGCACAATACGGCTCGCCAGTGCACTTATCTTGGTGATGCCGCCCTTCACTACCAGAGTGACCAATATCGTCATTACAAGGCCAATTGCGGCCTTTATCCAGAAACTGGTATCCAGGCCGAGAGGCTCAGTCACGACGGTGGTGATGGATTCGGTCAGCTGGTTGGCCTGCATCACGCAGAAACTGCCTATCATTGCGAAGGAGGCGAAGAAGACGGCCATAGGTTTGAATTTGCTGCCCAGGCCCTTCGTAATTATATACATAGGTCCGCCCTGGACGTTGCCGTTATCGTCCTGGCCCCTGTACATAATCGCCAGTGTGCCTTCGAAGAACTTGGTAGCCATTCCGAAGAGGGCGCTGACCCACATCCAGAAAATTGCGCCCGGGCCTCCCATTGAGATGGCGATTGCCACGCCTGCGATGTTGCCCATTCCCACGGTGGAGCTGATTGCAGTCATCAGGGCCTGGAAGGAACTGATCTGGCCTTTGCCGCTGTTCAGCTGGGTCTGAGTGCTATTCTGCAGAGCTGTAGTGCTGTTTTTCTGTCTGAGTGCACCCACTGCCTTGCCGAACCAACGCAGCGGAAGTGCCCCTGAATAGAAGAACAGGAACATACCTCCGCCGATCAGCAGGGCGAAGAGGGGATAGCCGCAGACGAAGTCGGAGACCTTGCTTATGAACTCGAAAACCGTCATTTATTAACAAATATAGTATATTTGCAGTGTTATGGAAAAAAAAGGATTCTGGCCTACGATATGGCGACTGCTGAAACACCTGCTGTTCTCCCTCGCGGGAACCGGCACTGATTTGCTCGTGCTGTGGATCCTGACCCATCTGATCTTCCGCAATTTCTCTGAGGACACGCACACCGGCTACATCCTGATATGCCTGCTTTCGCCTGCCATTGCATTCGAATTCGGCAATGTGGTCAATTTCATTATGTCCTCGAAGGTCGTATGGCGCGACAGGATGAAGGGGCTTCCGTTCAAGGATTATCTCAAGGCCTTCATTGGCTACAATCTGTCCTATACCACCGTATTCTTCATCAAGACAGGGCTCTTCCTGGGCATTCAGTGGCTCACGAAGTGGGACGTGATGTACTGCGAGATGATTGCTCTTTTCATCTCGGGCCTGCTGAACTTCACGATGAACGATAGGGTGATCTTCAGAAAGAAGACCGCCCCTCAGGACGGCCTTCAGTAATTATCTCAGCTTGAATGTCTTGCTTACGCGGGTGGAATCGCCGGCGTAGAAATCGACGTACACGCCTTCGTCGGAAACCTTCAGTTTGTAGCTGCCGGCAGCATCGGAGGTCGAATAGGCCTTGAGTCCCGGGCGAACCTCGTCGAAGAGGGCCTGTGCTTCAGGCTGCATTGCTCGGAGATTGCCATATTCCTCCGGAGTGCTGGCGAGTTCCTTGTATTCCGCATATTCTTCCTTCGCCCACACGCTGTTCATGTGGAGTTGGGTGATCCTGCCGCCGTCGCCGTACCAGTCCACGAAATCCGTGAAATGGGAGTGGCCGCAGAGACTGATCACGTTGCGCTGAGCGAAAAGCTTGCGGAAGCGCAGCCTCTGCTCCGGTTTCTTGCCGTAGAGGAACCAGTAGTAGTACTTGGAACTGTCGAAAGGGAAGAGTGGACCGTGGGATATTATAAAGGTATATCTGGCCTTCTTGGTCTCATTGAGCAATTTTTCGATTTCCTCGTCGTCCGGGCGGCTGAAGTCGATTACGATATATGCGTCCGGGCCTATCCAGAAGGCGAAAGTCGTCTTGGTGACCTCCTGGCCGAGTTCCTTCGAAATCCTGGCTGGCATATAGTCGTCGTAGGCTCTTTTGGCCACGTTGTCGTCGGCCGCGCGCAGGTCGTGGTTTCCTGCTACGGTGATGAATGGCAGCGGACCGAGGGCATCCTTGAGCATATTGAAGGTGTCGTCGAGGAACCTCACGTGGCTTTCGTAGTTGCCAGTGTCGCCCTGTATCATATCGCCCATCTGAAGGCACATCTTCGTGCTGTCGTCCACGAGGCATCCGGCTCTCTTGAGCATCTTCGGACAACGGTCTGCCCACATTTCTATATTCCTCTGGATTTCCTTGCGATGGTTCGCTTCCCTGGACGGCTTCGGGTCTGAGTAGTCCGTGTGGTAGAGCTCGACCGGTGCCTTGTCGTAGTGGGTGTCACCGAGTATGACAAGCGAATAACTGCTGTCCTTGCCCTTCCTGTTGCAGGCTTCGACGATGTTGAATCTGTCTGCGAATGCGAGGCCTGCAAGGCCCGTGGCTGAAATCTTGAAGAAATGCCTTCTGTCCATTTTTTTCGGATTTGTTGGTGATAACTGAACAAAGGTAGCAATAAATGACTAACTTTACGCTAATAAGTTCTTATCGGAATATGAGAAAATACATCCTTATCGCTGCCGTTTTCGCGGCCTGCATTTCGGCTAATGCCGCTGACATCAAATGGAAGAAAGTAGAGGCTTCCGAGCTCAACCTCTGCGGTAAGGCACTTGACACGCCGAACCCTTATCACAGAGTCGATACTTGTGTCTACAAGGGCTTTACCAAGGGAGAGAATGAACAGTGCCGTGTGCCAGCCGGTCTCACGGTGCTCTTCAAGACCGACGCTGAGCGCATCGGCGTAAGCATTCAGTATGGCAATGTGATCAACCGCGACGCATATCGCTCATATCGCGGCTTTGACCTCTATATCAAGAAGGACGGCAAGTGGCTGTGGGCAGGTGCCTGCACCTTCGACCGTGATCATAAGGATGCCGACAAGGTCGTCGAAATCGTGAAAGCAATGGCTCCGGGCGAGAAGGAATGTCTCCTCTACCTGCCTCTCTATTGCGAACTTTTCGGCTGCCAGGTGTGCGTGCCTGAGGGCAGCACCCTCGAGACCCTCGAATCTCCTTTCCGCAACCGCATAGTCTTCCACGGCAGCAGCTTCACCCACGGTATCAGCTGTACCCGCGCCGGAATGAGCTATCCTATGCAGTTTATGCGCAAGACCGGTCTCCAGGTCGTTCCGCTCGGATTCAGCGGCAACTGCAAGATGCAGCCTTATTTCGCTGACTTCCTCGAGGACGTTGAGGCTGATGCATACGTGTTCGATCCATTCTCCAACCCTAATATTCCGATGATCCGCGAACGCCTCCTGCCTTTCATCGACCGTATGGTCAAGGCGCATCCGGGCAAGCCTATCATCATCCAGCGCACGATTTACTGGGAGAGGGAGAATTTCAACACCGAATCACAGAAGGAGTTCGGCGGCCGCCGCGCCCTTTCCGACAGCCTTATGAACATCGCCTGCAAGCAGTACAAGGATGTTTACTACCTCAAGCCTGACGCAGCTCTCCACAACGGCGAATCTTCCACCGCCGACGGTGTGCACCCTAACGACAACGGCTACTCCCTCTGGGAGGCATCCATCGAGAAGCCTATACTCAAGATTCTCAAGAAGTACGGTATAAGATAACTCAATCTCAACGTTGAAATTATGGTTGAAATCGGAATCAAAGGTCGTCAGGAAACGACCGTGACGGAAGTGAATGTCGCTACCAACGTCGGCAGCGGCAAGGTGAAGGTATTCGCAACCCCTATGATGATCGCGCTGATTGAGAAGGCCGCAACCCTCTCCATCGAGCCTTACCTCGCTGAAGGACAGAGCTCCGTGGGCACTCAGATCAATGTTTCACACGTCTCCGCCACCCCCAGTCGGAATGAAGGTCTGGGCTGAGACCGAAGTCGTGGAAATCGACCGTCGCAGAGTCTCCTTCAAAGTCGCCGCCTACGACGAGCGCGGCCTCATCGGCGAAGGCACTCACGACCGCTTCATCATCGACGTCGAAAAGTTCATCGCCAAGACTGAAGCGAAGTAGTGCCACTAGTACTGCACCACTTTTCCGCGCAAAACTAAAGAGCCGGGGCTCCGCGCCTTGGCTCTTTTTACGTCTCAGCCCCGTCAAACACTGTTTTGGCGCAGAAGTAGTGCCACTAGTACTGCACCACTTTTTGGTGTTCCACGGCGGGTGGTTTGGTCGGCCGGGG
>DCHT01000029.1:30511-32933 GCA_002314885.1 Bacteroidales bacterium UBA1745 | reverse complement strand
GCATGTTCTCGCTGCGTGCAGTCTGGAGGAGTGCGCGGAGACGTGGGTTACCAGTTACATCTGGACCGCCCTGCTTAACAGCGATTGTGATTTCCTTACCAATCTTTGTGAAAACGCGAGCCATGTGGCCCCAACGCTTCATCTTTCTTTCTTTTCTGAACTCGAATGCTCTTCCCATAATTACTTTGCCTCGACTCTAGTGATGTACTTCTCGATGTCCTGTGCCTCAACTGAATAAGGATACTGATCCTTGATCTCCTTGTAGCACTTAAGTGCCTCTGCATCCTTGCCAAGCTCCTCAGCTACGATACCTGCCTTGAGGAGGTAAGCAGCTGCATAGAGGTTGTCAGATGTCTTTGCTGCCTTGGTGTAGCAAGCGAGAGCCTTGTTGTACTCCTCAAGACCAGCGTAAGCGTCGCCTTCGCAAGCAAGAGCGCGACCTGCGAGGATAGCGTCCTTACCATTGTACTTCTTGAGATAGTTGACTGCGTTCTCATAGTTGCCGAGCTGGAGCTCGCAGATACCTGCGTAGAGGTAAGCTGCCTGGCCTGCCTTCTTGCCGTATGTGTCGATTACCTCAGCGAAACCGAGGACGTTGCCGTCACCGTTGAGGGCAGTCTCGTAATCCTGTGCAGCGAAGAGGTTCTCTGCAGGGAAGAGCTGGCCAAGTGCCTCTGCCTTCTTAGGTGCGTAAACATACTTTGAGTAAAGGAAAGCAGCAAGTGCAACGACGATAACAACGGCTGCGCCGATGCTGATAGCCTTAGCGTACTTCTTGATGAACTGCTCAATTGAAGTTGACTCAGGAGCAACCTGAGGATTTTCCTGCTTAATTTCTTTTGCCATATTTAATTGATTATATTTCAGTTAAGCTACTATTCAGTAGAATAGCCCACAAAAATAGAAAAAAATGCCATATGAAACAATTTTTTGGCCGTAAATCTCTATCTTTGCGTTATGCCAAATCTCGAAAAAATAGCAATTTCTGATTTCAGGAACATAGAATTTCAGGAACTGGAGTTCTCTCCGAACATCAACTGCATATCTGGAAACAATGGTGAGGGCAAGACTAACCTTCTTGACGCCATCTATTATCTTTCCATGACAAAGAGCGCTTTCTCCCCATCGGACAAATTCAATTTCCGCTATGGAACGAAGACGTTCTCTATGTGTGGCAGCTATCGAATGCCCAACGGTTTGCAGAGCAAGATAGCCCTCCAGGTTGATAGTGATGGCAAGACCTTGAAGAGGGACGAGAAGGCATACACTAAAATATCTGAGCACGTTGGTCTGCTCCCTATCGTGATGGTTTCACCAGCAGACACTTCACTTGTTAGTGAATCTGGTGAGGAGAGGCGCAGATTCGTTAATTCTGTTCTCTCTCAGATGGACCAGAAATACCTCGTTGCATGCCAGCAGTACAACAGGATGCTTCTTCAGAGAAACAAGATGCTGAAGGAGTCGAACCCATCTGCTGAGCTTCTCCAGGTGATCGACATTAAGCTCGCGATGTATGCTCAGCCAATCTATGAGGCTAGGGTGAAATTCGTCGAGCAACTCCAGCCGATTGTCGCTGATTATTACCGCTCCCTTTCTGGCGGAATGGAAGAGGTGAGCATACGCTATGTTTCAGATTTGGACAAGGCTCCGCTTGACCAGATACTTGCTTCTTGCATAGAGAAGGACAGGATGTTCAAATACACCACTGTAGGTATCCAGAGGGATGATTTCATCTTTGAGATGAATGGCTATCCAATCCGTAAATGCGGCTCTCAAGGCCAGCAGAAGTCCTTCCTTGTCGCGTTGAAGTTTGCTCAGTACGACATCATGAAGGCATCATATGGCTTCGCTCCAATGCTGCTTCTCGACGATGTCTTCGACAAGCTTGATATGGGTAGGATATCCAATCTCCTTGGCATGGTTTCAAGCAGCGATTTCGGCCAGATATTCATCACCGACTGCAACAAGGTACGCCTTCGCGGCATCGTTGACGAGCTCACCGCAGACCGTGCATACTTCGAGACAGAAAAGGGCGTATTCACGAAAGCCTAGCTCTTTAGGACTCGTATTTATTTAAGACAGTAAGATGGACAGAATCGTCAGAAAAGAACCTCAACCGATGGCTACTGCCATCAAGTCATACATTCGCGCGATGCACCTTGTGGCAGGCCACAATACGCAGCGCGTCTTCATGGCGTGGGATGAGGTTACAAAGGCAGGGAAGTACACCACCAACAAGTTCTTCAAGGACGGTATTCTCTACATTACCCTGACCTCCTCAGTCGCCCGCAACCGTCTGTCCTTCCAGCTTGACAACATCGTCCGTGCTCTGAATGATTACCTCCTACACGACGACCTCTTCATCCAGGACGACCCTCAGTCCCGTCTGGTCACCAAGATCATCCTGAAATAACTCTAATCA
>DCHT01000029.1:0-30477 GCA_002314885.1 Bacteroidales bacterium UBA1745 | reverse complement strand
ACCTACTCCTTCTGTGCCACGCGCATCGCTTGTTGCGATCCGCTGGGTCTGCCATGCACTTCTCCTCCGCGAACGTTCAAGTCCCACGAAAGACGTACAGGGAGTTTTGTTGAGGTGGTTGCTGTGGGTGCGGCGAGGGGATGTGGCGGAGAATGTGTGTTTGTAAGTGTCTGACTATCAGGGAAAAGAAGAAGGACGGTTGCGCTAAAGTGAGCAACCGTCCTATAGGAAACGTTTGATATTCAGTGTGTTACGATTGCAGGATTACTCCTGGTGTGCTGGGCGGAGAAGGTCGAGCACGGTCTTCACTGGGTNNACCACCCTTTTTTGCTCACCGGGGGTGTCTGAAACCATCCTCTGTGTGCTAAAAGTGGCGCAGAAGTAGTGCCACTACTTCTGCGCCACTTTTGTGCGCTAGGCGCTAGTCTATTGATGTGCCGGCCTCAGGAGGTCGAGCACGGTCTTCACTGGGTTGAAGGTGTCGAGAGGGACTTCCACGAAGAGTGTGTTCCACTTGCTCATAGCGCCGTTCCAGAGGCCTGGGAGCTCGAGAGCCTTGAGCTCGCGGCCCTGGTAGCTCTTGGATGAGATGAATCCGGCGTCCTCGTCAACATAGTCGAGCAGGTTGAAGTGCTCGCCCTTGCTGTCGAGCAGGCAGCAGACGAGATCCACTGGGTTGAAGTGGGTGGCCGACTTCAGCGCTGCCATTGCAGCAGGATCGTCCGGATTGATCTGCACGCTTTCGAGAATCTGCAGACCTGTGCTGCCGTCCTTCTCTTCGATGATGAAAGGACCGCCGCCAGGTTCACCCTGGTTGCGGACCATACCGCAGACGCGGATAGGGCGGTTGAGCTTCTCGCGGAGGACTGCGACGCGCTCCTTGTTGGTCTCGCACTGCGGAATAGTCACGCAGAGCTTCTCGCGCAGGAACTCCTCGATGTCGTTGCACAGCATCTGGCACTCCTCGCTGTCGGCGTAGTTCTCGTACAGAGTGTTGTTGTAGCCAGGGACCAGCATCGGCATCTCGCAGAGGTGGATAGTGTTGCCGCTGGTGCGGTCGAGTTCGTCGATATAGGCGAAGATGGTGTCGCGGAGTTCGAGGGCCTTGCCCATCAGAACCTGCTTCCACAGCGCGGTCACAGGGAGCATCCTCTCGTTGGAGACGTTGTCGATGTTCTTGATCGACACAAGCTCGCACTTCACTGCATTCAGATTATAAATAAGTGCACCGTGACCGGCAGGGCGGCGGAGTTCAGTGCCGTCTTCCTTGAGGAAGATGTTGTTCTGAGGATCCACTGCGTAGGTGTCGGTATCCTTGTCCTGATATACGAATTCCACATTGTACTTCACTCCGTAGCGGGCCTCGTAACTCTCTTTGATGTCTGCGAGGGCAGCCTCGAAGAGAGGGCGGTGCTCAGGGGAGATGGTGACCACGAGATTGACGCTGCCGTCGGCATTGCGCATATAGTCCTGAGCCTCGACGAGGTGCTCGGCGAATGCGGTGCGGACTTCGCCGTCGGCATAGCGGTGGAACTTCAGGACGCCCTTCGGCTTGCTGCCGTAGGCGAGACCGGCAGCACCTGTCTCAGCCACGCTGTCGAGCAATGCTGCTTCGAGGATCTCGTGTGCGCTGGCGCCCTCAGGGAAGACAGTGGCGTCGTAGAAGGCGAATCCCTTGATCTGGGCGGCGAACTTGTCGGACTTCTCATTAGGAGTCTCGAGACCGGCGAAGAGGTCCTTGAACATACGGGAAGCGGCTCCGGAGGCAGGCACGAACTTGGCCTTGCCGGCAACTTCAGCCTTCCTGTAGTATTCCACGGCGGCCTCAGCCTGTTCTGCTGAGAGCACTTCGATTCCGCGCTCAGGGGTTGCCGGAGCGACTATCTTCATCCACGGGAATCCCGTCTTGAAACGGGCAATCTGCTGTTCCTTGGTCATCATATCAGTAAGTGTTAAATGTATATTTCCTTTCTGTAATTGTATTTGTTGCGCATCTGCTCGAATGCGGACGGGTCCATCCTGAACATAAAGTCGTCGGTGAAGATCGGGTAGTTGTACTGCAGCGTCGAGGCTATCTGCCCCTGCGACATTCCGCTCAGGTCGAGCTTGACGGCCTCGTGGCCGGGCTCATCGGTGACAGGGTAGAAGTCCAGAAGCGCATCCCAGCCGAACTTTTCCGCCAGGAAGCGTACAACTGAGGCAGTCCCGTTCATCTTGCCCTGGTAGGAGTAGCCGGCGATATGCGGCGTGGCTATGTCCACCTTCTCGAGAAGGGCAAGGTTGATCTGAGGCTCGTTGTTCCAGGTGTCGATCACGACGGCGGAGAACTTGTCTATGTATTCCAGGAGGGCTTCATCGACCAGGACTTCGCCCCTGGCTGCATTGATGAATATGGCTCCCGGCTTCATCTGGCGGAAGAAATCTTCATTTGCCATAGCCCTGGTGTCGTCCTGGAGAGGGACGTGCATAGTGACTATGTCGGCTTCGGCAAGCAGTTCCTCGAGGCTGCAGAAGGCTTCGGGACCTTCGGCGGCAGCACGTGGTGGGTCGCAGAGGAGGACTTTGAAACCCAGGTAACGGGCCATTTCCTCCACCTTCCTGCCCACGTGGCCGACTCCGACTATGCCCATAGTAAGGCCGTCGAGGCTGATTCCCTTGCGGGCTGCAATGCCGTAGAGGGCGGAGAAGACGTATTCCATCACACCGCCGGCATTGCATCCGGGGGCGTTGTGGACCTCGATTCCGTTGGCTGCGCACCATTCCAGGTCTATGTGGTCCGTGCCAATGGTCGCGGAGGCCACGGCCTTGACGGGGGTGCCGCCGAGCATAGCCTCGTCACAGCGGGTCCTGGTCCTGGTGATCACTGCGTCGGCATCCAGCAGATCCTCGTGCGTGATGTCCTTGCCCTTCTTGTACACCATTTCGGCGTAGGGCTCGAGCACTCCGCGGAGGAAAGGAATGTCTATGTCGCTGACTATCTTCATTTCAAAACGAGTCTGCTGACGCCCGGACAGTATTTGTCATCTTTCACAAATATAGGGTCCAGGGCCAGGTGGTGGTTGATTTCCCTGATGAGGGCCGCCTGCTGGAAATAGAGGTTGTTGCGTACCACGGAGGAGGTGAGGGTGACGTAGAGCACGCCGTCCTTGTAGAACTTGTTGCTGGTGTATTTCGCCGCTCCGGACACCTCGTCCCAGGCGGTGAAGACACACTGGATGTTCACTCCGTTGCTGAGCTTCAGGTCGCGGACGAACTCCTGGATGGCCTTTTCCATCCCTATCGGTTCCTTTCTCCTTATGATGTCCATACTAGAGTTCTATAGGGGTGAAACAGCCTTTTTCGGTCTCGAAATAGGCGCGCTCCTTGGTTATCGCATCCACGGTTTCGCGGACGCGGGCCTTGTTGCAGTCGGTGATGAATATCTGGCCGAAATCGTTGCCTGAGACCATTGCGAGCAGGTTTGAGATCCTGCCCATATCCAGTTTGTCGAATATGTCGTCGAGAAGCAGGGTAGGCGCAAAGCCGTAGGACTGCTTCATAATGTCGTACTGGGCGAACTTGAGGGCTACCAGGAAGGACTTCTGCTGTCCCTGGGAGCCGCATTTGCGAATAGGGTAGCCGTTCATCTCGAACACCAGATCGTCCCTCTGGATGCCTGCGGTGGTGAAATGCTGAGCCAGGTCGCGGTCGAAGCGGTTGAGAAGCAGGTCCTCGAGCGGACCGTTGTCCAGGTCGGACACATAGCGTATGGACACTTCCTCGCTGCCGCCGCTGATGGCCTTGTAATAGGCCGCCACGACTTCCTGCAGCTGGGCTGCGAATGCCTTGCGGGCGTTGTAGATAGGTTCGGCGCAGGCGCTCATCCTGGCGTCGATCACGCGGAGAAGTTCACCGTCGAAGCCCGGCTCCTTGAGCATACGGTTGCGCTGCATCAGGAGGCGGTTGTACTGCTGCACGGCTGCCAGGTACTCCTGGTCGAGCTGGGAGAGCACTGCGTTGAGGAACTTGCGACGCTCTTCGCCTGATTCGCTCACGAGGGATATGTCGGAAGGGGAGACCATCACCACCGGCAGGAGGCCGATGTGCTCGGAAATCTTCTGGTAAGGCTTGTCGTCCCTGCGCAGTTTCTTGCCGTCCTGGTCCACCATCACGGAGAACTTGCTGTTCAGGCCGTTCTGCATCCTGTAGCTGCCGCAGAGGGAGAACTGTTCGCTGCCGTAGCGGAAATTGAACTTGTCGGACGCGGAGAACGCGCTCTTCGTCATCGAGAGATAATAGATCGCGTCGAGCAGATTGGTCTTTCCCTCGCCGTTGTTGCCCCAGATACAGTTGATGTTCGGGGAGAAGGCAAGTTCCTGCAGCTCGATGTTGCGGTAGTTCGATATCGTTATTTTCTCAAGACTTGGCATAATATGGCAAATATACATAAAAAGTCCGAGCGAAAAGCCCGGACTCAATAATATTGAATATGTGTTGCGAACTATTTTTTGTTCATTACTATATTCTGCGAACGGAAAATGTTGACCTTGCCGTCCCAGCTTATGTATTCGATGCCTTTGGAGGTGTAGAGCCCGGCCGGATCCGTCGCGGTTATGCGGAAGAAGTCGCCTGGGAAGTTGTGCTCGATGGTGACTATGTAGTTGCCGTTGGCGTCGGAGGTGCAGCTTGCGGAGCTCTTCGAGGCCTCGGTGTCCTGCATATCATAGGAGTACATTGTGACCTGAATTCCTGCGAGAGGGGAGTTGTCGGCCGCATCTATGATGGTGCCGCTGACGGTTACGGCCGTATCGCCTGACCCGTCAAAGCCGTTCTTGTCAGCAGGCTCCATTGCCATACAGGATGACAGGAGCAGAGCGACTGCGGTTAAAAGTAGAGCTGTATATTTTTTCATATTTTTCATTTCAACGCATAGTTAGATGCAGTTGTGCCCCTCAAGGTTGCATACTCCTATTACAATTTTTTTGACTATATTTGCTTGATTATGGAAAAGACTGTCTGGGACCCGTTGAGAAAGAAGGAAGTGGCACTCACTCCGGAGGAGGCCGTGCGTCAGTGGTTCATCACTGTGCTGGCCAAGGACCTGAGTGTGCCTATGCATATGATGATGAGCGAAGTCGGTCTCAAACTGGGCGGAAAACAGTGGCGCGCGGACATCCTTGTCTACGACAGGAGCGGCCATCCGCTGATGGTGGTGGAGTGCAAGCGTCCTGATGTGGCCCTTGACCGCAAGGTGCTGGACCAGGCCGTACGCTACAATATGGTGCTGGACGTCAAGTACATAGTCATAACGAACGGCAAGTCAACCCACGCGGCGGGTCGCTCTGACGGGCAATTCGCCTTCCTGGAGAAACTGCCTTCATACGAGGAAATGCTATGAGTGAATCAACGGTAATAAACGGATTCCTGGACGACAGGATCTTCCACATCGTCTCCGAGACGGCGGCCGAACTGGGCGTAAGGGCCTTTGTGATCGGCGGCTACGTCAGGGACTGTTTCCTGGGCAGGGAGTCCAAGGACATCGACATAGTCGTGGAGGGCAGCGGCATCGCCCTGGCCCAGGCTGTGGCGAAGAAAGTCCACGCACAGGTGTCCGTATTCAAGAACTTCGGCACGGCGATGCTCAAATTCAAGGGCACCGAGGTCGAGTTCGTGGGCGCACGCAAGGAGTCCTATCACCGGGAGTCCCGCAATCCGATAGTGGAGGACGGCAGCATCGAGGACGATCAGCTGCGCAGGGATTTCACCATCAATGCGATGGCCTTCAGCCTCCAGAAGGAGGATTTCGGCGCTCTAGTTGATCCATTCGGAGGCATTCGCGACCTCGCCGCAGGCATCATCAGAACGCCGCTGGAGCCGGATCAGACCTACAGCGACGACCCTCTGAGAATGCTTCGTGCCGTCAGGTTCGCAACCAAGCTCAGCACTCCTGAGATCGAATTCAAGATCGTACCGGAGTCTCTCGAATCGATGGCCCGCAACAAGGAGAGGATGAACATCCTGTCCAAGGAGCGCATCGCTGAGGAACTCAACAAGATACTCGTCACCCGCAAGCCTTCCAGGGCCTTCGAACTGCTTGACCAGACGGGGCTGCTGGAGTATGTGCTCCCTCAGCTGGCCAAGCTCAAGGGCGTGGAAACCGTGGAGGGAAGGGGACATAAGGACAACTTCTCCCACACTCTCCAGGTGCTCGACAACGTGGCCGAGGCCGACAGCGAGGAGCCGAATCTCTGGCTCAGATGGGCGGCACTTCTCCACGATATAGGAAAGCCTGCCACCAAGCGTTACGATCCGGCCATAGGATGGACCTTCCACGGTCACGAGGTTGTGGGCGCGCGTATGATCCCGAAGATCTTCCAGCAGCTGAAGATGCCTCTCAACGAGAAGATGGACTATGTGGTCAAGCTCGTGTCCCTGCATCTGCGTCCTATAGCATTGGTGACCGACGAAGTGACCAATTCCGCTGTCCGCCGCCTTATTTTCGAGGCCGGCAACGACATAGACGACCTTATGCTGCTCTGCCACGCGGACATCACCTCCAAGAACCTCAGGAAGGTGCAGAAACTGCACGAGAACTTCGAACTCGTCAAGAGGAAGATCCAGGAAGTGATAGCCATCGACGACTTGCGCAATTTCAAGAATCCTATCACCGGAGAATATATTATGGAATACTATGGCATCAAGCCGAGCCGTCCTATCGGAGTAATCAAGGACAGGATCAAGGATGCCATCGTGGACGGGGAAATCCCTAACACTTTCGAGGCGGCCGACGCGATGATGAAGGAAATCGGCCAGGGCATAATCGACGAATTCAACAAGGCATAATGCAGGAAATCGACGAATACATCGACTGGCTCCAGGGCGTCAAGAGACGTTCTCCGAGGACCCTGGAACTCTACCGCGCTGCGGTGGAGGACTTCGTCGCGTGGTTCGGCAATGAGGAAACCCTGCTTGAGAAAGCCATCAATGTGACTCAGCTGCGCAACTGGAGGCACGACCTGCTCGTGACCAGGAACCTGGCCACCAGGACGGTCAACTTGCATCTTTCGGCTATGAGCGGCTTCTGCAAATTCCTCCTCCACAGGGGAAAGATCAAGGAGAATCCTTTCGAGATGATGGATGCTTCCGGCAAGTCGGCGGTGGACAGCGTGAAGCTCAAGGGCGAGGACGAGAAGAGGGTTGCCTTCTTCACTGACGATGTCCTGGAGAAGTACTTCGAGGAGACCAAGGCCCTTGCGGACGGCACCTATCTTGAACTTTACAATGACGGCAAGGCGCACAAGGATGCCTACGATGCCGTGACCCGCAGGATGATCATCTCCTTCCTCTATGGCACAGCCGTGCGCCGTGCTGAACTCATATCCTTGAAGATAGGCGACCTGGACTTCGGACGCGGTCTGCTCAAGGTGTTCGGAAAGGGCAGCAAGACCCGTGAGGTGGCCGTCGCGCCAGCCCTCGCCGCGGAGATCAGGAACTATCTGAAGACTGTTGAAATGATGGTCTCAGGCGGTCCAAGACCGGCATCTGATAATCTTTTCGTGACCTTCTCGGGCGAGCCGCTGTATCCAGTCTATGTGGACAGGGCTGTGAAGAAGGAACTGGGAGACAGGCCTGGATTCAAGGGCCACAAGTCGCCCCACGTGCTGAGGCATTCCCTCGCCACCGAGCTCCTGACTGAAGGAGCCGACATATATTCCGTGGGCAAGTTCCTGGGCCATTCGTCCATTGCGGCGACCCAGATCTACACTCACGGAGACATCAACCAATTGAAGAAAGTTTACGGGGAGGCCTTTCCCCGGGCAAATAAATAGAATATGGCAGCAAAGTATTTGGAAGTAGACAGACTGTGCAACCAACTGGTGGCAGATGCCCGCAGAGGCGTCTTCAAACCGGTATATCTGCTGATGGGCGAGGAGCCTTATTACGTGGATATGGTATGCAATGCGATACTCGAGAACTGCATAGAGGAGGACCAGCGCGACTTCAATCAGATCGTGTGCTACGGCTCCGACGTGAATGCGGAGGCAGTGGTCACCAACGCCCGCCGTTTCCCTATGTTCTCCGACAGGCAGCTTGTCGTGGTGAAGGAAGCTCAGGTGATGAAGGACCTCGACGAGGTGGGAGTCTATTGCGAGAATCCGCTGGATTCCACCGTGCTCGTCATCTGTATGATGGGCGCCAAGGCCGACAAGAGGCGTTCCCTCTACAAGAACGCTTCCAAGACCGGAGTGGTCGTTGAGTCTGTCGCAGTCAGGGACTACGAACTCCCGGGCTGGATCGATACCTACTATCGTTCCCTGGGCCTCAAGATTGCTCCTGATGCCGCCGCCCTCCTTGCCGAGTTTGCGGGTATGGACCTGAACAAACTGGCCGTGGAGACTTCCAAGATGCTCAAGAATCTGCCTGAGGGCGTCACTGAGGTGGGCGCGAAGGACGTTGAGGCCAATGTGGGCATCAGCCGCCAATGGAGCATATTCGAGCTTTCGAACGCCCTCCTGGCCCATAATGCACCAAAGGCCCTGAAGATTGCCGCCAACCTCGGTTCCTCCGCCAAATTCGCTATGCCGGCCGCCACTGCCCAGCTTTACGGACAGTTCGGCAAACTGCTGCGCTACGAGGCCCTGCTGCAGAAGAATCCGTCTGCGGACAATGCCACCCGTGCCTCCGTACTGGGTATTTCGCCATATTTCATAAAGGACTTCGATATGGCCGCAAGGTGGTATCCTCTGCGCAAGACTATGGGCATCATCGCCGCTCTCAAGGAATATGACTTCAAGGGCAAGGGAGGAGACGCCGGAGAGGCCACTCCGCAGGAACTGCTGCTGGAACTTGTGGCAAAAATCCTCGCATAGTTGTAGTAAAGCGACGCTTACTGCGTCTAATGGACAGAAACAAATTTAAAACATCATAGAATGAACGTCATCGAATGTAAGGACATCTGCAAGAACTTCGGAACGAAGGTCGCCCTCGACCACGTCTCCGTCGAGATTCCTGAAGGAAAGATCTTCGGTCTCCTGGGCCCTAACGGCGCCGGCAAGACCACTCTTATCCGCATCATCAACCGTATCACCATCCCTAATTCAGGTACGGTTCTCTTCAACGGACACGTCATCACCCAGGACGACGTGGCCAAGATCGGCTATCTCCCTGAGGAGCGTGGCCTCTATCGCAAGATGAAGGTCGGCGACCAGGCAATGTACCTAGCACAGCTCAAGGGTATGAGCGCAAAGGAGGCCAAGATCGAGCTCTACAAGTGGTTCGAGAAGTTCGGCATCACATCCTGGTGGGACAAGAAGGTGGAGGAGCTCTCCAAGGGTATGGCCCAGAAGCTCCAGTTCATCACCACCGTGGTGCACAGGCCTAAGCTCCTCATCCTCGACGAACCTTTCTCCGGCTTCGACCCTGTCAATGCCCAGCTCATACGCGAGGAGATACTCAAGCTCAAGGAGGAGGGCGCAACCATAGTTCTCTCTACCCACAATATGGAGTCCGTTGAGGAACTTTGCGACAATATCACCCTCTTCAACAAGTCCCACGTGGTGCTTTCAGGCGGCGTGGAGGAAATCAGGCGCAAGTATGGCAACAACAACGTGGAGATCGTCTACACCGATGAGGAAGGCCGCCACACGGAGGTCGTTCCGGCCGGCGAGGGCGCCAATGCGGTGCTTGCCGATTTCATCGCCAAGGGCGTGACTGTCAATGCGTTCCGCGAGCTTATGCCTCGTATGAACGATATATTCATCAAACTTGTAAAGGAGGACTAAGCTATGAATTTCCGTACTATAGGCGTTATAATTGCCCGCGAGTATAAGACCCGCGTCCAGAAGAAATCCTTCCTGCTGATCACTTTCCTCGGTCCTGTATTCTTCGCTGCGATGTGCCTGCTGCCTTCGCTGATTATGATCTTTGCCAAGGACAGCGAGCAGAAGGTCGGCGTGCTTGACGAGTCCGGCTTCGTTTCCGCATATCTCGAGAACAACAGGCAGGTTACCTACTATCCTTTCGAGATGGTGGGTGAGGAGCAGCTCAGGGTCAAGGTCCTCAATGGGGAAATCGACTCATACCTTATGATTGGCGCTCCTGATTCCACTTTCAATGTGCCTGTGAAGATGGCTTCCACCAAGTCCATCAGTATGGACCTCAAGGAGGCAGTGACCGGCCAGATCGAAGACGCTGTGGAAGAGGCCAGGATGACTCAGACCGGCATTGACAACCTGCGCGAGATTATGGCCAGCATCAAGCCTGACGTGGACATCAAGACCTCCAAGTTCAATGAGAAGGGCGACGAGACCAAGACTTCCAGCGAGATCACTATGATGCTCTCGATGGTGCTCGCCATCATCATCTATATGTTCATTTCTATGTTCTCCGGAATGGTTATGAACAGTGTCATCGAGGAGAAGTCCAGCAGGGTAGTGGAGGTGCTCATCTCCTCCGTGAAGTCCACTGAACTTATGTTCGGTAAGATCATCGGCGTGGCGGGCGTGGCCCTTACTCAGTTCCTTCTCTGGATCGTGCTCACTGGCGTACTTCTCGGCATCGGTGCCAGCGTTATGGGCGTGGAAAAGATATCCCAGTCAGCTACTGAGATCGCAGAGGTCGAGACTATGGGTATGTCTTCGGAAATGGCTATGACCTTCACCACCGGCAATGCCGACGTGGACGACATCCTCCTGTCCCTCCAGAGCATCAATTTCACCGAGATCATCGTGGTGTTCCTCGTGCTCTTCATTCTGGGTTATCTCCTCTATGCATCCCTCTTTGCGGCCATTGGCTCTGCTGCGGACAATGAGGCTGACACTCAGCAGCTTACACTGCCAATAACTATACCTTTGTTGATAGCATTCTTCATCGGAATCTATGCTTTCAAGGCCCCTGAGAGCCCAGTCGTATTCTGGGGATCGATCATACCGTTCACTTCTCCTATCGTGATGCTTTCCCGCATTCCAAACGGAGATGTCGCAATGTGGGAACTGGCAGTCTGCATCGGCCTGCTCTTCGTGACCTTCCTGGCCCTCGCCTGGGCATCCGCGAAGATCTACAAGGTCGGCATCCTGATGTACGGCAAGAAGAACAGTTTCAAGGACCTCTGGAACTGGCTCAGACAGAAATAAAACAGACATATATGCGTAGATATCTTATCGCATCGATAGTTCTGCTGCTCTCCGTTTCCCTCGGGGCGCAGCAGATTTCGTGGAAGAGGAGCGCTATGGACGGCCACCGCACGGCCGCCTACAAGACAGACCCTTCCGCAAAGCCCTATAAGGGTGGTTCCACAGCAAAAGTTGAGGCTTTGGTGCAGGCCGCTCAGCCTGCTATGGCCGACGTGAAGCAGGTCGTGGGCTATTCGAATAATGGAATGTATTCCCGCGGCGCAGACACTCCGCTGGCCAATTTCGCCACTGACGCTCTGCTGGCGGCCTCTGAGAAGGCCTTCGGACGCAAGGCTGACTTCGCCATACTCAATTCGGGCGGAATCCGCGCCGCCGTCCCTCAGGGCGAGGTTCTCAAGGACGACATTATGTCCATCTTCCCATTCAAGAATTTTTTCGTGCTGGTGGAGTATCCCGGCAGCGTGATGCTGGATCTGCTTAAGTCAATGGCCCAGCGCCACTTCCAGCCTGTTGCCGGAGTTGAGGCCGTGGTGGAGAACCGCGAACTGGTTTCGGCCAAGGTCGGCGGAAAGGAGATAGACCCTGACGGAGTCTATTATCTTGCGACCATCGACTTCCTGCTCGGCAGCGGCGACAATATGAGACTGGCTCAGGGCGCGACCAACATCCAGCGCACTCAGCTGCTCGTCTTCGATGTGATTATGGATTATATCAATTCCTTCACTGCCTCCGGCCGCAGCCTTGACTGCGAGCCTGACGGACGCGTGAAATATATAGGTATGGAGGTTTGGCGATGAAAAAGACTGCTTTCGTAATGGCCTTGTGCCTGGCATTTGCCGTTTCTGGCCCTTCATACGCCCAGAAACTGACCATATTGCATACAAATGATACTCACAGCCATATCGACCCTGAACGTGGCGGAAAGGAGAAGGGAATGGGCGGCGTGGTCGAGAGGGCTGCCTTCATCGACAGCGTCCGCTGCGCCGACGGCAGGAAGAACGTGCTGCTTCTCGATGCGGGCGACTGGGACCAGGGCTCTTCCTATTTCACCATCCTGAACGGCGACCTCGAGGTGAGCCTCGTCAATGCTATGAAGTATGACGCCTTCAGTCTCGGCAACCACGAGTTCGACAACGGCATCGACGAACTGACCAGACGCGTGAAGAACATCAAGGGCGACGTGCTCTGCGCAAACTACGACTTTTCAGCCTTCGAACTGGGCAAGTACGTGAAGCCATACGCCATCTACAGGAGGGGAGGCTTCAAGATAGGTGTCATCGGCCTGCTCTGCAATGTCCGCACCGTCATTCCGACTGCCGTGGCCGAGAAACTGGCCTTCCAGGATCCTGCTGAGCAGGTCTGCAAATGGGCTGAATACCTCAGGGAGAAGAAGGGCTGCGACATAGTGATCGCGCTTTCCCATCTGGGCTACCGTGAGGATATGGAAATGGCTGCGAAGACCCACGGGCTGGATATAGTCGTGGGTGGTCACAGCCATACTGAATTGCCTGAACCTAGCATTGTGGAAGACCTCGACGGCAGGCCTGTCACCATAGTGCAGGACTACCGTTGGGGCCTCTATGTAGGTCAGTTTGACATTCGGAAGTAATTATTCAGCAAATTTTGCGGAAACTATTCCGTCTGAAACGGTTACAACGATTGCGCGGTTGTTGACCATCTTCTCAAGACCGTTGTTGCCGATGACGTAGCCGGCATTGATGAAGAGAACCTTCAGGGCTCCATCTTCAGTGTCCTCTGCCATAACAGCAACAGAGCTGGCGATGTCGTTCGTGAATGTAAGGATTACATATTCGCCGTTCTCGTCGTCAAGTGGTGCCTGGTATGTGCCGTTGTATTCGGTGAAGTTGTCTTCGTACTGGCCGAGAACAGTGCTCTTTGAGGCTCCAAGGAATGTCTCCACGCACTCTACAACGCCCATCTTGATTGCAACGCCTTCTCCTGATTCAGCATTAGGGTTGGTGTAGTAAACGAAGTACAGACCGAGTTCCTCGTTGCCGATTTCGATCTTCACTGATGCCTTGGTGATGTCGGCATTGTCTGCATAGCAAGTGCCTTCTTCGGTAGCCACTGCCTTGTAATTCTCCTCGAAGTGTGCGATAAGCTCAGCCCTTGGGCACTCATTCTCCTTCATACAAGCGGAGATGAGGGTTACGAGGCCGTCTTCGTCAGACATAAAGGTAAGCATCTCGACCGGACCGGTCTTGTAATTGTAGGTGAACATTCCCATAATGTCTTTTACGTCACCGAAGTGCTCCTTGACTGAACCTTTGTCCATTCCCATATACTTGGCGAAATCGGTTTCGCCGGATGGGTCGTTGATTACAGTGCAAGATGCGAGTGCAGCCGCAGCTGCGAGGATAAGTAAGAACTTTTTCATTTGTTTGATTTGTTAAATGATTGAAATATAATTAGTTGTTTAGAAATTCTGGGTAAGTGTGGAGTTGTAGCGGACTGCGTTTGATGGGAAGGCCATAACCCAAAGTTTGGAATCCGGTTTGATGGTATATTTGCCGTATTCGCCCAGGTCGTGGACTATGTCACGCCTGTATTCACTTTCGCTGTTCCATCTCTTGCAGTCCAGGAAGTTATAAGGGGTGTTGATGCACTCCACCCATTTTGCCTTCTGCAGTATTGCCATTGCTTCCGCCTCCGTTGAGGCCGAAGATGCTGAGGCGTTCTCTACGCGGCATTTCCTGACCTTGTCCACCAATGCGAGGCCTTCGTCTATCTTGCCTGAACGGATCAGACATTCAGCGGCCACATAATGCATCTGCTCGGTGGTGATTCCATAGACATTGCAGAAGGTGTTCCAGCCGGCGTAGGAATAGACTCCGCTCAGACCGGACATCGACTCTCCGTTTGTCTTGCTCCAGCCGTTCTCGCCTTCATACTTTATCACGAAGTCGTCGGCCTCGAACTTGGAAACCGTCTCCGGAGTGAGCAGTACCATAGTAGGGGAGATACGTACGCAGCCCTCTATGTAGAGGTAGTTGTTCGCACTGTCGTATGACTGTTCCCATTTTGCGCTGGCCGCAATCTCGGAACGGTCGAATATCTCAGATCGGGCATCCAGGGCCTTCTGAGCATATTTCAGTGCCTCGGTATAGTTCTTCATCTGGAAGAGAACCATTGCCTTGGCAGCATATCCCCAGGCCTTGTCGCCACGGCCGACAATTCTTCCGTGGTCATCCGGCAAATCAGCCAGAATGCTGTCGTCGAGGTCGGAAAGGATATGTTCATACGCCTTGGCCAGACTGAGTTTCTCCTTGACTTCGACCACGGAAGACGAAGTGGAAATGGCTATGCCTCCGTCGGATGCGGCAGTGGATGCGTCGTACTGACGGGCATAGATGGCAGCTGCCAGGAAATGGAACCAGGCGCGCAGGACCTGTGCCTCAGCCTTGATGGCCGGTTTGGACGATTCCAGACCCTCTGCTTCATCGGCCTTTTCCAGGATCACGTTCATCGAGGCTATGTACTTATATATATTGTTGTAGACATAGTCGTTGGTCGTCAGCGTGGCTCTGTTGACGCTTTCGTCACCAGTAAGGAAGGCGTAGGTGCAAGTGTTGGTCTGGCTCAGTATGGTGGATACCTGATCGAACATTCCCAGGTCCTCTCCACAGATGATTCCTATGTTGTTGCAAGGCGATTCGTTCATAATGAATTCCTGCTCGAGCAGGAGTTCCAGCTCGCTGAGCTTGCCGAGGGTGACCTGACCCTTAGGAACTATGTCCAGCTGTCTGTCGCAGGAGCAGATGATGAGCACTGCCGCTGCCAATGTGATGATATACTGTCTCATAGTTCTAGAAAGTTAGATTCATACTCATAGTGTAACTTCTCGGGGTGGCGAGGATGACCGTGCCGTCAGACGGCGAACAGGCTTCCGGGTCGAGCCCGAGTTTGTTGCGGTGCCAGGTGCATACATTGTTGACCTGAGCACGAAGTGACAGGGTGCCGATCTTCAATTTGCGGCAGATCCTGTCAGAGAAACTGTAGCTGAGTACTATGTTCCTGAGTTTCAGGTAATCAGCCGGAACTACGGATGCGTCGAGGTAGTGGTAGTCGCCCACCACATTGACTGACCCCTGGTAGCCGTTGGCCGGTGTCATGGTACTTCTCTTGGTCCAGAAATTCAGGTAAGAAGCAGGGACGGCTTCGATTTCGGCCAGCCCAGTGTAGCCGTACTGACTGCCCTCGTAGGACCATTCATCCGTCCTGGCACGCATTACGTGGCCGCCATAGACGCAGATGAGTGCCGACAGGGAGAAGCCCTGCCAGGTCAGTTCCGGACTCAGGGAGAACACGACCTTCGGATCGAGGCTGCCGCTGTAGACGACGTCTTCCGGAGTGAATTCCTCGGATTCAATGGATGTGAAGTTGGAATTGCCCTCGTGGTCTATCCAGCCGAAGGTCTGAATACCCTTGAAATTCTTCACGCCTGCGAACTTGTAGGACCAGAGGGAATGGATAGGGTAGCCTTTTTTCAGGGAACTTGTGCTCAGGGCCTCCAGGCCGCTGGCCGGTTCGTGGTTCACTGCGGTCACTGCATTGTAGTTGTAGGAGAGGGCGGAACTTGCACTCAGACCGAACTGCTCCCTGGTGGAGGCTTCGATGATTATGCCGTCGAGCTGCAGTTCCACACCGGCGTTGATGGCCTTTCCGTTGTTGATCGTGAGGGAGGTCCAGCCGGTGCTAGGGTCGATATCGGTGACCGTCAGCAGGTCGGAACTCCTGTTCAGATAGCCGTCAAGGGCACCGGAGAGCCTTCCGTCGAGGAGGGCGAAATCCAGACCGAGGTTGAGCGAGGCCGTCTTTTCCCATCGCAGCTGGTCGTTCGGAGGAGTATTCATTGCCGCGTACCGTCTTCCTGTCACGTCATTTACTCCGATGGAGGCCGTGAGGTAGGATGACACATTCTGGTCTATGTTGCCCGTGAGACCGTAGCTTGCTCTCAGCTTGAGGGCATCGACCCACTCCACATTCTTCATAAACTCCTCGTTGTTGATGTTCCAGCTGGCACCGACTGACCACAGAGGACGACGCCTGAACTTAGGGTCGGCACCGAAGAGGTCGGTGTTGTCGACGCGGACTGAGGCGGACGCGGTGTAGCGGTGGTCGTAGCTGTAGTTGCCGTTCAGATACAGCGAATAGTAGCGGTGAAGGACGTCTGAAGAAGGGAAGTCGCTGCCGGTCGGGGCACCGAACATCGAATAATGCTTGCCGAGCGCCGAAATGCCTCCGTCGAGATTGTGGAGTTCGCCGAAGTTCGCGGTGCCCATATTGCTGGTCTGGGAATCGTCATCGTAGCCGAGCAGGGTGTAGCCTTTGCTGCGGTAGCGTGTCTGGCGGTATTCGAAGCCGCCCAGGACCGTGAATTCGTGCTTGTCTGCTATGGTGCGAGTGTAGTCCGTCTGAGCACGGAAGGTGTAGTAGGAGCCCTCAGCGCTGCTTATTCTGAGGATTCCTGCATCCGGCAGATAGTGAGTGCCGTCGGTGGCTGTGTAGAGGTTATACAGATGCCTCATATCATAGGAATCTGCCTCCTGATAGCCTTCGGACTTGGAATATATGTCCTCGTACTGGAACATAGCGCTGATGGTCCAGCCTTCGAGGGGAGTGACCGTTGCGTGTACGTATGAACGCAGGTTGTTCTCCCTGAACTGCTCGAAGTTGCGACCCAGTTCATTCAGGATGTTGTAGCTCTCTGACTTGAGTCCGAGGCTGGCGTTTGAGAGACTTGCTTCTCCGAGGTATGCACCGGCTTCCATATCAGCGAGGCTGCCGTCCTCATTGTACATAGACATATAAGGAGCGAAGGAGTTGATGCCGTTCCATTCGGAGGAGAGGTGGGTCTTGGATCGACGCATAATCATATTTGCGCCGAATTCCAGGTTCAGCCACTTGGTGATGTCCGCGCTGGCCTTCCAGCTCATTGTGAGGTCGTTTCCATACTCGTTGCGCCTGCCCTCGTTGTCGCCGAGATAGTTGATTACGAGGTTGGAATTGAGGTATTTGCCTCTGTTTCGAATGGCCAGGTTGTACTGGTGAGTGACCTGAGGGCGCTCGACGACCTTCTGCCATTCCTTCCTGTAATCGTTGCCGGAAAGGGCAGTCAGCCTGCTGTTGAGCTCCGCATCGGACATCTCTCCGAGGTAGTTGGCCATAAGCAGCCTGGATACTGGGCTGAGGGTACCGCGATTGTCGTTGTAGTAGTTCTTGAGGTTGCCGAAGGCGCTGCTGGCCTTGTCACGCACGTATTCGAAGTTATAGCGTTCCAATTGCACCATCTGGGATGCGTCGGCCCATCTCATCACGCTGTAGTCGTTGCGTTCGCTGATGTTCAGGTCGGCAGAGAACTCCACGTCGAGACGGTCGCTCTTGGCCTTCTTCGTGGTGATGACGATCACGCCGTTGGATGCCCTGGCACCGTAGATGGAAGCGGCAGCGGCATCCTTGAGGACTGTGATGCTCTCGATGTTGTACTGGTTCACGCTGTTCAGGCCGCCTTCGATAGGCAGACCGTCCACAACTACGAGAGGGTTGGTCCTGGCCTGGAAGGATGCGGCTCCTCGTATTGTCAGACCGGCTTCACCGTCGCCGGAAACGCCGTTGTTGTAGCTCACGAGTCCCGGAATCTTGCCTTCGAGGTTGCGGAGCAGGTCCTTGTCGTATTTGTTTTCAAGTTTCTCTGCGGTCACCAGCTGATAACTGCCCGTGGAGGTCTCCTTCTTGACGTTCTGGTAGCCTGTGACGAGGACTGCCTTCATCATCAGGCTCTCAGATTCCATCCTGATGGGATAGAACTGGACGTCCCGCTTCGGGTCAATCACCACCTCGGCCGTCTTCATTCCGAGGAATGAGATCTCGAGGACAGGGTTCTTGCCTTCCACGATCATACTGAACTGACCGTCCACGTCGGTCATCGTGGCCAGGCGGGTGTCCTTGAGCATAATGGCAGCTCCGGCAAGCGGTTCTTCGCTTTCATCGATGACGATGCCGGTCACCAGCGACTTGAACCAAGGACCGTCGTCATCCTCGTCCTTGAGCACGGGCTTGCGCAGGATGATGGTCTTGCGCACAATCTCGTACTCGAGGCCGCAGGCGCCGGTCAGTATCCTGTCCAGCAGCTGGTTGAGGGTCAGGCCCCTGTAACTTACTGTCAGCGGGGAGATGTCCTCGAGCGTGGAGGTCTGGCACACGAACTCGTAGCCGGTGCGGGCCTTCAGGTCCTTGAGCACCTGCTCCACGGGGGTGTCGTTGTACTGAACTGTGTAGTTCTGCGCAGCGACGCTCACCGAGACGGCAAGTATTGTAAATAATAATAGTATACGCTTCATTATCTGCTTGCGATAGTGATCATATTTTCTTTGCGGCAGACGTTCAGTCCACCGACCTTTCCTATGATGTCGAGCACGTCGTCAAGACTGTCATAGCGGGTGATTTCTCCGAAGAGGACAGTGCTGGCGGCATTGTCGTCGAGGAATTCGCAGCGGACTCCATACCAGCGGCAGATGGTCTTCATCGCGTCTTCGAGGCTTTCGTCTCCGAACACCAGACGGCCGTCCTTCCAACCCTGGGCCGCATCCGTCGAACCGTGGCTGAGGCTGGCTTTGCCGTTGCTTCCCACGCAGAGTCGGTCTCCCGCTTCAAGGGTGTATTCTCCGTTGATGCTGACGCTTCCGCTGACAAGGGTAGTGACGCATTCCTTTTCCTCAGAATAAGCCCTGAGGTTGAATTCGGTGCCGAGAACCTTGAGTTCCTGACCTTCCGACTCCACGTAGAAAGGCTTCTTCTCGTCGCGTGTCACCTTGAAATAGGCTTCTCCATCGAGTCTGACGCGCCTTTCTCTGCCGATGAACTTGTCCGGGTAGGTGAAGTGCGTGTCGGAGTTGAGCCACACCTGGCTGCCGTCCTCCAGCACAAGGCTGTAGAGACCGCCCTGAGGCACGATTATTTCGTGATCAAGGCTTCTGCCGCGCAGTCCGAGTACCAGGCCGATGGTGAGGCAGGATGCCGCAGCCATGGCACAGGCCGCTCTCCACGCCCAGAGTTTCGCACTTGTGCGCTTCTGGCGGTCGATATGCTCCTGCATACGGAGCATAGGGCTTCTGTAATCTATGTTATCCATCTGTTAAAGTGCTTCCAAAGTGGCCTTGGTCTCCTCGTCGGACGGACGGGTGGCTTCCGGAACGATGATGATTCCTTCGCTGTCCACGATCATAAAGCGAGGGATGCCCCTGATGTTGAGGGCGTCGCAGAGGGCCTTGTTGTTTTCGGTGTCAACCACATACTGTGCCCACTGAGGCTTGTCTTCAGCGATCTTTGTCTTCCAGGCATTGATGTCCTCATCGACTGAGATGCTGATGAAGTTCACGTCGCTGTCCTTCATTTCCTCGACGAGTGTCTCGAGGAACGGTATCTGCTTGCAGCACGGACTGCACCAGGTGGCCCATACATCGATGTAGGTAACTTTGCCCTTGCAGGCCTCGAGCAGGGTAGTGGTCTTGCCGTTCGGGAGGGTGAGGGTGACCTCAGGGACAGGCATAGTCTCGATTTTGGTGACGACTCTCTCGTATTCGCTCTGGAATCTCTGAATCAGGTCAGGATACTTCTTGCAGGCCTTGCAGAATGCAGCCCAGAACTCGTCCTTGCCGCTTTCGTGGTCGCCGTAGCTGAAGAAGTTGTGGGCTATCATACAGTAGCAGGCCTTCTTTACGACAGGATTCTTGATTTTGCCGGCGATGTTGAGCAGGTCAATGCAAATAGGGGAGTAGTCGCCTCCGAATTCGCCTTCGACTTCAGTCTGCTGGAAGAGCCAGGAGAAAGTGAAGCCGCTCCTGAGGCAATAGATATCCTCAGGATCGCATTTTGCGAGCAGTTCCTCGTATTCCGGCATATCCTCAAGCTCAAGGTCCTCATTCTCTGCCTTGTCCATCAGGAGCCTGAACCTGAGTCCGTTGTATCCAGCTTCCACCTGCTTTGCGAATACCTCGCGTATGTTCTTGTCCTCGATGCCTGCGAGGCCTTCCACGAGTGCTGCGTGACGGCTGTCGAGCTTCTGGACATATTCTTCGTTGGTAGTGCTGCCGTCGTCGTCAGGTCCGCCATATTCGAAGATGTCGTATGCGGCGAACATTGCGGATGCGAACTCGCTGAGCTGGGCATTCTTGCCGCTGAAGCTCAGTTCGTAGTTTTCAGTCTCGCCTTCGCCGGGACGTACTTCCATTCCGAGGGTTTCGCCCTTCTCGAGATAGACTCCGTAAACCTTGGTTCCGATGTAGAGTTCGTAGGCTTCAGCGTCCAGATGGGTGTCGAAGTTGAGTGAGAAAGTGCTGTCCTCCTCTGGGAGAATGTCGACGATCTGTGCCGTGAGGATGTTGTCTTCAGGCATATAGTTGATGGCTATTTCGGTG
Source organism: Bacteroidales bacterium UBA1745 (assembly GCA_002314885.1). GTDB lineage: Bacteria > Bacteroidota > Bacteroidia > Bacteroidales > UBA932 > Cryptobacteroides. The sequence continues at coordinate 9,929 of DCHT01000029.1, read as the reverse complement.
TACTCAGGACACCAGGATTTGCCCTCGAGGAGAGGGAGATCGTTCTGCCTGTTGCCAGTGCAGGATGCGAGTGCGGCAACGGCTGAGATCAGAGCAATGATTCTGTTGGTTTTCATATGTGTTTGTGTTTGTTGTTTCATACTTACTATATATATAACGCAACTGTACCCGGAAAGGACACTTCTTTTTTCAAAAAAGACTATCTTCGCAGCGTGATAGTAGACGCCGCAATACTCAGGGACTTCAAAGCCGGTCGGATAGAACCGTTCTACAGGAATGCATACGCATCCCTCTATCTGTTCGCGGAGGGTATTCTCGGACCGGACTGTTCCTTCCTTGCGGAGGACTGCGTGCAGGACGCAATACTTCGCTCATACGAGCGCAGGAAATCCCTTAAGACGCCCGAATCCTGGCAGTCCTTTCTCTTTGTAAACGTGCACAACAACTGCGTCAGCATACTTCGCAAACACGGCTCCTATCAGCGTTATCTGGATGCAGTCGTGGAGGAGGAATTCGAGCGCGATTCACTCTACCGGATGATAGAATCCGAGGCTGCTCAGATGCTCTCCGAAAGGCTTGCTGAACTGCCTGAAAACCTTCGCGAAACCTACGATCTCTGTTTTGTACAAGGACTTGGTAACCAAGAAGTTGCAAATAAAAAGCAGCTATCTCTCAGCGGCTTGAAAAAGCAAAAGAGACAGCTGCTCGAACTGATTGAAAAATCCCTTACAGAATATTGAGGCTCTGCTCCTTGATCTTCTCCAGCTCGTCCTTCATAATGGTGACGAATTTCTGGATTTCGGTGTGATTTGCCTTTGATCCGGTCGTGTTGATTTCGCGGCCCATTTCCTGTGCGATGAAGCCCAGTTTCTTGCCTGGAAGAGGATCGTTGTTTAGGGTTTCAAGGTAGTATGCGCAGTGCTGACGGAGACGTACGCGCTCCTCGTTGATGTCGAGTTTCTCAAGGTAGAAAATCATCTCCTGCTCGAGCCTGTCGTGGTCCGGTTTGAGGGAAATTTCCTCGAATTTGTCGAGGATTCTCTGGCGGATCGCATCGGTGCGTTCCTTCTCGTATTTCTCGATTTCACGGGAGCATTCGAGTATGTGATTCACCTTCGCCGTAACGTCTGCCACGAGTATTGCACCCTCTCTTGTGCGGAATTCATTTAGCGCTGCAAGTGCCTGATTTATAGCATTTTCCACGAGCGGCCAGTTCTCCTCGGTGATGATGTCCTGCTTCTTGGAGTCGATGATGTCAGGCATCCTCATAATCATTGCGAGCGTGTCCGTTGTCTCAGTGTAGTTGAGCTGGTATTTGAGCTCCTCGATCTGCTTATAATATTCGAGGGCGAGATCCTGGTTGATCTTCTTCGCCGTGTCGGCCACGTTCGGCTCCCAGGACACGAACATATCGATGGTGCCCCTGCTGAGTGACTCCGCGATCTTCTTGCGCATTGCAAGTTCCTTGTCTTTCGGGAGGAGGTTGGACTTGATGGAGATGTCGGCGTTCTTGCCGTTCAGGGTGCGGAACTCGACGGTGATCTTGCCGTTTTCGAGTATGGCTTCGGACTTGCCGTAGCCGGTCATTGACTGTGCCATTGACTTGATTTTTAGGGTTTTACTTACTTGCAATGGCAACCGTCCTGCCTGAAAATGGTCATTTGTCGCCTTTGCTGTGGCAAAAATAATGAATTATTTTTATCTTTGCGCGATTATGGTCCTATATATTGACCGCCAAAAACGAATAAAAATTGAAATAAAAAGATATGGAAGAAAACAGAATTGAGGCCGAAGAGCCGAAGAAACTCAATTTCCTCGAGGAGATCATCGAGGCAGACCTGGCAGAGGGCAAGTGTGAGAGCATACTTACCCGTTTCCCACCTGAGCCAAACGGCTACCTTCACCTTGGCCACGCCAAGAGCCTCTGCATCAACTTCGGCCTTGCACAGAAATACAACGGAAAGACCAACCTCCGCTACGACGACACCAACCCAACCAAGGAAGACACTGAGTACGTGGATGCCATCAAGGAAGACATCAAGTGGCTCGGCTTCAAGTGGGAGAAGGAATGCTATGCTTCCGATTACTTCGAGCAGCTCTACCAGTGGGCTGAGGAGATGATCGTCAAGGGCATCGCATACGTCGATGACCAGACTCAGGAGGAAATGCGTGAGAACCGCGGTACCGTCGAGACTCCGGGCAAGGACAGCCCTTGGCGCAACCGCAGCGTGGAGGAGAACCTCCAGCTCTTCCGTGAGATGAGGGCAGGCAAGTATGCCGACGGCGAGAAGGTGCTCCGCGCCAAGATCGATATGGCACATCCGAATATGATGTTCCGCGATCCAATCCTCTACCGTATCAAGCACGCTCATCATCACCGTACCGGCGACAAGTGGTGCATCTATCCTATGTACGACTACACCCACGGACAGTGCGACTCCATCGAGAACATCACCCATTCCATCTGTACCCTCGAGTTCGACGTTCACCGTCCTCTCTACGACTGGTTCATCCAGACCCTGGGCATCTATCCATCACATCAGTATGAGTTCGCCCGTCTGAACCTCACCTACACCCTTATGAGCAAGAGAAAGCTTCTCGAGCTTGTGCAGAAGGGACTCGTAGCCGGCTGGGATGACCCTCGTATGCCTACTCTCTGCGGTGTCCGCCGTCGCGGCTACACTGCCGAGGCCCTCAAGATGTTCTGCGAGAAGATCGGCGTGAGCAAGCGCGACCAGCTTATGGACATCCAGCTCCTCGAATGGTGCGTGCGTCAGGACCTGAACGAGCGTGCAAACCGCTATATGGTCGTTTCCGACGATCCTATCAAGCTGACCATCACCAACTATCCTGAAGGCCAGACCGAATGGTTCGACTGTCCTCTCAACCCTGCAGATCCTGAGGGCGCAAGCCGCAAGGTGCCTTTCACCCGCGAACTCCTCATCGACCGTGCCGACTTTATGGAGGATGCTCCTAAGAAATACTTCCGCCTCAAACCTGACGGAGAGGTGCGCCTGAAGTACACCTACATCATCAAGTGTGAGGAAATCGTCAAGGACGAGAACGGCAAGGTTGTCGAGCTCAAGTGTACATACGACCCTTCAACCCGTCCTGGAACAGGGGAGTGGCGCTCCGTCAAGGGCACCATCCACTGGGTATCCACCGAATATGCCAAGGAGATCGACCTCCGTCTCTACGACCGTCTCTTCACCCTCGCCGATATGAGCCAGGTGCCTGGGGACAAGGACTACAAGGACTTCCTCAACCCTGATTCCCTCATCGAGGCCAAGGGTTATGCCGAGCCAGCCCTCCTCGAGGATAACAGCGGCATCGCCGTGCAGTTCGAGCGCGTCGGCTACTTCTTCAAGGACAAGGAGAGCACAACTGAGAAGCCTGTGTTCAACAAGACCACTGCCCTGAAGGATTCTTTCAAATTCTAGAAAACTTACCGACTTATGAGAAAATATCTTGCAATCTGCCTTATGGCAATCTGCGCGCTGGTGTCCGTCTCCTGTTCCAAGGAGGCCGTGACTTCCATACGCATTGTAGACGAAAGGGTTATTGACGGCGTCCTCTATCTCCAGACCGGCGCTACTGCTATGCTGGCGATCGAGACTACTCCGGCTGGAAAGGAGAGTGTGCTCATCTATACATCTTCAAACGACAATGTGGTCACTGCCATCGAGGGCTTCGTTACTGCTCACAACCCTGGTTACGCTACTCTCACGATCAGTTCCGTGAATGGCAGGAAGGTGACCCTGGAAGTATGTGTCCAGAAACGTGACATCACCAGCTGGAGCTCCAGCACAGGTGCCCTTGAAGTCGCCCCTGGCTTCACCAACACCTTTACTGTCACTGTCAAGTCTGCCCCAGGAATGGATGATGACAACAAGCAGTGCTTCACTGCAGGCAACCTCGAGTACACCATTGAGAATGATCCGAAGGGCTATTTCTATACTACCGTAAATGAGAACACCGTCACTGTCGGATGTTCCTCTGAGGCTCCTAAGGATGGTTCATACGTCTCCTCTCTGAAGATAACGAACATCTCAGGAACTAGCCACTTGAACGTCAAGCTTACCGCAATCTACAGGGCAGTTACAGGAGTCAGTGTGTACCCTACAAGCATTTCTGAATTGTTTGTCGGCTCCAAGACTACTCTCACCGCTACGGTGTTGCCTTCCAACGCCACGGCCAAGGACATCGAGTGGTATGTGACCGATACTGACGCTCTGAGCCTTGAACCGGACGGCGACAAGTGTGTTGTGACCGGATTGAAAGCCGCAAAGGCAATGGTGATAATTAAGTCCAAGAGCGACCCTTCCAAGCAGTGCAACTGTGTCGTCACCGTTGTTGAACCATACGTCAAGTCGATTACCGCATATGTCAAACAGACGGTATTTGTCCTGGGTTATTCTGCGGACAGGGCTTTTTCCGTCAAAGTGGATCCATCCGATTTTCCATACACGATTACTTCCGACAATACTTCCATTGCCGAAATGGACGGTAACGATATCAAGTTCAAGTCTGCAGGAATGGCGAATTTCACTATCAAGGCTGGTACTGAGACAATCAAGAAGTCCATACTTGTGATCGACAACAACTATACTCTGACTCCGCATTCTTACATCAATATAAATCCGTATTCGGATCCTGAGGCGATTCAATATGGACGTGTGAAGGTCACCACTGCATCCCAGCCGTACCTCCCTGGTCAGAATTCTCAGGTCGTCGTCGGTGTCAATGGCTATACCTGCGATTCTTTTGACTGGTACGAAATAGCCGCAGCCTACGGAAGCACTGCTAATAATTTCCTGACCGGATCTTTCAGTGGGGACTTCACCTATATCGACAAATCAGAGAATAATTTCTACTTCAAGACTGCCATCGCTATGAGCCGTACCGGTACATTCTCCGTGAAGACAACGACGGGCAAGACTGCCACTCTCAATGTCAAGGCGCAGTTCAAGACCTTCTTTATCAAAAGTACCACACTTGCCACCGTCGCCACCAATATCGGAGGCACCTGGACAGTGTCCAAGAGCCAGGTTGGTGCAAGCGGTAGTTCCGGTTGGCGATACACAGTGTATATCAATTCAACCGGTTATTATTCTGATGATTTCTCTTATACCGAGCCTCTCCAATACCTTCCCGCCACCCTCAAATGCGACAACAGCAATCTGTCTGTCTCCGGTAGTAGTGGAGATGTCACGATTTTGGGCACTACGCCTAATGGCACGTATAAGCTCTATCTTGAGGAGTGTCCTGATTGCTACTTCTATATCCAAGTAAACAGTTAGTCCGTCAATGAAGAAGAAGATCTCGCTTGCACTCGGCGCCATCGCCGCAATGCTCATAATATCGGGTGTCATTTCCGTCCTGGAATTCAGCAGGATGAGCGACACCGTGTCGGCAATCATTGCTGAGGACATCGAGAACATCAATATTTCCCAGAAGATTGCAAGCACGAGCGAACGCTTCAACCTTCAGATACTGGAGACCGTGGGCGATGCTGACTCCCTCACCGCGGTGACGAATTTCGACCTCGACTCCGAGATCACCGAATGCGAGGATGTGTTCCTTGAACTCGCCGATGTCCAGGAAATGCCTCTCACGGATACCTTGATGGACGTTTTCATCGCATATCTCGATGAGGCTTCGAATCTCGAGGAGGTAGTCCTTTCCGATTTCAAGAATTCCAGGGACTGGTATTTCGACGAACTTCAGCCTCGTTACAATGAGCTTACCTTGATGCTGGACCTTTACAACGAGGCCATCCACGACGACCTCAAGCTCAAGGCTCAGGACTTCGAGGAAGGCTTCTACAGGAGCATCATTCCGGGAATGGTCACCGTCGTTGCCGGACTTATGCTGCTCTTCCTCCTGCTGTTCTTCCTCCTTGCCTACTATGTGGATCCAATCTACAAGATGCTCGGGGCACTTGAAGACTTCACCCAGAGAGGCCGCAAATACAGCTATACCTTCGAAGGGGATGACCAGCTCTGCAAACTCAACGAGGAACTCACTGAAATCACTGATGAGAATTCCGAACTCCGCAAGAGGATAGTGAAGCTCCGCGACCAGCTCAATTCAAACAACGAAAGATAATGAACGTAAAGGCCATATCACGATATGTGGGTTCCGCCCTCCTGGTGAGCGCCCTGTTTATGTTCCTGTCGGTGATAGTTTCCATCATCTACGGAACGGATTCAGGTTTCGTGCCGCTTGCCGTGAGCTGCGTCATCACAGCCATCGTCGGTGGCTTCCCGTTCATCTTCGTACATAAGACTCCTGAGGTGACTGTCAAGGACGGCTACATCATCATAGTGCTGTCCTGGATGCTTTCGTTCATACTCGGAATGCTCCCGTACGTGCTCTGGGGAGGGGAGTTCTCCCTCATCAATGCCTGGTTCGAGAGCGTTTCCGGCTTTACGACCACAGGAGCCACCATACTCAAGGACATCGAGGCTCTTCCTAACAGCCTGCTCTTCTGGAGGTCTTCCACCCATCTGATCGGCGGCTTGGGAGTCATCGTATTCCTGCTTCTGGTGCTCCCTCAGGCCAGTCCTTTCCGTCATCGCCTGACGAATATGGAACTCTCCTCGCTTTCGCGTGAGGGTTACCATCTCCGCGGCAGCAGCACGGTGAAGGTCATCGTGACCGTGTTCTTCACCCTGATTGTCACGGAGTTCATTGCCCTGGTGATTGCAGGTATGCCGGTGTTCGATGCCATCAACCACGCCTTCAGCAACTGCGCGACCGGCGGTTTCAGTACCAAGAACCTCTCCATAGGCTACTATCATTCCAATGCTATATATATTATAGTAATGGTCTATATGATATTGGCGGCTACGCATTTCGGTATGCTTTTCTCCGTGGTTGCCGGCCGTTCTCTCAAGCCTCTGAAGAATCCTGTTTTCATCTATTTCATCGGCTGTGTCATAGTGCTGGGCTTCGTGATGTCAATGTCCCTCAAGCTGCAGGGCGGATATGAGAGCTGGGGCAAGGCCTTTATGGACGGCTATTTCCATCTGCTCAGTTACATTACGACATCTGGTTTCGCCATCGAAGACACGACGAACATTCCTGTGCTCTGCAGTGTCATACTGATGCTTGCTGGCTTCCAGTGCGCCTGCGCGGGCTCCACTACGGGCGGCCTCAAGGCGGACCGCGTGCTGCTCGTCGTGAAGACGGTCAGAAGGGACGTCTATTCCAAACTGCATCCTTCATCAGTGCGTCAGGTACGCATCGGAGGACAGTCAGTGGCCGATTCTGCCGTGCTTCCGGTTATGACTTACATCGCACTCTACGTGATGGTTATAGTGGTCTCATTCGCTTTGCTGATGCTCATCGGCGTGGATACCATAGAGGCTTTCTCCGGTTCCCTCGCCTCCGTGGGCAACGTCGGCCCTGGTCTCGCATCCATCGGTACGGCGGGCAACTTCTCGGCTCAGCCTCTGGTTGCCAAGTTCATCTACACCGTGGATATGTTCTTCGGCCGTCTTGAGATCTATCCTGTACTCATAGCAGTTTCAATGATTTTCAGGAGAAACCGATAATGGGCAGAAGTGCTTTCCTATATGCCGGTTTCCTGAAGAACCTGGGTTTCGATCCGACTCCCTGCCAGGATGCTCTGTTTACCGAGATTTCGGCCTTCGTCACTTCCGACGAGGACCTGATGGTGGTGAACGGCTATGCCGGTACGGGCAAGACGACTGCACTTGCTTCAGTCATTACGACTCTCGACTTCTACAAGGTGCCTTGCGTGCTGCTGGCTCCGACCGGTCGTGCCGCCAAGGTGCTCTCCGGTTTCGCCGGCAAGCCCGCCTACACCATACACAAGCATATCTACCGTCAGAAATCCGTCGGCAGCGGCGGCTACGGCGAGTTTTCCCTGACGCCGAACAAGCTCAAGGACGGCCTCTTCATCGTGGACGAGGCCTCGCTCATAGGCGTGGATGCCAATGGACAGTCCACGGCAGCCTTCGGTTCGGGCAATCTCCTGGACGATCTGATTCGCTTTGTGAGAGCAGGTTCCGGCTGCAAGCTGATACTCGTCGGTGACGGCGCCCAGCTGCCTCCTATCGGTCAGGAACTGAGCCCGGCCCTAAATCACGACTATATGGTGATGAACGGTGCGACGCGCTTCTGCACTCTCAAGACTGTCGTACGTCAGCAGAACGAGAGCGGCATACTCTGGAATGCCACCCATCTGCGCGAGCTCATCGTCAGCTGCTCCCAGCTGGACGAGGACGGCTTCGGCTATGCGCCGGGGGAGACTACCGTTGAGACCAGCGACCTGGGCCTCATCGCCACCGCTTTCCCGGATGTGGAGCGCATCACCGGAGGCGAACTCATAGACTCCCTGTCAAACGCTTTTTCCCGCTACGGCGAGGATGAGACCGTGATTCTGTGCCGTTCCAACAAGCGTGCGAACCGCTACAATGCCGGAATACGCGGCGCTGTCCAGTTCAGGGAGGAAAGGCTGGTGCGCGATGACAAACTGATGATAGTGAAGAACTGTTACCAGTTCCTGGAGGATGTCAAGGGCCTGGACTATATCGCCAACGGTGATATTGCCAAGCTTGTCAGGATATATAAGTATGAGGACCGTTATGGTCTGCATTTTGCCGAAGCTAAGCTGTCCCTGCCGGATTATGACGACCAGGAGATAGTCGCCAAGGTCATACTTGATACGCTGGATTCGGAGAGCGCTTCGCTGACATACGAGCAGCAGAACCAGCTCTATGAGGGTGTCAGTGCAGACTATGCCGACAAGGGCACGAAGAAGAAAATATGGGAGGCAGTGCGCGAGGACAAGTATTTCAATGCGCTGCAGCTCAAATATGCGAATGCGATTACCTGCCACAAGTCGCAGGGCGGTCAGTGGAGCTGCGTCTTCATCGACAACCCGTTCTGGCAGGACACACTGGTGCTGGATGATCTGAAATGGCTCTATACCGCCATAACGCGTGGAGTCGAGAAGGTTTATCTGGTGAATTTTAAGGACGAATATTTTCAGAACTGAATATGAGAAAGTTGACCGCAGCGCTTTCTATGCTGCTTTTTATGGCCTCGTTCACTGCAATGGCAGACGAGTTCAACGAAATTCCCCGTCGTTGGAAATGGGTGAGCAAGACCGAAGTTGCCTTTAGTTATGACGGCAGTTTCAAGGATGCAAACGGCTTCGTGTACAATGCGAAGAAGGCCAAGACCGTCCCCGGTGTGAATTTCCCTGATAAGTTTGCGGATTTCCCTGTGAAGCCGGAAGGCGCAGTCAATCTGACCTACTCTCCTGACAGCACTATGCTCGCTTTCACCCGCGACAATGACCTCTACTATGTGGAGATTGCCAGCGGAAAGGAGACCAGGCTGACTTTCGACGGCACCGATCTCATACTCAACGGATATGCTTCCTGGGTGTATTACGAGGAGATTTTCGGCCGTCCGTCCCGCTACAGGGCCTTCTGGTGGTCTCCTGACAGCAAGAAACTGGCATATTATCGCTTCGACAACACTGAGGTGACTCTTTTCCCTATCTTCTCTCCGTTCGGACAGGATGGTTCCCTGAACAATACCCGTTATCCTAAGGCCGGCGAGAAGAATCCGGAGGTCCGCATTGCTATCGTAGATCTTGCGAAGGCTGCGTCCGATGTGGCTTCTGCTACCGTCTGGGCCGATTTCGATGAGAAGGAGGACCAGTATTTCGGCACTCCTTTCTGGGGACCTGACAGCCAGGAGTTCTTCGTGAGCCGTGAGCCTCGCACCCAGAATACCCTCGACCTCTACAGCGTTTCCGTCAAGGACGGCAGCAAGAAGGCCATTTACCACGAGACTTATCCGACCTGGCTGGACTGGATCGACGGAGTCATTTTCACTCCGCGCGGCCTTTATATGGCCCGTGCCTTCGAGACTGGCTGGCAGCAGAT
>DCHT01000059.1:13859-13989 GCA_002314885.1 Bacteroidales bacterium UBA1745 | reverse complement strand
CCGTGCCGTTCCACCCAGTTTTCGTACACAAAAACCGCCTGATTTGTGCTTGAGAATTTGCCGTTCCTGTTTTCGCGCACAAAAACAGTCTGTTTTGTGCTTGAGAAGTGTGGTGCAGAACTAGTGGCAC
>DCHT01000059.1:11505-13733 GCA_002314885.1 Bacteroidales bacterium UBA1745 | reverse complement strand
AGTGGCACTACTTCTGCGCCAACTACAGCATCTTCTCGATGAAGTGGAACATATAGATGATGCGGAGGCGGAGGATCTCGTAGTCGAGAGTGGCGGCGGTGTCGGTCGGCTTGTTGGTCATCATCGTTATTCCGGAAGTGAACAGGACTGCTGGGCGGCGGCCCTCGACGAACCACTTTTGGTCGGAGAGCTTGCGATAGAACATCTCAGTGAAGCGGGCGCTGCCGTAGTAGTCGAAGTGTAAGTCCAAAGTGTTGCAGTACAGTCTCTTGACGTAGGCTGCCGTACCTTGGTACTGGCGTGGCAGAGACTCGTTGCCGAGCATAATCAGATAGTCTTTGCGGCCTTTGTGAATCGGTTCCGAAACTCCCCCTATCTGGTCGATGTTGACCATCAGCTTTATCTTGTCGGGAGTGATTGCCTTACCTGTCAGCGGGTCTTGGAGATCGCCTTTCTGGAGCGACTCCCAGAAGCATTTCGATCCGCTCATACTCAGCTCCTTTGCGTCGAATGCCACGAATATCACATTTGAATTATAGGCCCTGCCGATCAGTTTCATCGTGCTGAACATCTGGGCTATGCTGAGCATTGCCACGGTGCCGGAGGCATTGTCATCGGCGCCTGGGTAGCATTTGCCGCCAATCGTCCCAAGGTGGTCGTAATGGGCTCCGACTATCACGTAACTGTCCTTTGGCGACTTGAGCGAGCCGGGCATCATTGCGACCATATTGTGGCCGAACTTGCCGTTCGGGAGAGTGCAGTGGACGGCGTAGGAGGTCGCCTGGCAGGCGTCTTTGCCGTTGTTCGTGAGCGGCAGCAGTCCGAGTCTCTTATACTCCGAAGCGATGTAGAATCCGGCCTCCACGATGCCCCTGGAACCCGTTCCGCGGCCCTGGCAGAGGGTGTCGGCGAGGAATTCCACCTGACGGTACAGTTTTTGCGCCCATATCACATTATGAGCCGGCGAGGCACTGACAGCACTCTGCGCACGAAGCGAGACGCTGGAAGCCAATGCCAGCAGACTTGCAAAAACTAGAAGGAATATGTGTTTTTTCTTCGCCATTCCGCGCCCGCGTGTGAGGATTTTGATTATATTTGCAAGGATAGTATCCTGGCGTAACAGGTCGGCAAAAATAGGAAATTATGGGTAGATTCACAAAATACATCCTCGTTTCTGCACTCCTCATTCTGTGCGGAACGATGACCGTGTCCGCCCAGTACGACAAGGACGTTTTCTATTGGCGTGGCCGTCAGGCACTTGCGGACGGCAAATACGGTCAGGCCATAGAGAACTTCAATGTGCTGGCCCAGCTGGACACTTCCGACTATTACACCTACTTCTTCCGCGGCATCGCCAAATTCAACCTCGGTGACCTCCGCGGTGCCCAGAAGGACTTCGACCGCTCCGTGCAGCTCGATCCTGTCTTCACTTCAGGCTATCACTACAGAGCCATCACCCAGAGCCGTTTCGGACACTATGACGAGGCTCTGGAGGACCTGGAAACTGCCATCAGGCTGCGTCCGGGCTATGAGGGACTCTATTACAGCCGCGGCGTCACATACTTCCTCTCGCAGCAGTTCGAGAAGGCTGTCAAGGACTTCGACAAATATATAAGGAAGGAACCGAAGGATCCGTCAGCCTACCTGAACAGGGGAGCCAGCTATCTCTACCTGGCCGACACGACCAAGGCGCTGGCCGACTATAACAAGGCCATCAAGCTCGACCGCTTCGATCCGGAAGGATATGTGCGCCGAGGCCGTCTGTATGCCGCAAAAGGCGACTATGAGGCGGCGATAGCGGATATGGACCACGCTATCGAACTGGACACTTCCAATACTTTCGCGTATTTCAACAGGGCTTTGATGCTCGCCGAGAAGAAGGACTTCACGAAGGCGATGAAGGACCTCGACCAGGTGCTGAAGTTCGAGCCGGGCAATGCCCTCACGCTCTACAACCGCGGTCTCATCTACGCGCAGGTGGGCGAGTACAAGGCTGCGCTCGAGGACCTCGACAGGGTCATCAACATCAACCCTCAGAACGTGCTCGCATACTTCAACAGGGCATCCATCTTCATTGAAATGGGCCGCTACAAGGATGCACTCGCGGACTATGACAAGGCCATAGAACTCTATCCGGACTTCGCGAAAGCCTATATGAACAGGTCGTATGTGAAGAACCGTCTGGGTATGCAGAAATCTTCAAAGGAGGACTACAAGACAGCCCAGCG
>DCHT01000059.1:0-11397 GCA_002314885.1 Bacteroidales bacterium UBA1745 | reverse complement strand
GCCGATTTCGCCAAGAAGGACTTCAACGACGAGCTGCTTCAGCACAGGGACATCGACATACGTCTGAGGCCGCTCTATCGCTATGTGATGGATCCGTCCAAGGATACTCAGAACTATGCTCTCGAGCGCCGCTATGAGAATCCTCTCGTGGAGAAGTTCGAAGCTGAGGCTGCTGTCAATCTGAGCATCGCAAGCAAGGAACCGGATATGACCAAGGCGCAGATAGAAGCCCTCGATGCGGCCATCTACGGTGCCGGGAAGGGTGCTTCCACCGAGTTCCTCAGGGCAGTGCTCGACGGATATGAGAAGAAATACAGTGCTGCCCTTGTCCATCTGGACAATGCAGTTGACAACGCCGGGGCAGACAGCTCCGATAAGTATGCTGCCTACTACAAGGCCTTCTACCTGATGAACAGGGGAGTCCTGAGGGCGGAGATGATCGACTTCATCGCCTCTATGCAGAACAACGTGCAGGTCCTCACGATGGATGACACCCACAACACCAGGGCGCGCGTCAAGGAACAGGCGACCACTCAGTATGACTACTCCGAGGCCATCGCGGACCTCGAGGCGGCCGCTGCGACCGTCGGCAACCTGCCGTATATTTACTTCGACCTGGGCAATCTCTACTGCCTGGCATCCGAGCACATTTCTTCGATTGAGAACTATACCAAGGCCATTCGCCTGTATCCGTATATGGGCGATGCGTATTTCAACCGCGGCCTTGTACTGATATACCTGAAAGATAAGGAAAAAGGCTGCATAGACCTGTCCAGGGCCGGTGAACTCGGTGTCCAGGATGCCTATGCGGTGATCAAGAAATACTGCGAGGAGGAAAAGGAATAGATGTTGAAGTTTTTGAGTTTTTCGAGCGGCAGCTGTGGAAATTGCTACTATTTGGGCGACGGAAAGCGTGGCCTTCTGATCGATGCGGGCGTAAGTTCAAAGACCGTTAAGCAGGGTCTTTTCCGCTATGGCCTGACTAATGATTCATTCCAGGGAGTGCTTCTGACGCACGCCCACGTGGACCACATCAGTGGCCTTCGCTCCTTCTGCAATCTCAAGCGCGGCTTCGGAATACCCGTTTACACGACCGTCAAGATCCATTCTGTACTCGCATTCCATTCCTTTACCAAGGATTTCATTCCTTCCTTCCGCCGCTTCCTCAATGAAAAAGGCGCCACCGAGATAGGCGATTTCAAGGTGCGCTGGTTCGAGGTACCTCACGATGCCAGCCAGCAGACCGTCGGCTATCAGATAGAGTTCGAAGGAGAGAAATTCTTCCTCGTCACCGACGTGGGACATATCACTGAAGAGGCGATTGCATACGCCAAGGAGTCTTCCACCGTGGTCATAGAATCGAACTATGACGAAGAGGGACTCGTGAACTGCGAATATGACGACGCCCTCAAGGCCAGGATTGCCTCAGGTGTGGGACATCTGAGCAACCGCGCCTGTGCAGAGGCCCTCAAGGCCATCTGGCATCCGGGACTGAAGCACATCTATCTCTGTCACCGCAGCGCCAACAGCAACACGGAGGAACTCGCCCTCAGGGCCAACAGGGCTGCACTGGAGGAGATAGGCGCCTTTGAGCAGGAACCAGAACTGACGCTCGTATGCCTCCGCAGAGGCGAACCAACCGGTATATTTACGCTATAACTACCATATAATGACTAATTATGTAATAGGAATCGACTACGGAACTGACTCTGCAAGAGCCATTCTCGTCGATGCTTCCGACGGCAGGGTACTTGCCGGCAAGACCAGTTTCTATCCACGCTGGATGAAGGGGCTCTACTGCGACGCTGCCACTCAGCAGTTCCGCCAGCATCCTCTGGACTATGTGGAATGTCTCGAGAACGTACTCAAGGGAGTAGTAGCCGAGTGTCCGGATCCGGCGGCCATCAGGGCCATCTGCGTGGACACCACTGCCAGCACCCCTTGCTTCTGCGACGCCGCTGCCCGTCCTCTCGCCCTGAACGAGGGCTTCGAAGAGAATCCCAACGCGATGTTCGTGCTCTGGAAGGATCATTCCGGAATCGAGGAGTCCAGGAAAATCACAGCAACAGCCGCGGAATACGAGCCTAATTTCACCTGTCTGAACGGCAATGACTACTCGCCGGAGTGCTTCTGGTCCAAGGTGTGGCACCTGATCAATGTGGATGAGAAGGTCCGCGAGGCAGGCATTTCGGTAATCGAACTCTGCGACTTCATACCTGCACTGCTCACCGGCGTGCAGGATTACAGGGACATCAAGCCAGGCCGCTCAGTGGCCAGCGCAAAGCATCTCTGGGCCGAGAAATGGGGTGGCTTCCCGCCTGACGAATTCTTCGCAAAGCTTGATTCCAGGCTCATTCCAATCAAGGACAGGCTCGTTGCGGACAACCGCACCAGCGACAAGGTGGCGGGTCATCTCAGCCGCGAATGGGCTGACAAACTCGGCCTTTCTACTGATGTGGCAGTCGGATATGGTATGATAGACGCTCACTCAGGCGGAGTCGGTGCTGGCGTGCGCAAAGGAAAATATGTGATCAATATGGGCACTTCGGGCTGTATGATGTTCGTGATGCCTAAGGCGGAGATCGGAGACCGCATCGTTGACGGCGTATTCGGCCAGGCCGATGATTCCATCCTTCCGGGCTATGTGGGCTTTGAAACAGGCCTTTCAGCCCTCGGCGATGCCTACGCCTGGTTCCGCAAGCTTCTCGCCTGGCCTCTGCACAACATTGCTGCAGAGCATCCTGAACTCGCTGAGATTATGGCAAAGGAGGAGGACAGGCTCATCGTGGAACTCACCAAGGCCGCTCAGGAACTGCCTCTCGATCCGGATGCTCCGTTCGCGAACGATCATCTCAACGGCCGCCGTTCCCCTAATCCTACCAGCGACATCACTGCTGCAATCGCAGGCCTGAGGCTCACGACCCAGGCTCCCGAGATATTCAAGGCCATTGCCGAGGCCACTGTCTTCGGTTTCAAGGCCATAGTCGAATTCCTCGAGCGCAGCGGCATCTACGCCGAATCATTCGTGGCTGTGGGAGGTATTTCCCGCAAGTCCCCATACATTATGCAGATGCTCTCAGATGCCCTCGGACGCGACGTGGCCGTCTCTGACTGCAACGATTCCTGCGCTATGGGCGTGGCTATGTATGCCGCCGTCGACGCGGGTATATACAAGGATATCGAAACGGCACAGGACGCAATGGAACAGCCTGCATCCAAGGTATATCATCCGGATGCCGGCAAGGCCGGCTACTATGCAGCCAGATTCGCAAAATATCAGGCTTTGACCTCATTCTCAGAAACTAAATAAAACAACCATATAAATGAAAACGTTCATTGAACCTAGCAGGGAAATCCCTGTAAGAGCGGAAGTCGACGTCCTCGTAGTAGGAGGCGGCCCTTCCGGCATTATGGCAGCCTACTGCGCTGCACAGGACAAGAATCTCAAGGTGATGCTTCTCGAAAGCAGGGGTTACCTCGGAGGCAACCTTACAATCGGACTGCCTATCCTCGCATATCTCGGACCTAAGGGCAACCAGGTCATCAAGGGCGAGGCACAGCATTTCATCGACAGGCTTCAGGCCAGAGGCGCTGCCAGCGACCACAAGAGATGCGCTAACCATATGAGCCTCACCATCATCAATTCCGAGGAAGCCAAGAATGTGGCCTTCGAGATGATGGAGGAAGCAGGCGTGGAGGTGCTCCTCTATGTCTTCAACAGCGCTGCAATCGTTGAGAACGGCAAGGTGAACGGTGTGATCATCGAGACCAAGGAAGGCCGTCAGGCCATCTTCGCGAAGACTGTCATCGACTGCACCGGCGACGGCGACGTGGCTTTCCAGGCAGGCGTGGAGTGCAACAAGGGCGACAAGGACGGCGGACTTCAGCCTCCTACCCTTATGTACAATATGAGGGGCGTCAAGATGCAGGAACTCCGCGATGCCATCGTGCTCCGTCACGACGAATTCGATATGGACGTGATGCCGCCTGAGCAGTTCAAGGAAGGTATGTTCATCACCGTGGGCCTGCGCAACCAGATCAGGAAGGCTCAGGAAAACGGTCTCGACATTCCGGTATCCCGCACCATCCTCATCACAGGTCTCGCAGACGATGAAATCTGGGTGAATATGACCCGTGTCAGCGGCGTGGACAGCACCAGCCCTGCAAGTTACACCTACGGCGAAATGACCGCCCACAAGCAGATGAAGGTGGTCACTGAATATCTCCAGAAATATGTTCCTGGCTTCGAGGACGCCTATATTGACAAGGTCGCTCCGTTTATGGGAATACGCGAGAGCCGCGTGATCGTGGGCAAGTATGTGCTCACTGCAGAGGATGTGCTCTCTATGAAGAAGTTCGACGACGTGGTCGTAGTGGCAGGCTATCCTGTGGACATCCACCACGCGAAGGGCGGTGACTGCACTATGCTCTTCACCCCTGATGCCTACGACATCCCTTATCGTGTCCTCGTACCTGAGAAGATCGAAGGTCTGCTCGTGGCCGGCCGCTGCTCTTCTATGAACCACGAGGCTATGGCCGGCACACGCGTGATGTCGACCTGTATGGCTCTCGGAGAGGCTGCCGGCACTGCTGCCCGCATCGCTCTCGAGGACGGCGTACTCCCATCCGCAGTCGATGTGAAGAAGGTTCAGAAGGCATTGCTTGACAATGGCGCATATCTCGGATAATCAATTGATATTCAATATGAAGACTATAAAGGAACCCGCAAGGGAAATACCAGTTCGCGACGAAGTTGACGTACTCGTAGTCGGCGGTGGACCTGCCGGTGTTATGGCTGCCCAGGCTGCAGCCCTCGTACCGGGAACCAAGGTTATGCTCATCGAGAGCAGGGGTTACCTCGGAGGAAATATGACTATTGGTCTGCCTCTGCTCGGCTTCCTCGGCCGCAAGGGCAATGAGGTGATCAAAGGTCTGCCTCTCCAGTTCGTGGAAAGGCTCCGCGAAAGGGGACAGGCTACCCATCACCGCAAGTGCCCGCTCCACGTCAGCCTCACTATGATCGATCCTGAGGGCACCAAGAAGCTCCTCTGGGAGATTATGCAGGAGTGCGGCGTGAAGGTGCTTATGTACGTTTTCTGCACCGATGTGGTTATGGAAGGCAACAAGTGCAAGGGTGTGATCATCGAGTCCAAGAAGGGCCGCGAGGCCATCCTGGCCAAGACTGTCATCGACTGCTCCGGCGACGGTGACGTGCTCTACAGGGCAGGTGCGTCAATGCTCTACGGCAACGAGGACGGCAATGCACAGCCTCCTACCCTTATGTTCTCAATGAGGGGTGTGGACAGCCGCAAGCTCCGCGACGCTGTGGCCGACCATCCTGAGACCTACGACATCGACTTCATTCCGAACGAGTTCTTCCGTCCTATGGACAACTGCACCTTCGTGGGCTTCCGCAACCAGATCAAGAAGGCGCGCGAGGCCGGCTACAAGCTGCCTGTGGAGCGCACCATATTTATGACTGGTATGGCAGAGGACGAATGGTGGGTGAATATGTCCCGCGTCAACGGCATAGACGCCACCGACCCTGACCAGTACACCAAGGGCGAGGAAATCTGCATAGAGCAGAACGCCGAAATCGCCAAGTATCTCAAGGAATATATCCCAGGCTTCGAAAATGCATACGTGGACCGCGTGGCACCGTTTATGGGCATACGTGAGACCCGTCGAATCGAAGGCGAATATACCCTCACCGAGCAGGACATCTTCGATTGTGCCCGCTTCGACGATGCCATCGGTGTGGCCAGCTATCCTGTGGATCTCCACCATCCAGTGGGCGGTGACTGCTCGCTCTACTGGTGCCCTGACTGCTACGATATTCCTTACCGCAGCCTCATCCCTAAGGGTGTGGACGGCGTCATCGCTGCCGGTCGCTGCATCTCTGCAACCCACCTTGCACTTGCTTCCGTACGCGTTATGGGACCTGCTATGTGCATAGGCGAGGCTGCCGGAAAGGCTGCTGCCCTCGCAGTACGCGACAACGTGGAACTGCGCGACGTGAATGTCGCTGAACTCCAAGCGGCTCTTCGTGAAGAAGGCGTCTGGTTCAGGGACTAGCTTGTTTGCAACAACATACTGACCACATATATGAATAAGATACCAGCCCTAGCCCTGGCGCTGTCCCTCGTGGCCTGTGCCCAGGCTCCGGAGATCAATATTGCTCTCCATAAGCAAGCCACCGCATCGTCTGCGTACGATCACAACCTTACGGCCCAGTTGCTTACCGACGGAATTGTCGACACTGCTGCCTGCTATCTGGTAGTCTGGTCCTCTGAGGGCCTGCTCAACAGGGAAGTGAGGGAGCGCACCATAGACGGTCACGTGTTCAATCATAATGTGTTCTATGGCAAGAGCGGATGGATAGAGTATCAGCCGGTTGGCTACGAAATCGTTGCTGACAAGGCTGAACTGCTCTTTTATCAGCTGCACGACAATGGGGACTGGGGCGACAGACAGTCTATGACTCTGCCTGTCACCAAGACAGAGAAGGGCCTGAGGTTGGATTTCAAATTCCCTTATGACGCTCGTTGGCACGTCATTGAGGCTAAGCTGACTAATTGCGGCGTGCCGGTGGAGGATGTGCTTCCGCTGGAGCATTTTCACAGTGTCTGGATGACCGATACCGATGCCTGCGAATGGGTTACGGTTGACCTCGGAAGTGTCAGAAAGGTCACCGGTGCTAGGATCCATTGGGTAAATCCCCCGATAAAGATGGCTCTGACGGTGTCTGATGATGGCGAAAACTGGCACCATCTGGGTGCGAATAAGATATGGGACGACAGACTCGACTTCCAGACCAAGTGCCGCTATGTCAGAGTACTGCTCCATAAGCCTGCCTGTGTGCCTGAAATGCTCGGCATCAGCGAAATCGAGATTTATGGTCCTGGTATCCCTGTCACAAGGAAGAATGGCTGGGAAGTAAGCCGCGAGGGTAGCGATGACTGGATCCCGGCCACCGTGCCTGGTACCGTATTGATGAGTTATGTCGATAACGGCATTATCGCCGACCCTGACTACGGCGACAATATCGCGCAGATTTCCGATTCTTATTTCAACAGCAATTTCATCTATCGCAGGACTTTCGACCGCGATGAAGTGCTGCCTGACTATCAGAAGGGCAAACGCGTGTTCCTGGACTTCGACGGCATCAACTGGAAGGCGGAAGTTACTCTCAATGGCAAATATATCGGCCGCATAGACGGCGCCTTCATCCGTGGTCATTTCAATGTGACCAGCGAACTGAAGGAAACTGGCAATGTGTTGGAAGTCAAGATATTGCGCGTTGCTCATCCGGGCGGCATCAAGGAAAAGACATCCATCACCACGGGTGCTAACGGCGGTGCCATCGGCTCTGACAGCCCTACCTTTATGGCCAGCATAGGCTGGGATTGGATTACTACCGTACGTGGACGCAACATAGGTATCTGGAACGACGTGCGCTTTGTCCAGAAGGGCAGGGCTGAGGTCGCTGACCCGCTTGTTGTTTCCACACTTTCCGAGGACGGCAAGGCATCTATGACTGCTACCGTAGTCGTAAGGGACTCATCTCCGAAGAACGCACGCGTGGAGGTCGAGGGCTGGATAGGTGACATCCGCTTCTCAAAGAAGGTTGATGGCAGCGGGGAAGTTTCCTTCACTCCGGAGGAATTCCCTCAGCTCGCCGATCAGCAGATGGAACTGTGGTGGCCTAACGAATATGGCCAGCAGTATCTCTACGATGCAGGTTATATAGTAAAGGTCAACGGCGAAGAATCCGACCGCATCGAATACAAGGCCGGTATTCGCGAGGTGACCTGGGATACTGAAGGCGGTGCCCTCCGACTCTATGTGAACGGACGACGTCTGGACGGTATGGGCGGCAACTGGGGCTTCTCTCAGCAGAACCTGCGCTACAGTGCCGAGCAGTACGACATTGCCGTGGCTTACCATCAGCAGATGCATTTCAATATGATACGCAACTGGGTGGGCCAGATAGGCGATGAGGAGTTCTATGACGCCTGCGACCGCTATGGCATCACTATCTGGCAGGACTTCTGGCTGGCCAATCCGGCTGACGGTCCTGATCCTGACGACGAGCCTATGTTCCTCCGCAATGCCGAGGATCTGGTGGCCAAGATTCGCCGTCACCCAAGCCTTGTGATCTACTGTGGACGCAACGAGGGTGTGCCTCCTGCTACGCTGGATGACGCCCTGAAGAACAAGTTGCTTCCTTCCCTGCATCCGAATATGCCATATATTTCCGATTCCGCCGATGGTCCTGTAAGTGGCCGCGGCCCATATTGGATGGAGCCTGCGGAGTACTATTTCCGCGCCCAGAGCGGCAAGCTGCACTCCGAGAGGGGAATGCCTAACGTGCCTACCTTCGAGAGCCTGAGCAAGATGATGCCTGAGGATTGCCTCTGGCCTCAGAACGAGATGTGGGGCAAGCACGATTTCACCCTTGAGGGAGCTCAGAGAGTCGCCACCTACAACAGGATTTTCGAAGAGACCTTCGGCGAGGCTGCTGATGCAAGAGAGTTCACCGCCCTGGCTCAGTGGTTCAACTACGAGGGTTACAGGGCTATGTTCGAGTCTGAGAATTCCAGGCACAGAATGGGCCTCCTGCTGTGGATGAGCCACTCCTGCTGGCCTTCAATGGTATGGTGCACATACGACTACTACTTCGAGCCTACAGGCGCGTTCTTCGGCTGCAAGAAGGCCTGTGAGCCGCTGCATATCCAGTACAATGCCGCCACGGCCAATGTGGAACTCGTGAACATCTGCAGCGGCGACCAGCCGGGCCTGCAAGCGCTTTGCCGAGTCTATGGCCTCAAGGGCAATCTGCTTTCCGAGCAGAGCGAGTGCTATGACCTTGCTGATGACTCTTCGCTCGAGTGCTTCCCTGTGGCAAAGCCGGAAGGGGAGGAGACCTATTATATTGTACTCAGCCTGTCTGACGCTGCCGGCAATGTGGTTTCCGACAACTACTATATGAAGGGCGACCTCAAGGCTGCGCGCAGTCTCCCTGCGGCAGAGCTCAGGAAAAAGGTGACTGTGCGTGGAAATACCGCTACAGTCACCCTTCGTAATGTCAGTGATGTGCCAGCCCTGCTTGTGCGACTGATCCTTAAGGACCGTTCTGGCGCTGAAATCCTTCCTGTGGACTACACAGACAACTATCTCGCCCTGATGCCAGGCGCTGAGAAGACCGTCACCATCCGCTGGACCGGCACCCAGAAAGTCGCTGTGGATGTGGTGCAGAAGTAGTGCCACTACTTCTGCGCCCTAGTGCCACTACTTCTGCGCCACTTTTTGTCTGCTGCGGGCGGCAGAGGCTGGGTGGCGCAGACACCCTGCCCCCAGACGACGCCAACAGTCAACGATTTGATGACTGTTAGAGTAAAAAACAAATAACAGTCAGCGATTTGCTGACTGTTAGCGTTTGAAGTGGTGCAGTACTAGTGGCACTACTTCTGCACCACTCTGTCGAGAAGATAGGCTCTCAGGAGGGTCCAGTCGTAGTAGGGAGCTGTGGCGTCGTCCAGGGCCGGAACTTTGACCTCGCGCTCGTTGAGGAGGATCTTGACGAGCACTTTGCCCTCGGCGTTGCGGTAGAAGATCATCTGGCTGTTGCAGGCCGGGGTGATGGTGGCGTAGGCCTTGAAATAGCGGTTCTGCTCATCGTAGGGACCCCAGGTACCACAGTCTTCGAGACCCATTCCGCTCCAGAGGGAGAGGGCGAAGACGTCGTGGGAGAAACGCAGGTCAGCGGCCACGTCGTTGCCTGCTACGGCAGCGTCGGCATCTTCGACGATATGCTTGAGGATCTCCGCTCCCTTGTACTTATAGCTCAGGGTGTCATTCTCGGCGCATATTCCCCACATAAAGACGAAATAAGGGTTGCTCTTGTACCAGAAGTCATAGATTTCCTCGGTTGTGAAATATTCGCCTACAATCTCGCTGGAAAGTCCGATCAGAGTGGCCTTGCTGGCAGTAATAGCTGCGCTGCAGAACATATTCTTCATCTCAGCCTCGCGGCCTTTCAGTTCTTCTGGATTCACGAAAGTCTTCTTCAGGAGCCTCTCCACGCTGACATTGTCAGGACCGTAACTGTGGACTATGCGGCCCGTGTCCTTCGGGCGCTTAGGGCTTGAGACTCCGCTTACGCGTGGCTTCCACTCACCCCCGCAGTACTCTTCCACGTTCAGGGCTGGATGCTCCGCGCGGAAGACATTGAGGAAATTCTCCCTGCTGGCCAGCACTCTCGGGGAACTGGTGGAGATGGTCACAACTCTGTTTCTCTCAGGATTGCTGAAAACTTCGGGGAAGTCCCTGCCCATCCTGCCGGCAATCTCCCTATGCTCTCTGGCACCCAGGGCGGACAGTTCTCCGTAATGACCTTCAGAGGCCTCCCTCATCGCGAGAATATGCTTGTAGAGGGCGATTCCGTCTTCGGTCAGTCCTCCGTTGTCATAGAACGGCTGCAGTTTCTCGAGTATGTCATTGAAGCGGTCGGGCTCGTCGTCATATCTGCTTCCGTGGCGTCCGAAATGGCTGATATAGAAGGGCTTATATCCATCAGGAACGGCTGTTCTGCTGGTATCCAGACGCTCGTAGGCGTTCATATTCCCGGCAATGCGCTCCGGCTTCTCGCTGAGTTCGGAAAGCACTTCCTCATCCAGGCTCAGGCTGAATGCCTTAGGGCGCTTGACCGTCTCCTGGAACAGCACCTTGCCGTCTTTATCCTTGATGATCACGATGACATCGGAAGTCGCAGAGGAAGCCTTTGCTTCATACATATGGTTGCAGGCATCCTTCGGCCTGACGCTGTGGTGAGCAACCGGACTGAGGATGCGCTCGATGTCGTAGGCGAAATTCTTGACCGGATCCTCGTGGCGCTTGTTCACGACCTTGAGGGCCTTGCCGTTCTCGTACATTTCGACAGTATGACCTTCTTCCCAGGCCCAGTAGTTCACGAATACGCAGTTCTCGAACTCAGGGGCACCGTAGTTGGCACGGGTAGGGGCGAGTTCGCGCTGTTTGGCAATGCCTTCGGAAGCCCTGTAGTAGGCTCCAACGCTGTTCATATCGTAGATTCGGTAGAACTTCGGACCGTGCCTGTAAGTCTCGTAACTGAGCTCAAGCGCAGCCCCGTTGGTGCTTGTCGCGGTATAGAGGCCAGCCTCCGAACCGTCGCTGCAGACTAGAGGCATATCCTGCTTGGTCTCCCACATTATGCCGGATGCGCAAGGCATACCGTACTGCTTGAGATGCTCGTAGTCAGGGCTGTCGAGGAAATCGAACTTGTGGATATGGCCTGCGAAATTGATGGTCTTGCCGTTGAAACGGGCACAGAGCCTGTTCACCTCATCCATCTGCTCGTTTGGCAGTACAGCCGCA
>DCHT01000056.1:19235-33478 GCA_002314885.1 Bacteroidales bacterium UBA1745 | reverse complement strand
CCGATGCAGAAATGCTCGAAGATATTGCCCAGAACTTCGTCAGTCGAAATCTCTCCGACAATGCTACCGAGGTAATACAATGTTTCACGGATGTCCTGGGCGACAAGGTCCGTCGGGATCTGAGCATTCAGACCGTCACGGACACGGGAGAGGGAAGTGCGTGAGGACTTCAATGCTTCGAGATGACGGAGGTTTGTGACGAGGGTTTCGTCGCAGTTTGCGGAAATCTTCTGTGCATAATCGGAAAGCATTTCCTTTATGGAGTCAATTCCGGTATAATTTGAGGCTGAAATGGCTAAATACCAATCAATCTTTGGAGTATCAATACTTGTAACAATATTGTTTTTTATATTAACAAATTTGTTAACTATTTCCATCCAGCCATAACCATCAGCCACGAGGCGATTTGCGTCATCTATCTTATTAATAATCGGAATAAATTTCTGATTCTTGAAATCGACGTGTGAAACGATCTCGTTGAAGCTCTTTTCAATGGTTTCAAGGCTCTCTGTTGCGTCGAAAAGGGCGAGAACTATGTCTGCTTTTTCGAGCATTTTATAGCTTCTTTCGATTCCGATCTTCTCAATTGTTTCATCGGTTTCTCGCAGTCCGGCAGTGTCTATGAACCTGAAGTTATGGCCGCTTATATTAAGTGATTCTTCAATTGTATCGCGGGTAGTTCCGGCGATATCAGATACAATTGCACGGTCTTCGCCTAGCAAGGCATTGAGAAGTGTACTCTTTCCGGCGTTCGCAGCACCGACTATTGCGACCGGAATGCCGTTCTTGATGGCATTGCCCAGTCTGAATGACTCGATCAGCTTTGAAATATGGGCGAGAGTCGCGTCTACCAGCCCTACAAGCGCCTGTCTGTCTGCGAATTCGACTTCTTCTTCGCTGAAGTCGAGTTCCAGTTCCATAAGGGAGACGATCTTCAGCAATTCAGCCCTCATTTCCTTAAGTTCCGATGAGAAGCCTCCCTTTAACTGATTCATTGCAACTCTATGAGATGCAGCGTTTTGCGATGCAATGACATCCGCAACCGCTTCGGCCTGGGCGAGGTCGAGCTTGCCGTTCACGAAAGCCCTCCTGGTGAACTCTCCAGGCATTGCCATACGTGCACCGGCATCCATCAACAGTTGCAAAATAGCATCTACGATGAATGCAGACGCGTGGCAGCTGATCTCCACGGAATCCTCACCAGTATATGAGTGGGGAGCGTGGAATACACTGACGAGCACTTCGTCCACCAACGAGCCATCGGAAGAGTATATCTTTCCGAATTTCAATCGGTAACCAGGTGCTTCCTCAAGTGTTCCTTTAAGGCATTTGACTACTTTGTCGGCGACTTTGAATGTCTCAGGGCCGCTGACACGTATCAAAGAAATGGCACCGGTTCCCGCAATGGTGGCCGGTGCGCATATCGTATCTTCAAATCTGAGTTCCATTAATAAGTATCGTAATACTTGGCGTCACGTGGGCTGACCTTGCTCATATTGTCGAGCAGATCCTCGTTGGTCTTGTGCTCATCCATCAGCTGAAGCATGAAGTTCATAGCCTCAGTAGGGTTCATATCAGCAAGCAGCTTGCGCAGAATCCAGATTCTTGCAGCCTGACCGCGGTCGTAGAGGAGGTCGTCGCGGCGAGTGCCGGAGAGAACCACGTTGACAGCAGGGAAAATGCGCCTGTTGGAGAGGGTGCGGTCGAGCTGAAGCTCCATATTGCCTGTACCCTTGAATTCCTCGAAGATGACATCGTCCATCTTGGAACCGGTCTCAGTGAGGGCGGTTGCGATGATAGTGAGGGATCCGCCACCTTCGATGTTACGTGCGGCACCGAAGAAACGCTTAGGTTTCTGGAGGGCATTTGCATCCACACCACCTGAGAGAATCTTGCCTGAAGCAGGCTGAACGGTGTTATAGGCACGTGCAAGACGGGTAATGGAGTCGAGGAGAATGACAACGTCGTGGCCGCATTCTACAAGTCTGCGGGCCTTTTCAAGCACCATATTGGCCACTTTCACGTGATGTTCTGCAGGCTCGTCGAAGGTGGAGGCGACAACCTCTGCCTTTACGCTGCGGGCCATGTCGGTAACCTCCTCAGGACGTTCGTCGATGAGGAGCACGATCTCGTAAACCTCTGGGTGATTGTCAGCGATCGCATTGGCTATCGACTTGAGCAGCATTGTCTTACCAGTCTTTGGCTGAGCCACGATAAGACCGCGCTGACCCTTTCCGATAGGTGCGAACATATCCACGATACGGCAGGACGGATCGGTCTGATGGCCGTGGCCGAGGATGTTGAACTTCTCCTCAGGGAAGAGAGGGGTGAGGAAGTCGAACGGAACACGGTCCCTGATGAACTCAGGGCTGCGGCCGTTGACTGAGTTGATCTTCACGAGAGGGAAGAACTTGTCACCTTCTCTCGGAGGACGGATCTCGCCGCGTACGGTGTCACCTGTCTTGAGCGCATTGAACTTGATCTGCTGCTGAGAAACGTAGATGTCGTCAGGGGAGTTCAGATAATTGTAGTCGGCTGAACGGAGGAATCCGTAGCCGTCAGGCATAACCTCGAGCACGCCTGTGGCCTCCACAGTGCCTTCGAATACGATCTTAGGCTGCTTTGGCTGATTATTCTGGTTCTGCTGATTCTGCTCGCCGTTCTGCTTGTTCTGGCGGTCGCGACGGTTCTCGTTGTTCTGACGGTTGTTCTGCTGCTGATTCTCATTCTTCTGAGGCTGCTCCTGGTTTCCGCCCGGGCGGTTTCTCCTGCGGAGTTCCTCGACTGATGGGATGGCTGGCTTCTGCTCTGCTTCCGGAGCAGCTTCTGCCTTGACTTCTTCAGCTGCGACAGGCTCTGCCTGCTGCTTTACGCGCTGTCTCTTCTGACGCTGCTTAGGGGCATTTTCCTGTGCTGGTGCCTCTGGGGCAGGGGTTTCTGCTTTAGTCTCAGCCTTTGTAGGCTCAGCCTTCACCTCTGCTGCTGGCTCCGCAACCGGAGCGGCCTCTGCGGCTGCCTTAGGCTTGCGACCACGCTTCTTAGGCTGCGGTGCGGCTGCCTCTTCGGCCTTCGCCTCGACTGGCTTGCTTGCCTCCGGAGCCGGAGCTGCTTCCTTTGCCGGAGCAGATTCCTTTACAGCTGCCTCCGCTGGCTTTTCCACGGTCTTCTTCACACGTGGTCTACGCTGCTTTGGAGCACGCTCAGGGGCGTTCTTGGCATCGTTTGCTGCCTCTGCGTCCATAATGAGATATGTCAATTCCTGTGCTGAATTAGCCTTCTTGATTTCCTTGGCGTTAATCCCAAGGTCTTTTGCCATTGACTGAAGTTCTTCCAATGGCTTTTCCTTAAGCTCGAAAATACTGTGCATATGTAAAATAAAGGGAAAAAGCGATGTTCCGATTGGAACACTGCAAATATAGCAATAAAACTTGAGACTGCAACTAAATTAGTTGTCCCAGTAAGAGCTGCTCTTCTTGTACTTCAACAGGTCGGCGAGGGCTGCGGCGTTCGCGGCAATCTGGAAGTTCCAGGACTGCCAGGTACCGGTAGGCACCCAGGAAACTGAGATATTGAAGCAATGAAGGTCGTAGGTGGCCGAAATCTGAGTCGTCGTCAGTTTCATAGCCATAAGGTCGACACCCGAGCTCGCATTGATGGAAAGGGCAGGGGTAATCTTGATGTTGCCTGAAATACCGAGCGTCTGCGTGTGCCTGTGCTTGGTAATCAGTTCGTTGTTCGTGTACTGATATGAGCGGCTGTAACTATATGAATAGTTGAAACTCAGCGACCAAGGAGAGTTCGGGTTCATATAATATACGTAGCCGCCAGGGATATATTCGCCCGTGATAGGGTGGTAGTAGATGCGGTTGTAGCCGCTTGCACCGCCTGTCGCTCCGCCGCCTCCGTCGTTGCCGTTGATCTTGCCGTCGCCCGAAATGGAGTAGGAAACGGATGCACTGGCATTGGTGAGGCGCAGGAGGCCCTGGCCCTGAGTTACGGCGAACTTGTTGTACTTCACACCTCTCTCGTTGACTGCGTATGGGTCGAAATTGAGGTTACCGGAGATGCTGATTTTACCGAAAATGGAAGTTGAAGCAGTAATGCCTATATTGCTCATTCTCAATGAGTCAGCAAGGAAGTTGTAGCTGGTGTTGAAGTTCAGCTGGTCGAGCAGCTTGACCTTCTTTGTACCGTTGCCCGTGGTGTCGCGGAGGTCGCGTACCTTTGCCTCGAAGTTGTTGCCTATGGAGATGCTCATAGAGCCGTTCTGGCCCTTGCCAGGCGCGGAATTCGAGTTGTGGGTACTTACGTTGTAGATGTTGTAGTCGAGCGGCTGATGGTACTTTCCGTATGAGTCATAGTAGCCTTCCAGGGTGCGCCAGCCGTTGAAGCGGGTGCCTTTCTCCGGACTGTAGGAGAGGGAGATGGAAGGCGAAACCACGTGTCTGATGGCCTGCAGCTTGTGCTGCTTGCCGAAGTTGTACATACCGTAGAGTCGCGTACTCATCGACATACTTCCCGAATAGGTGTGGGTGATGCCGAATGCATTGAATGCGGTGCCGGTGTTGGTCACAACCTGCTGGGCGTGCACCATATTGCCATCCGAGTCGGTCACGAGGACTGGATTGCCGCTCTTGTCCAGTACGTCCTCGAGGTGCTTGTCTCCCTTGCTGAAGTGCCAGTTCATACCATAGCTGAGGCTAGGGGAGAAGTTCAGGTACTTGAAGAGGGTGAAGCTAGGCAGGCCGATCTGGAAGCTGTGGGACATACCGCTGTTGATCTTGCCAGGCAACTTGGTCCAGAGAGAGTCCTTGCTGAATACCTTCGAAGTGTAGCCAGTTTCCGGGTTGATGATTGGCAGACCCGTATCAGGGTCAAGTTCAACAGCCTGGAAATCAGATACTTTGAAGTTGAGTTTGTTCTGGAAGGAGGTGCTGTAGCCGAGTGAGAACTTCTCGTAGAACTTCTCCTTTCCGACGCGGTTCTTGCGCTTGAAAGGATAGAAGCGGCTGACGGAGAAGGTCACGTTAGGCAGGGTGAAGGCGTAGGAACTATCCCTGGAGTTCTGGCTGTGCAGTGCATTGACTGACAGGTTGAACTTGCCGTTCCAGTTTCTCGAATATGAGACGGATGATGAGATCTGGTTCTGGAGAGCCTCGTTGACGCTGTGGGAGTTGTACTTGCTGTTGGACGGGCTGGAGAAGTTCACCGATGCGGTGAAGGAAGTACCAGGTCTGGCCTTAGGGTCCTGCGAGTGGCTCCATTTGAGACCGAAGTTCTTGGTCTGGAAGAAGTCAGTACTGCCTCGTTCACCCGTCTGGTCATTTGAGTAGGTGATGCCGAAGCTACCGTTGCACTTGTAGTTGACCTTGTAACGCGAGTTCACGTCCACGCTCCAGGAACCGAGGGTGTAGATGTCTCCGGTGAGGGAAATGTCGAAATAGTCGCCGATGACGAAGTACATACCCATATCACGCAGATAGAAGCCTCGGGAAGTTTCCTCACCGAAGGACGGCATCAGGAAGCCCGTGGCTCGGTCAGGACGCTTCGGAATGAAGCCGAAAGGCAGACCGATAGGCAGCGGAACGTCCTCAATGACAGGGTAGGCAGGTCCGAACACCGTCTTCTGGGTCGGTTTCGTGATCACTTTGGCGGCGGTCAGGGCAAGGTAGTAGTGCGGATGCTCGCAGTCGCAGACGGTGTAGCGGCCCTTCGTCATATTGATCGAATTGTCCGGCATCATCTTGATGTTCTTGCCGTGTATCAGACCGTCCTCCTCGGTGGTGACCATATTGCTGATCCTGGCCTTGCGGGTCTCGAAATTGTAGCGCAATTCCTCCATCTGGTAGGTTTTTCCGGCATCTTCCATCACAGGATTGCCGATAGACTCGCCTGTGGCAGGGTCCTTGCTACCTCGTGCATACAGCGTGGAATTGTCCAGGTTGTATTCCATATAATCAGCCGTCAGCTTCATCGTGCCGTAGGTGACAGTACATCCGCCATAGTAGTAGATGACCCTGTGGCCGGCGCTGAAGTCCTCGATTATGGAGTCCTTCGCCTCGGTGAAGGCAGGCCTTTCGAGGGAACTCTTGTGGAGCATATCGATGGAGTCGCGGCGGAAGATGGAATCAGCCCTGTGCAGCGAATCCCTCACGTGCGCGATTGAATCACGTACTGCAATGAGGGAATCAGACAGCTCCAGCAGGGAACTGTCGACCTGTACAGTAGGTGTCTTCCTGCTCCTCCTGGTACTGCGGCTGTCCTGTGCAAAAGTGGACGCCGTTCCCAACAAGAAGAACAGAAGAATCGCTATGAGGTGATATTTACGCAAATTATTTTATATTTTTGCAATCTACAAAAGTACGACTAATTAGACAATAAACAAAATTGAGACACCGCCTATGAGGTCCTTTATATATAATATAGGTATATATATAGTTGCATTTGCCATCTTCTTCGTTGCACCGACCAGTTCGGTGAGCGCACAAGATGCTATCAAATTCAGGACCATTTGTATCGATGCCGGCCACGGAGGCAAAGATCCGGGCTGCGTCAGCAAGGATCAGAAGACCTACGAGAAGGACATCGCCCTCTCCGTTGCCACTCTTTTCGGCGACAAGATCAAGGAGAACTGTCCGGATGTCAAGGTCGTATATACAAGGTCCAAGGACGTGTACCTCACTCTCGACGAGCGCGCCGCCGTCGCAAACCGCAACAAGGCGAACCTCTTTCTTTCAATACACGTGAATGCCGTGGATGCGACTTCCGCCAACGGATTCTCATCTCATATACTCGGCCAGTCCAGCAAGAAGGGTAGGGACACCTTCGCAGGAAACCTCAATGTCTGCAAGAGGGAGAACTCCGTGATTATGATGGAGGATGACTATTCCACCAAATATGCGGGCTTCGATCCTAGCGACCCGGAGTCGAGCATTCTCTTTACTCTGATGCAGAATGCATTCTACGAGCAGAGTATGAACATCGCTCAGCTGGTCAACGAGCAGATGGACAAGGCAGGTGCCATAACTGTCAACAGGGGCATCTCACAGGATCCTTTCTACGTACTGTGGAAAACTACTATGCCGGCGATGCTCTTCGAGATGGGCTTCATTTCCAACAAGGGTGACCTGGATGTCATTACGACAGAAGAGGGACGTGAGAAGATAGCAGAGGCTCTGTTCCAGGCCTTCCTGAAGTTCAAGGATGAGTATAACAAAAGCTTGAACTACAACAAAGAAACTATTTCTGACACAAATACTTCCACTACTTCAAATGAAGTTGAAGTTAAGACTAATACGACCCGTTATGGCGTTCAGGTTTCGACTTCGACCAGGCTTCTGGGGGCTACGGATCCTTTCTTCAAGAAGAACCGTGCGACCATTTATCCGACCGGAAAAGTTTACAAGTACGTGCTCGGCGAGTCGGAAAATGTTGATGAAGTTGAAAACTTCTATCACAGAATTTCAAAAGATTTTCCTGACTGTTTTATGGTCAAAATCGAGGGCGAAACGGTCAAATATTTCAAGAAATAGGGGACTAATCGGCCACTGGACGCTGTGAGAGCGTGATATGGTTTCAGTATTCAGTTTAGAACTATTCAAAATAACTAACTTGCTTACAATCACGCAATTAGCGTATTTTGTAATGCCTTAACTAACTGAATATCAATTATTTGAATTATTGCTTTGAAAGTTTTGTAAAGCATTTCACTTGAAGTAAAAATTTATATAATTGCAATAGCAAAAAGAATTTTTTGTGAGTTTTTTTTCCTCATCTTTGCAAACGTGATAAGGGGAACTATCCCCAATTTCCAATGACCAGATTTCAATGACGACAACTGAACGACATACTCAGGTGTGGGCAAACTGCCTCAAGGTGATAGAGAATATCATCGAGCCAGCGCAGTTTTCCACTTGGTTCAAGCCCCTCAAGGCTTGCGCTATGGTGGATAGTACCCTGACCCTCGAGGTGCCTTCTGAGTTCTTCAGAGAGTATCTGGAAACATATTTCCTCGATGTGCTTGTGAAAGTGCTTCGCAGAGAGATAGGAGCAGATGCAAAGCTGATCTACCGTGTGAAACCTGTTTCCCAGCAGCCGGCTATGCAGTATCCTGCATCTCATACTAACCCACCAGCTAATAAGTCCATCCAGGTTTCTCACTATTCTCCTGCGGTGAATCCGGGTCCGTTCGTGTATCCGGGCATCACGAGGCTGAACGTGAAGTCCAACCTGAACAGCGTCTATTGCTTCAACAACCTGATTGAAGGGGAGTGCAACAAGATGGCTGTTTCCGCCGGCAAGACCATTGCCGCCAACCCAGGCAAGACAATGTTCAACCCATTGTTCCTTTTTGGCGGCCCAGGCCTCGGCAAGACACACATCGCTCAGGCGATAGGCATCGCCATCAAGGAGCAGAATCCGGACCTCGTCGTACTCTACGTACCGGCCAACAGGCTCAAGACGCAGTATATGGACGCGGTGAACGTGAAGAACAAACTCACTGACTTCCTGGCCTTCTATATGAAGATGGACGTCCTCATCATCGATGACATCCAGGAACTTTCTTCCCCAGGCATCCAGAATGCGTTCTTCCACATCTTCAACCATCTCCACCAGAACGGCAAGCAGCTGATCTTCACATCAGACCGTGCGCCGGTGGACCTCAAGAATTTCGAGGAGAGGCTTCTCTCCCGTCTGAAATGGGGACTTTCTGTGGAGCTCCAGGCTCCGGATTTCGCTACCAGGCTCGCTATGCTCCGCTCCAGGAGCTTCCGCGAGGGCGTGCAGCTGAAGGACGACGTGCTGGTTTATCTCGCAACCCGCGTGAAGAAGAACTTCCGCGAGCTGGAAGGTGCCCTGATTTCGCTCATCGCCAACGCGACCCTTTCCCACAGGGAGATCACGGTCGAGCTGGCCGAGCAGATCACTGGCAAGATCGTCAGCGAGGAGAAGAACGAACTCACGATCGACAAGGTCCAGCAGGTTGTCTGCGAGTACTTCAACATCACCAGGGAGACGATGCTCTCCCAGTCCCGCAAGCGCCAGATCGTCCAGGCAAGGCAGATCGCGATGTTCCTCTCCAGGAACCTCATCAACTGCTCCCTCTCGACCATCGGTGCCGAAATCGGCGGCAAAGACCACGCGACAGTGCTTCACGCCTGCTCGACCGTCAGCGACCTCATCGAGACGGACAGGGTCTTCAAACAGTACGTCAGCGACATCGAGAAGATGCTCGTCAGTGTCAGGTAGAAATGCCTGGCATTTTTTTTATTTTGGCGCAGAAGTAGTGCCACTAGTACTGCACCACTTTCCGCGTCTTTTTTTGCGCCTTTCTTTGTTTTCCTCCCTCTCCACCTGTCTCTGGTGCCGTTGTGCTGCCGTTTTGGTGCAGAAGTAGTGCCACTAGTACTGCACCACTTTTCCGGTTTTGCCACAGAAACAAGCTTCAGCCCTTGAGAGTGTTTCTGTGGCCACGTTTTGTCCGAAAAAGCCGTTTTTCCTGCCACAGAAACAACCTTTCGCTTTGTAGACTGTTTCTGTGGCCAACTTCGTGTCCCGTGACGGCCAATGCCCTCGCCGGCAACGGCGCAGCGAGGAGGGCCTTTCCACAGAGCCCCCCGCAGCTGCGTCCGTAGCTGCCGCGCTTCCATATAAGGCGCGGCAGCGGTGCCTGACCAGCGCCGCAAAGCAACCGAATTTTGGCGCAAAAGTAGTGGCACTAGTACTGCACCAAAACCCAACTAGCTGAAAAGTGGTGCAGAAGTAGTGGCACTAGTTCTGCGTCACCGAAAAGCGGTTTTGAATTGTGGCGGACAAGTAGTAAATTTGCTGAGATTTAAAAGCAACTTCAATACTAGCAACTAGCATAAAGACAATACACTATGAACAGCAATCAGGTTCTCGATATCTTCAAGGAGATTACGAAGGTGCCTCGCGAGTCAGGTCACGAGGAGAAGATCGTAAAGTGGCTCAATGACTTCGCTCAGGAGCACGGACTGGCACACAAGACCGACGAGGTGGGCAATGTGCTCATCACGAAGGAAGCCGATCCGGGCTTCGAAAACGTGCCTACATTGGTGCTGCAGGCCCATTCTGATATGGTCTGCGAGAAGAATGCGGGATGTAGCCACGACTTCGAGAAGGACCCTATCCCGTATGTCATCGAGGACGGTTGGATGGTTTCCCACGAGACCACTCTGGGTGCTGACGACGGCATCGGCATCGCCTGCGCACTGGCCCTTATGACCTGCGGCGACAAGACTGGCAAGCTCGAGGCTTTGGTTACTGTTTCAGAGGAGACCGGACTCGACGGAGCAATGGCCCTGAAACCGGGTTTCTTCACCGGCAAGACTCTCATCAACCTCGACAATGAGGACGAGGGCGAAATCTGCGTCGGATGCGCCGGCGGCCTCGATACTACCGCGAAGTTCAACTATAGGACTCAGCCTGTCAAGAAAGGCTATGTGCCTGTGAAATTCGCCATCAGTGGCTGCCAGGGCGGCCACAGCGGTGACGACATCAACAAGGGACGTGCTTCTGCAGTGGTGCTGCTCAGCCGTTTCCTCTATTCAATCCTGCCTCTGGGCTACCAGCTCCTCGAGATCGACGGCGGCAACAAGCGCAACGCCATCGCACGCGAGGCACACGCAGTAATTGCCCTTCCGGAGTGTCGCATCAGCCGTTTTGCGGATGCACTCGTAGGCTTCAAGGCCGCAGTGGAGGAGGAGTTCGGCAATGTTGAGAACGATATTCAGATTTACTATACGGAGGAGAACCCTGCCGCATATAGCGTGGCAATCGACACCAAGACGGCCAAGGCTCTCGTGACTTCGATGGTTTCCTGCCCTCACGGCGTGCTTGCAATGAGCCAGGAGATTGCCGGATTCGTGGAGACTTCCACCAACCTCGCATCCGTGAAGATGACTGAGCCGGGCGTAATCCGTCTCGGTTCCAGCCAGCGCAGCTGCAACACTGCCGCCCGTCGTGCCGCAGGCCAGAAGGTGGAGGCGAACTTCGTGCTCGCTGGTGCTGAAGTGGCCCACGAGTCCGAGTATCCGGGCTGGGCTCCAGCTCCGAAATCTGCCCTCAGGGACGCCTGCATCGCATCATATCGTAAACTTTTCAACAAGGCGGCGACAGTACGCGCCATCCACGCCGGTCTCGAATGTGGCCTCTTCACCGAGGTTTATCCGGATATGGATATGATTGCCATCGGACCTACCCTCCGTGGCGTTCACGCTCCTGGCGAGAAGCTTGAGCTCGCTTCCCTCGAGAAGTTCACTGCATTGCTGACCGACCTCGTCGTCAACTACCGTTAATTCTCGACTGCTGTCTGTCGTATTAATACTCTCGCAATGGCCTATAAAGTCAAAATTGCCCCGTCGATGCTGGCTGCAGATTTCCTTCATCTGGAGGAGTCCATAGCCATCGTCAACAAATATGCGGACGTCTTCCATCTGGATATTATGGACGGCGTGCTCGTGCCTAACATTTCCTATGGTTTCCCGGTTGTGGAGGCTATTTCCACCAAGGCCAAGAAGATGCTCGACGCCCATCTGATGATAGTGCATCCGGAGCGTTACATCGAGCGTTTCTCAAAGGTCGGCGTGAAGATGCTTTCCGTCCATTATGAGGCTGTACGCGACCCGGAGCCTATTCTCGGGCTGATCAAGTCCTTCGGTATGAAGGCGGGCCTGGCTTTCAATCCAGATGTTCCGGTGGAGAAGATTCTGCCTTATCTGTATGCCTGCGACTATGTGCTTGTGATGTCGGTCTATGCCGGTTTCGGCGGCCAGAAGTTCATCGAGGACACCTACGAGCGCATCAGCCAGATAAAGGCTGCGATCGACGAGCAGAAACTTCGTTGTCGCATCGAGGTGGATGGGGGAGTTTCCCCTGCGAACGCCTCCAAACTGATCGAATGCGGTGCCGACATTCTTGTTGCCGGCAGTGCCGTCTTCAAGGCAGAGAATCCGTCCGAGGTCATCGCAGCAATGCGTAA
Source organism: Bacteroidales bacterium UBA1745 (assembly GCA_002314885.1). Classification (GTDB taxonomy): domain Bacteria; phylum Bacteroidota; class Bacteroidia; order Bacteroidales; family UBA932; genus Cryptobacteroides. Next base: position 21,477 of record DCHT01000056.1, on the reverse strand, counting down.
GTAGTTCCCTCGGAGTCTGTTGCTTCATCGGAGTAATATAGACAAAACGCCCCTCAGACCGGCTCGCAGAGAAAATGCTCGCCTACGTCTGAGGGGCTTTTTTGTATCTCTACCTGATCACCAATGAATGGAATCGGTTCTCGAGCTCGGCACGGCCGGAGGCAGAGAACAGAAGGGGATGGAGCGCGGAGAAGCAGTTCAGCAGCACGTTGAGCTCGTTGTCTAGGGAGAACTTCGGCTCATTGTCAAGCAATGGCTTCGGCATTTGATTAGAACTAGCGCCCAACTCAAGCACTACCGACGTCGGATTCGGCAGGTCGGCAGGGAAGTCCTTCTGGTTGATATTTATGCCAAGGCCGATGACGGAATCCGTCAGTCGCGCGCCGCGTACGTGGTGCTTGATGAGGATGCCGCATATCTTGCGTCCCTCAGCGACACAACTGCCTATATAGATGTCATTTTCCAACTTTATATGGGCTACAATGCCTTTTTTCGCGAGGTAGTCGATGACTGTCAGTGCCGCCAGGGCGCTGACGGCGTGCTGTTCGCCAGCTGGCACGGCTCGCATCAGCGTTTCTTCGACGCACTCTCCGACACCAACTCCAGAACCAACTTCAGCATCTTTCTCAGTAATTACATCCTCATATCTGAGTATAATAGATAGAGTCAGGTTCTCACCGGGGGCGCTATGCCAGCTGTGATCGCCCTGACCGCGGCCGCAAGTCTGGCTTCTGGCAGCGATTACTGACAAATTGGCAGAGCCCTCGGATTCCGCAGAAATGCGCCTCTGGGCCTCTCCGTTGGTGGAATCGACCTCGTCGAGCCAATAAATATGACAGTTATTTCCCAATGGATTTATTTTTGTTATATTTGCGTGCGCCAATTTTAGTGGCACAAATTTATAGTTTTTGAATAATAAATGAAAGTAGACATCATCAAGACCATTGCAGAGGCAATGCTCGACAAGAAAGGTCAGGACGTGGTTGCCCTCGACCTTCGTAAGATAGGAACCGCCATTTCGGATTATTTCGTTGTCTGCAACGCGGACAGCACCACCAACGTAATGGCTATTGCAGACAATATTGAAGATAAGGTTGCGGAAGTGTGCAAGCGCAAGGTTGTACGTTCACAGGGCAAGGAGAATGCCTTCTGGGTAATCCTCGACTACGGTGACGTCGTTGTACACGTATTCCAGACCGTCTACAGGTCTTTCTACAGGCTTGAGGACCTCTGGGCAGATGCAGACCGCAAGGTTTATCAGGACTAATTTGATTTGAAAGATGCCAACACCTAAGAAGAATACAAAGAAACCGCAGAGCAAGAGACCCAATTTCTTTACTTGGATCTATCTTGCCCTCATCATCGGCCTCGGCGTGATGTTTTTCGGTGGCAAGTACACCGGAAGCGCAAACCCTCAGAAGGCTGAGTGGGATGAGGTCAAGGAAATGATGCTCAGTGGCGACGTCAAGGAGATTGACTTCGTCCGCAACGACTATGAAGGCCGCGTGACCATCAAGGAAGACCGACTCGCCAACTACGAGAGCCGCTTCGACGGACGTGTGCCTAAGAAGTCCCCTCATTTCACCTTCCTCGTGTCCTCAAGCTTCAATGCAGAGGAGATGTTCGGAGCCATCAATGACACTCTTCCTGCCGATGAGCGCGTGAAGATCGTCATCACAAAGAATGACCATTACTGGATGCAGGCCCTCGAATGGATACTCTTCCCGCTGCTTCTCATACTTATGTGGGTATTTATGTTCCGCAGTATGAACAGGGGAGGCGGAGCCGGCGGCGCAGGCGGAATCTTCAATGTGGGCAAGACCACAGGCAAGATGACCGACAAGAAGGACAACAAGGTTACCTTCAAGGACGTCGCAGGCCTCTATGGCGCGAAGGACGAGGTTATGGAGATTGTGGATTTCCTCAAGAACCCTAAGAAATACACCACTCTCGGCGGTAAGATTCCAAAGGGTGCCCTCCTCGTTGGCCCTCCGGGTACCGGTAAGACCCTGCTTGCAAAGGCAGTGGCAGGCGAGGCAAATGTGCCTTTCTTCTCCATTTCCGGTTCCGATTTCGTGGAGATGTTCGTAGGTGTGGGTGCTTCCCGCGTCCGCGACCTCTTCCGCCAGGCCAAGGAAAAGGCGCCGTGCATCGTCTTCATCGACGAGATCGACGCAGTGGGCCGTGCAAGGGGCAAGAATGCAGGCTTCTCTTCAAATGACGAGCGTGAAAACACTCTGAA
>DCHT01000056.1:18582-19154 GCA_002314885.1 Bacteroidales bacterium UBA1745 | reverse complement strand
GCCGATATCCTCGACAAGGCCCTTATGCGTGCAGGACGTTTCGACCGTCAGATTCACGTGGAACTGCCTGACCTCAATGAGAGGAAGGAGATCTTCCAGGTGCATATGAAGAAGCTCAAGCTCGAGAAGGATTTCGACCTTGATCTCATCGCAAAGCATACTCCTGGTTTCAGCGGCGCCGACATCGCCAATGTCTGCAACGAGGCTGCCCTCACTGCTGCCCGCAAGAACAAGAGCCAGATCGACCGTCAGGACTTTATGGACGCAGTGGACCGCATCGTAGGCGGCATCGAGCGCAAGAAGACCATTATGACTGCCGAGGAGAAGGAACTCATCGCATACCACGAGGCAGGCCACACCGTAGTAGGTTGGCTCCAGCCGCTTGCAAGCCCAGTGCTCAAGGTGACAGTGATCCCTCGCGGACAGGCCCTTGGTATTACCTGGAACCTGCCTGACGAGTGCGTGATCCAGAGCCGTGAGCAGATGTTCGCAGAACTCTGCGTGCTGATGGGTGGCCGCGTGGCTGAGGAAATTTTCAAGGGCGTGCCTTGCTCAGGTGCCCTCAATGACCT
>DCHT01000056.1:0-18478 GCA_002314885.1 Bacteroidales bacterium UBA1745 | reverse complement strand
AGGGGCTATGACCTCACCAAGCCTTACAGCGAGGAGACAGCCAAGCTCATCGACGATGAGGTGAAGGCTCTCATCGAGAAGGTTCACGCCGAGACTCTCCGCATCCTCACCGAGAACAGGGAAGGCTTCGAGGCCGTTGCCAAGGCTCTCGTGGAGAAGGAGATGGTGCTTGCAGAGGATCTCGAGCAGATTCTCGGTCCGAAGGCCGGCAAGCACGGCGAGGAGCGTTTCAAGGCAACCGAGGTCGAGACCGTAGAGGAAACCACCGGGGAGAAGGCCGAAGAACCTGAGAAAACCGAACCAGTATCAGAATAGAGTGTATTGATAAATGAAAAACGTTGTAACTAGAACCATCTCGGGAGTGGTATTTATGGCGATAATGGTCGCAGGACTGTTATGCAAGTATGCCTATCCGTTCCTGATGCTTTTCGTCCTCATCGTTATGATGCAGGAGTTCCACGTGATGACGATGGGACACAAGAGGCACCTATGGGCCAGGATTCTGACCATCATATCTGCCATTGCTGTCTTCGCTACCGTCTTCCTGTGGAAGGCCCTGGGCACCAGCCCATCCTACATCCTGCTCAGTGTCCTGCCAGTGCTTCTTGCAATGGCGGGTTCGCTGTTTGAAAAGGACAAGAGCGATTATGCTACCGTATCGAATGCCTACACTTCATTCGTGTACATAGCGCTGCCAATGACAATGATCAATTTCCTCGTGTTCAGCACAGGGGAGTACAGCGGCATCTTGCTGCTCTGCTTCTTCGGCATAGTCTGGGGCGCTGACGTCGGAGGATACTGCCTTGGCTGCACTCTCGGCAAGAACGGCAAGAAACTCTGGCCGGAGATCTCGCCTAAGAAGTCCTGGTGGGGCTTCGTGGGCGGTATGATCACTTCCGTTGCAATCGCAGTGGTGCTTTATTTCACCCACGTATTTGATTTCCACATCGTACACTGCATCGTCCTGGCAGTCCTGATGAACGTCTCAGGCGTATTCGGCGACCTCGTAGAGTCAGTGTGGAAGAGACATTTCGGAATCAAGGACTCAGGAAAGATTATGCCGGGCCACGGCGGACTGCTCGACCGCTTCGACAGTTCACTTTTCGCCCTGCCTGTGGGAATCATCTATATGATGTGCTGCGGACTATTCTAAAAATTCCTATCTTTGTCGCGTAATTGAAAGTATTATGATGAAAATTCACAGAGACGGCTTAGGCACGATCGCAGTCATCTGGCTGTTCTGCCTGATTGCTATCACGATAATGATAGCATTCATACATCCGGTGTATGTCTGGGCGCCTCTGGTAGCGCTCCTGGCCTTCCTGATGTGTTTCGTGATGTATTTCTTCCGCGTCCCAAGACGCGGTAACATCAAGGGAGACAATGTCGTCACCGCAGTTGCTGACGGCGAGATCGTAATCATCGAGAAGGTTCACGAGCCGGAGTTCTTCGAGGGCGAATGCCTCCAGGTCTCCATCTATATGAGTTTCTTCAACGTACACGTGAACTACTGGCCAATAGACGGCAAGATCGCATACTACAAGTATCATCCGGGCCGTTACCTCCTGGCATTCCTGCCAAAGGCTTCAGAGCTCAATGAGCATTCCTCAATCGGTCTCGACACTGCATACGGCAAGGTATTCTTCAAGCAGATGGCTGGCGCTTTCGCACGCCGCATCGTGACTTACGGTAAGCCTGGCGACGAGGTGAAGAAAGCAAGTCAGTGCGGCCTCATCAAGTTCGGCTCACGCATAGACATATTCCTCCCGCTGGACGCTGACGTCCACGTGGAAATAGGTGACAATGTGAGGGCTTGTGAAACGGTGATCGCTACTCTTTCGAAGTAGTCTCAATCAGTTCAAGAAGACGATCTATGGCCTCGGTCTCAGGCACGTGTCTGAGCACCGGGGTCTTACCTTTATATATAGATACCTTGTGGTTGCCTTCGCCCACGTAGCCCCAGTCGGCATCGGCCATTTCGCCCGGGCCGTTGACTATGCAGCCCATAACGGCGATGACCATACCCTTGAGATGGGAGGTGCGACGCTTGACTTCGTTGAAGGTGTCTTCGAGATTGTACATAGTACGGCCGCAGCCAGGGCAGGCGATGAATTCAGGACGATAGAACTTGCGGCGACAGGCCTGCAGAAGCTCGTCTTCGAGATATTCGCAGTATTCCTTGTCCTCCCACTCCAGCTTCACCTCGTCCAGTTCGCGGTCGAAGAGACGTTTTCCCCAGTCGCAGGCGTAGTCGAGCATCAGAGTGTTCCTGTCGGGACTGCAATAGGTCGCAACGGCTTTCTTACCTTCGAGCTGGATGTTGCGCAGGGATGAGAAGGTCTTGTGGTCGTAACGGTCGGCGAGGAACTGGGCAACAGGAATCTCGCATTCAGGGTCCTCGGTAAGGGAAACTCGTATAGTGTCTCCTATACCTTCTGAGAGAAGGGTGGAGATGGCGGCTGCGGATTTGATTCGTCCTGCGTCTCCGTTGCCGGCTTCAGTCACGCCGAGGTGCATAGGATAATCCATTCCTTCGGCTTCCATTGCCTCAGCAAGCAGTCTGTAGGCTTCTACCATCACAATGGTGTTGGATGCCTTCAGGGACACCACAATGCGCTCGAAATCGTTTTCCTTGCACATACGCAGCCATTCCATAGCAGCCTCCTTCATCGCGCGTGGAGTGTTGCCGTAGAGGTTGGTGATGCGCTCGCCGAGAGAGCCGTGGTTCAGACCTATTCGAAGTGTCGTGCCGTGACCCTTGCAGACCTCCACGAGACGGGCAAACTGCCTGCGGGCCTCTTCGTGGTCCCTGTGGAAATTGCCTGGATTGATGCGTACCTTCTCGACTACCGCAGCGGCGGAAATGGCTATTTCAGATGAGAAATGCACATCGGCGACAAGGGGAGTGTCAATCCCCGCATTGCGCAGCTGCCTGCGTATCTCGGCGAGGTCGGCGACTTCCTTGAGACCTGGCACTGTAAGCCTGATAAGCTGCGCACCGGCCTTTGCCAGCCTGATGCACTGTGCTACAGATGCCTCCACATCACAGGTGTGTGTGTTGCACATAGTCTGTACTACGATAGGATTGTCTCCACCCATCCTGAGGTGGTCGCCTATGAGGATTTCCCTTGATTTCATAATGCTATCTGTTGATGAAGAAAGGCATTGACTGCTTGTTCTGATCTTCCTGTACACCGGTGCCGTAAACTCTGTCGTAGGCCTCCTGCTTGAGCTGCTTGGTCGTCTTGCCCGTGCGTCTGGTGATCTGGAAATGCAGGCCGACGGACACTACGATATTGGACGGATATGCATACCTATAATAGAGGTCGCTGTTGTAATCAGGCCTATAGAGGGACGAGAAGGAATATTTGTACATCGCCTGGAAATGAATCTCGACGGGGTCGAACACGAAGGCAAAGCCTGCTCCGCCCTTGAGACCCCAGTCAAAGCGCCTGTTGTAGTCGGTGAATGAGTTGGCGTATTCTTCCTTTACATACGGGCCTTCACGGCTGATGGAGAGCCTGTAACCGCCATAGCAGCCTATGTTCACAAGCACCTTCATCTTCCAGAAGTCGATATGGCAGTGGGCGAGTACTGGCACTTCGATTATGTTCATTATCGCGGAGTTCTCACCCGTTCCTAGCAGGGTCGGCGTGTATCCGCTGTCCTTGTCCTCCTTGAAGGCGTATGCCTCCTGAGTGTAGAAGACACCGGCCTGGAAGCCGAAATATGGCATAAAGTTGAACATCTTGCCATATCTTGTGTAGAGTATTCCCACATTGTATGGGATGAAGGTCATCTTGTGCGAGGTGGACGGGTTCCACATCACGTCGCTGAGGCCGGCACCGTACTGGAAGCCTATCATCGAATAGTCGTTGATGAGGCCGGACTTGCTGACCTTCACGGTGTCGAGGTAAACTTCGTCCCACTCAGTCTTCTGACCCTTGTTGTCCTTGCGATTCGGCTTTTTAGGCTTTGTCGTGCTCTGCTCGGGATCCTCCTTAGGCACCTGCAGGCTGTCCGAGCTGTCGACAATGTCGAAATCAAGGATAACGTCAGGCACCTTGGTAGTATCCTTCTGCTCCTGACCGAAAGAGACGGCAGGAACGAGGAACATCAGGGCTAGGGTTATGTATAGCGATTTCTTCATTTACAAAGCTTATTTGAACATTTCGGATATATCTATCTCCTGGTCGATTTCGGCCATTTCAGGTATATCTATGAGGGTTTTGTCATTAGCCAGCTTGTAGAACTTCACCTTTTCCGGCTGACGGTGCTCGAGCACACAGCCCGTGTCGATGATGCCGTTGCGGTTGACGTCCTCGGTGATTCGGATGCTGTATTTGCCAGCAGTGACGTAAGGGAACACAAGCGTGCAGTCGCTCTCGATGATGAAGCTGCGTATGATCTTGTCGCGTTTCTCGTTAAGGAGGTCGACGAGATACTTGTTGTGCACTCCGCTCATAATGAGGTTCAGGGTGCTCAGCTTGTCATCATTAGGCAGGGAGACCTTGACTTCTGTGCTGTCGTTGTAGAAGCCGTTGATGTCCTTGAACTTGCGGTGAGGGAACTTGAGGAAGTACTCATAGCCAGGCAGAAGCTGGCCCTGAGGGCGTACAGTGAACTTCCTGAGGTTCAGGCTGTCCTTCTCGACCTTGTATTTGCCTATGATTTCCTGCTGCTTAGGATTCAGATAGCGGAAGGTGAGGGAATCCCAACCGTCTTCCACGATAGGGTATTTGAACTCGATCTCGAAGCCGTACTGCTCGATTCTCTCCGGCTTGGCCTCACAGGTGAACACGCAGAGGGTGTCTTCCTTCTTGATGTCCTTGCGAGGAGTCTTCGCTGCAGCGGCCTTGCGCGGCTTGGCAAGTTTCACGACCTCGTGAGTCTTGACCAACTTGCCGAGGGTGTCGGTCTTCATATAGTCCACGTTCAGGTAGAGCGTATCCGGCTGGGTACGAGGATCGTTCACCCAGATTTCGAGGGAGTCCCTCTGGATATTGAACTGAGTGATGAGCTTGCTCTGCTTGACGCCACGTATATATATGGAGTCGATTTCGGCATTCGGCGCCATAAAGGTAATGTATGCCGTCCTTTCGCCTAAACGTTCCTTGTTGACTATCATCTGCTTCGACGGCTTCTCCTTGAAAACGTTGAGTTCGTACTCGGATTTGCGGGCGAGGCAGTTGAGGGTGTCCTTCATATCGAACTTCTGGAGTTCAGGAAGGGAGTCGTTGACCATTGTGACAGGCTGCACCAGAGTGTCCAGGAAGGCGATGCGGTCGCTTTCGGGATCGTAGATGTTGTTGCCGTTGTCGTCTATGAGGGCATAGAGCCTGTAAATCGTATCCTGGATGTTGCGGAGGCAGAAGAAGCCCCATTCGTCGGTCTTGACGGCAGCATCAGGACGATGGAGGAAGATGGCGGAGTCCGCGTGATCCTTGTAGAGCATCACGGTCGCGCCCTTGATAGGCTTGAGGGTGTTGCAGTCCTGAACCGTTCCGGTGACCATCATAGAGTCGATCCTGTCTCCGGTGGAGAACACGAGGGAGAAGCCAGGGAACATATTGCCCTCGTTGTTGTCGCCGATGGCATTGGTGAGGTCAAGGACGTATGTCTTGGCGGAGTCGAGGTCTTCCTCGAAGGAGACGATGACGCTCTTGCCTGAGATCTTGTACTTAGGCTTCTTCTCGAGAGGAGGGGAGAGATAGATGCTCTGCGGATCCTTCACGACCACATATTCGTCGAAGGTGAACTCGAGTTTGGTCTTGTGACGGGGCACATTTGTCTGGCCCATCTCAGGGTTCATCTTCTTAATTACCGGCGGAATGGTATCCTTCGGGCCTCCCGACGGCGGAGTGGTGGTGTTCGCGCAGGAATGCGAGAACAGCGCCGCAGTCAGCACTATGAAGCCGATGACCACGAGAGGCAAGTATCTGTCAAAGAATCTTTTCATCCTTAAATATCTGTTCTGATTACACTCTGGACGCCGTCGATCCTGCGCAGTTTGCCTACGAGGGTCTCGAGCACATCCTTGTCATTCACATAGATGTCCATAAATCCCTCAAAGACTCCATCCTCGGAACCGAGGTTGAAGCGACGGATATTGACACCCATTACGAGTGACACATATCTGGTAATCTCATTAATCATACCAACTCGGTCGAAGCCCTTGATGGAAAGGCGGACGAGGAAGGATTTGTTGATGTCGCCGGCCCATTCAGGCATAACGATGCGGTCACCGTATTTGGCAGCCATACTGTTGGCCACCGGACAGGTCTTCTTGTGGACTGTGCAGGTGCCGTCAGAGGCCAGGAAGCCCACTACGCTGTCGCCAGGGATAGGATTACAGCAGGAGGCGATGATGTATTTGGACTCGGTGGACTTGGAATCAATGACGTATGTCTGCTTCTTGCCCCAGATCCTGGAAATGCTCCAGCCCTTAGGCTTTTCGAGTTCCGGAGCCTTCTTCATATTGAGGATCTCATCGAGATTGTCCATCTTGACTATGCCGGCAGCGATGCGGAAGTACAGTTCTTCAGGATCGTCCTCGAGTATCTCATAGTTGCGCACAAGCTGCTTGATGAGGAGGTCGTTGATCTTGTAGCCCCTGATTTCGAGTTCGTGCTCGAGAATTGCCTTACCGGCTGCAATGTTCTCCTTGCGATGCTCCTTGAGGTAGTCCAGAACTGCCACTTTTGCCCTTCTGGTCTGGAGGAACTTGAGCCATTCGCGCTTCGGATGCTCGTTCTCGGCCGTAATGATCTCGATCTGGTCGCCTGAACGCAGCACGTATGAGAGCGGCACCAGTTTCATATTGACCTTGGCTGCAATAGCCTTGTCGCCTATCTCCGTGTGGATGTTGTAGGCGAAGTCGAGGGCCGTCGCGCCCTTGAGGATACGCTTCTGGTCGCCCTTATGAGTGAATACGAAGATATCAGAAGAGGTGAGGTCGCTGTGGATCATATCCAGCAGTTCAAGGGCATTCACGTCAGGGTTGACGAGGATTTCCTTGATCTTGCCTATCCAGAGGTCCATTTCGTTTTCGTCATCTCCGACATATCCCTCTTTCTTATATACCCAGTGGGCGGCAATGCCTTTCTCTGCAATGTCGTTCATCCTGGTGGAACGGATCTGGACTTCGATCCAACTGCCCGCATTGCTCATAAGAGTGCAGTGGAGGGCCTCGTAGCCATTGTTCTTAGGATGCTTCACCCAGTCCCTCACACGGTCAGGCTTATAACGGTAGATGCCAGTGATGATGGAGAAGATATGGTAGCACATATCTCGCTCGGACTCCGTCGTGGCAGTGCTGGGATTGAATATGATGCGGACAGCATAGAGGTCATACACCTGATCGAAGGTGATGCCCTTGGTCTGTATCTTATGCCAAATAGAATAAGGAGTCTTGACACGCTTCTTCACTTCGAAGTCGAAGCCGGCAGTCTTGAGGGCCTCATTGATAGGAGCGATGAACTCATCGATCATAGTCTCGCTCTCGTGGATGTTCTGGTCGATCTTCTGGGAAATCTCCTTGAATGCCTCCGGCTCCTTGTAGCGCAGCCAGATGTCCTCCATCTCGGACTTGATGCTGTAGAGACCGAGGCGGTGGGCGAGAGGCACGAAGATGAACATAGTCTCGCTGAGGATCTTGTCGCGCTTGTACTCAGGCATAAACTCGATGGTCCTGCAGTTGTGCAGACGGTCAGCGAGCTTGATGAGCACGACCCTGATGTCATCGTTGATGGTGAGGAGGATGCGCTTGAAGTTCTCCGCCTGGAGACTTTCGCTCTTGGCAGTGTCGCCCTTGTCGAGCACGGTCTTGATCTTGGTGAGGCCGTCCACGAGGGATGCAACCTTGTCGCCGAAGAGGTTTCTTATGTCGTCTACGGTATAGTCGGTGTCTTCAACCACGTCGTGCAGGAGGGCGGCGGCAATGGATTTGTAGCCGAGGCCTATATTTGACACGACGATTCTCGCAACTGCGATAGGATGTATCATATAAGGTTCACCTGAACGGCGCCTTACACCCATATGGGCCGCATTTGCGAAATCGAAGGCCTTCTGTACGACTTCGAGTTCCGATTCATTTGCACAACGCTTCGCTGCGGCCTCCTTGAGACCTGCATATTCGAGTGCAATCTGCTCGTAATCTTTTTCAGTGAATTCTGAAATAAGTGGCATATCCCTTATTTTTTGTTGTTTTTAGCTATTCTTTTATTTCTCGCCTTCCATTCTCTGGTCAGGCGTCTGCGGCGTTGTTTCGGTGTCTCTGTGAATGCGAATTCCTCGCCGAGTGTATTGATCTGGAGAGCCCTGCAAAGATTGGCTCCATAGAGGATTATCTGCCAGCTGAAGTTCATCCAGATGAGGAAGAGAGGAACGGCGGCCATCACACCATAGACTCCGTTGAGCCTGGTCACGAACATCTGGGTCTTGAGATAGAAGAACTGGAAGAACATAAATACCACTGCCGTAACGAGGGCTGCGACAAATGCATATTTGTATTTGATGCGCACCTCCGGGATGTACTTGAACATCAGGGAGAAGATCACTGCTGCAATGCCACCGATAAGGAGCCACTCGGGAAGCTTGTTGAAGGCGCCGAGGTCGAAGTCCATAAACTTGAAGGCATTGGAATAGAGCAGCAGCGAACCACCGAAGATGATGAGTATGAACGGGGTGAGCAAAAGCATCAGGATGAACCATCCGAAGCGTACCAGGATGTTCCTGTCGCGCTTGTTTGTAGCCTTCCACACGAAGTTGAATACGCGTTCAACCTGGAAGAACAGCCAGATGATGGTCCAGAGGAAGAGGAGAGCGGATACAAGTCCCACGACGCCGCTCTGGGCCTGTTCCACGATGGTTGTGGCAAAGTTGATTATCCAGTCCACCATATCCGGCTTGTCGGCGAGGATGTTGAGTCTGCCGAGCAACATGTGCCAGAGTCCTTCATCCGCAAAGCCGAGACCACCCGTCACTGCGAAGATGAAGGCAAGCATAGGCACGAAGGCCAGAAGACCGAAATAACTGAGGGCAACTGCCTGGAAGCCCTGACGGTTCTTGGCAAAGCCGCTGACGGTCTCAAGCACGACCCTGATGAAGCTGAAGAGCTTATGCCAGGCCTTGCCGAGCTGGGCGAAATCCAGCCTGCCGTCGCCGTCCTTGTCAAACTGCGACAGGAATATCTTTACCTGTTCCTTGAATGTAGTCTTGTTTTCCATAGCCTAGAATAAGGTTAACTGGATGGAAATATTGGAAGCGGCAGGGGTGGTAGCTGCCTCCTCGGCCTTGACGTCCTGAGATGGGAGCATTGCCCTGAATTCTTCCTCGCTGATGACCTGCACGCCGAGATCCGCGGCCTTCTTGAGCTTCTCCGGACCGGCTTTCTCACCGGCGAGAAGGAAGGCGGTCTTGGAACTTACGCTGCCGCTGTTCTTGCCGCCATTGACCTCGATGAGGTGCTTCATTTCGTCCCTGGAAACGCTGAAGTTGCCGGAGATGACGATAGTCTTGTCCGCAAGGACGCTGGAAACCATTTCGTCTGCCACGCCGACCTTCATCTTGAGCCCGGCCTTGCGCAGTCTGTCAACTATTTCAATGTGCTTAGGGTCAGCAAACCAGCTTACTACGCTGTCTGCAATTATTTCTCCCACATCCGGAGCCTTGAGGAGGTCCTCGCGGCTGGCTTTCATAATGGAATCAATGTCCCCGAAGTGCTTTGCAATGGATTTTGCAGTGCTTTCACCCACATATCTGATGCCCAGGGCGAAGAGGACGTGTTCGAAAGGAGTCTCCTTGGACTCCTGGAGGCTGGTGAGGAAGCGCTGTGCGGAGCGTTCCTTCCATCCTTCCAGCTGAAGCAGCTGATATGCGTTCAGATCGTAGAAATCCGCCACGTTGCGAACATAGCCGAGATTGTAGAACTGCTCTATGGTGGCGTCGCCGGCAATTACGTTCATTGCCTTGCGGCCCAGGAAGTGCACGAGAGTGCCTTTGATCTGGGTAGGGCAGCCGTCCGTGTTAGGGCAGAACCACTTTGCCTCATCCTCATTTCGTACGAGAGTGGCGCCACAGTCAGGGCAGACGGTAGGGAAGACTGGCTTCTGAGTACCAGGCTGCCTCTTCGATTCCTCGATTCCGGTGATCTTCGGGATGATTTCCCCGCCTTTCTCGACGTAGGCATAGTCTCCGACGCGGATGTCGAGGAGTTCCATCTGGTCCGCATTGTGGAGGCTGGCCCTCTTGACTATGGTGCCTGAGAGCGGTGCCGGTTCGAGGTTTGCGACAGGGGTTATAGCACCTGTACGGCCCACCTGATAATCTATGCTGAGCACCTTGGAAAGGGCCTGCTCTGCCTTGAACTTGTAGGCCACGGCCCATCTCGGGGCCTTCGCAGTGTATCCCAGTTCGCGCTGATGACCGAGTTCGTTGATCTTGATCACGATGCCGTCAGTGGCAAATGGCAGGAGCTTGCGCTCGGTATCCCAGTATCTGATATATTCCTCTATGTCCACGATATTGCGGCAGATGCGCCTCTTGTCGGAAACAGGAAGGCCCCATTTCATTGCGCTCTTGAGTGCGGCATCGTGGGTAGGGAAAGGCAGATTTTCGCCCAGGACGTGGTAGAGAGTGCACTCCAGGCCACGTTTGCCCACTTCCTTAGGGTCTATGAGCTTAAGCGAGCCGGATGCTGCATTGCGAGGATTCGCAAACGGCTGTTCCTCTTCGCGCTCACGTTCCTGGTTGAGCCTGTCAAAGGCCTTGTAAGGCATATAGATCTCACCGCGGATCTCGAATTCCTGCGGCCAACCGATGCCGGAGAGCTTCTGAGGTATGTTGCTGATGTGCTTCACATTCTCGGTCACGTCGTCTCCGATGGTGCCGTCTCCTCTGGTGAGGGCCCTGTAGAGCACTCCGTCACGGTAGGTCAGGCAGATTGCAACGCCGTCGAATTTCAGTTCGCAGCTGTAGGTGAACACGCCTCCGATTGACTTGGAAGCCCTTTCCGCGAACTCCTCGATCTCCTGGATGTTGTAGGTGTTGCCGAGGGAGAGCATAGGGTAGCGATGGTAGTACTGAGCGAATTTCGCACTGCCTCTCTGCTGGACTGGCTTGTCTGAGATGTCGCTGCCGACTTTCCTGGTCGGGGAGTCCTCAGTCACAAGCTCAGGGAATTCCTTCTCCAATGCGATGAGCTCGTTCATCAGCATATCGTAGTCGTAGTCGCTGATGAGCGGCGCATTCTCGACGTAGTAGTGATTATTGGCTTCGTTTATCTTATCGCGAAGCTCCTGTATAGTTATTTTTGCCTGTTCCAATTCCATAATACGTATGCATATACACGCACGTGCGCAAAGACCTGCAAATTTAGGTAAAAAAATCGCTATATTCAATAGTGGAAATATTTGCTATTGTGAACCACTTTTTGTTAAATTTGTGGTTGCACACAAAGTATGATCGGATATTTGAGACGAATATTGCTTCTGACCACCCTTATCGCTTTGCCGATGGTGGCCAGTGCTCAACGGGTGGGATTCGGCACGAACGTAGTCGAATGGGCTAATCTTGGCACCATCAACGGTGAGTTCAGCGTCGCTGTCGATCAGCATTGGTCTCTCAATGCAAATGCGCTCTACAACCCTTGGACATTCAACAAGGGCGATCAGGAAAAACAGTTCGAAAACCGTCAGAGGACCTTCGCAGTGGGCACTAGAGCCTGGCTGTGGCACGTTTATTCAGGCTGGTGGTTCGGCGCAAAGGCGCAATATCAGGAATACAACAGGGGCGGAATTCTCAACCGCCAGTCCGAGGAAGGCGACGCGTATGGCGGAGGCCTGTCCTTCGGATACACGCTCCTTATGAGCAAACACGTCAATTTCGAGTTCGGTGCCGGCCTCTGGGGCGGCAAGACATATTACACAACTTACGCCTGCCCGACCTGCGGCAGGGTGGTAGACAGCGGGGGAAAGTGGTTTGTGCTGCCAAATGACATAATGTTTTCAATTGTTTTCGTGCTGTGAGAAAGGTACTGTCATACTTAGCGCCATTGCTGCTCCTCTGCCTTCTGCTCGCCGGCTGTGCGACGCAGAAGAAGATCAATCAGATCAAGACCAAATCCGTTTCCGCCAACCTCAGGCTCGCAAAGGAGTCTGAACTTCCTGAACTTTCCCAGCAGGGAGAGCGCAAGAAAGATACCCTTAAAGTCGAGGACCTCGACGGCAAGGAAGTGCTCATTATGAGGGCCATCAAAGACGAGGAGACAGGAGAGATGGTCGCCACGGAAGTGCTTCAGGCTGCGGTAGTTACGGCCCGTTTCCGCAATGTGGCGGAGCGTAGGGGAGAGGTGGATATCGAGTTCCAGATCATAGTCACCGACACCCTTCAGGACAGCAAATGGCAGCTCCGTTTCAGCCCTGAAATGTATGTGCTTGAAGACACCGTCCAGCTCGACCCTGTCATCATCACAGGCAACGAATTCCGCAAGAACCAGCTGCGCGGATATCAGCAGTACGACCGTTTCCTGCAGTCCCTGACCCGCGACAGCACCCGTTTCGTGGACGAGAAGCAGTTGGAAATCTTCCTGGAGAGGAACATTCCGGAAATCTTCAGTTACAAGACTGACACGACCTTCGTGAGCGACGAGGAGTTCGCCTCCAAGTTCGGCGTGACCGAGCAGCAGGCCATAGACCACTACACCAACAAGGCTCTCCAGCGCCGCAACGCGAACCGTTCGCGCAAGAAGAGCAAGATGTGGGACAGATATGTGAAGACACCTATCGTGACCGAGGGAATCAGGCTCGATACGGTCATCCGCACGGTCGATGGCGACTTCATCTACAACTACATTCAGACCATCCATACGAGACCTAAGCTCCGCAAGGTGGACGTGGTTTTGAAGGGTGATATATATGATTCATCCTCAAAGCTTTACACCATTCCACCTAGTGCACCGCTTACATTCTATATCAGCTCCCTCAGCGCCTTCGTGGACAACACAGAAAGATACAAGACAAAGGTGATCGAGCGCCGTGCCGAAGCCAACACTGCCTGCAAGGTGGAATTCGCAACGGGCAAGTCTGACATAGACCTTTCATTAGGTAAGAACAGCTCCGAAATCGGACGTATCAAGGGCAATCTCGCCTCCCTTATGGAGAATACGGTTTTCGACCTGGATTCCATAGTTGTGACCGCCACCTGTTCGCCTGAGGGTTCTCTCCAGCTGAACTCCACTCTGGCCCAGCAGAGGTCCGAGTCGGTGACCGGATATTTCCGCAGATTCATACGTAATTACAACGATTCCCTCAGCCGCGAAAGGGGCTTCTCAGTGGACGAGAACGGCAATATCGTAAAGGCCGAAAAAGCCCCTGAAATCAAGTTCAAGGCAAGGAGTATTCCAGAGGATTGGGCAAGCCTTGACGAGCTTGTCCTGAACGACACGACACTGACTCAGAAGCAAAAAGATAACTATCACAGTATCAGTAAGAAGAAAGACCTTGACGCAAGGGAAGCTTCAATGCGTTCCGAGGAGTATTATACCTATGTCAAAGACGAACTTTTCCCACTTCTGAGAAGGGTTAAATTCGACTTCTACCTGCATAGGAAAGGTATGGTCAAGGACACCGTCCACACGACTGTCCTCGACACTAATTATATGAATGGTGTGCAGGCGATCCGCGACCGCGACTATCAGACTGCGATTACCATACTCAGACCTTATAATGATTATAATACGGCCATCGCATACGTGGCTATGGACTATAATGTTTCCGCAAGGACCATACTCGAGAAGCTTGAGAAGACTGCGCAGGTGAATTATATGCTTGCGATACTCTATTCCAGGGAGGGAGACGACCAGAAGGCCGTGCAGCACTATCTGCACGCCTGCCAGCAGGAGGCCTCCTACGTCCATCGAGGCAACCTGGATCCGGAGATTTCGGCCCTGATCAAGCGCTACAACCTCAATGCCCAGCCGGAAGAAGACGATTTTACTTATTAATATTTATAAACAACAATTTTCAACACAATGAAAAAGCTTTATGCAATCCTGGCAGCCGGACTCGCAATCGTGTCCTGCACCGAGAAGAAGCTCACTCCTGAGGTGAGCCAGGACGCTGAAAAGGCAGAAGTGACCTTCTGCATTCAGACTCCTGCAACCAAGGCGACCGTCATTGATGCGAACGACGAGATCAAGGTGAACGCCATCCAGGTCTTCGTGTTCAACACCGACGGAAGCATCAACGCAATGTCTGGAAAGACTGAGGGCAACAGCGTTACTCTTGCCTGCGGTGTAGGCGACAAAACCATCGCAGCGGTCGTAAACGGTCCTGAAATCGCCGCCAGCACCACTTACACCCTCTCAAGGCTCCAGCGTGTGACCTCTTCATTCGCTGACAATGCAGTGGGTTCCTTCGTTATGTACGGAGCAGAGGCAACTACCCTCAGCGCCCGTGCAATCGTTGCCATCAAGGTCAAGAGGCTTGTCAGCAAGATCGTGATCAAGGAAATCACTCGCGACTTCGCTGCTGCAAACTATGCTGCAATCGATTCTGTAGCAATGGACATCACGGGCATCTACCTCAAGAAGGTGGCCGGACAGGCCAGCTACGGTTCCACCGCCACAATCTCCACCTGGTACAACGATGTGGGGAACACTCATTACACCGGCAACGCAGCAGTGCTCGGAATGATCGCCGACTACGATATACAGGGCGTATCCCTAAAGAATGGTGAGACCTACGACACTGCTCACACCTTCTACGCATATCCAAACCCTGAGAAGACCACTCTCCTAACCATCGAGACAATTCTCAATGGTAATACCCTCTATTATCCGCTTGCCCTTCCGGCTCTCGAGTCAAACAAGATCTACACTCTCACCAAGCTCACCCTCTCACGTCCGGGCGGCAATTACGACGACAGGGACACTATCATCTTCATGGTTGAGGTTGAAGAGTGGGAGGAAGGCGACACCTGGGAAGAGATATATTAATCCTTTGACAATCAGACAAATAAAGCTTTAAGTTGAAAACGCGCAGGCTCATAGGATTGCTCACGCTGACACTGACGCTCGCTTCCTGTTCAGTAAAAGAGGACAGGAGCGAGTGCCCGTGCTGGCTGACTGTCGATGTCTCTGAAATAGACGCCGACTTCTGCAGCATCCTGAACACCCGTTGCTTCACCGACCTCGAGGAGCAGTTCTCGGACACCATCAACGTGAGGGTGTTCCAGGATTCCACCTACGAGAGGACAGTGAAGAGGGGAGTCGTGGACCTCACTTTCTGGAAGGGACACGAGTCGGCGCTTAAGGCAAACGACGTAATCGGCGCAGTTTCTCTCGGCAATGAAGCGGATTCCCTCTATGCGGGCCGTTTCGAGAACGACTTCTCCCGCAAGGAGATCACTTCTGCCAAGGCATCTCTCCACAAGCAGTTCGCCACCATAGGCATCGACTTCCGTGGATATGTGCAGGCGCTGAAAGCCAAAGTGGTGGTAGAATCCAATTACAACGGATTGGATATCAAGCACTTCACCCCTGCATCCGGCAGCTATCGCAGGCAGCTTTCAAGGGCCGGCGAAAGCGGCGACGACGCCTACCTCTTCAACTCCCGCCTTCTCAGACAGGGAGAGGACACGAAGCTTTATCTGAAGTTCTACGGCACAGGCAACACCAAAGACAACCCTAGCTGGACTGCCGACCTCGGCGCTATGCTCAGGGAGATTGGTTACGACTGGACCAAGGAGGACCTCGAAGACATCCGCTTCATCATCGACGGCTACAATGTGGGCGTCCAGGTGGAGGACTGGGATGAGATAATCCTGTTCGAATTCAACTACGGCAAAGATCCGGACCCAACCTGGTAATATATAATGAAGGTACTGAGACATATATGGACACTGATTGCAGCGGCGCTGCTCCTCTGGAGCTGTGCTCCTGAACTCGTGCCTGCATCTCAGGACGATGTGCTTGAAGACATCGACCTTCGTTTCGACGTGGCTTCAGAGCCTCTCACCAGGAGCGGTATCATCACTGAGGGCGAAAGCGAGATCAAGGAGATAATGATTCTCGTTTACCAGAGGTCTGGCACCAGCACGAACGGTACGCTCGTGGCAACCCGCAGATGCGGTCCTCACGGCGGTGTAGTGCATCTTGAAGGCGTCAGCAGAATGAGCCGATATGCCGTCTATGCACTTGCAAACCTGCCGGATCAGGTGCTCAGCGAAACAGCCACTACCGAGAACGAACTCAAGCAGTGGACTTCATACATCGACAATCCTGAAGATCTGGAGGGATATATCCCTATGGCCTGGAGTGCAAGGGCGCAGCGTCTCTACAGCGAAAATACCTTCACTATCCAGTTCAAGAGACTCGTTGCCCGCTACGACTTCAAGCTTGACAAGTCCGCCCTCGGCAACGTGAACATCACTTCCGTACGCCTCCATCAGTGTGCACAGGACATCACACCGTTCAAGACAGGTGGTTCCAAGGCTACCGAAGTATTCGATTTCGACTATGCATCCGATGCCGACCTGGCAGAACTGAATGCCGGCCGTTCAATGACCTTCTACGCCCTTGAAAACAGGCGTGGAGACCTCCTCTCAGGCAATACGGACAGTTGGAAGAAGATTCCTGACAATCTCAGCGAAGACGAGGCTGCGCTCTGTACCTACCTCGAAATAAGGGCTGAATTCAACGGTAACCTGAACCATTCAGGCGCCGTGACCTACAGGATGTACCTGGGCAAGAATACTACTACAAACTTCGACATCGTAAGGAATACGATTAACACAATCAGCCTCACTCTCACCGAAGCCGGCCTCACAAAGGGTATCGACTGGAAAGTCGACGTCAGCGAACTCGGCAACGGAGTGGACTGGAAACTCAGCAGGGAAGTGCTCTACCTCGCGCAGAAGGAGACCCTCACCCTCAATGGGCTCAACATTGAGGACATAAGCACTACAGCCTTCGGCAGAATAGCCCTTGAGGCGGCTGCAGACGGCACATATACCATTTCCGCACTCGCAGCGGGCGCCGATACCGTCTATGTACGCGGTACGGACGCAGAAGGCGAGGAACTCTCGGCTAAGATCGCCGTTGACGTCGTGGCCCCAATCCTGGGCTTCGATGACGACGACCTTTACCTTGCGCTTGACGGTACCTACAAGACCGTCCAGCCGCATTACTATGACCTCGACGGCAAATTGCTCAACGACTTTGACGAGGAGCTCTATGCAAGGCTTCTGAGCATACGCTTCGATGCCAACGTGGTTTCATCCAACGTGAACTGCGACATAGGAGGGGAGTCCCTCCGTGCAGGTATCGTTTCATTCGCCGGTCTTGAAGAATCAGGCACCGGCGACATTGAGGACCGTCTCTCCCTCGGCTCCGTATATGCGAGCGCCGTCAGCGAGGACGTAGTCCCTGTTTCCGCATCCCTCTACACTGCGGATCCATTCCCAGCCTCCGGAAAGCTCGACAATTGCGACAGCAAGGGCCTCCTGGGCAATCTCGACGAAGAAATGACTCTGAGCTTCGGTGCAATCCGCGAATTCACCGATTCTTCAGCATACCATATTATATTGGGCAAGAAAGACGCCCCAGGCACTTACAAATGCCTCGGATGGCTCTCTAATGGTACAATACACGCAAAGTGGCTCTACGGCCTCAATAAGGACCTTTATCTGCCATCTGTCAGCGAAACCTTCAGCGCATACGTGACCAACCAGTGGTCCGGTGAAAGCTGGTGGTCTCCTCGCAGCTGGTATTCCATCTTCATCGTCCATTTGGCCATCGGCGGCAACGTTGTCTATACCGGCGGCTCCGAGACCAATCCTATGAGCTACTACGTGCGCGCCATCTGGGCCCACAGCCACGACGACGACTCACCGCTCCAGACCATTCAGGAGAACATCGTAGCCTGCGAAGAGGACTACCACGGATACTACTCCACCGGTATGTACACCCTCCTCTACAGCCTCGACTATTCTACCGGCTATCCAGTGTCTGCCGACGACGACCTCTGGTACGAGGCCCACAGGCCAGCCTTCACCGTCACCGACATCTCCGCCTCGAACCACCTGAATCCAGTCCGTATGAGCACTCCTTGCTCACTGAGCGTATCCAACTACAGCTTCGTGATCTACAGCTACTCCGACATCCGCGACGACTCCAACAACTGGATACGCTGACGCCCCCACAGTGGCGCAGAAGTAGTGCCACTAGTACTGCACCACATTTCCGTTCTTTTCGCTGGTTTTTCCCGCTTCCGCACGTGCTGCACCCTGTGTGCAGTGTGTTCTGCACTGGTTTTGGCGCAGAAGTAGTGCCACTAGTACTGCACCACATTCTACGTCTTTCGACTCGTGTGCATATTGGCCTAGATTTGCACACGGAGACTGCATTTAAATGGCTTTGGTGTGCAAATAGGCGTTGTTTTGTACACGGAGGAGGAAAATAGTTGGCGTTGGTGTGCAA
>DCHT01000007.1:34171-50522 GCA_002314885.1 Bacteroidales bacterium UBA1745 | reverse complement strand
CTGCTCCTTGCCGGTAGCCTTGTCGAGAGCGGATACGTTGAGTATGCCGTTGGCGTCGATGTCGAAGGTAACCTCGATCTGAGGGACGCCACGTGGTGCAGGTGCAATTCCGTCAAGGTGGAACTGACCGATGGTCTTGTTGTCCTTTGCCATTGAGCGCTCGCCCTGGAGGACGTGGATGTCAACTGAAGGCTGGTTGTCAGCTGCGGTTGAGAATACCTGGCTCTTCTTGGTAGGAATAGTGGTGTTTGCGTCGATGAGCTTGGTCATCACACCGCCGAGGGTCTCGATACCGAGTGAAAGCGGAGTTACATCGAGGAGGAGGACATCCTTCACGTCGCCTGCGAGGACGCCGCCCTGGATTGCTGCACCGATAGCCACAACCTCGTCAGGGTTTACTGAGCGGTTAGGCTCCTTGCCGAAGAACTTCTTCACGATCTCCTGGATTGCAGGGATACGGGTTGAACCGCCCACGAGGAGAACCTCGTCAATCTGTGAAGGCTGGAGTCCGGCCTTGTTGAGAGCCTCGCGGCAAGGACCTACAGTTGCCTGGATAAGCTCGTCGGCAAGCTGCTCGAACTTAGCACGGGTAAGGGTCTTCACAAGGTGCTTAGGCATACCGTCCACTGCCATAATGTAAGGCAGGTTGATCTCTGTTGAAGACTGGTTGGAAAGCTCGATCTTAGCCTTCTCAGCAGCCTCCTTGAGTCTCTGGAGTGCCATAGGATCCTTCTTGAGGTCGATTCCACCATTCTCCATTGCGAACTCGCGAGCGAGCCACTCGATGATTACCTGGTCGAAGTCGTCACCTCCGAGGTGGGTGTCACCAGAGGTTGCGAGAACCTCGAATACACCGTCGCCGAGCTCGAGGATGGATACATCGAATGTACCGCCACCGAGGTCATATACAGCGACCTTCATATCCTTGTTCTTCTTGTCGAGGCCGTATGCAAGAGCTGCAGCGGTAGGCTCGTTGATGATACGCTTAACGTCGAGACCTGCGATGCGGCCGGCTTCCTTAGTTGCCTGACGCTGGCTGTCTGAGAAGTATGCAGGCACAGTGATGACTGCCTCAGTAACCTCCTGGCGGAGATACTCCTCTGCGGTCTTCTTCATCTTCTGGAGAATCATTGCTGAGATCTCCTGTGGAGTGTAGAGACGGCCGTCGATGCTTACTCGAGGAGTGTTGTTGTCACCTCTCTCGACTGGATAAGGCACACGTGAGATCTCCTTTCCAACCTGATCATAAGTCTCACCCATGAACCTCTTGATTGAGAACACGGTCTTATGAGGGTTTGTGATTGCCTGACGCTTTGCAGGGTTACCAATCTTCCTTTCACCGCCGTCGGCGAATGCCACTACTGAAGGAGTAGTGCGCTGTCCTTCGTTGTTGATGATGACGGTAGGTTCATTTCCTTCCATTACGGCTACGCAAGAGTTCGTAGTTCCGAGGTCAATACCAATAATCTTTCCCATTTTTTTATCGTTTTTATTATTTACTTTTCAATTTCACTTTCCTTACCGTTCTGTATGAATTTTTCCGGTCAGGGACGCCGAGGATATAACGAATCCTGTGCCACTGGAAAATTGCCCGTTTCAACTGACAATTTGGCAGAAAAATACCTACCTTTGTGACATTATGATATACAGGGAACTGACAAAGCAGGAATTCTCCGACATCGAAGGCAGGATTCTCTACGAAGACAACCACATACTCGTGATCAACAAGAGGGTCGGCGAGATAGTCCAGGGCGACAAGACCGGGGACGAATGCCTCGCAGAGACACTCAAGGCCTTCATTGCCCAGAGGGACTCCAAGCCAGGTCAGGTGTTTATGGGTGTGCCACACCGCCTGGACCGCCCAGTCAGCGGCATCTGTATGTTCGCAAAGACCAGCAAGGCCCTCGAAAGGCTGTCCGCGATGTTCCGCGAGAGCGGCGTGCACAAGTTCTACTGGGCCCTCGTCTGCTCGGAACCGAGGCAGAAGGAGGAGGAACTCAAGGACTGGCTTACGCGCAATGAAAAGCAGAACAAGGCATACGTGGCCAGGCCGGGCGCGGGCGGATACGAACAGCCACCGGTCAAGGATGCCAAACTCGCCAGACTAATATATAAATATATAGGAAGGACCGAGCGATACTATCTCGTGGAGGTCGAGCTGCTTACCGGTCGACACCACCAGATACGCTGCCAGCTCTCGAATGCAGGTATGGTCATCAAGGGCGACCTCAAGTACGGAGCGCCACGCAGCAATCCGGACGGAGGAATCTGCCTCCACGCAAGGCGCATCAACTTCGTGCATCCGGTCAAGAAGACGGATATGCTGATCGAGGCACCGCTTCCGGAGGCTTGGAAAGGAATGGAAAAATAGAAACAAACAACACAGAATATGGAAAACGAACCAACCAGACTGCCGGAGAACGCCGGCCGTGAACTGAAACCGGGCGAAGAGTACAAGCCGCTGCTCCCTGCGGACCAGACGCCCAAGGAAGTAACCATCTACTCCGTTGTGTTCGGTGTGCTGATGACGGTGATATTCTCCGCCGCAGCCGCCTACCTCGGACTCAAGGTCGGCCAGGTATTCGAGGCCGCAATTCCAATCGCAATCATCGCCGTGGGCCTTTCAGGCGTCATCGGCAAGAAGGGCGCAATGGGCCAGAACGTCATCATCCAGTCCATCGGAGCCTGCTCCGGTGCGATCGTGGCCGGTGCCATCTTCACCCTGCCTGCAATCTACATTCTCCATCTGGAGGTAAGCTTCTGGCAGATGATGATCTCCTCCCTGCTCGGAGGCGTGCTCGGAATCCTCTTCCTGATTCCTTTCCGCAAATACTTCGTCAAGGAGATGCACGGAAAGTATCCTTTCCCTGAGGCAACCGCCACCACTCAGGTGCTCGTCAACGGAGAAGGCAACAAGAAGGGCGCCCTCACCCTGCTCATCAGCGGTCTCGTGGGCGGTCTCTATGACTTTCTCGTAGCAACATTCGGCACCTGGTCCGAGACCATCACCAGCCGTATGACGGCCTGGGGCGCAGCTCTCGCTGACAATCACAAGATCGTGGTCAAGAACAACACCGGAGCCGCTGTGCTCGGCCTTGGCTACATCATCGGTCTCAAATATTCGCTCATCATCTGCTGCGGCAGCTTCCTCGTGTGGTTCGTGCTCGTGCCGCTCATCAACCTCTTCGGAGGCGACAGCGTCATCGACCTTATGGGCACCGGAATCGGCTCCACAGTGGGTTCTATGAGCGCAGAAGAGATATTCTCAACCTACGCCCGTCCTGTCGGAATCGGTGGCATCGCCACTGCCGGCATCATAGGCATACTCAAGTCAATGGGTGTGATCAAGTCCGCTTTCGGCCTCGCCGTCAAGGAGATGAAGAGAAAGCCTGGTGAGACCACCAGCGTGGAGAGGACTCAGAAGGACCTCCCTATGACCATCATCGTCTATGGAGTGGCACTCACCCTCATACTCGCTTACGCATTCTTCGTATTCGGCACTGCCTGCAACTGGTGGCAGGCCATCATCGCCCTGCTCATCGCAGCGGTGATCGCCTTCCTCTTCACAACAGTGGCCGCCAATGCCATCGCCATCGTGGGTTCCAACCCTGTCAGCGGTATGACGATTATGACCCTCATCATCACCTCCCTCGTCCTCGTCGGAATGGGCATCAAGGGTGACTCAGGTATGATTGCAGCAGTCATCATCGGCGGCGTTGTCTGCACGGCTCTCTCAGTGGCCGGTGCCTTCATCACCGACCTCAAGATCGGCTACTGGATCGGCACCACCCCAGCCAAGCAGGAAACCTGGAAGTTCCTCGGCACGGTTGTAGCCGCCGTCACCGTCTGCGGTGTGATGGTCATCCTCAACAAGACCTACGGCTTCACCGGCGAAAACGCCCTCGTAGCCCCTCAGGCCAACGCAATGGCAGCCGTAATCGGTCCAATGATGAACGGCGGAAACGCACCTTGGGCCCTCTACGCAATGGGTGCAGTCATCGCCCTCATACTCAACTGGTGCGGTGTCCCTGCCCTCGCCTTCTGCCTGGGTATGTTCATTCCGCTTGAGCTCAACCTCCCTCTCCTCGTGGGCGGCATCATCTCCTGGTTCGTCAGCACTCGCAGCAAGAGCAAGGAAGTCAACGACGCACGTGCCGAGAAAGGTACACTCATCGCTTCAGGTTTCATCGCCGGCGGTGCGCTTATGGGCGTAGTCAGCGCCATACTCAAATTCGCCAACGTGGATCCGTTTATGTATGAATGGAACAGCCAGTGGGGCGAACTTATGGCCATCTTCCCATACCTCGCACTCATTATGTTCCTCATCGTATTCGCGATGAAGAGCGACAGCAAGAAAGCCTAGTCGCTTCGGCGGCCCCAAAGGCACTCATAGATACGGTCACCCTGGTTGTACACGTTACAAACCGGGGTGATTGTCGTATTTACGTCCTCGAAACGCACCAGCAGCGCGCAATCCGTCTCCAGGGAACTGACTATGTCTCCCGATTCAGGATCCTCGAAACCCTCCAGGTTGACGGCGGCATTCCTCGCCAGGAACTCCACCCCGTAGGTGCTTGCATTCGATCCTATACGCAGATTGAACATCGCATCCTCGAAGTCCGGGCTCGGTATCATCAACTGCGAAGTTCCGCCAAGGCTCAGTTCCACGAAATCCAGAGTCTGCATAAAGACATACTCCCAGATATCCTTGTTGTCATAGAAGGACGGAGTCGTCCCCACGGCCACCGTCGCACC
Organism: Bacteroidales bacterium UBA1745; assembly: GCA_002314885.1. Lineage (GTDB taxonomy): Bacteria > Bacteroidota > Bacteroidia > Bacteroidales > UBA932 > Cryptobacteroides. Next base: position 45,767 of record DCHT01000007.1, on the reverse strand, counting down.
TATCACCGTAGTATTGCTGCTTCCCGAAAGTATGGCTTCGCTGGCCATCAGAGGCAGGTAGAGCACCACATCGAATGAATAATAGCCACTGATTACGCGGCCCGTATGAGGGTTTGTCACGCTACCGGATATCTCCTGTTCCCCGAAGGCGGGATACCTGTAGGCAAGACCGGACAGAGGAAAACCAAAACTGACGACTCCACCTCCGGAGACATTCAGATAACAGTCCGAAGGAGTCGTCCAGGATGCGTGTGTGGTAGTTCCCTCAGGCAGATGAGTGCAGTAGCTGGACTGCAGGGAGTTCGGAGCCAGTTCATAGTTGTAGAAGCGTCCAAGATATCCTGCGCCAGGAAAGGCCGGAGTCACGGTATAGTCCACCAACTGGCTGAACAGCTGATTGGAAAGCGTCAGACGCGAGTTCGAGTGAACGGACTTGCCATAGAAATTGAAGCACAGCCGGCTGTTTCGCATCTCCAAATCGCATCCGATTTCCGCCGGCAAGGACGGCATATATAGTTCCCTGAACAAATCCCATTGGTCCTCATAGTCCCAATCTTCGCCAAGATAATTCTCCGGAATCCGGAAAGACATAGCCTCAACCTGTCCCAAACTGCCATTCAGCACAATAGAATAGACATCGGAATCATAGCCATCCTCGCAGACGACTATGGAACTTATATCATCAAAGGCGCGAGGGGCAAGCGGTGGCCTCAGCACATATCTGTCCTCAGTACCGTCCGTATGTATGACCTTGACACTTTCTTCCGCATCCGAAAGCGATGCCCCTGTGGAGCAGACGTAGAACTCGGGATTGCAACTGGAGCCGTTCTCTTCCGAAAAACGTGTCATCAGACGGCATCCGTTAGGCAGTTCCACAGTCTGGTTATCATCGTCATTATATGTAATGAAGTAATTCCAACGGCTGCTGGACCTGTCGTAGTAAAGCACCTCATCCCAGTCATTGAGTTTCAGTTTGTGGAACTGCCCCGCATAGAGCGAAATCACCACGGAGCCATCGTCACGCGTCAGGTCGCCGGTGTCAACCTGCCAATCGTCGCGGCCATCCTCCACAGTGGAATAAAGAGATCGGAGAGTTACCGTATAGAGGTAGCCACGACGCAGGTTGTAATCATTGTAATTGTTCTCCCCGGGGCAGAAGCGCCAGGTGACGCTCCCACTGAAATTGAAGCCGGAGACATTGGCGCAGACCTCCAGATAAGTCGGTCTCCCGTAAGGCGCCCCCTCCGGGAATTTCGTGCGGGAATTCGCATTTGAGGACACTCCACAGCAGTTTTCCAAGCAATAGAATTCGGCTCCGCCCCCGGCGTTCATACGAATCAGGTCATCCACGGATGCCCTGTCGCCATCTGCGACGCCCTCGCTCCAGCAGCCTTCATTGAAGGGCAGCACGGACGATGCGGCATTCCTCAGGCGTACCGAAGTCAGCACCACATTCTCCCCCACCAGACCATCATCAGGATCAAAGCGGAAGACTATCTTGGAGAACAGACGCACCAGTTGAATGGACACCGGAGTCCCATCCTCCACCAGTACATCTTCCAGCGCTCCCGCCATCGGAAGGCTGCAGCCAGTCTGATCCAGCAGGAAGTCCGACATCAGCAGTTTCAGGTTCTTCAACTCGTCAATGCTGCTTATGTGCAGGCCCTCGTCCCCATCATTTTCCAGGTCCTCGAAATCGCGATACATATTCGCAAGGGCATAGAAACTATATCTGCTCCCTGTCCGAAGGGACAGTTCGGCTGAAGTTCCTCTCTCGATGTAGCGGTAAGATTCCAAGGCACCATCCCTGAAAATCCACAGGCAGACGTCATCCACGTTGGACTCGGTGCTCCTGTAGAGCGAACGGGTCTCATCCAAGGTGAAACTCACCGTGACAAGGGTCTCAGCGCCTTGGTTCTCCTGCATCTGCACACACGAAGTCAGGAAAACCACCAGCAGCAGGAGTATCCGGAACGCTCTCATTTGAACTGATACTCAGTGACGTTCTTCACCCCCGGTATGCCATAATAGGCCTCAACTATATCCCCCTTTACGAAGACCTGCTTTCCTATATTCTCCGGATGATCCACCAGATTGAGGGCATCGCGCACGGCCCCGGTAGGCAGAAACACGGACAGGCAGGAGGACTTGGAACTGACGATGGAACGAGGTCCGATGGCAAGGTTGGTCCTGGAAGTGAAAGGCCCGCTGTACTTGATTCCATTGACAGACGAAGTCATATCCCCACCTACTATATATCCGAGCACCCACACGCCTGTAGCGCCGATATTTTCCTTGGCGGTCACTGTGGAATAGGCGGAATCAGGGGCTGTTCCCTTTGATGGATTAGTCCCCCCGATGACATAATCATCCGACAGCCAAGTCCTTGCCGTATCCAACTGGAGAGTCAACGAGGACGCATCCGAAGCGCTAGTCGCAGAGATGTTCATAGTCAGCACTTGCTGTTCGGCAAGCGTCCTGGAGAGCAGTACCTCCGCTTTTCCGGACTCCTCCAGAATGACGGAAACGGTGCCCGGATTGAAGTAGGCAATCCTGTCTTCCATATAGGCGTAATGCAGTCTGCCTTCAGAGGATTTCAGGAACAGCAGGCCATCCGGACAGGCAGTCAGGAAGCTGGAATCGATTCTCAGACGCATTCCGCTGTTGATCTGGGAGCAGACCAGTTTCACGGACACTTTGGCACCTGCGGCAACCTTGACGGTCTGTTCATCCCCGAACTGCGGAGCATCGAAGGCCGGAGCCGTGAATTCGTTGGAGACAACCCTTACGGTATAGGTTCCCGCGCCCACGGAAAGGGCTTCCGGAGATGCACCGTAGAGGCCATTGTAGACCTGTTTCCCACTGGCATCAGTTACCGTCAGGATAAAATCGGAAGTATCGGGAAGAGCGTGATAGGACTTTGTACTCACATAGTCCCCGTCCACGAATCCAAGCCTCAACTCACCTCTGCCCCATTCGAGGCTTTCACACGCTGCGATCAGCACTGCGGCCGCAGCAATCAAAACAATCTTTCTCATAACTCACATATCAGTCGCCACTATGCGGCCTGGTGCAAATATGACAAAGCAAACAACGCGGAAGCCGAATCTCAACGGAATCTCAAAAAATATCTGAAAATATTGCGGATTTTGGGATTTGGAGTGAAATCGGCGGCCACAAAAGACAAAAAAACAACCCTGATGCATCAACTGCGGCAGGGCTGTCACTTAACCTAAACTTAAACTATGAAAAACTTCGTTACAAATATACAATGAATTTGAATATGCAAGACTAAACTATACGAAATTTCGCATATTTAAGTATCAATTTCTTCTCTCCGTAGTCATCGAACTTCACGACGGCAGTGCGATCGGCAATGCTTCCTGTCAATTCGAGGATCACACCGAATCCGAAGCGGTTGTGCTCCACTCTCTGGCCGACCTTGAGATCGGAGATCGGAGAGGCCTGGAAGTTAGGGTCGGCAGTGCGTACTGGAGGCTGTGCCGGACGGTGGATCGGAGTCACTCCGGAAGTGCGCGGAGCCGACGGAGCGACCGGACGCGGCGCAGCAGGACGGGACGAGCGTCCGTAGCCGAAATTATTGGACGGACGTCTGGAAATAGCCTCGTCGTCTGAGACGCCGGTCTGGCGGTTCAGCGGATTGAGGATATACTTCGGATCTATATCATAGAGGAAGCGGGACGGAGCGTGATAGTCAGTCTGACCTTCCTTCATACGGACCTTGGAGAAGGACAGGGCCACACTCTTCTTGGCGCGGGTGATGGCCACATAGAAGAGGCGCCTTTCCTCGGCAAGTTCCTCTGGAGTAATCAACGAACCACCGGCCGGGAAGAGGGATTCCTCCATACCGGTCACATAGACGTATGGGAACTCGAGGCCCTTGGAAGTGTGGACGGTCATCAGGGCGATCTTGTTGTCTACGCCCTCCCCTTCCTCGTCGGAGTCATCCATATCGATGGCGCTGGCCAGGGAAATGTCCTCGAGGAAATCGCCAAGGGTTACAAGCGGGAGATCGCTCTCCGGCATTTCCTCAGGAACCTCGTCCAGAGTGGCGATGATGTCCTCGTATGCCTCGTTATGCTTGCGCTCCACGATTTCCTTGACATTGCTGAGCAAACTGTCCACATTCGAGAACTTCGCCTGGCCCTCGACGCTCATATCGGCCTTGTATGCCTGATAAATGCCTGAATCGTATGCGATTGACTTGGCCAGGTCGAAGGCATCGGTAGAGGCGAGCTTCTCGCTGAGGCCGAGTATCATCTTGCAGAATGTATGGACTTTCTCTACGGCAGCGGCCCTGAGACCGAAGTTCGGCAGAGTATCTCCGCAGGCAGCCTTGAACATAGAAACCTTGCCATCGGCAGCGGCAGCGGCAATGGCAGCCACGGTGGTGTCGCCTATCGCACGAGCCGGCTTGTTGATGATGCGCTTAAGCGACTCGTCGTCGTTGTTGTTGACGACGAGTTTGAAATAGGCCATCAGGTCCTTCACCTCGGCCCTGTCGAAGAAGGACTTTCCGGAATAGATCCTATAAGGAAGGTTCTGCGCACGGAGTTCCTGCTCGAAGGCACGGGACTGCGCATTGGTGCGATAGAATACCGCAAAATCGCTGTATTGGGCACCGTCGCGGGCAATGCGTCCCTTGATGGCAGACGCCACCAGACGGGCCTCCTCCTCAGGAGTGTAGGCATCGATGAGGCGTATCCTCTCGCCTTCGGCCTCCCTGGAGTAGCATATCTTCCTGATCCTGTCCTTGTTGTGCTCGATCAGCGAATTCGCCGCGTCCACGATGGTCTGGGTACTGCGGTAGTTGCGCTCCAGGCGGAATACGTGCACGTTCGCGTTGCCATAGTCCTTCTGGAAATTGAGGATGTTGGCGATCTTGGCTCCGCGGAAGGCATAGATGGACTGGGAGTCGTCGCCCACGACGCAGATGTTCTTGTGGAACTGCGCCAGCTGCTTGAGGATCAGGTACTGAGTGTAGTTCGTGTCCTGATACTCGTCGACCAGAATGTAGTCGAAGCGGCCCGCGATTTCCTTCATCGCCTCCGGGTTCTGCCTGAAGAGTATGTTCATATAGACAAGAATGTCGTCGAAGTCCATAACTCCGGACTTCTTGCATCTGGTCATATATTCAAGGTAGATGTCCTTGATGCGCGGCATCTTGCTGTGATAGTCCGCCTCCTGCCTGTCGCGGTCGTTCGCATAGTGCCCCGGAAGGCACATCTCGTTCTTGGCGTTGGAAATCCTCGTGAGGACGTTCTTAGGTTTGTAGGCCTTGTCGTCGAGGTTCATCTCCTTGACTATAGTCTTCACCAGGGCCTGGGAGTCGCTGGTATCATATATAGTAAAGGAAGAAGGGAAACCGAGAAAATCGGCATATCCTCTCAGGAAACGTATGAATACGGAGTGGAACGTGCCCATCCAGATACGTCTGGCACGCTGTTCACCCACGATCAGGGCTATCCTGTCCTTCATCTCGGTGGCAGCCTTCTTGGTGAAGGTGAGCGCAAGAATCCTGGACGGATCCACCCCCTCGTTGATTGCATAGGCGATCCTCGACGTGAGGACCCTAGTCTTACCCGACCCCGCGCCTGCCACTATCAGCACCGGTCCTTTCACACACCTGACGGCGGCTTTCTGCTCGTCGTTCAGGCCTTCTAAAATAGCAGTATTGTTGTTTTCCATATCGACTGCGAAATTAACGAAAAAAAATCACTATATTCGCGGCGCATTTTAGAAAATATTCTCAAATCTTATTACATAATGTCAAACAACATCAACTTAAGAAAAGGACTGAACGTTCCTCTCGCAGGAGCAGCCGTCCAGACCGTCAAGAAGGTCCTCAAGCCAGGTGTTGTCGCCATCAGACCTACTGACTTCAGGAACCTCACTCCGAAGCTCCTCGTCAAGGAAGGCGACAAAGTCCTCGTTGGAAGTCCTGTCCTGGCAGACAAGATGTCTCAGAACATCCTTTTCACCTCTCCAGTAAGCGGAGTCGTGACTGAGGTTGTAAGAGGCGAAAAGAGAAAGTTGCTTGCAGTGCTCATCAAGGCTGATGACGTACAGGAGTATGTGGATTTCGGAGTGCGCAACGTCGACGAGCTCGACGCTGAGGCAGTAAAGGCAGCCCTCCTCGAGAGCGGCCTTTGGCCAGCATTCGTCCAGAGACCTTACGGCGTCATCGCTAACCCTGAAGTTGCACCGAAGGCAATCTACGTGTCAGCATTCGCTACCGCACCTCTCGCAGCAGATGTTGAGTTCGCTCTCAAAGGCGAGGCTGAAAACATCCAGACTGCAGTGAAGGCCATCGCGAAGCTTACCGAAGGTGGTGTACACGTTTCCTTCAACGGCAAGGTGAAATCACAGTTCGCCGGTCTCGAGGGCATCGTAGCACACAGCTTCACCGGCAAGCACCCTGCAGGCAACGTAGGTGTACAGATCAACAACATCAAGCCTATCAACAAGGGCGACGTTGTCTGGACCATCTCCATGCAGATGCTCGCAGCCATCGGCAAGCTCTTCAACACAGGCAGGTACGATGTAAGCCGCAAGGTCGCAATCTGCGGTCCTATGGCAATCAACCCTTGCTACATTCAGGCAGTCCCTGGCTTCTCTATGAAGGACATCCAGGAGTTCTACGGCAACGCAGCTGAGGAAATCCGCTTCGTAAGCGGCGACGCTCTCTCAGGAGCCAACATCGGCGCCGAGGGCAGCCTCAGGTTCCAGGACAACCAGATCACCCTTCTCCAGGAAGGCAATGACTACGAGGCATTCGGATGGGCAAAGCCTTTCCGCTTCAACCAGTTCAGCTCATCCCACACCTACTTCCATTGGATGCTCGGTTGGCTGACTCCTGAGAAGAAGTATGACCTCGACACCAACCTCCACGGTGGTGAGCGCGCATTCGTCGTATCCGACGTTTACGGAAAAGTTCTCCCTATGAGCATCTTCCCTATCTATCTCGCAAAGGCCTGCCTCGCAGGTGACATCGACAAGATGGAGAAGTTCGGCATCTATGAAGTCCTCGAGGAAGACCTCGCACTCTGCGAGTACGTATGTCCTTCCAAGATCGACATCCAGGCCATCATCGCCAAGGGCATCGACACTATGATCAAGGAAATGGCTTAAAAGAAGAAGGTTATGAACGTAAGAAACATTGTAGACAAGATCAAGCCTACCTTTGAGAAAGGTGGAAAGCTTGGATTCCTTCACTCGACCTTCGACGCATTTGAGACATTTATGTTCGTCCCTAACACCGTGACCAAGAAGGGTTCACACCTCAGGGACTGCGTCGACATCAAGCGTGTGATGATCATTATGGTGATTGCCCTCGTTCCTGCATTCCTCTTCGGTATCTGGAACACAGGCTATCAGCACAGCGTAGCATTCAATATGAACTGGACATTCCTCCAGATGGTATGGTATGGTCTCCTCAAGATCGTCCCTCTCTACCTGGTAACCTACATCGTAGGTCTCGGAATCGAGTTCACAGTCGCACAGATCCGCGGACACGAAGTCAACGAGGGTTACCTCGTGACCGGCTTCATCCTTCCGCTCATCGTCCCAGTCGACGTTCCTCTCTGGATGCTTGCAATCGCAACCGCATTTGCAGTAATCTTCGCCAAGGAAGTATTCGGCGGCACTGGTATGAACATCTGGAACCCTGCACTCATCGCACGTGCGTTCCTCTTCTTCTCATACCCTAGCAAGATGTCCGGCGACCAGATCTGGATCGGCGGCCTCAACCGCTATGCAGAGCAGGGCACTGCCTGGGCCACCACCGGCGGCCACGTCATCGACGGCTTCTCAGGTGCTACCCCACTCGCAAATCCGGAAGGATACTCCGCACTCCAGATGTTCCTCGGAAACATCCCAGGTGCAGTCGGAGAGACTTCTGTCATCGCCATCCTCCTCGGAGCAGCCCTCCTCCTCTTCACTGGTGTTGCAAGCTGGAAGATTATGCTCTCCTCCGTTGCCGGCGGCCTCCTCATCGGCTGGCTCGGCCACATCGGCGGTGCAACTGAGCTCCCTGCTTACTACCAGCTCATTATGGGCGGCTTCCTCTTCGGCAGCGTATTTATGGCAACTGACCCTGTAACCGCAGCTCAGACTGAGGTCGGCAAGTGGATCTACGGTTTCCTCGTAGGTGCTCTCGCAGTGATCGTACGTCTGTGGAACCCAGGTTACGCTGAGGGTATGATGCTCGCCATCCTCCTTATGAACACCTTTGCACCTATCATTGACCACTGCGTCATCGAGTGCACACTCAAGGCAAAGGCAAGAAAGTATAACAAGGTCGCTTAATCCCGGGAAGATATGAATACAAATAATAATGTATATACAGTCGTTTACACCACAGTCGTGTGTGTACTCGTAGCGGCCATCCTCGCTTTCGTATCCGGCAGTCTCAAGAACCGCCAGGAGGCGAACATCAAGGCTGAGACCATCTCTCAGATCCTCACCGCAGCCCAGTTCGACACTGAGTCCCTGAAGAGCAATGATGACATCATCAACTTCTACAAGGAGAACATCAGTATGGCATACACCGTCAATGCAAACGGAAACGAAGTTTCCTGCTACGTCACCGAAGATGCCAACATCTGCAACATCTCAGAGCTCAAGAAGGCTAACTACAGCGTAGTTGACCCTGCCAAGGCTGATGAGATCGACATTCCGGTCTATGCATTCAAGAACGGCGTGACCGTACTCGCAATCTACGGTGCCGGCCTCTGGGGTCCTATCTGGGGCTATGTAGCCCTCGAGCCTGACTTCAAGACCGTCAAGGGCGCTTACTTCGATCACGCAAGCGAGACTCCTGGTCTCGGTGGCAAGATCAAGGACGATCCTGCATTCCGTGCAAAGTTCGTCGGCAAGGTCGTTGACTTTGACGACGAGGCTCCGCTCTCTATCATCAAGGGCATCGCTCCTGACGCAAAGGCCAACGCCGTTGACGCCATCTCCGGTGCTACTATGACTTCCAATGGCCTCAGCAAGGCAATCGTCAGCTGGGTCAACGCCTACAAGGGCTACATCCTCTCACAGCAGGCTGTCGCAAGGGAGCCTCAGGGCGAGGTAATGCCTCTTGCAGTGGAAGAATCTGAAAACATTAACGAATAAGGAGGAGAAATCATGGACGCAAAACTCAAAGAAACAATCCTCAATCCGATCTTCAAGGGCAACCCAATCTCTGTCCTCGTGCTCGGTATCTGCTCGTCACTCGCAGTGACGGTAGAGCTCAAGGGTGCGTGTGTGATGGCTCTTTCCGTCATCATCGTCACCGGTCTCTCAAGCCTTGTATGCTCCCTCATCCGCAAGACCATTCCTAACCGTGTCCGCATCGTCATCCAGCTGACTGTCGTCGCTATGATGGTTATCCTCGTGGACCAGGTGCTCAAGGCATTCGCCTATGGAATCGACAAGCAGCTGAGCGTGTACATCGGCCTCATCATCACCAACTGTATCGTAATGGGCCGCATCGAGGCATTCGCCCTCGGCAACAAGCCTATCCCATCCCTCCTCGACGGTCTTATGAACGGCGTGGGCTATGGTATGATACTCGTGATCGTAGGTTTCTTCCGTGAACTCCTCGGTTCAGGCACCCTCTTCGGATTCCCTGTACTCAAGGCTATCGGATACACTAACAACGGACTCGTAATCCTGCCTCCAATGGCATTGATCTTCCTCGGATGCATCATCTGGGTACAGAGGTCAATCCAGAAGGACCTTCAGGAGAAATAACATCAAACTCAGATCAAGAATATGGAATATTTAAGCTTATTCGTAAAGTCAATCTTCGTTGACAATATGATCTTTGCATACTTCCTCGGTATGTGCTCATACCTGGCAGTATCAAAGAACGTGAAGACAGCTAACGGTTTGGGTATTGCTGTTATCCTCGTGCTTCTCATCACCCTCCCTATCAACTACCTCCTCAACACCTACGTACTTGCTCCGGGCGCACTTTCCTGGCTCGGTCCCAAGTTCGCAGAGGTTGACCTCAGCTTCCTGAGCTTCATCCTCTTCATCGCGGTCATCGCAGGTATCGTACAGGTAGTGGAAATGGTAGTCGAGAAGTTCCTGCCTTCACTCTATTCATCACTCGGTATCTTCCTTCCGCTCATCGCTGTGAACTGCGCCATCCTCGGTGGCTCCCTCTTCATGCAGCAGAAGGAGTTCGTGAACTGCGGCGAGGCAACTGTCTATGCCCTCGGTTCCGGTATCGGCTGGTATCTCGCAATCGTCGCTCTTGCAGCAATCCGCGAGAAGCTCTCTTACTCAAACGTACCTGCCCCTCTCAAGGGTCTGGGCATCACCTTCTTCACTGTAGGTCTTATGGGCATCGCCTTTATGGCCTTTATGGGAATTCAGCTTTAATAGGAGGATATAGATATGGTAAAGACAATTATCGCATCAGTGGCCATTATGGTCATCGTAATCCTTATCCTCGTGGCTGTCCTTCTCATCATCAAGGGCTGGCTCACTCCTAAGGGCAAGGTCAAAATCGACATCAACGACGGCAAGAAGATCGTAGAGGTAACCCCTGGTGGCAACCTCCTCAACACTCTCGCCGAGCAGCAGATCTTCCTCCCATCCGCCTGCGGTGGAAAGGGCAACTGCGGTCAGTGCAAGTGCCGCGTACTTGAAGGTGGCGGAGAAATCCTCCCTACCGAGGTCGGCTTCTTCAACCGCAAGCAGATCCAGGATCACTGGAGACTCGGCTGCCAGGTCAAGGTCAAGGAAGACATCAAGATCGCTGTTCCTGACTCAGCACTCAGCGTCAAGAAGCTCGAGTGCGAGGTCATCAGCAACGACAACGTGGCTACCTTCATCAAGGAATTCACCGTCAAGCTCCCTGAGGGCGAGAACATCGACTTCAAGAGCGGTGAGTACATCCAGATCGACATCCCTGCTTACGAACTCGACTTCAAGGACATCGATGTTTCTGACGAGTACAAGGGCGACTGGGAGAAGTACGGAATCTTCGGTCTCCACGGTTCAAACCCTGTTCAGACCATCCGTGCTTACTCTATGGCCTCTTACCCAGGTGAGAAGGGCATCATCAAGCTCAACGTACGTATCGCTACCCCTCCATTCGACAGGAGCGTTCCACGTGAGCTCGGTCCTAAGTTCCTCCCTGTAAACCCAGGTATCGGTTCAACTTACGTATTCACCCGCAAGCCAGGTGACAAGGTTATGATCAGCGGCCCTTACGGCGACTTCCTCCTTCCAAAGGACGATCCTGATTCACAGGAGTACATCTTTGTAGGTGGTGGTGCAGGTATGGCTCCTCTCCGCAGCCACATCATGCAGCTCTTCAAGACCCTCAAGACCGGCAAGGAAGTACACTTCTTCTACGGTGCACGCGCCCTCGTCGAGGCATTCTACCTCGAGGACTTCGCCGAGATCGAGAAGGATTTCCCTAACTTCCACTTCCATCTTGCACTCGACCGTCCGGATCCAGCAGCAGATGCAGCAGGCGTGAAGTATGTAGCAGGTTTCGTACACAACGTGATGTACCAGACCTACCTCAAGGACCACGAGGCACCAGAGGACATCAAGTACTTTATGTGCG
>DCHT01000007.1:0-34166 GCA_002314885.1 Bacteroidales bacterium UBA1745 | reverse complement strand
GCGGTCCTCCAATGATGACCAAGTGCGTTGTCGATCTCCTCGACAGCCTTGGAGTTCCACCGGAGAACGTACTCTTCGACAACTTCGGTGCATAATCATAATCCAGGTAATAATGAGACCGGCCCTTCAATGGGTCGGTCTTTTTTATTACCTTTGTACTACTATTATTAATAGGTATGGGAAAACTATTGCAATGTCTGCTCAGGGGTACCAGCGACGAATTCTTCATCAAGGTATATTGGTTCAAGAAAACCCACAGGAGAATCGATCTGGACAATCCGAAATCATATAACGAGAAGATACAGTGGATGAAACTGAATTATCGGGATCCACTGATGGTGCGCTGCGCCGACAAACTCAGCGTAAAAGAATATGTCGCCGAGAAGATAGGCAGCGAATACGTGGTTCCGCTCCTCGGAGTCTGGGACAGGCCTGAAGACATAGACTACACTTCCCTGCCGGACAGATTCGTCCTGAAGACCACCAACGGCTCCAACTTCAAGGGAGTCCTGTTCTGCAAGGACAAGAACAGTTTCGACAGAAAGGATGCAGAAAGAAAACTTGACAAGGAACTTCGCAGGGCAAAGTGGGATCCATATAGAGAATGGGCATACAGGGACATCCAGCCCCGCATCATAGCAGAGGAACTGCTCGAGGATGACAGTCCACATAACCAGGGAGGTCTTTCCGACTACAAATTCTACTGCTTCAACGGAAAGGTTCACTATGCACTGCTGTGTACAGACCGCAGCACCAAGGTGAAACACTATTTCCTGGACAGGGACTGGAAGCTCCAGCGCATCAACAAAGAAGGAAGGATGCTGCCCGAAGATGCCGTGGTGGAAAGGCCAGCCCATTATGAGGAGATGATTGAGGTCTGCGAGAAACTGGCCGCAGACTTCCCTCTGGTCCGCGTAGACCTCTACCTCGTGAATGACCGGATCTATTTCGGAGAGATGACCTTCTACAGCGGAGGCGGCTTCTCGACTGACAGGAGCTGGGAATCCGACCTGAAGTGGGGAGAAGAGCTGATTCTACCCCGCTGATTTCACTTTTTCACAATATTTTTTTGAGATTCCGTTGATTTACGATTTGTATAGTATCCTTTCTTAGTTTTGCAGAAAACGAGAAAGCGGTACGGACATATGTGGTCTATTGGAACTTGCAATTACAAATCTATTTACAATAAGCGCACTCCGCTTATTTTGCTTCTGCTTGCTATCGTGTCCGCACGTTGCAGCTCCGGCCCCGCAGAGCCAGCCGAGATGGTTCGCAGCGGTATATCTATCGGAGCTGCCGCTTCCTCATCAACGGGCGCGTCATACGCGGACGTGTTCGTCTTCAATGACGACAAGCTCAGGCGCCTGGATACCTACCAGAGAGTCAGGATCCAGAACGGAAAGGTCAACGCAGTCACCACCGGCGGCAAGAAAATCATCGCAGTCATAGTTAATTCCGGCAAGGACCGGGAGGATTGGATATCCATCGATTCCTACGCAGCCCTGCAGAAGGTCAGGAGCGACATACGCAACGATGACCCGTTCGCCCCTCTGATGAGCGGAAGCGCCACAGTGGCAGGACGCGACAATGAATGTACGATGGATATGCAGCCCCTGATGTCCCGGGTCACGCTGCGCAGCATATCCTGCGACTTCCTGGGCAAGGCATACGAAGACGAGCCGCTCACTGAGGGCAAAGTGTATCTGACAAACGTGAACGCATTCTGCGGAATAATGGACGGCAGCGGGGCGACCATAATAGAAACTGTCAACACTGCGGGCCTGAACCCATCCGACGTCGCCTCGCTCCAGTCCCCGGGTATGCTCAGCGCCAAACTACCGACGAGTATAGGCTGGAAGGGCGTCCGTACGGACATAGACCTCTATTGCTATCCGAACACCTGCGAGGAAGAGACTCTCGGCACACGCTTCACCAGGCTCGTAATAGAAGGCAAGATACGCGGCATCACCTATTATTGGCCTATTGACATCAACCGCGAAGACTTCGGTCCCGTGCAGGGAGAAATGCCTGGAGTAGCACGAAACAGCACATACATATTCGACGTAACGCTCACGAGGACAGGATCCTTCGATCCGGACGTACCCGTCTCCCCTGCCGACGTGAGGCTGAACTGCAGCATAGTGCCTTGGAAGGAAATGAGCGATAGAGTGGAACAATATTGAAAGCACAGATGAAGAGAGATAGAAAATACATTGTTGCGACTGACTTATTCATTGGTATTTGGGTTTTACTGGGTATAGCAGCCTGCAGCAAAGGATTCGATGGTGAAACGGATCCGGCGAAGGGTAAGGGAACGGCAGAGCTCAGAATCGGGATGCCGTTCCCCCACTTCGCCACAAAATCGGCGTCCCCTGACGAGGACCTGCTCTCGGACCTCAACGTATTCATCTTCAGCAGCAAAGGCGAACTGGAAGACAGCCGCTATCTGCAGGCCTCGGCACTCACGAGGACAGATGAAGGTTACTGCTGTACGGTGGACATACTCAAGAACAACCGATATTCAATCTACGTCTGTGCGAACATAGGCTATAGAATACGCTGCAGTTCGCAGGAAGAAGTCGAAGCATTCAGATACCATCTGGCCTACCCGGATGATTTCAAGCTTGGAATCCCTATGAGCGGATGCCTGAGGAACGTGGCCATCAACGGGGACAAGGTTCAGGAACTCACGATGCCTCTGGAGCGCACTATGGCCAGAGTTCGCCTGAGGGTAGACCGCAGCCAGCTGAACAAGGATGTCAGTCTCCTGATCAGGAGCGTAAAAGTCTGCGGCTGTCCCAAATCGGTGCTGTTGTTTGCACCCAGCAAGGCAGAGAATTCCGATGCGATCTTCTCCAGCGGCTTTAGCAAGACAGACCTGGAAGTATGCGATCTATACCTGCTGGAAAACCGTCAGGGAAAGGAAAAGTCAGGCCTCTGCTCCTACATTGAAATGAAGGCGCAATACGTTTCCGCTACCCTCTACAACGATCCCGGCAAATATATCACCTACCGCTTCTATCTCGGAGACGGAGGCCAGGACTACGAAGTCATACGCAACTGCAGTTACACAGTCACGGTCACCCCGAAGGGAGAAGGTCTCGGAAACGGAGATGACTGGAGAGTGGACAAGGGCGACCTGAAGAAGTTCGTGCAGTCCATTAGCCTGAATCTCAACACTTTATCATTCAACTACAAAGGCCAGACGGCCACGCTGACAGCGACTGTACTGCCCCAGGACGCAGGCAATGACCTCCTTGAGTGGCGCAGCGACAATCCCGAGGTCGCCACAGTCAACAGCAATGGTACGGTCACGGCCACTGGGAACGGAAGCTGCACCATCAGCTGCTGGTCCACCGACGGCAGCGAGGTGAAGGCAGACTGCAGGATCAGCGTGGCGATCGAGCCGGCCTGGGTGAAATTCCACAACACAGGCTATCTGGAGGCGCGTGTCGGAGAGCAGGTACACATCTGGGCGGAATACTTCCCACCTAATATGAGCTGCAAGCTGGACAAGGATTATCTGGATTTCGACGTCTCGAGGGGCATCTACAGCTATAAACTGAGCGAGGACGGCAGTGACGTCGTCCTCGATATACTAAAGAAAGGATCCGGAATGCTGCGCTATGATGTGGGTGAACCGTTGGACACCTCTGCGCTGATATTCCTGGTGGTGGAACCCTAGAACTTCTTCCAGCGGCGGTGGGTCCAGAGATAGTTCTCAGGCTGCTTGCGAATGTCAGCCTCCAGCAGGTCGTAATACTTCTGCATAATCTCCTCCACAGGCATCTGGGAAGCATCGTCGCAGATAGGAATATACTCTATGGTGTAGTGGCCACGTCTTGGAATCATCATACTCTGATAGACCACAGGCAGATGGAATTTGGCCGCGAGATTGGCTACGGCAGCCATTGACGCTGTCTCCTGCCCCATAAAGCGAACCATCACGGAGCCCTTGGAGTTCTTGTATGGATGCTGGTCGGTGTTCACGGTGAAGATCTTCTTCTCGCCCTTATGATTGATGACATAGCGTATGAGGGCCATAGACTCGATGAGTCCGTCATAGTTGGCCTTGTCGACTACCGGCGCGATGCGGTTCTCAATCATCAGACGGTCCCAGGCCTCACTGTGCATCTTCTTGTAGACTGCACAGTAATCGAGCTCAGACACGCAGAACTCCTTTCCGTTAAGATATGCGGCAATACCGCCCAGGAGTTCCCAGTTGCCTGCGTGGGAATACATCACGAAGACGCTCTCCGATTTGGAGTACACCTCATTGAGGACTTCCGGATTGAGGACTTCCGCGATATTGGCCCTTTCGAGTCGCTTTACATTGCTGCTGCCGAACCAGATGGTCTCGACTGCAAGGTCAGCAAAGTGTCTGTAGAACTTGCGAAGTATCTCTTCCCTCTCCTCTTCGCTCTTTTCAGGGAAAGAGCGCCTGAGGTTGTCCCTTACTATATCAGTTCTATAGAACTTACGGGCAAGGACAGCCAGGAGATTAGCATTCATATAATGCAGCTTGAGAGGCAGTGCTCCAACGGACCTGACAAGTCCCTTGAGCAGATAGTAGCTGATGTTCGCCATATTATTTCAGATAGTGTGATGTAAATGTTTTTCCTTTCCTGACGAGATCTTCAGGAGTGCCGGCAAATACCACCTCGCCACCCTGGTCGCCAGCATCGGGTCCGAGGTCGATCACCCAGTCCGCAGCCCTGATCACATCCGGATTATGCTCCACGACCACGACGCTGTGTCCCTTGGCGAGAAGAGCGTCGAAACTGCGGAGAAGCTTCTCCACATCGTAGAAATGCAGGCCGGTAGTAGGCTCGTCGAAGATGAAGAGGATATGGTTCTTGCGGGCTGAAGTGGAATCCTGGGTCATTGAGAGGAAGTAAGCCAGTTTGATGCGCTGGCTCTCACCTCCGGACAGGGTGCTGCTGCTCTGGCCCAGAGTGATGTAGGACAGGCCCACATCCACAAGCGGTTGGAGCCTCCTGGCAATGTGCTTTGCAGCGGCATCTTCCTGGCTTCCGAAGAACTCGATGGCCTCGGAAACGCTCATAGCCAGTATGTCATCCACATTCTTGCCCTTATATCTCACTTCGAGTATGTCCGGCTTGAAACGCTTGCCCTGGCAGGCCTCGCAGACCATAGATACGTCCGCCATAAACTGCATACCGATCTTCACGAAACCCTCTCCCTGGCACTCAGGACAGCGTCCGCCCTCCTGATTGAAAGAGAAATGAGCCGGTCCGTAGCCGTTCATCTTCGCATATTGCTGTTCAGCCAGGAGTTTTCGGATATCGTCATAGACCTTGAGGTAAGTCACCGCATTCGAGCGGGAACTGCGTCCGATAGGGTTCTGGTCCACATATTCCACCTGAGTGACGCGGTCGAGGTTGCCGCTGAGCCTGCGGAAGGTTCCCGGAGCCTCACCAGTCTCGTTCAGATGTCTGAACAGAGCAGGATAGAAAATGTCGCCCACGAGGGAAGACTTGCCGCTGCCGCTGACACCGGTCACAACCGTGAGCACGTTCAGAGGAAACTCCACGTCCACATCCTTGAGGTTGTGTTCCATTGCGCCTTCCACAGTGATGTGGTAAGTGGCCTTGCGCTTCTCGCGCTGATAGCGCTGACGCACTCCGTTGAGATATTGGAGGGTCAGGGACCTGGAGTCGGTCTCCGCAGGCAGCACGCCCTGGAATATGACCTCTCCGCCGGCATTGCCAGCCTTAGGGCCCATATCTATGAGCATATCCGCCGCCCTCATTATTTCCTCGTCGTGTTCCACGACCACAATGGTGTTGCCGAGATCGCGGAGACGCTTGAGAACGGAGATAAGTCGGTCAGTATCACGAGGATGCAAGCCTATCGAAGGCTCGTCAAGTATATAGAGGGAACCCACGAGCGAGCTCCCAAGTGCAGTCACAAGATTGATTCTCTGGCTCTCACCTCCGGAAAGAGTGTTGGAGGTACGGTTGAGAGTGAGATAGGAAAGTCCGACGTCCTGGATATATTTCAGACGTGTGACTATCTCCTCCACGGCCTTGCCTGCGATGGACTTCTCGTATGGAGAAAGTTCCAGTTCAGTCAGGAAGTTCAGGAGGCTGCCGACGTTCATCGACAGAAGTTCGTGTATGTTCTTGCCGCCCACCTTCACATAGAGGGCCTCGCGGCGAAGCCTGCTGCCGCCGCACTCGTGGCAGGTAGTCTTGCCCGAATAGCGGCTGAGCATATATTTATATTGTATCTTGTAGCGGTTCTTCTCCACCCACTGGAAGAATTCGTCCAAGCCGATCAGGCTGGTTTCCTCAGTAGGTCCGGGACAACCTTTCCAGATTTTCCTGCGTACCTCCTCGCTGAGATTGCACCAAGGAGTGAACACAGGTATGCCGTAACGTTCGGCATTGAGTATGAGCTGATCCTTGAACCAACCCATCTTGTCGCCTTTCCAGCAGGCGATGGCACCGTCGTAGATGCTCTTGCTCTTGTCAGGCACCACGAGATCCTCGCTGATGCCTATTATCTTGCCCAGGCCGCCGCACACAGGGCAGGCGCCCAGAGGGCTGTTGAAACTGAACAGATATTCATCCGGCTGCACGAATGTCATCCCATCCGCCTCGAAGCGGGTCGAGAATCGATGCAGTTCGAATGGAGGCTTGTGATCGGGCAGTTCCTTGTAGATCACAAGGGCCCCGTCGCCCTTTGCGAAGGCCGTCTCGATTGAAGAAAGCACGCGGGCTTTGGTGTCTTCCCAGTCCTGTCCTTCCCTGCTGCAGTCAAGTCTGACGCGGTCCACAAGCAGCCACACGTCGTCGTGGAACGTGCCTTCTGCCGCCTGCTGCATCTCATTTTCGATGCGGACCGGCTTGCCGTCCACGAGGAAGCGGGAATAGCCCTCCTCCTTGAGCGCAAGCATCAGTTCCACCTTGTCCTCGCGCTTTTCCCAGTCGAGGTCCACGAGTATATAGGCCAGTTTTGCCTCCTCGGCCGCAGTCGGATAGAAGAGATATTCCATCACGTCGTTGACGCAATGGCATTTCACTTCCTCCCCGGATATAGGCGAGATAGTGCGTCCAATCCTGGCATACAGAAGCCTCAGATAGTCATATATCTCCGTAGTGGTGGCTATGGTCGAGCGCGGATTGCGTATGTTCACACGCTGTTCGATGGCTATCGCAGGCGGAATGCCTTCAATCAGGTCCACGTCAGGCTTGGACATCCTGCCCAGGAACTGACGGGCATAGGAGGACAGACTTTCCGCAAAACGGCGCTGTCCTTCGGCAAATAGAGTGTCGAAGGCAAGGGATGACTTGCCGGAACCGGAAATACCGGTCACGACTACGAGCTTTCCCCTCGGAATCTCGAGATCAATGTTCTTGAGGTTATTGACCCTCGCGCCCTTGATCGATATTCTGCCTTCGACCTCCATTAATACCTAAGTTGTAAGTCTTTTACTTCTTGCAGCACTTGCAGCCCTCACAAACGAGGCCCTTCCATACTACAGCGGAGAGAGCAGCACCTACGAGAGGAGCAGCGATGAATACCCAAACGTCCTTGAGAGCCTGGCCGCCTACGAAGAGAGCAGGACCGAAGCTGCGGGCAGGGTTCACTGAAGTACCGGTAAGGTTGATGCAAACGAGGTGCACGAGCACGAGGGTGAGACCGATTGCAAGACCTGCGAGGTTGCCAGCACCCTTCTTCTCATCAGTGGTACCGAGAACGACGAGGACGAAGATGAAGGTAGCAACTACCTCAACGAGGCAAGCACCCCATACGCCACCGGCATTTGCGACACCGTTAGCACCGCCCATCTCAACACCTGCGACAGCGCAGATAGCGAAGAGGATTGCAGCACCGATGATACCGCCGAGAACCTGACCTACCCAGTAACCACAGGCGTCCTTCCAGCTCATACGGCCGGAGAGAGCAACACCGAGGGTGATTGCAGGGTTGATGTGGCAACCGGAGATACCGCCGATGGTGTAAGCCATAGCGATGACGGAAAGACCGAATGCGAGAGCAGTAGCAGCAACGCCAGCAGGCTCACCGCAACCAACGAAGACTGCTGTGCCGCAGCCCATTAATGTCAGAACCATAGTTCCGACCATTTCAGCAATGTACTTTTTCATAATTGTAGTAATTATATAATACTTCAAAGTTACAAAAAATCTCCAACAGTCACGCAACTCGTGACTGTTAGCAGAAAAGATAGCAGGACTTCGGAGCCAACGGCGACCACAGGGAGGTTTGGAGGGGTACGCCCCTCCAATAGTATAAAACTCAAAAAGGACTTCTCAGAAACTGAGAAGTCCTTTTTGAGGTGCGTAGCGGAATCGAACCACTGTAGCAGGTTTTGCAGACCTGTGCCTAGCCCCTCGGCCAACGCACCAATTGTATTGGGAATGCAAATATACGAATTAATTCCTAATTGCCAAATGCAATACGCAAAAGATTTACTCCACGTAGAGAAGAAGGCCCTTGAGGTACTCCCCTTCCGGATGATAGATGTTCACGGCGTGGTCGGCAGGCTGGTTGAGTCGGTCCAGGATGCGGACGCTGCGGCCCACTGATGCTGCGGCGCTGAACACTGCGAGCGCGAACGCTTCCTTGTCTACGACCTGAGAGCAGCTGTAGGTGAATACGAGTCCGCCAGGAGCGACCTTGGCGATGGCTGCCGCATTGAGCCTCTGATAGGCCCTGAGGGCATTCTTGAGCACACCACGATGCTTTGCGAATGCTGGCGGATCCACGATGATGAGGTCATATTTCTCGTCCGGAGCGGCCTTCACGAAATCGATGGCATCGGCGCAGTAGGAAGTGTGCTGCTCGCTGGTGAAGCCGTTGAGCTCGACGTTGCGGTCAACCATATCCATAGCCTTCTTGGAGCAGTCGACGGAATCCACGTGCTTGGCACCTGCAGCGAGGGCGTAGATGGAGAAACCGCCGGTGTAGCAGAAGAGGTTGAGGACATTGTGGCCCTTGGCATAGCGTCCGACGAGGTTTCGGTTTTCCCTCTGGTCGAGGAAGAAGCCTGTCTTCTGGCCGCTGGTCCAGTTCACATAGAACTTGTGACCGTTCTCGAGCACCACCTGCTCGTCGTCATTGAAGCCTTCCGCACGATAGATGTAGCCATCCACGAGATCGAGGCCGGCCTTGAAAGGGGCGGTACCTGAACTCTTGTCGTAAACAGCCTTGAGGGCTGGGCCATAAACAGCCTTGAGAGCCTCGCAGATGCGGTTCTTTGCGCGGAACATACCCACTGAGTGAGCCTGCATCACGCACACGCCGTCATAGTAGTCGATGATGAGCCCTGGAAGACCGTCGCCCTCACCGTGTACGAGGCGATAGCAGTTCGTACCCTCGGGAGCCTCAACCGGAGACTCTGCCATCGGGTCGGTTGCAAGACGGGCGGCAACCCTCACGTCGAGAGCCCTGCCTATCATAACCTCGAAGAAATCCGGACGGAGCGCATCCTCGTTGAAGCTGAGAACGCGGACTGAAATGGAACCTATCTGGTAGTGACCGCAGGCGAGGAAGGAACCGTCACTGGCGTGCACGGCTACGAGGTCGCCCTCTGCAGGGGAACCCTGAATCTCAGACACGGCGCCTGAGAACACCCACGGATGAAAACGGCGCAGGGATTCTTCCCTGCCCTTGCGCAATATGACCTTTATCATATATTTTCTGGAAGAGGGTTTTTCTCCGTCTGCTGAAGCTTGTCGTACATTTCCCTGCACACCCACGCATCCGTGGCAGCATAGAGCTGCTGTGCGTCAGAAAGTGTCTCAGCCTCCCAGTTGGAAAGCTGCTGGGTCTTGGAAATCCTGAAGCCGAGTATGATGGCGGCCATCTTCTTGACGCTCTTGTCGCGTATGCCCCACTCCCACACGTCCTTCTGGAGATCGACGAAACCACCCGCCTTGAACTCGGCGTGCTTCTGCAGACCGCGGATGTCATCGTGGACAGCCGCACCGATCTTGATGATATGCTTGTCGGCGAGCAGATTGCACAGACGCTTGTTCATACCGAGCTTGTTGATCCTGAAAAGATATGCGTGATCTTTACCGGAAAGCTGAAGCAGGGACACATTGTAGTGCGGCTGATGAGGCATGAACGTAGGCCTGGTCTCAGTGTCGAAACCGATGACCTTCTCCTTGCGGAGATAGCGTATGGCCCTGTCAAATGCAGGTCCTTCCTCGGTGATCACGTGGATCTTGCCGGGGAATGCTGCCATCTGGAGCTGGCCTATTTCTTCTGCTGTAATTGACTCCTTGAACATATACGGGCGCAAATGTAGCAAAAATATTCGTAATCCTTAGTATATTTGCCCTATGGCAACGACGAAAAAGAGCAAAGGCAGAAAGAAGCCCGCCAAGAAGAAAAAGGCGAAGAAGTTCAAGTGGCCGACGGTGAAAGTCGGTCCCATTGCCGTTGCCGCAACCCTGGCCGTCATACTTATATTAATATTAGTGCCACATCTGAGGCGCCGTTCCAACGAATACGGGGCCACGGTGCCTGCGGACGCCTTCAGTTATATGCTGGATGTCTCTCACCATCAGAGGCACATTGCCTGGGATTCCCTGAAGGTGATGACGGACGCAAGAGGACGCACCGTGCGCAATCCGGCCAACGCTGTCAGGATCAAAAGCCTGGACTATGTGGTGATGAAGGCCACCGAAGGCGAGAACTGGAAGGACGACAAGTTCCAGGAATACTGGACTGCATCGGCCGAAGCCGGTCTCAGGAGAGGCGCATATCATTTCTTCCTGCCGACCAAGGATCCCGTAAAGCAGGCAAAGAATTTCATCAAGGCAGTGCCACAGCTCAGGCACAAGGACCTCGCCCCCGTGCTCGACGTGGAAGTCAAGCCGAGCGGATGGAGCAAGGAGAAGTTCAACGCAGCCGTGCTAAGCTGCCTGAAGGAACTGGAGGCCTACTATGAAAGGAAGCCTATAGTCTATGCACCCGACAGTTTCGTGTGCGACGTCTTCAACAAGGACATACTCTCCTACCCTATCTGGGTAGCTCACTACGAGGTGGACAGACCAAAAGCAGAACGATGGCGCTATTGGCAGTTCACCGATAGGGCCATCGTCTATGGAATTGACGGAAAAGTCGATCTGAGCGTGATAAACTAGCGCCTTACACAGGCGTAGGCAATGTTCATCAGCACGTATGCCAGAAGGGCAACAAACACTATCAGGGACCAGTGCAGGCGAAGTACGAGCACGAGGACTATGATAGCTACGATGATGCCCAGGAAGATGTAACGCTCGATATAGGCGTCTGACTTGAAGTCATCACCCTTGTGGATCTTGAGCGAGAACATAGGCAGTTCACACACAAGCATAGCAGCCATACATACAGACAGGACAGGGAAAAGCACAAGGCTGGAGCACCAGTCGGCGACAAAACTGTCCGGAGTCCTGTAGGCGAAACATACGAGGGATGCGCATATCATTGCACAGGACGGAGTCGGAAGACCGAGGAAAGAACTGCTCTGACGCTCGTCGATGTTGAACTTCGCGAGGCGCACGCCGGAGAATACGGCCACGATGACTGGAGCGAGGCAGAGAGCCTTCACCCACCAGGCAGCAGGACCCATAAGGTCGCCGTGAGCCGTTGCCATATAGTTGACCATCATCACGGAAGGCAGCACGCCGAAGCTCACGAGGTCGCTCAGGGAATCGAGTTCCTTGCCGAGGTCAGAATACGCTCCGAGAGTCCTGGCCGCAAGACCGTCGCAGAAGTCGAAGAGGGACGCAAGCAGCATCAGGATGAAGGCCTGGTCCAGATATCCGCAGAAGGCAGCAACCACGCCCAGAACGCCGCAGAGCAGGTTCATGCACGTGATTGTGTCAGGGATGTATTTCTTAACTGAGAACATAGTCCTACTTGATGCCGAGTTTCTTTGCAATTGCCTTTGGAAGGGCATCCTTGTGGACCATAATGTCCATACTCTGGTTCCTTACGAAAGCCTCGGTAGCATACCAGATGCCGTTGAACTTACCGGTCTCGCCCCAAGAGTTCTTTACGATGTAGTACTTCTTGCCGAACTGATCCTTTGCGACACCGTAGATCTGCATACCGTGGTCGTCGGTAGTGGTCTTGTTGTCGAAGAGGAGCTGACGGGATTCCTGAGTAACTTCCTTCTCGACGGTGGCGTCGACCTCTGCAGGCTTCTCCTCAGACTTGCCTACCCAATGCTCCTGGTCGGAGCCTGCGCTTGGCTTAGCAGCCACGTCCACGAGGATTGCATAGCCGTCGCGGGTGAAACCAGCCTCGCTGACATCAGTGCCCCAGCCAGCGGTATAACCGTTTTCGAGGGCGTTGTCAAGCACCTGGATGAACTCGTCGATAGGCACGTTGTAGGCCTCATCCCAACGCCAGTTGTCGCAGATTTCGATAGCGAACTTGGTGTAGAAAGGATGATGAGTGAATGAAGTAAGGGTCACATAGTCGGCAGGATTGAACTTCATTGCGTCGCGATACTCTGCAGGAGTGTAGGTCTTGCCATCAACCTCAAAGGACTCAGGGCAAGCGCCGAGGAATGCGTCGCAGATTGCAACGAGACCATTCTTCCAATATGGAGAAAGACCCCTTGCGCCAGCCTTTGAGATAGCCTCTACGTATGCCTTGGTAGCAGCGTCAAGCTCAGCGTGAACAGGAAGTTCGGTGAGGCCTGGCATAGCAGCCTGAGGCACAAGGCCGTAGTCAGCAATCACGTGGAGGACGTCGTCAGCCTCACTGCCGGCAGCGAAGTTGAGATGACCGTCGAGACGTACATACTTGTCGCCACGGTCCTGATATGACTTGGAAACCACGAACATCTCTGAGAAATCAGGATACTTGGCAGAGTCAGTGATCTTGTTGATGCGGATCACCTCGGACTCGACGAAGCCGATGGTGGAGAAGCACCAGCAAGTACCGCTGCGGTACTGGTTCTTCACTGGAGTGATAGGATTCTCAATTACAGTAGTGAACTGATAATCAGGAAATTTCGGAGTTGGTCTCTGCTGTGCAAAAGCAGACGCGGTCATACAGATAGCGGCTGCGATGATCAGGATTTTCTTCATATAAAGTGTTATTTAATTTCAAATACTCAAGCCGCATAACACGACTTATCCGACAAATATACAAAATTTATTAATTTTGCGCCCTATGAGAACCATACTCTTCATACACGGAATGGGCGGCGGCTCCGACAGCCGTGTCCCAAGGCTTCTGCGCGAATACAGACCGGACCTGAATCTGGTGGCACGCACATACGCCTTCGACCCGGAAATCGCCCTCGTACAGATCCAGGGATGGATTGACGAAGTGAAACCGGACCTGATTATGGCCGAATCTATGGGCGCAAACTACGCGCTGGTTCTCGGAGAAGGCGTCCCCCGCCTCCTCATCTCCCCTGGCCTCGGTGCACCGGCGTTAATCGGAAAATTCTGCTGGCTGTCGCTGATTCCAGGTGAGCCGGCCCTCTGGGGCAGGATTTTCAAGCCACGCGAGGGAGACCGGCAGGCCCTCAGTTTCGATTTCCGCACGTCCTCCCACTTCCGCCCCCTCGCCAAGATGGTCAGAGACGCTATGCAGAAGGGCCAGCCATCAGACGGAGTGCTGCTGCGCGCTCTGTTCGGCCGCAGGGACTTCTATCGCAAATGGGGCGTAGTCAACATCCGCAGATGGAAGAAGCATTTCGGGCAGGACAGCTGCGCCATCGACGATGACAGCCATTTCTGGAATGAAGAAAGAGTTCAGGCAGTGCTGCTGCCCGAACTGGAAAGGATAATGCCTAGATAGACTTACTTCCTGAACACCAGGAACGGGTTGTAGGAGATGTTTACGTCGTAGGTGTCGATTCCCTCTAACTTCTTGACTTTCTTCACGATAACGGAAGTGAAAGGCAGGATTACAACCTCATAGAGAGTCTTCACGACGACCTGAGTAATCATCAGGTTGATGAGGCCGTTGAACGGAAGAAGACCTCCGAAGGCAATCGGGAAGAAGATGATGGAATCGGTCATCTCACCTGCGATGGAAGACACGATGGCCCTGATGCCGAAGCCCTTGCCCTTCTGGGCGACCTTCATCTTGGACATCACGAATGCATTCATAGTGGAGCCGCAGATGAAAGCGAGCAGAGAGCCGCACATCACCCTTGGAACGAGGCCGAAGAGGCCGTCGAAACTCTCAGCAGTGGCGAGATTGTCCTCGAACATAGGGTTCGGGAGCATAGTCACCAGCTGTGACATCACGGTCACGAAGAAGCACATCGCGAAACCCATCCAGATGACCATCTGAGCCTTGCGGTAGCCATAGACTTCCGCCAGGAGATCGTTCAGGATGTAGGAAATCGGGAAGATGAGAACGCCACCGGTGAGCTGGAACGGCAATTTGCCGACCTGCCACAGACGAGGTTCGAAGATGTTGGATGCAACGAGGCAAACGCAGAATGCGACTGCCATCCACACGAAGGTGGTCGACAGGATAACCTGTCCTTTGGAATTATTTTCAGTCATTACAACTTGTTTTTATAGTGGTACCAAGCACACTTGACGGGACACCCGTCCCATCTCACCGGCAAAGATAGCAAAATCCCGGCAACTAGTAAAAAAAAGAGACTACTTGCCGGCAAAAACCGGCAAGTAGTCCCAAAAACGCGCAAATATGCGCTATTTCAGATATGCGTCCTCTACGACCTTGGCGCTGCGGGCGATGAAATCGGCGAGAGCCTTGCCCTTGAGCATTCCGTTGGAGAGGAGTGCGAGGTCGGCCACCTGCTGGAGCATCGCCTTGTCCTCGTACTGGCCTTCCACGATCTTCTTGACGAGCGGATTCTCCATATTGACCACGATGTTGTAGGCCTCAGGCAGTTCGCCGTAGAAGTTCATTCCGCCTCCGAGGGCGCTCATCTCGCGGTAACGGCGCATGAACTCGCCCTGGGTGATCACGATAGGAGCGGCGGTCTCGCCGAGGTTCTCAGCCTCGACCATATACTCGTTGCCCTGAGGCAGGACAGCCTTCACAGCCTCGTCCAGAGCCTTTTTCGCATCTTCGGAGAGTTCCGGCTTGATCTGCTCGGTCTTAGGGATGAGTTTCTCGACGGTGTCGGAATCCACACGTGCACAGCGGGTGTTCTCCACCTTGTTCTCGAGCAGGTTCACGAAGTGTGAGTCGAGCTGGCAGTCCATCAGGAGCACGTCGTAGCCCTTGGCCTTTGCGGCCTCGATGAAGCTGTACTGAGCCTCGGTGTCGGTGGCATAGAGATATACGACCTTGCCGTCCTTGTCAGTCTGTTCCCCTTCCACGCCCTTGCGGTAGTCCTCGAGGCTGAAGTACTTGCCCTCAGTGTTCTTGAGCAGGCAGAACTTCATAGCCCTGTCGCAGAACTTCTCGTCGGAGAGCATACCATATTCTATGAAGAGCTTGAGGTTGTCCCACTTGTTCTCGAGGGCTTCCCTCTCGTTGCGGAAGATTTCGTCGAGGCGGTCTGCCACCTTCTTGGTGATGTAGCCGGAAATCTTCTTCACGTTGGCATCGCTCTGCAGATAGCTGCGGCTCACGTTCAGCGGAATGTCCGGAGAATCGATCACGCCGTGAAGCAGGGTGAGGAAGTCAGGGACGATGTTCTCGACTGAATCGGTCACGAACATCTGGTTGCAGTAGAGCTGGATCTTGTTCTTCTGTACGTCGAGCTTGTCCTTGATCTTAGGGAAATAGAGGACACCGGTCAGGTTGAACGGATAGTCCACGTTGAGGTGAATGTGGAACAGAGGCTCGTCTGCCATAGGATAGAGGGCCTGATAGAACTTGTCATAATCCTCGTCCTTGAGCTCTGAAGGCGCCTTTGTCCATATAGGCTCGACGGTGTTGATGACATTGTCCTCGTCCTTGTCCACGTATTTGCCGTCCTTCCATTCCTGCTGCTTGCCGAATACGACAGGCACAGGCATAAACTTGCAATACTTGTCCAGAAGCATCTGCACACGGCCCTTAGTGGCGAATTCCTTCTCGTCCTCGGCAATGGTGAGGGTGATGCAGGTACCCCTTTCGGTCCTGTCGGACTCGCCCATCTGGTACTCAGGATTGCCGTCGCAGCTCCATCTTACGGCCTTTGCGCCCTCCTTCCAGGAGAGAGTATCGATGGTCACCTCGCTGGCTACCATAAATGCGGAATAGAATCCGAGACCGAAATGGCCTATGATGGCTCCGATGTTGTCCTTGTATTTCTCGAGGAACTCCCCTGCTGAGGAGAATGCGATCTGGTTTATATACTTGTCGACCTCCTCCTCGGTCATACCGATACCATTATCTATGATCTTGAGGGTACCGGCAGCCTCGTCGAGTTCGATGCGGACTTTGAGTTCGCCGAGCTCACCCTTGAAGTCGCCTGATGCGGCAAGGGCCTTCATCTTCTGGTCTGCGTCTACTGCATTGGCTACGAGCTCACGCAGGAATATCTCGTGGTCTGAATAGAGGAATTTCTTGATCACCGGGAAAATGTTCTCGGTGGTTACTCCAATTTTACCTTTGTTTTCCATTATTGATTGTCTTAAAATTTTCTAACAGTCATTCATCGCGTGACTGTTGGAGCAAAAATGGCTCTGACAGTCACGCGAGAAGCAAAAACAAAAGGCAGACCACACGCGGTGGTCTGCCAAAATGTCATATCTGCTGACGCGAATATTAGAAGCAGTAGCGGAGGCCGATGATCCACAGGCCCTGACAGCCCCAGCCGAGTTCGGCGAATCCACGGAGATTACGGTTACCGAAGTCCACGCCGACAGGGTTTACCTGGAAGGCGTAACTTACGCTACGAGAACCTTCAATCGTCTTCTCCTGCACATTTCCATCGTCGTCAACGCAGGTGTAATTAACCTCAGGAGTGTAGTAGACAGCCATACCGACTGCCAGCTTGGAGTACATAGACACGTGCTCGTAGGAGAACCAGTTGAACTTGGCCGAAGGCATAATGGAGAACACGTGATGGTTCTGAACCTGGCCCTCTTCATAAATCCTGTTGC
Organism: Bacteroidales bacterium UBA1745; assembly: GCA_002314885.1. Classification (GTDB taxonomy): domain Bacteria; phylum Bacteroidota; class Bacteroidia; order Bacteroidales; family UBA932; genus Cryptobacteroides. The sequence continues at coordinate 17,139 of DCHT01000007.1, read as the reverse complement.
CGTCAGCATCCTTGCCTTTGGCCGTGTCGAAGCCGAGGAGATAGTCCTCATAAGTGAATAATCCACCCAAAGCTACGTTCGGATGAACATAGTGCTCATACTCGAGGCCGAAGGAACCAGTGCTGACAGCAGTGGACATCCTGGCAAGACCACCGGTAAAAGCCGATCCTAGAGCCCCACCGAGAGTGTAAGCAAAAGTCGGTAAGGAAACACGTCCGTAAGAGAAACTGAACTCATTTGCGGGAATCTCATAGCCCTGTTTCGAAGTGTAGGTCTTCTGGGCCGACATTGTTCCGACCGCTGCGGTCAGGACAATAAGAATTGTAATAAGTCTTTTCATAATAATATTATTAGAGACAGTTATTAGATGCAAATCTAAGAAAAAAAGTTGCAAATGCTAGTTATGGTACTTGAATGAGACACTGCTGCGGATGTCGCCGGCAGAAGCTCCGACGAGGGCTTCGAACTCGCCGTCCTCAGCCTTCCACTCGTGGGCGTCGGCGTCGAAGTACTGGAGAGCCTCCTTGGAAATGCGGAAGGAGACGGTCTTGCTCTGACCTGGCTCGAGATAGACCTTCTGGAAGCCCTTGAGTTCCTTCTCAGGACGCAGGACTGAAGATTCATTATCCTTGATGTAGAGCTGCACAACCTCTGCTCCCGCACGGTCGCCAGTGTTCTTGACGCTGACTTTGAGGGTGATGGAAGTGGCGCCCTTCACGAGGCTGCTGTTGAGCTTGGCGTCGGAATATTCGAAAGTCGTGTAACTCAGTCCGTGGCCGAACGGGAATAGAACAGGAATCTGCTTGGTGTCGAACCAGCGATAGCCCACGAGTATGCCCTCTTCGTAGTAGGTTTCGCCATTGTTAGGGAATGCCATACCCTCCTGATGTGCAGGACTGTCAGCCAGGGCCAGAGGGAAGGTGAACGGCAGTTTGCCGCTAGGGTTCACATCCCCGAAAAGCACGTCGGCAATGGCCTCGCCGGCCTCTGAACCTATATACCAGGCCTCCACTACGGAAGCGACATTCTCAATCCAAGGCATTGCGACAGGATTACCGCTGACGAGCACGACGCTGAGTGCCGGATTAGCCTCAGCAAGAGCCTCGATTACCGCGTCCTGACCGTATGGAAGGCCGAGTTCCTTGCGGTCCTTGCCCTCGCAGTCCTGGTGTTTGGCCTTGTTCAAGCCACCCACGAAGATGACCTGATCGGCCTGTGCTGCAGCCTCCACAGCCTCTGCGATGAGTTCTTCGGCACTGCGCTCATCATTGAGGTCCTGGCCAGTGACGACGCCGTTGTAGGAACCGGTCACATCGCCCACATAGCCGCGTACATATACGACTTCAGCACCGTTCTGGGCGGCTCTGGCCCTGATTCCGTCGAGTGGAGAAATCTCCTTCTGGACCTTCAGGGAGGAGCTTCCGCCACCCACGGTCATCATCTTGACGGCATTCTCGCCGACCACGAGTATCTTCTTCGCATCGGCCTTGACAGGCAGGTTGCCGTTCTCGTTGCGCAGGAGGACAATGCCTTCGTCGGCAATCCTGCGGGCAGCGGCATAATGAGCCTCTGAGCACTTGTTGCCCAGCGGCTTGTTGCCGTTCATCGCGGTGCGCATAATGAGCTTGAGCACGCGTGCGGCCTTCTGGTCGAGCTCTTCGGTGCCCACTTCCCCACTGCGGATCTTCTGGAGGTAAGGAAGCGCCAGGAAGTAGTTGTCATAGGCATTGGTCGCGCCCATAGTCAAGCCATTTGTCCAGGTTCCGAACTCGAGGTCCAGTCCGTTGTGGATGGCCTCGTCGGTGTCGTGACAGCCGCCCCAGTCAGTGATGACGGCTCCGTCGAAGCCCCACTCCCCTTTCAGAATCTGGTTGAGAAGACGGTCATTGTGGCATACGTGCTGGCCCTGATAGAGATTGTAGCTGGCCATAATGCTCCAGCTACCGCCTTCCTGCACAGCTTTCTTGAAGGCCGGCAGATATATTTCGTAGAGGGCGCGGTCATCCAGGTTGATATCAACGGAGTGACGATGCGTTTCCTCGTTGTTGAGGCAATAGTGCTTCACGCAGGTTGCGACGCCATTGGCCTGCACCTCTTTAATATAAGGAACGACCATCTCGCCGGCGAGATATGGATCCTCGCCCATATATTCGAAATTGCGGCCGTTGAGCGGAGTGCGGGCAATGTTGACGCCCGGTCCAAGGAGCACATCCTTTTCACGATATCTGGCCTCTTCACCGATTGACTTTCCGTAAAGGGCCGACATTTCAGGGTTCCAGCTGGCTGCAAGGCAGGTCAGAGCCGGAAAAGCAATTATGGAGTCGTTGGTCCAGCCGGCCTGGTTCCACTCATCCCAAAGCACCTCGGGACGGATGCCGTGAGGACCGTCGGTGGTCCAGAGCTCAGGAATACCGAGACGAGGAACGCCAGGGCTGGAGAACTTGCTCTGGGCGTGGATGATTGCGATCTTCTCTTCCGTAGTCATACGGGAAAGCGCGTCGGATACCCTTTCGTCAAGGGCTTTGTTCTCGTCTAGGTAAACTGGAAGTTCGGCCTTAGGAGTGCAGCCGAAGAGTACTGCAAGCAACAGAGATGCAATAAGGATAGGTCGTCTCATAGTACAAATGTCGTTATTACAAGCAAAATTAGTATATTTGCGCCTGAAAATCAAGATGATATGAAGAAACCGATTGTAGCACTTATATACGACTTCGACGGCACTCTCTCCCCTGGCAACATGCAGGAATTCGGCTTTATCCAGGCTATTGAGAAAAGCCCGGAGAAATTCTGGAGAATGAGCGACGAGATCGCCATAGGACAGGATGCCAGCAACATCCTCAGCTATATGAAGCTGATGTTCGACGAGGCGAAGAAGAAAGGCATACACCTCAGGAAGAAGGACTTCCAGAACTTCGGAAAGCGAGTAGAGCTCTTCGAGGGCGTGCTCGAGTGGTTCCAGCTCACCAGGCGCTACGGCGAGGAAAAAGGCGTCGTAGTGGAGCACTACATCAATTCCTCAGGCCTTGCCGAGATCATCGAAGGCACCCCTATCGCAAAGGAATTCAAACGCATCTTCGCCTGCTCATTCATCTATGACGACAACGGAGAGGCCATCTGGCCGGGCGTGGCAGTGGACTACACCGCCAAGACCCAGTTCCTCTTCAAGATCAACAAAGGCATTCTCAGCATACGCGACAACAAGCTCGTGAACGAGAGCCAGGACGAGGACAAGAAGAGGATTCCTTTCCCACATATGGTCTATTTCGGCGACGGCCAGACCGACGTGCCTTGTATGAAGATCGTGAAGATGTTCGGCGGACACAGCATTGCCGTCTACAATCCGGAAATCCCTCACAAGAAGGCCACCGCGGAGAAACTGCTCAGGCAGGAGCGCGTGAACTTCATCGCCCCTACCTCTTATACGAAAGACAGCCGCAACTACAAGGTAGTCACGGCTATCATCGATAAGATCAAAGCGGATTACGAACTCCAGAGACTTACGAAGTCTTCCCGCTAGTTAATGTGCTGTTTGGCGTAGTTCAATGTGACGTGCCAGGTCTTCTTAGGTGAAGATGGCGCTTCATACATTGCGTCCGTCATTATCTGCTCGCAGATGCTGCGGAGTCCACGGGCGCCGAGTTTCTTCTCAATTGAAGTGTCCACGATAAGGTCGAGTACGTCGGAATCGATGATAAGAGTCTTTCCGTCGAGTTCGAACATCTTCTTGTACTGCTTCACGATGGCATTCCTCGGCTCGGTGAGTATCCTCTTGAGAGCCTCCCTGTCCAGTTGGTCAAGATAAGTGAGGACCGGCAGACGGCCGATGATCTCAGGGATGAGGCCGTAGGCACGGAGGTCCTGGGCATTGACGTACTGAAGCAGATTCTCCTTGTCGTAGAGCGGAGTGTTCTGGGTGCCGTAGCCGATGACTTTGGTGTTCACACGCTGTGCGATCTTGCGCTCGATTCCTTCAAAAGCACCACCGCAGATGAAGAGTATGTTCTGGGTGTTCATGTGCACGAATTCCTGCTCCGGATGCTTTCTGCCGCCCTTTGGTGGCACATTCACGATGCTGCCTTCCAGCAGCTTGAGGAGTCCCTGCTGAACACCCTCTCCTCCGACGTCCTTCGTAATTGAAGGGTTGTCGCTCTTGCGGGTGATCTTGTCTATCTCGTCTATGAACACGATGCCCCTCTCAGCCTTCTCCTGGTCGTAGTCGGCCTCCTGGAGCAGCCTTGAGAGTATGCTTTCCACGTCTTCGCCCACATAACCGGCCTCAGTGAGGACGGTGGCATCCACGATGGTGAAAGGCACGTCGAGGAACTTGGCGATGGTCCTGGCGAGGAGGGTCTTGCCGGTACCGGTCGGACCGACCATAAGGATGTTGGACTTCTCGATCTCAACGTCCTTCCTGCCCTTTACGTTCAGGTTGGATTCCAGTCTCTTGTAGTGGTTGTAAACGGCCACGGACAGCAGCTTCTTAGCCCTGTCCTGACCGATCACATACTGGTCCAGCTCTGCGTGTATCTCCTTGGGAGTAAGCTTCTTATAATTGACGGCTGCCTTCTTTGAGGACTTGCGGCCGGCCTCGGGAGTGAGGCCGTATTCACCAAGATATTCATAGCCTATCTTGATGCAGTCACTGCAGATGCAGCCTGTTTCGCCCTGAAGCAGGACCGGGACTTGAGACTCGGGCCTGCCACAGAACATACAGCGTCTTTCTGACTTTCCTGCCATTATTTCCTTCTGGTAAGTATCTCGTCAATCATACCGTACTCGAGGGCTTCCTGGCTGGTCATCCAGTAATCCCTGTCGGCATCTGCAGTAATCTTCTTGATGGACTGACCGCTGTGCTCGGATATGATTTTGTAGAGTTCCTGTTTGGTCTTGAGAATCTCGCGGGCTGCAATCTCGATGTCGGATGCCTGGCCGCGGGCGCCTCCGAGAGGCTGATGGATGAGCACCCTTGAGTGAGGGAGGGCTGAACGCTTGCCGTGGGCACCGGCGCAGAGAAGCACTGAGCCCATTGAAGCGGCCATACCGGTACAGATGGTGGCTACGTCAGGCTCGATGAGCTGCATAGTGTCGTAGATGCCGAGACCGGATGAAACCTGTCCGCCAGGGGTGTTGAGATAGAGGGAGATGTCTGCCTTAGGGTCCTGGGACGCAAGGAAGAGAAGCTGCGCCTGGACGATGTTGGCGACGTCGTCGTCAATAGGCACACCAAGGAACAGGATGCGGTCCATAAGGAGACGGTCGAAAACCGTCATAGAAGCCACATTGAGCTGCCTCTCCTCGATTACGTTAGGAGTGATGTAGGAATTGACTGTCCTCTGATAGTCATTCATAGCGGTAGAACTGATTCTTGCCGTGCTATGTGCGAATTTTTCGAAATCTGTCATATAAGTATTGTCGTCGTTACACTTATATATACTTAAAAGAAAGGCCGCGATTACCTCGCGGCCTTGCGATTGTCTCTTTCTCTTACTTCAGCTCGCGGAAGTTGTTGAGGGAAATGCGCTTCTTGGAGAGGCTTACGAGGCCACGCACTGCTGCGATGGTCTTCTCGTTCTCAACCTGCTCTGCGATGCGGCGACCCTCCTTCTCCTGAGAGAGGATGTTCTTTGCGAAGCTCTCGAGCTGCTCGTCAGGCATATTGTTCATACCGTACATTGCGAACTGGTATGCAGCAAAGCCCTTTGCAGATGCGAGGAGGTCTTCCTCGGTAACCTTGACGTCAAGCTTCCTCATAAGGTACTCGCGTACGAGCTGCCACTTGTAGTCCTCGATGAACATAGGCCATTCCTTCTCGATCTCCTCCATAGTGAACTTGCCGTCGTTAGCGACGAAGATCCACCTCTTGAGGAACTTCTCAGGAACTGCAACGCCGGACTTCTCCACGAGATAGTCCTTTGCGTCCTTCTGGAAGCGGTAGTCAGCCTCGGATACGTATTCAGCCTTGAGTCTCTCTTCGATCTTTGCGTCGAAAGCAGCCTCGTCAGCTACCTGACCCTCGCCGAAGATCTTGTCGTAAGTCTCCTGGCAGAGAGCTGCAGGCTCGAAGGTCTTCACGTTGATGACAGTCATCTTCCACTCAGGATCCATAGAAGCAAGCTCTTCCTTGGTAACCTTGAGCATTGAAGCGCGGTCGGTCTCGTTCTCGAATGCCTCGTTCACGTTTACGGTGAGCTCAGCACCTGGCTTCACGCCGATGAATGCAGGACGTACAGCCTCTGCGATGTTGCGTACGGAAACATAAGTGCCCTCTACGCTGGTCTCACCCTGCTGGAAGTCTGCGATGAGGAAGTCCTCTTCCTTTGCAGCCTCGCCGTCAACGAGTGAACCATACTGACGGAGCATATTTGCCTTCATCTCAGCCTTGGCCTCCTTGGTAGCGGTGATGGTGTAGTAAACGATCTCGTCCTTTGCGTCGAGTTCGAAAGTGAGCTCAGGATTCTGGGCGATGTCGAACTTGAATTCGAAATCGTTGCCGTCCTTCCACTCATTGTGAGGGCCGTCCTCGCTTGGGAGAGGCTCACCGATGACGCGGAGCTTATTCTCCTCGATATAGTTGCCGAGAGTCTTTGAGATGATGTCGTTGACAGCGTCTACGAGAGCCTGCTGGCCATACATCTTCTCAACGAGTGACATAGGGACCATTCCCTTGCGGAAACCCTTGATCTCTGCCCTGCGGCGGAATTCAGTAAGCTGTTTCTTCTTTGCCTCTGCATAGTCCTCGTGGGCTACTGAGAGGGTAAGTTCGAGATTGAGCTCGTCAATCTTGTTTTCTTTGATGTTCATTTCTACTATATTGTATTGATTATTATCGATAAAAGCGCGCAAAGATAGCGAATTGTGCAGAATTATCAAAATCTGCGTTTAGGATAACTGATCCTGCCGTGGTGTACATTGCATATATACTCCTTGAGGGTCTCCTTGATTACTGCAATGTCGTGCTGGGTGAGAAGTGAGTCCCAGAGCTGTCCCTGACTCATCTTCTTGGCCACGATGCTGTCCACGAACTTGTTCACGGTCTCTCGGCTGAAGTCAGGAAGGGTCCTGGAAGCCGCCTCGAGTGTGTCGCAGATCATTACGATGGACTCTTCCTTGGATTCAGGGTTCTCACCGGCATAGTTGAATACGGCCACATTTGCCGGATCCCCGCCCCCATTGAGGTATTTGGTCAGGAAGTACTCCACGTCAGTGGTACCGTGATGGGTCGTGATGAACCTGCGCACAGCCTCAGGAAGATGCTTCTTCTCTGCGAGTTCCTTGCCGTAGGTGACGTGGCTGATGATAGCCTGGGCGCTCTCGGCCGGAGTCAGCCTTGAATGGTACTTCTTGTCCTCGTCAGTAACCTGGTTCTCGACAAAGCAGAGAGGATTGGCCATCTTTCCTATGTCGTGGTAGAGGGCGCCGGCCCTGGTCAGAAGCACGTTTGCGCCTATGCTCCTTGCGGCGGCATCTGAGAGGTTCATCACCTGCAGACAGTGCTGGAAGGTGCCAGGAGCCTTCTTCTGAAGGTCTATGAGCAATTCATTGTTGGTGTCGCTGAGTTCCTGGAGCCTGGAGTCGGACACGAGGTTGAAGATCTTCTCGAAGAGGAAGATGAGAGGATATCCGGCAACGCAGAAGAAGGAACCGAGGAAGAGCCACAGAAGGGTGAAGTAGTCCACGTTGAGGGCAGATCCGTTAATCAGCTTGAACATATACCAGGCGACGGCGGCAGCGATGAATATGCAGAGGGCATTGACGAACTGGAGCCAGCCGCGATTAAAGTAGCGGTAGGTGAAGATGCAGACCATTCCGGCGAAGAGATGGACGATGAAGAGTTCAGGTCCGTTCTGGGAACAGAGCAGCACAGGCAGGAGGCTGAGTATATAGGTCGGCATCACTACCCTCTTCTTGAAGAAAGCCATCAGGTACAGGGCCATAAGTGAATATGGCACAAGGTAGATATACTTCGGCGAACAGGCATCCACGACGAGGGTGGCAACCGCCGAAAGCATAAATACCATCACCAGGTAGATATAGCGGTTATAGTCGTCCAGGACGCGTTTGTTCGCGAAGTAAATGGACAGGAAGAGGAGCAGGACGAGGATGAATGCCATCATCACATTGCCCAGCCACATAAGGGCCACAGGACCGTTGTAGCCTACGCTCCTGTTGAATTCCACGCTGTAGGAATCGAGCTGCTGCTTGATTTCGTCGGTCACGATTTCGCCGTTCTCGACTATGGTCGTGCCCCTTTCCACCATACCTGAGGTCGGGCTGATATAGTCCACTGACTTCTGGTGTACGAGTTCAGTCGTTTCCTTGTCAAATACGAGGTCCGGGACTATCATCGAAAGGATGCCCGAAGCGGAGAGGAGGGAGTCCACCTTCACGTCAGGGCAATCAGAACCTACGAGTTCCACGACCGTAGACCTGGCCTGTGAGACGGTGAAGAAGGCTGAACAAGGAGTCTTTTCGGCACGCTTGCCCTTCTGGACCAAGATTAGCCTGTCGGAGGCATTGGAGATGGAGCCCGTCATATCCGGCAGCACACCATCGGCATACACGTCCGAAACTGCGGACAGGACACTCTGCTTGACGCTTTCGTATTCCCCGAGTTCCACAGCGGAGATCATCGTGCGGACTTGTGAAGCTGTCTCGTCGGCGTATCTGTAATAAGGGACGATCTCGCTTCCAAGGGCTTCCCTTTCACGCATAAGCTGCTCTTCAGTCTTCAGTATAGGGAAATCCACTTCGGCCTTGAGGGTCTCGTGCATCCACGGTGAGCCCTTCCTGTAGTCGTAGTCGAATTTGCCGCCTCTAGGCAGCAGAACCAGTACGACAGCAAAGAGCACTACGAGAGGAGCCATCAGCCTGAGGGTCCTGCGAGTGTTCTCCTTTCTGAGAGATATGTCCTTTTCCTTCTTCATAAATTTAGTTTTTCCTAGCGTCCGAACCGGAATCTTCCCGCTCCATTATATAATTGTAAGTGATGCGGTCATCGATATGAGGAATGAGCTGACGTCCGGCACAGGTTATCTTGCCCAGAGGGGTAAGAATCTGGCGTGTACGGCGACGGGCAAGGGATTTTGCAAACCTGAGGGCGCATTCATCCGCGCTCATCAGCCCCTTTTCGTCGAGCGGAGTGGAGCCCTGAGGTGTGCCGTCGGCAGTCAGTGCCGCATTACGGACATTCGATTCCACATAGTTCGGCGCAAACGCAAATACTGTAAGGCCGTCTTTGAGGTGTTCTATCCTCAACGCATCGAGGAAGCCTCTGACGGCATATTTTGAGGCTGAATAGCCCGTCCTCTTAGGGAGGGCCGAATAGCCTGCTATGGAGATGACACCTGCGACGGTGCCCTTTGTTTCAAGCAAGTGAGGAAGCGCTGCCTTGGTGCAGTAAACGGTTCCCCAGAAGTTGACGTCCATCAGTCTCCTGAGGACATCCAAATTGACATCGATAAAATTGGCCCTCATCGAAAGCCCAGCGTTGTTTACCAGAATGTCAATGTGGCCAAAACGCTCTAATGTCTTGGCAATCAAATTATTGCACTGCTCTTCGACGGTCACGTCCGTCTGCACGCAGAGGACCTCTGCGCCATAGTTTGCAGCGAGTTCGGAGGCCAGTGCCTCCAGTTTGTCAAGGCTTCTGGAAGCGATGGAAACCCTTGCTCCCAGCGAAGCGAATAATTTGGCAGAAGCCAACCCGATACCCGAGCTGGCTCCTGTCACTATAATAACCTTATCCTTAAAATATGACTTCCACATATTTCCGGAAAATGGTATGGAACGAAGAAATTATTCGATCTTCATTGCTGCAACATCGTCACCGTCATATACGCCGGCGTCGAGTTTTGCCTTGATCTCACGGAATGCATTGAGAGTGTACTCAACGTCTTCCATAGTGTGAGCGGCAGTAGATACGATCCTGAAGATGATCATACCCTTAGGGATCACAGGGTAAACTACGATTGAGCAGAAGATGCGATAGTTCTCACGGAGGTCCTTGGCCATCTTGGATGCCTGACCTACACCGCCGAAGATGTGTACCGGAGTTACGCAAGCCTCAGCCTCACCGATGTCGAGACCCATTTCCTTGAAGCCGTTCTGGATGGCGTGAGTGATCTTCCAGCACTTTGCACGGAGTTCGTCGCCCTCTGGAGAGTCGATGATTTCCATACGCTTGATATTGCCGATTACGAGTGGCATAGGAAGGGACTTCGCATACATCTGGGAGCGGAGGTTGGCACGGAGGAAGTTGATGATCTTGTGAGGACCGGCAACGAAACCGCCGATGGAAGCCATTGACTTCGCGAATGCACCGATGTAGAGGTCGATGTCATCCATACAGTTGAAATGCTCTGAAGTACCGCGGCCGTGCTCACCGAGGAGACCGAAACCGTGGGCATCGTCGATCATTATGCGGAACTGGTATTTCTTCTTGAGTGCGCAGATCTCATCGAGTTTGCCGAGTGCGCCGGTCATACCGTAAACGCCCTCAGTGATGAGGAGGACACCGCCGCCGTTTGCATCAGCCTCAGCGCAAGCCCTTGCAAGGACCTTCTCGCAGTCAGCGATGTTGTTGTGGCGATATTTGTACTTGCTGCCGATGTGGAGGCGGATACCGTCCATAAGGCAGGCGTGGCACTCTGCGTCATATACGATCACGTCGTGACGGGTGGTGATGGCGTCTATGGTTGAGAAGATGCCCTGGTAGCCGAAGTTGAAGAGGAATGCGTCTTCCTTCTTCTCGAAGTCAGCGAACATCTTTTCGAGCTTCTCGTGATATCTGGTGTGACCGGACATCATTCGTGCACCCATTGGGTAAGCGAGACCCCAGTCGGCAGCGCCCTGTGCGTCAGCCTTGCGTACCTCAGGATGGTTTGCGAGACCGAGGTAGTTGTTAAGGCTCCAGTTGAGGACTTCCTTGCCGTTGAAGATCATATGAGGACCGAGTTCGCCCTCAAGACGTGGATACATATAGTATCCGAATGCCTGCTCGAAATACTGACCTATTGGACCGCCAGCATCTTTTTCGATACGATCAAAAATGTCTAACATAAAGTTGATGGTTTAAGTTTATTTGAAAAGTTTAAGCGTCGATGTTTGCGTAGTGAGCGTTCTGCTCGATGAATTCGCGACGAGGCGGTACGTCGTCACCCATAAGCATAGAGAAGGTTCTCTCTGCCTCTGCGGCGTTGTCGATGGTCACCTGGCGGAGGAGACGGGTCTCTGGGTTCATAGTGGTATCCCAGAGCTGCTCGTCACTCATCTCACCGAGACCTTTGTAACGCTGGATGTTGACACCCTTGTCGGAACCGTTGCCGATTCTGAGGATGGCTGCCTTGCGCTCTTCCTCAGTCCAGCAGTATTCCATATTCTTGCCCTTCTTGACTCTGTAGAGAGGTGGGGTTGCAAGATATACGTGGCCACCGCGGATGAGGTCGATCATATAGCGGAAGAAGAATGTGAGGATGAGGGTGTCGATGTGGGAACCATCGACGTCGGCATCGGTCATAATCACCACCTTATGATAACGGAGCTTACTGAGGTTCAATGCCTTAGGGTCCTCAGGAGTACCGACGGTCACACCGAGAGCGGTGTAGATGTTGCGGATCTCCTCGCTTTCGAACACGCGGTGCTCAAGGGCTTTCTCCACGTTCAGGATCTTACCGCGGAGAGGGAGGATGGCCTGGATGCGTGAGTCACGGCCGTTCACAGCCGTTCCACCTGCGGAGTCTCCCTCGACGAGGAAGATCTCGCAATGCTCAGGATTGCGGTCTGAGCAGTCGGAAAGCTTGCCAGGAAGGCCTGCGCCGCCCATAACGGTCTTGCGCTGCACCATCTCACGTGCCTTGCGCGCAGCTGCACGGGCAGTCGCTGCGAGGACAACCTTGTCGATGATGGTCTTCGCAAGAGCAGGGTTCTCCTCGAGATAGTTCTCAAGGGCGGTGGAGATGGCCTGGGAAACGAGAGGACGCACCTCGCCGTTGCCGAGCTTGGTCTTGGTCTGGCCCTCGAACTGAGGCTCAGCCACCTTGACGCTGACAACTGCGGTCAGACCCTCACGGTAGTCCTCAGGAGCAAGGTCGCACTTGAGCTTGCTGAGGAGGTTGTTCTTCTCTGCGTATGCCTTGAGAGTGGCTGAGAGGCCCCTCTTGAAACCGTCGAGGTGAGTACCACCCTCGATGGTGTTGATGTTGTTCACGTATGAGTAGATCTTCTCGGAGAAGCCGGTGTTGTACTGGAAGGCGATCTCGATAGGAATCACCTTGTCGCTCTCGAGATAGATTGGCTCAGGGATGAGCTTCTCCGCACCTGCGTCGAGATAGTCCACGAACTCGCGGAGACCCTTCTCGGAATAGTAGGTCTCGCACCTGTAGTCGTCGTGCTCCACGCCGTTCTCGTCGATGGAGGCAACCTTCTCGCGGAGGTCAGTGAAGGTGATCTTGATACCCTTGTTGAGGTATGCGAGCTCACGCAGACGGCCTGCGAGGATGTTGTACTTGTAGACGGTGTGCTCGAAGATGGTTCCGTCAGGATGGAAGGTGATGGTTGTTCCTGTGTCGTCAGCCTCGCCCACAACTTCCACTGCGGAAGTAGGCTTGCCCTTGGAGAAGGTCTCGGTGAAGATCTTGCCCTCACGGTGAACCTCAGCCTTGAGGTAGTCGGAAAGGGCGTTCACGCAGGACACACCCACGCCGTGGAGACCACCGGAAACCTTGTAGGAGTTCTTGCTGAACTTACCGCCGGCGTGAAGGACGGTGAGAACCACCTCGAGGGCGCTCCTCTTCTCCTTCTCGTGCATACCGGTAGGAATGCCTCGACCGTTGTCCCTTACGGTGATGGAGTTGTCTGGGTTGATGTACACCTCAATGTGGGTACAGAAGCCTGCAAGAGCCTCATCAATACTGTTGTCGACAACCTCATAAACGAGATGGTGAAGTCCCCTCTCGCCGATGTCGCCGATGTACATGGACGGTCTCTTGCGCACTGCCTCAAGACCTTCAAGTACCTGGATACTGTCCGCAGAGTACTGGTTTTCGACTGCGTTCAGATTTTCGTTTTCTGCCATAGATTTATATCGTTGTTTTTTGTATCGTTAGTTAACGCGCAAATATAAGAAAAATTCTACAAAGTGAAGCAAATTCCGACGGTAAAATTCACACCATTTTCGGAATATCCGAATTCACGCTGAATGGTCTGGTTCAATAAGTTACCGCCTTCAGCCCAAAGTGAGACCCCGTTCTTGAACCTGTACTCGAAATTGAGGCCCAGATCGAGATACCAAGGCACGTACGCGCCAGCGGTTCCGGCTATCCTCCTGTTGATGGAAGATTCGAGGGAAGCACCCGCGAAAATGCGTTTGCGCCAGTTGTATTCTGCCTTTACACCCGCGTGGAAACGGGATGGCTCCACGACGTTCAGATACGTCGGATCTTTGTCACATAGATTGCAGACGTTGGTCCATTTGTAGTCAATCCAGCCGTCGACGGTCACGTCCTGCGTTTCCAGGCCGTATTTGAGCGACGCAAAGGCGCATTGGTACGAGAGGTAGTCCAGGGCCGGCAGATTGTTCCTGATGGCGTCTAAAGGGGCTTTCTGGTTATAAAGCCAGCCACCGCTGAGGTCATACTTGAAGCGTTTGAAGAGATTTCCCCTCAGACCGAGCTTCGCGGAAAGGGCCTCGATGCTGTTGTCGATCAGAGGCGTGCCGTTCGCGTACATAGCCGCGCCGAAGTGATGCCTGCTCTCGAGCATCTTGGAATAAGGGTTAGGATCGGTGCCGCCGCCGATGTTCGTATAGATGTCAAGCCAGTCCTCTATGACAGCGTAGTCGGCTGCGATGTGAGGATAGACAAGCTGTCCCACTCCCCTGTTCATCGGCGTAGACATTATAGCGTTCGTCTCAGCCGGCTTGATGAGCATATCGATGCGAACACCGGCCTCGACATTGAGGCGGTCAGTCCTGTAGCGGTATTTCGGAGTGATGGCAAGGTTGCCGGAATGGGACTCGAGAGTCTTTCCGTATGTAGCGATATTCGCCTCCAGGTCCACGAGCACAGCGTGATGGTATTTGATGACTGGACCGAGGCTGGAGCGGAGGCGGAAGAGGAATTCGTCCACCTGGCCGCCGAATCCGGTCATATCCGCAGACGAGAAGCCGTTCATATTGTCCACGCCATAGCGTATTCCGAGACCGGCATCCCAGTAGAAATAGTTGTCGTCGTCGCGCACGCAGCGGGCCCTCGCGCCGAGATCCATCGCGTCATAGTGACGGGCATAAATCCTTTTAGCAAAGGAAGCCTCACTGGTGGCTATGTCCATATATGCGGCATCGAAGGTCAGGCAACCGCCGAGCCAGTCGTAGCGGCCACTGGCGCCGACGCGGGAATAGAGGTCGTAGCCGAAACTGTCTTTGGGCTTGGCGTGATACCAGGCGCCAGCAGTACCGAGCTGACCGTCCAGACTGCGATATTTGCCCACGTAGGAACGATGGGTGCCATATACGCTGAGGCGGAAGCTGTCGCTGATGCGAGGAGACCACACGGCATCGAAAGTAGGATGCAGGGTGTAGCCGGCTCCGGCACGGATCCAGAAGCGTTTTTCGCGATACGCGTCAGGATTAGGCTTCATATCGAGGACGTATGGAACGAACTGATAGGAGCCCTTGTAATGGTTTTCGAGCACGGTGTAGCCGAAGTCGAGGTCGAAGTGCGTGATCGAGTCAGGCACGTTCACCTGCATTGCAGGCTTGTCCACCTCGAGGAGCTTGCCCTCGTAGTTTCTGGTCACGTTGACCGTCGGATCGAGATTCTGTGCGAAGGCAGGAGCCACGAAACAGAGCGCAGCCGCTGCCGATATGATAGTTCTGATCTTCATCTTCTTCACGTTCTAAAGGTTCTAAAGCTTTGAGAGGCGGAGTTCGACATTCTCAAGGATATCGTCATCCTTTGCGGTGTAACCGTCCCGTATGCTCTGGAAAGTGGCCTTGGCCTGTGCCAGTTCGCCCTTCTCGGCATAGCAGTCACCAAGCACGATGAATGCCTTCGCAAGCCAGTACTGCTGCTGGCCGGCGGAATTGTCTGAGAAGTCGAAGGTCTTGTTGATGGCAGTGTCGAAGTCTCCCCTGTCGTAGGCGTCGAGTATCAGCAGATAGCAGGCCTCGGCACCCTCTGAAGTCTTAGGGAGCTTAGCGAGTTCGGTGAATATCGCGTATGCCTCGCTGCGCTTGCTGGTGGACAGATATGACTTGGCGGTCACATAGTCGGCCTCGCGCACCATAGCGCTCTCGGAGCGAATGTCGGCCTTGACCGTGGCAGCGGCGGAAATGGCCTCGTCGTAGCGGTGGGCCCTGTAGGCGGAGCGCATCATACCGACCTCGGCAGTGTACTTGTTGACCTCCATCCTCGCGTCGGAGAGGAGCTTCGTGTAAGCCACATATGCGTTGTCGTAGCGCTGCAGGCCGTATGAAATGTTCGCGAAATTGAGCATTGCAAGCTCGGAATAGGAGTCAGAGCCGAGCTCGACGACCTTCGAGTAGCAGTCGCAGGCAAGTTCCTTCTGCCCCATTCCCCTGTAGCATTCAGCCATATAGAAATAGGCATTGGAAGCCTGTTTGCCGTTCGGATACTGCGCCATATAGTCCTTGAGGGCCTTGAGGGCACGTCCGTAATCCTCGGAGAGATAGAGCTGCTCGGCAGCATTGAATATCATCTGCTCCTTCTCGGCCTCGCTCTTCAGACCTGCACGGCCTATGCTTGCGAGGTAGTCCAGATAGGTCTGAGGCTCGTTCCTGGTCTGGTAGATGGACTCGATGGCGGCGAGGGCGTCGTCAGCGTATGTCGTAAGCGGCATCTTCTCAGCCACCTGCTTGTACCAGGAGAGGGCCTCGTCGTAGTTGGAGGCATTCCTGCACATCATACCCATCTCGATGGCAGCCTTTGCATAGTAGGCGCTGTCTGCAGGGTTGTCCATCAGCATAGCGAAACACTCCTTGGCGGAGTCCTCCTTCTTGGCAGTGACGTATGCACGGCCGAGTTCGTAGATAGCCTCAGGATAGTATTTTGCGGAAGGATCGGCCTTTCGGACCGGAGTCAGGGCCTCGATCTTCCTGGAATTCTTGCTCATCAGGCCGTAGCAGATGCCGGACTGATAATAAGGATATATGTCGTTGACATTAGGATATGCAGCCACGACGCTCTCATAGACCGCAGTGGCATCGGAGTACTTCTTCTGCATAAAGTAGCAGTCGCCCTTGCGCAGGGTGGCACCCTTGCGGTAGCTGGTCTCCTCAGTCGCGAGGTAGGTGTCGAACCACTTGATGGCAGTGCTGTAGTCGCCTTCCTTGAAATAGCAGTAGGCGATGTTGAAAGGAATCAGCGTACCCTCGCTCATTCCGTCGAGAGCCGACTGGTTGTAGAGCTCCGTGTAAAGGTTCCTGGCCTCCTGATATTTGCCTGAACGATAGTAGGACTCGGCCAGCCAGTAATTGGACAGCTGATGGAACGGAGTCTTCTTGGCGGCATAGTATGCGGAAGCCTTCAGGAAAGGCACTGCGTCGGTGTAGGACTCGTCCGCAATGAGCTGGGAGGCGCGGAGGAAGTTGGACTTCATATAGTTCCTGGTCATAGTGCCGTCCAGTTCGTCTATCTTGTCGAAGGCATCGACCGCTGCGCCGTAGTCCCTGTTGCGCAGGGCCGCGACGGCGATGTAGCTGTAGATACGGTCGCTGCTGCGCTTGCTCGGATACTTCTCCATATATTCCCCGAAATGGGAGGAGTCGTTGTTGAGGTCGAACGCGAGCTTGGCATAGTTGAAGAGCGCGTCCTCCTCGATGGCGGAGTCATAGCTCTGCTTCGATGCATCGCGGAAGCTGTTCATAGCCTCAACCTTGTTGCGGGTGCGGATATAGCTGTAGGCCATATTGTAGTTCGCGATCTGGCCAATGGAGTCGGTCCTGTCCTCGATCTTGGAGAAGTTCTCGATGGCGGCGTCCCAGTCCTCGATCGCATACATCATAGAACCGGCGAAGAAGAAGTCCTCGCGGGTCTCGAGCTGCTCGGAACCGTTGGCTGCGTCATAGACCTCCTTTGCCTTGTCCGCATTGCCGAGGACGAGATAGGACTCGGCCAGTATCCT
>DCHT01000031.1:11052-11197 GCA_002314885.1 Bacteroidales bacterium UBA1745 | reverse complement strand
ACATCCTTAGAGGAGCTTTGGATACCGCTGGCGTGGAAGGACGTACCCAGTCACGTTCCCTCTACGGTGCTAAGAGGCCCAAGTAAGTTTGAAGGATGGTTTTAAACTTTTAATTTTTCTACAAAATGAGAAAAGCAAAGCCTAA
>DCHT01000031.1:10387-10954 GCA_002314885.1 Bacteroidales bacterium UBA1745 | reverse complement strand
AAGAAGAGTATCGCGTATTCAATTTTTTACGATGCCATTGATATGGTAGGCGAGAAGATGAAAGATTCTGACAAGGCTCCTCTCGATATTTGGAGGAAAGCTCTCGAGAACGTGACCCCTCAGATTGAGGTCAAGTCACGCCGTATCGGTGGAGCGAACTTCCAGGTGCCGACAGAGTTGCGTCCGGAAAGAAAGGTTTCACTTTCTATGAAGAACATGATACAGTTCGCCCGCAAACGTTCCGGCCGCTCTATGGCAGAAAAGCTCTGCGCTGAGATAGTGGCAGCTTACAACAATGAAGGTGGTGCATTCAAGCGCAAAGAGGATATGCACCGTATGGCAGAAGCCAACAAGGCCTTCGCACATTTCCGCTTTTAGCTAAGTTTCAGGTTAGTTAGATGGCTAAAAGAGATTTAAAGTACACGAGGAACATCGGCATCATGGCTCACATCGATGCCGGCAAGACAACCACCTCCGAGCGCATCCTGTACTACACCGGCAAGACGCATAAGATCGGTGAAGTGCACGAGGGTGCCGCCACGATGGACTGGATGGTTCAGGAGCAGG
>DCHT01000031.1:0-10350 GCA_002314885.1 Bacteroidales bacterium UBA1745 | reverse complement strand
ATCACCATCACTTCCGCCGCCACCACCGCCTTCTGGCACTACAACGGAGAAAGCTATCAGATCAACCTGATAGACACTCCGGGCCACGTCGACTTCACGGTCGAGGTAGAGCGCTCACTTCGCATCCTTGACGGCACCATCGCCACTTTCTGCGCGGTGGGTCGCGTCCAGCCCCAGTCAGAGACTGTCTGGCGTCAGGCCGACAAGTATCGCGTTCCGAAGATTGCCTATGTCAACAAGATGGACCGCGTGGGCGCTGATTTCCTTGCATGCGTAGAGGAAATAAAGGCTAAACTCGGTGCGACTGCAGTTCCCATCTGCCTCCCTATCGGAGCAGAAGAGAAGTTTCAGGGCATCGTAGATCTCATTTCCCGCAAGGCAATGGTTTACCATCCTCAGGATGACAGCCTTGTCAACTATGAGATTCAGGATGTTCCCGAGAGCATGAAGGACCAGGTCGCCATTTGGAGAGACAAACTCGTTGAGACCGCTGCAGAGTGCGATGACACCTTGATGGAGAAGTATTTCGAGGATCCCGACTCCCTCACGGAGGAAGAGATTATCGCAGCTCTCCGCAAGGGCACTATCGCAATGCAGATTGTCCCCGCCTGCTGTGGCTCTTCATTCAAGAACAAGGGCGTTCAGTTCCTTCTGGATGCCGTGATGCGTTATCTCCCCTCTCCTCTCGACATTGGTGAGACTAAAGCCACCAATCTCGCGAACAATCAGGATATCATGCTCCCTCCCACGAGCACGGCTCCTTTCTGCGGTCTTGTGTTCAAGATTGCGACGGATCCGTTCGTCGGCCGTCTGGCCTACATCCGCGCCTATTCAGGCAAGTTGGATGCAGGTACCTATGTGGTCAACTCCCGCTCCGGCAAGAAGGAGAGAGTCGCGCGTCTCTACCAGATGCACTCCAACCACCAGAACCCCATCGAGTTCGTGGAGGCAGGAGACATCTGCGCCGCAGTCGGATTCAAGGATCTCCGCACCGGAGATACCATCTGCGGCGAGGGTCACCAGTTCAGCCTCGAGTCTATGGAATTCCCTGATCCCGTTATCGGAATCGCCGTCGAGCCCAAGACACAGAACGATCTCGACAAGCTCGGTATCGCTCTTGCCAAGCTCGCGGAAGAGGATCCTACCTTCACCGTCAAGTCTGATGCCGAGACCGGCCAGACAGTTATCAGCGGTATGGGTGAGCTCCATCTCGACATAATCGTCGACCGTCTTCGTCGCGAGTTCGGTGTCGAAATCAATCAGGGTGCTCCTCAAGTCAACTACAAAGAAGCGATTACCACTTCCTACCAGCATCGCGAAGTATTCAAGAAGCAGACAGGCGGCCGTGGCAAATTCGCAGACATCATCGTTGAGATCGGTCCTGCCGATGAGGGCGTGACGGGTCTTCAGTTCGACAATCAGGTCAAGGGCGGCAACATTCCCAAGGAGTTTGTCCCCTGCGTTGAGAAAGGCTTCAAGTTCGCAATGGCCAACGGCTGTCTTGCCGGATATGAGGTCCAGTCTCTCAAGGTGACCCTGCTCGACGGATCCTATCACCCTGTCGACTCCGACCAGCTTTCGTTCGAAATCGCCGCGCGTATGGCGTTCCGTCACGCGTGTCCGAAGTGCAAGCCTGTCCTTCTCGAGCCTATCATGAGCCTCGAGGTCGTGACTCCCGAAGACCATATGGGAGACATCGTCGGAGACCTCAACCGTCGCCGTGGACAGATTGTCGCCATGGACTCCACAGCCAACGGAGCACGTATCGTCAAGGCATTTGTACCGCTTTCCGAGCAGTTCGGCTATGTCACGGTGCTCAGGACCCTGTCCTCCGGCCGCGCTACCAGCACGATGACCTTCGACCACTATGCCGAGGTCCCCGCATCTCTTGCAAAGGAGATTATCGAAAAGAGCGGCTACAAGATTGCGGATGATGATGAATAATCCAAGAAACTTAAAAACGTTAATATGAGCCAGAAAATCAGAATTAAACTCAAGTCTTTCGATCACATGCTTGTGGACAAGTCCGCAGCCAAGATCGTTGACACTGTGAAGGCTACAGGTGCCAAGGTGAATGGTCCCATTCCCCTGCCCACCAATAAGAAGATCTTCACGGTGAACCGCTCAACCTTCGTCAACAAGAAGGCCCGCGAGCAGTTCGAGCTCGATTCATACCGCAGGCTTCTCGACATTGATGAGAGCAACGCCAAGACCGTTGACGCTCTTATGAAACTCGAGTTGCCCTCCGGTGTTGAAGTCGAGATCAAAGTGTGATAATTTTTGTTATCTTTGCGGTACCGTTCGTTTGAGCGGTACCGTAAACGGACCGGTCCCTTAGCTCAGTTGGTTAGAGCACCTGACTCATAATCAGGGAGTCGTAGGATCATGCCCTACAGGGACCACAAGGGAATTGTCAAAGCAGGATTTTCCTGAATCGACAATTCCATTTTGTTTTCAGACCCATGAAGGAGAAATCGTTCAAATATTGGCAGTGGCGCACGCTCATCGTTCTGATGATAGGGTATGCCTGCTACTATTTCCTGCGCAAGAACTTCAGTGCAGCCATCCCGGCGATGGAGGCGTCGCTCGGCCTCAGCAAAGCGCAGTTGGGAGCGTTCTTGACGGCGAACGGAGTCGTATATGGTGTCAGCCGGTTCATCAATGGCATCATAGCAGACCGTGCCAACAAGCGGAAGATGATGACTCTCGGTCTGCTGCTCTCCTGCGTCATCAACCTTCTGATCTGCTTCTCGCCCAAGTTCAACGGATTCATGCATCTGCTCGATTCCGAGGGCAAGGCAACGGTAGGTCTGGTCTATCTGATTGGCTCCCTGTGGGTTGTGAACGGCTATGTTCACGGGATGGGCTACCCTCCCTGCTCCAGCCTTATGGCGCACTGGTTCCGTCCGAAGGAACTGGCCACGAAGCAGAGTCTGTGGAACGCATCACATTCTATCGGCGCCGGAGCGGTTGTCGCACTGTGCGGCTGGATGCTGTCCCGATTCGGCTACAGCGCCTGGAATCTATGCTTCATTGTCCCGGCCGCAATAGCGTTCGTCGGGGCGATAATACTTTACGCAGGACTGCGCGACACTCCTTCTTCCCTCGGCTTCCCGGAAATCGAGACGCTCGACAAGTTTGAAAGAGGCGAGATTGAAGAGGCGACGGTCGAGAAGGAAACGGAACTGACCTCCAGGCAGTTCAGGCATTTCGTGTCTAAGATGGTCTATCGCAATCCGCTCGTGTGGATTGTGGCCCTGACCAACTTTAACGTATATGTCATCAGGCTCACAATCCTCGATTGGGGCACCTCGATACTGACGCAATATCGCGGACTTGAAATTGGCATCGCCGCGAGCATCGTGGCTGCATCCGAACTCATCGGAGGCGTGCTTGGTTCCGCTGTCGCCGGATGGGCCACTGACAAACTGTTCAAACACAGGGTTTTTCGTTGCGGCGCCGTCTGCACCATACTCGCCACGGCATTTCTGTTCCTGTTCTGGAAACTTCCCGTGGAAGCGAACTGGATGTGGAGTGCAGTGCTGATAGTGATATCCGCCTTCTTCGTGTACGGGGTTTCCGGCCTTTGCGGCATCGGAGCGTCAAAATATGCGACCAAGAGGGCTTCGGCCACGGCCAATGGACTTGTCGGTCTTGTGGCATATGTGGCCACTATCATTTCCGGCCTCGGTTTCGGCAAACTGGCGGACAGCCTCGGCTGGGATGCGGTCTTTGTCGTGTCCATCACTATCGGAGTGGTCGGGGCAATTGTCCAGGCAGCCTTCTGGAAAGCCCCGGCCGACGATTATCATCTCGAGGAAAACGTACTGAACGAATCCAGAAAGCTGTAACTATATGGAAACTGACGTTAATTGGAGCGTTGGGATGATACGTAAATTCTGAAGGACCCTTGACTGAGATTAAGCACGGCCCGCCCATCCCTTATTTGGTATTTGCGAACAATCTTGCCGTTGACTGTCAACTCGCATCCCTCTCCGGGGCAGGGCAGCATCACTTGTGCCTTGACCTTGTCAGGGATAGCAATTTCGGCCATCAGACTCTCTCCCGGCCGATTCTCGTAGCGGCAGGAGATACCGCCGTGAGGCGTCGGTACCAGAGCCTCGGCCGATGTCAGGCCGCCGAGATGCGGGCAGATCAGGGCCTTTCCGAATCCCGGGGCCGCGGGCTGCACGCCGATTACCCAGCGGGGAATCAGGTTGGCAGGGGCTGCGCCCCAGGCGTGGTTCCAGTCGAGGTTGCCCTTGAACACCTTGTCCCAGGCCTCCAAAGTGATGGTAGAGCCGCAGCGGATCATATTATACCAGCTTCTGATGGATGTGGAAGCCATCAGTGAGATGGCATAGTCATCCTCTCCGGCTGTGAACAACGCATCCAGCAGAAACTGCGCCCCGTACACGCTGCAGGCCATTCCGCGGCTCTTTACGAATTCCAAGACAGACTCCTGGCAGCTATCCGGAACTAATCCGAACATCAGAGGGAACATATTGGCGTGGAGCGAGCGGTGGTCAGTGTCCAGACCGTCGCGGTACACTCCGTCTGTACAGAGGAAATTCGCATTGACTGCTTCCTTGCTCCGAGCTGCCGCATCCTTGAAAAACTTCGCATCATTCTTCTTGCCGAGTGCGGAAGCTATGTCCGCCATAGTCCGAAGACTGCCGCAGTGCATCGCATTGACTGCGCAGTTGTAATTGCCAAGTACATATCCGTCCGCTTCTCCCGCTTCCTTCTTGCCTATTCCGAAAGACCCGCTTCGCGGCCAGTCGATAATGTCTTCGATGGGAGACTTTCCGCGGTATCTGATGCTCTCTCGCACCTGCTGCGTTATTTTACCGGTCCTGGTGCTGATGAGGCCGTTGTCGTTGCGAAGGGCAAGGAGAGTCTTGGCTTTCAGCACATCATAGTACTTCTCGATAAGCGCCTTGTCCCCTGTGTACAGATAGTCATACCACGCCATGAAGACCATTGCCAGCTGCCATTCAGTAGGCCAGGTCGGGTTCTCGAGCAGGTATGCTGCCGAGCGTCTCGCCATCGCGTACTCGCTGTCCACGCCGTAGTGTGACAGCTGGTTCAGCAGGGCGTCCGCCTCGTAGGGGATGCGCTCCCTGTCACCGTCGACGTAGTAGCCGCAGAAAGACGTCGCCTTGATGCTGTATTTGCAGAGGTCCCAGACTTTGTTGAGCACTGTGTCGGAGCAACAGAATGATGATGCGTCGTCATTGAAAGGATAGTGCACCGCCAGTTGCCTTGTCTCCGGCACCACCACTTCGCCTTTCAGGCCAACCAGTTCGCAGTAGCGGAATGGATACACTTCGCCGATTTCTTCCGGCATCAGAATTGGCACCGCGCCGCTGCCTACAGGAGTTGTGCGGGTGTTTCTCCCGTCCGGGAGGAACTTGATGCCATAGGAATCAACTCCTTTGTGGACTTCCAGTTTATACACTGCGTAGCGGATGGTACCTCCCGGCTTCCTGTCGATGTGGTCACCCTTGAGCTTCTCTCCGAAATGAACCTCGATGAAGCCGTCCTCTTTCGAATCCAGCGTCAGTTCGATCTGGGCGAAGGCGTCGCGTCCAAAGTCCAGCAGGATGCTGCCGTCGGGATTGAGGATGCTGCCGGCAACGGCAACGGGGGTCTTTTCTAATTGGCGGATAGGGAAACGGCCATACAGGCTATTGTCTGCAGCGAAGGCAGAATTGAGCACGGACAGTGCAACAAGAATGGAATAAAAATGTTTCATTGTTACAAATGTAGCAAATAATTTGGAACAAATTAGTTATATTTGAGCATCAAACGCTGAATATGAAACTGGTAAGCTGGAATGTTAACGGCCTGAGAGCTGTGGCGGGGAAAGGATTCTCCGATATTTTTCTGACACTTGATGCGGACTTCTTCTGCCTGCAGGAGACAAAACTCCAGGCCGGGCAGATTGACCTCGAATTTCCCGGATGGTGGTCATATTGGAATTACGCCGACAAGAAGGGCTATTCCGGTACCGCCATCTATACGAAGCACGAACCACTCTCCGTTACCTATGGTATCGGCGTGGACGAATATGACCACGAAGGCCGTGTCATTACGCTTGAGATGCCCGATTTCTATCTTGTCAATGTTTACACTCCCAATTCCCAGGATAGTCTGAGGCGCCTGGACTGGAGAATGGGCTGGGAGAATGAATTCCGGGCCTACCTCCAGACGCTTGCTTCCCGTAAAGGAGTTGCAGTCTGTGGAGATATGAACGTGGCCCATAATGAAATTGACCTTGCAAACCCTTCGACGAACCATTTCAATCCAGGCTTCTCTGACGAGGAGCGCGGCAAGTTCTCCGAACTTCTCGCCGCAGGATTCCACGACACCTGGCGCGAGGCCCATCCCGGCGAGGTTAAATACTCCTGGTGGTCCTACCGGATGGTGGCCCGCGAGCGCAACGTGGGGTGGCGCATCGACTATTTCCTGGTGTCAGACCAATTGCAGTCGGCTGTCACCGGCACTGACATCCACAACGAAGTGTTCGGTTCCGACCATTGTCCGGTGGAGTTGATACTTAATTTCTGATTGGAGGAACATTTTGCTATTACTGCCGTGCTGCACATGATGCACGCACGGCAATGATAATAGATGAAGTTATAATCTGAAACCCGGAAACGACTTGGCGACGCAGGAAGTGTCGTCAATTTCCACCGGGCTGCCGGCGCCGAGAGATGCGACAGAAAGGGCCATCACCATCCGGTGGTCGCTGTGTGAACTGAATCGACCTCCTCTGAGCAGTCTGCCGCCCAATATCCTGGAGGTCAACTGCTCGCCTTCAATCACCAGGTCGTCTTCTTCAATCCTGCATCCGACGCCCATAGCACCGAGCATTCCGACTATCGCTTCAGCGCGATTGGTCTCCTTGCCGGCGAGTCTGCCTATGCCAGAAAGCCTCGAACTGCCTGAGCAGAATGAGGCCAGAACCGATATGATGGGAAAGAGGTCGGGACAATGGTTGAGGTCTGCAGTGAATGACTCGAGAGGGGCTTTGCGTACGCTGACGCTGCCGTCTTCCTCCCCGACGGAAAGAACTGCACCGGCATCCACAAGTATATCCATCACAGTGATGTCTGCCTGAAGCGAAGAGGTGTCAAGTCCTTCGATTTCCACTCCTCCGAAAATGGCTCCTGCCACCAGGAAATTGGCTGCGCTGCTCCAGTCCGATTCAATTCTGAAATCGGCGGCCCGGTAGCGTTGCATGCAAGGAATGTGGAAGTTTATCCCGGTGCAATAGGACCAGTCCTGGGCAGCCAGCATTTCAGCATTGCCTTCCATTTCACAGGTAAGTCGGATTCCGAATTTGCCGAGCACGTCCTGGGTGATGTACATGTACGGGATGCTCTTCGGTTCGCCGACAAATACTCTGGATGGTTTGCCGCAAAGCGGGAGGGCCATCATCAGGCCGGATATCAGTTGCGACCCGTCTTTGCCAGACACGTCGGACGTGCCGGGAATGACATGGCCCTTGACGTTGACAGGCACCGTTATCTCCTTGCCGGAACGGCTCTTGCCCGAGAGGATCACGCCGAATGCGGCCATGATGTTCACTGCACCGGCAAGAGGTCTTTTCAGCAGTGTGCCGCGTCCGTCAATCACTATTGATTCCTTGTTCAGAACCGAGCACAATGGAATCATCATTCTGGCGAGAAGGCCTGACTCCCCAACATTTATCTCTTGCAGATTGAGAGGAGCGGGGCTGTCTCCCGCTTTCGTCCCTATTCCGGTGATTTCAAGAACATCTTCTTTGCGGGAGATGCTTGCGCCAATCGCTTCAGCCACTTTCAGCGCGGCCTCGCTATCGTCGCAGGGCGTGTATCCGGACAGGTGAGAGGTGCCGTCAGCGAGTGCTGCGGCAATTATCGCACGCTGCGCAAAACTCTTCGACGCGGGCATCCTGAGACCGTTTCTGAGATACGGCTGCCGGGCACCGTAAACTTCCTGACTCATTGCATCGAGGGGCCACTGGCCGGGAGCCACGGCATCCTCTTCAGTCAGGCTGCAATAGGAGAACGGCGCCCCGTTGCGGAGGCATCCGATGCGAGAGTCGCGCCCCTTTTCTCCCATTCCGAAGGCGATGAGACGGCCTTTCGAGTTCTCTTGACCATAAAGCGAAGCTAGCCTGGCCGCATCTTCCTCAGTGTTGCACAAAGTTGCGATTTTGGCAATGTCGGCCCCGTAACGGAAGCAGCGCTGCATCACTTGAAGCAGGTAGTCTGAGTCGGGGGTTTCCTTGTCGTTATGGTACGAACGTATGAGTTCTGTGCCGCAACTGTGGCAGAGTTTCTGAATCTGCCGGCTGATATCGACATGCGCTTCGAGTTCGAGGTCTGCATAGCGGGCTCCGGCTTTGATGGCGGTCTCGAGCCTGCGGGCATTCTTGCGGCTGGTCGCAACCAGTGGCGTCTCGCAATTTGCGAACAGATCTTCAATCTGGGCATCCGTGAGTGAAGGGCAGAGGTCGAGACGTATTTCGGCCATCTCGATGCTGCGGTCTTCGAGGATTGTGCAAATCTCCTCGTATGTCTTGTGGTGGAGTGTAACGCAGATCATATGACTTTGCCCGGTTTTTCAATGAGAACGAATTGAATCTGACCGTCAGCAGATTTCTTGTCCTTAGTCATGGCAGGGCAAAGTTCCTCCTCGCTGCAGGGCAGTTCGGTGGGCAGACCGCAGGCTCTAAAATCAGCTATCAGGCGGTCTGCAAGGCCTTTTTTTGCAATGCCTTCGGCTTCGGAACGTCGTGCAGCCTGGATGATGCCGATAGCCACGGCCTCCCCGTGTGAGAGGGTGCCGGCCGGTGTCTGCTTCGACTGCCACCATTCGATGGCGTGGCCCCAGGTGTGTCCCAGGTTGAGCACCCTTCTGCGTCCCTGCTCGAACGGGTCATCGTTCACGATTGTCTCCTTGATTGCGGCTGCAGCACTGATCAGAGGCGCCATTTTGCCTATGGTTGGAGTTCCGGAAAGCACCTCGACAGCCTTCTTGTAGTTCTTTGCATCTGCAATCAGGAAGGTCTTCAGCAGCTCTGCGGAGCCGCTGCGAAATTCTTTCTCAGGGAGAGTCTGGAGAGCTTCAGGCAGCACCCAGGTGAATTCAGGCTGGCAGAATGTGCCGAGCATATTCTTGTAGTCTTCGAAGTTTATCCCCGTCTTTCCTCCAATGCCGGCGTCCACCATTGCCAGCAGGGTTGTGGGAATGTTGGCATAGGCAATGCCTCTCTTGTAGATGCTGGCGGCGAATCCCACGGTGTCAGTCAACGTGCCGCCTCCTATGGCAAGAACAATCGACTTCCTGTCGGCGCCGGCATCAAGCAGCCAGTTGCAGATACGCAGCACGGTATCCATGTTTTTTGCCCGCTCTCCAGCATCGATGGCCATCATCCTGTCCCCGTCGATTCCGGCCACCGAGGCAACTTCGAGGGCATACTGCTCCACGTTCCGATCGTATATTGCAAACACGGAACTGTACTTTTTCAGGATGTCTGCGAGGGAATTGTCCATAATAGGAAGGCTAAGATACTTATTTTCTTTGATTATATGAGATTTTTCGTACCTTTGTCCGGTCTTTTGCCCGAGTGGCGGAATGGTAGACGCGCTGGACTCAAAATCCTGTGTCCTCAAAAGACGTGCCGGTTCGAGCCCGGCCTCGGGCACCATTTCTATGAATTTTTTCTCCAAAATCGCAGTTATGGCTATTTCATTCGGTGCAGCATCATGTTCTTCGGATGTCTATAATACTTGGAAATCGCTTCCAATCTCGTCTGATACAAATCTTGATTTGCTCGAGGAGCAGGTTGCAGCGGACCCTGCCCAGTGGCAGGCCGTGTATGATTTCCTGAAAGGCAATGACCTTGCGGCACTTTCGACCGGCCGTCACGAAATCGTTCCCGGCGGAGCTTTTGTCAACGTCACCGAATATGACAGCAAGGTGGACGGAGTGTTCGAGGCTCACAAGGATTACATCGATGTTCAGATAATCGTGTCAGGAGAAGAGGACATACACGTGGGTAATCTTGAAGACGCTCTGGACTGCACGATGGAGTACAACAAGGACAAGGATTGCGTGCTCTTCGCTTCCGCAACCGAATTCAGGACCCTTGCAGCCGATCCCTCCATCTGGTTCATCTTCTTCCCCAGCGACCTTCACCGCCCCGGCGTCGCCAAGTCCGGCGTTCCTTCCCACGTCAAGAAGATCATCGTCAAGATCCCGGTAAGGTAACCCTCCGCCTTTCTCCTCCTGCAAGCTACTCTTGTATCTCCATTACTGGCCACAACCCCTCCGCGGCCACGATTTCGGCGTTTT
>DCHT01000065.1 GCA_002314885.1 Bacteroidales bacterium UBA1745 | reverse complement strand
TTCTTATTGTTCTCTTTTTCCAGGCAATTTGCGTAAATGTCTGCCTGTGACGGGGTTATTATGACCGGAAGCGACACCCTTGCGTATCTTACCAGCCTCTCGATGTCCTCGTTGCTGAGCCTTACGCAGCCTTCGGAGGTCCTGCCTCCGATCTCTTCAGGCTTGTTGGTGCCGTGGATGCCTATCCTGGTGGTGCCCGGAACCTCAAGCCTTAAGAACCAAGGCCCGTAGCAGCCGTATTCGATGTTGCCGTTCTTTGCGTTCTTGTGCTTCCAGAGAGTTGAATCCTCGATCCTCCTGATGCAGAAGACGCCTTCCGGAGTGCGGTTGTCCTCGATGGTCTGCTTGTCACCGAACTGGTTGCCGCAGGTGATAGGAGCGCACATAAGCTCGTTGGATGAGGCGTCGAATACGCGGAGAGTCATTTCCTGCTTGGAGACGAGGATGAACGCAGCCTGCTCGGTGGTGTCGAAATCGGCCTTGGCGGTCATACCCTCGAGTATGGATGCTGCTCTCTCGGCGTTGTCTACCGCAGTGAAATCAGAACCTTCAATGCTGGCCGCAAGTATCTCCGGAGCCTGATTGGCTGGGGAAACGCTCTCTACCGCCTCGCTGAATGCGAAGAGGAGAATGGCGCTGATTGCGAACTTTATGAAAAAGGTTTTGTTCATTTTTGGTAGTAAAAGCGCGCAAAGATATAAATAAATTTATATATACAAGCATTATTTTCAATATTTTAACTCTTCTTTTGTATATTTGCGCCACTTTTTAACAGAATGACAATGGCAAGCGAAATCAGAAACGCGGAACTTTGGCCCGACGGCCAGTTGAAAATAGAGTGGGTTAAACATCATATGCCTCTTCTCAGGGGTCTCGAGGAGCAGTTCCGTGAGGAACAGCCTTTCGCAGGTCTGAAGGTGGCGCTTTCAGTGCATCTTGAGGCTAAGACAGCCTACCTCTGCAAGGTCCTCGCGGCCGGCGGAGCGGATATGTACGTGACCGGAAGCAACCCTCTTTCCACCCAGGATGACGTGGCTGCATCCCTCGTCCACGACGGGCTCAACGTGTTCGCCTGGTACGACGCCACACCCGAGGAATACGAGGCTCATTGCCGCCGTGTGATCGAGGTCGGTCCGAATGTCATCATCGACGACGGCGGAGACCTTGTCAACTTGATACACAATGAGTTCCCTCAGCTGCTCCCGAACGTTTTCGGCGGCTGCGAGGAGACCACGACGGGCATTCTTCGCCTCATCCAGATGAACAATGCGAAGGCTCTCAAGTTCCCTATGATGCTGGTCAACAACGCCGACTGCAAGCACCTTTTCGACAACCGTTACGGCACCGGTCAGTCAGTGTGGGACGGCATCAACAGGACCACTAATCTGATCGTCGCCAGCAAGACTGTCGTGGTGGCCGGATACGGCTGGTGCGGCAAGGGCGTGGCTATGCGCGCCAAGGGCCTCGGAGCCGAGGTTATCGTGACCGAAGTCGATGCCGTGAAGGCTATG
Source organism: Bacteroidales bacterium UBA1745 (assembly GCA_002314885.1). Taxonomy (GTDB): domain Bacteria; phylum Bacteroidota; class Bacteroidia; order Bacteroidales; family UBA932; genus Cryptobacteroides. The sequence continues at coordinate 62,255 of DCHT01000065.1, read as the reverse complement.
GAGGCCGTGATGGACGGCTTCAAGGTGATGAAGATGAACGAGGCCGCCAAGTACGGCGACATCTTCGTGACCGTGACCGGCTGCGACGGAGTCATCACCAAGGCCGATTTCCTCAATATGAAGGACGGCGCGATCTGCTGCAACGCGGGCCACTTCGACTGCGAGGTGGACGTGGCCGGCCTGAGGGCTATGGCAGTGGAGGTGAAACCTGCCAGAAAGAACATCATCTCATACACTCTGGAGAACGGAAATCGCATCTACATCCTCGCAGAAGGCCGTTTGGTGAACCTCGCTGCGGGCGACGGACACCCTGCTGAAATTATGGATATGTCCTTTGCGATCCAGGCTCTCAGCGCCCGTTACATCGTGCAGCACAAGGACGACGTGACCCGCGAACCGGGCAAGATGGTCAACGAGATTCCGGCCGAGATCGACCAGGCCGTTGCACGCCGCCGTCTCGCAGCCTGGGGCTACGAAATCGACACTCTCACTCCTGAGCAGCGCCGCTATCTTTACGGAGAATAATCAGAATCCCTCGGGGATATATCTCTTCGCGCCTATGTACCTCTCGTAGAAGTACTTTTCGGTGTTGGGCGAAATCCTGACACCGCCTGAGGTCGATGCGTGAATGAACTTGAAGGTGCCGCGGCTGTAGTCCACTGAAACGACTATGCCCACGTGGCCCACGGTGCGCCATTCGCGCTTAGTTCCGAAAAAGACCAGGTCGCCCTCCTGCAGCTCGTAGATGTCAACGGCTCTGCCGCCCTTGTATTGATCCCTGGAGTAGTGTGGGAGACCGATGCCGATCTGGCGGTAGACATATCGTGTCAAGCCCGAGCAATCGAAGATGTCGGGGCCGCTGGTGCCTAGTTTATATGGCTTCCCGAGGTGCTCCTTGGCCAGTTCCACGACCAGTTTGCCCTTCTTCGTAGGGCCCTTTGCACCGAAGCCGGTGATGTTGTTTATGCGTTGTACGAGCTCAGCCCTGTCGGAGAAGCAGACGGAGTCCATCTCGGTCATAAGCTCGGCCATATAGCGATCGTCGGAGGCCTGCAGGGAGTCCCTGAGTTCCTTCATATCGAAGAGACGTATGCGTATGACAGTGCCCTGAGGTTCCTGCACTTCGGTCTCCTGCTTCTTGCGTTTCTTGCGTTCACGTGCGTCCGCGCCTGTTCCGAAAAAGAACAGGGCCAGCAGTGCCGCAAGGGCGATATGCAGGTACTTCCTCACTAGAAATATTTCTTTTCATTGCGGTCCAGGGCCACGAAGATGAAGATCAGGGCGGTGAAGGCCCAGAGCGACGATCCTCCGTAGCTGACCAGCGGCAGCGGGATGCCGATGACTGGCATAAGACCAATAGTCATACCAATGTTGATGACCAGGTGCATAGTAAGGCAGCTGGCCACGCAGTAGCCATAGACACGGGTGAACCTTTCCCTGCTCTTTTCTGCACCCCTGAGGATGCGCCAGATGAGCAGCACATAGAGCAGTATGACGGCGGTGCAGCCGGCGAATCCGGTCTCTTCGCCTATGGTGCAGAATATGAAGTCGGTACTCTGCTCCGGAACGAAGCCGAATGTGGACTGGGTGCCGTTCAGATAGCCTTTTCCGAAGAATCCGCCCGAGCCGATCGCAATCTTGGACTGGGTCACGTTGTAGCCTGCGTCACGCGGGTCTTCGATGATTCCGAGCAGCACCTGGATACGCTTCTGCTGGTAGTCCTTGAGGACTTTGTTGAAGACGAAAGGCACGGCCAGGGACATACCCACACAGATGGCAATCATTGCCACCGTGACCATCTTGAATGCATTGACCGTGCGGAAGCCTTTGATGAGATAGGCGACCATCAGGGCAAGCATACAGGCCAGGATCAGGTAGATCGGCTTGAAATACGCGAAGGTCGTATCGGGATGCGCTGCGCAGACCTTGTTGTAGACGATGAAGTAGGTTATCAGCGCAATGATGGCCGGGAAATGAACTGCGAACCAGCGTCTGCCCTTGTTCTGCGGCAGGTCATTGGAGAGCGTGGCGATTATGCCGATGATGAGCAGGGCCCAGAACGGGTCGTACTTGAGCGTGACGACGAATACTACTATTATTATACCCAGCAGGGCGAGCCACCAGCCTGAGATTCCCTCTCGGTAGAGGACGAGCAGGAAGCCCACATAGACGAGCATAGAGCCCGTTTCGCTCTCCGCGAGTATGGCGAGCATAGGCAGCAGGAGCACTGCCCCCGCTATGGCGTAGTCCCTGAAGGTCTTGAACCTGAGGTCCAGTTTGCTGATGACCATCGACAGCATCAGCGATGTCGATATCTTCGATAATTCCGCCGGTTGCAGGCTTATAGGGCCGAAGGTGAACCAGGAGTGCGAGCCCTTGACGTCCCTGGAGACGAAGATCACGAGCACCAGAAGGAAGAAGATGACGACATATAGGGGCAGGGATATAGGTTCGTAGACCCTAGGCGGGATAACGAACAGTATCACCAGGGCGATGATGATGGCGGTGGCTATCCACACCAGCTGCTTGCAGGCACGGCTCTTCCAGACGAAGAGTTCCGGGGTGGAGTAGTGCACCGTGGAATAGATGTTCATCACACCTATGGTCACCAGCAGCAGGTAGCTGATGATGAGCAGCCAGTCTACGGACTTGGCGAAGCTGCGCTGGGATGTCCTCTGTCCTATCATCTCTTTGATGGGAATCTGTACATCAGGTCACCCTGCAGCATTCGCTGCTCGAGGTCCGGACGCGTGGTTGAACCTGTCAGGTATTTCTCCACCAGCAGAGAGGCGATAGGGGCGGCCCAGGTCGCTCCGAAGCCTCCGTGCTCGACGTAGGCCGCCACTGCGATCTTCGGGTTGTCCATAGGTGCGAAGCAGATGAATACGGAGTTGTCGGCTCCGTGAGGCACCTGCGCAGTACCGGTCTTGCCGCAGATGTCCATTCCCTCGACGGCGGCGATGCTCGCCGTACCGCCTGAGCCGAATCCGCTGTTGACTGCCCTCCACATACCTTTTATGATCTTGTGGAAATGAGTCGTGTCGACCTTGGTATATTGCTTCTCGTGGTATTTCGGGTCTATCTCAATGCCTTCGGAATCCTTCACGATGTGAGGGATGTAGTAGTAGCCTCTGTTGGCTATGGTCGCACTGAGGTTCGCCAGATGCATAGGCGTGCAGGCCACCTCGCCCTGTCCGATGGAAATGGAAATGATGGTGTTGGCCTTCCAGTGTCCCTTGCCATAGACCCTGTTGTAGGTCTCCGGAGTCGGGATGTTGCCCTTGCCCTCGGAAGGGAAGTCGCTGCCCAGGTTGTGTCCGAAGCCGAAGCTGTACACATATTCGTCCCAGGCGCGGAGAGCCTCGTCTATGTTCTCGTAGTTGTTGTTCTCGAGCATAGTCTTGAGGACGTAGCAGTAGTAGGCGTTGCAGGACATCATTATGGATTCCTCCATATTGATAGGCGACTTGTGGGCGTGGCAGCCCAGTCTGTGGTTGCCGAAATGGTAGCCCATACTGCAAGGGTACTGGGTCTGAGGCGTAAGCACGCCTTCGTCGAGGCCGATGAGGCAGTTGACCAGCTTGAAGCAGGAGCCCGGAGGGTATAGGCCGGAAACGGCGCGGTTGTACATTGGCTTCTGCGGATCCTTCGCGAGTTCAGCGTAGTATTTGCCTATGTCCGCGAGTTTGTCCACGTCTATGCAGGGGCTGGACACGAGGGTGAGGATTTCGCCCGTGGACGGCTCTATGGCCACCAGGGAGCCCACCTTGTTCTTCATCAGCCTCTGGCCGTAGTTCTGGAGCTCGGCGTCGATGGTCGTCACGATGTCCTTGCCCGGGATGGCCTCGGTGTCCTCGGCTCCGTCCCTGTATGGGCCCTCGATCTGGTTCTTGGAGTTGCGCAGGAGTATGTGCTCGCCCTTGACGCCGCGGAGATCCTTCTCCCTCACGGCCTCGAGGCCCGTCATACCTGCGTAGTCGCCCGGACGATACTCGCCTGGATGCCTGCTGATGTAGTTTGCGTCCACTTCGGATACGTATCCCAGGAGGCTGCCGCCTGCGTTGTAAGGGTACTGGCGTATGGTTCGCGGCTGTCCGAAGAAGCCGTCGAAGTCATTCTTGGCAAGCAGTTCGGCGAAGGCCGTATATGCCTCCGGAGTCACCTGGCGGAGGAGCAGCACCTGCTGATAGCCTATCCTTCGGCTGTTGGCGGCAAACTCCTCGAACTTGCCCTTGACGTATTCCTTGTCCACGTTGAAGACGCGGCAGAAGGCCGTGGTGTCGAACTCTTTGACGGTCTTCGGGGTGACCATAATGTCGTAGCACATCTTGTTGCCCACGAGAACCTTGCCGTTGCGGTCCTTGATGACGCCTCGGTTCGGATAGATGGGCATACGCACCATTGACTGGCTGTTGGCCTTGTCCTTGGAGCTGCTGTCCAGGACCTGAATTGAGAAAAGCTTGACGATCAGGACCAGTGCGGCTACACCGATTCCGATCAGAACCCTGTCTTTCCTCTCCAGTTTCATCCCTTATCTCCTTTCCCTAGGATTGAAGACATTGAGGACTATCAGGCAGAGTATCGATGAGACTATGCCTGAGCAGAGGAACCTGACGAGGTTGAACCAGAAAGGCCTTGTGCCCGCTCCGTCCGCGATGATATAGACAAGCAGGAAGAGGCAGGTGACGATGACGGTGGCGCCGGCGCAGTCGAAGAGGCCGTTCTTGTAGATGCTGAAGCTGCCCTGGCGTTCGACCATATCGTGGCCGAAGATGCTGGACACGAGAGGCTTGCGGAGAAGGGCCACGGGCACGAGTGCGAGCGCGTTGAGACCGATGAGACCGTCGCCCAGCCAGTCCACCGTGAGACCGGTGACGAAGGCTATGAGCATACAGAATATGGTGTTGACTCCCAGCGGCATGCAGAGTATGAGGCCCGGCAGCAGGGTGAATATGACGAACTGGCTCATATTCAGATAATTGCAGAATATGAGCTGTGCAATCGTCAGGAGGACGTAGAGGAGTATGAAATTACCGTTGGTTCTCATCTTCTGCTGCGCTTTCGTTGAGGAGATTGCGTATCTCCATCTTGTCGTTGTTGGCCGTTATGGTCACGTATCTTACCTTGCTGAGGTCCTCGAAGAGCTTCACCTTTATGCTGAAGGTGGCTCCGTTGACGACCTTGCTCTTGCCTGTGATGCCGATAGGGATGTCAGCAGGGTAGAGCTCCGAGTATCCGGAAGTATAGACGGTGTCGCCCGGCTCCAGGCCTTCGCGGAAAGGAATCTCCTCGAGTATGGCTCCGTCCGAAGTGATGCCGTCCCACCTGAGCGGGCCGACCGCACCTTCGCGTCCTATCCTGGCACTGACCACGGTTCCGGTGTTGCGGAAACTGATGACGTGGGCATAATGCTCGCTGACCGCGTCGATGGAACCTATGACTCCCTGGGCGGTGACGACGCCGGATCCTGCGATCACGTCATCCATACTGCCTTTGTCGAGTATGAGCACGTTGTGCTGGCTGTTGCTGCTGTGCCTTACCACGGTGGCCGGGGTGTAGTGGAAAGAGCCCACAATCCTCATATCCTCCTCGCTGGCGGCCTTTTCCTCGAGGCCGTGCCTGAGCAGGAGCTGATGGAGGCGGAAGTTCTCATTGGCGAGGGAATCGTTCTGCTTGCGCAGGCCGAAATAGCCGCCAATCCTTTCCTTGGTGCCCCAGACGCTGGCATTGAATCCGTCCACGCCCTGCGAGATCCAGGCTCCCTGGACTTCGCCGCTATGTCTGAGCATAGCCAATGCAGCTATCTCCAGTGCGATGAAGATAGCTGCATTCAGCAGGATGGTCCATATGCTCGTCCTCTTGGCCATTCTACCTCATCAGGAATGAGTAGTTGGCTGTGTTCTTGAGGGCGATGCAGGTTCCGCGGGCAACGGCCCTGAGCGGGTCTTCTGCCACGTGGAACGGAATGTTGACTTTTTCTGTGAGCCTCTTGTCCAGGCCACGGAGGAGGGCTCCGCCGCCGGAGAGGAAGATGCCGTTCTCCACGATGTCGGAGTAGAGCTCAGGAGGAGTCTGCTCGAGGGCGTGGATGACTGCGTTCTCGATCTTGACCACGGTCTTGTCGAGGCAGTGTGCCATCTCCTGGTAGGTGATGGTGGCCTCCACAGGGTGTGCGGTCATAAGGTTAGGACCTCTTACCACGAATGGCTCCGGCTCCTCGTCGAGCTCAGGGATGACTGCGCCCACTGCGATCTTGATCTTCTCAGCGGTGATCTCACCCACGCGGATGTTGTGCTGCTGACGGAGGTATTCCTGGATGTCCTTGGTGAGGGCGTCGCCTGCGGTACGGATGCTGTCCTGCACGACGATGCCGCCGAGGGAGATGACTGCGATCTCGGTGGTACCGCCTCCTATGTCGACGACCATATTGCCCTTAGGAGCCTCCACGTCGAGGCCGATACCGAGGGCGGCTGCCATAGGCTCGAAGATGAGGTAGACCTCGCGTCCGCCGGCGTGCTCGGTGGAGTCACGGACCGCACGGATCTCCACTTCAGTACTGCCTGAAGGGATGCCTACCACGATCTTGAGGTTCGGGTTGAAGAGGGAGCGATGCTTGCTGTTCACCTGCTTGATGAATCCCTTGATCATCATCTCGGCAGCGTTGAAGTCCGCAATCACGCCGTCCCTGAGAGGGCGCACGGTCTTGATGCCCGGGCTGGTCCTCTCGTGCATCATCTTGGCCTTTCCGCCAAGAGCCATGCACTTTCCTGTAGAGTTTTCGATGGCCACGATGCTCGGCTCGTCAAGCACTTTCTGGTCATTCTGGAAGATGACCGTATTCGCTGTTCCGAGGTCGATGGCGAGTTCCTGAGTCAAAAATGAAAATCCCATTTTCTATACTGATATTTTTCTGTTTTTACTTTAAAGTCTTATTCGCGGTAAAATTAGAAAGAAAAAACTAATTTTGCCCAAAATAAATACTGCGATTTTTTAACGATGATGAAAAAAATTCTCATAGTCACCGCAGGTGGCACTGGAACACGTATGGGAGCCGACAGGCCAAAACAGTTCCTGGAGATAGATGGAAAGGCGATTCTGCAGCTTACGATAGAGAAATTCGTGGCTGCCGTGCCTGATATTTCCGTGATAGTCGTACTTCCGTCGGATCACATCGACGCCTGGAAGCAGTATTGCTATTCCCATCACTTCGCCTGCAGGCAGACTCTGGTCGCCGGAGGCTTCACCCGCTACCACTCCGTGAAGAACGGCCTTTCCAAGGTTCCCGACGGTGCGCTGGTGGCTGTTCACGACGGCGTGCGTCCGCTGCTTTCCGAGGCTCTGATCAGGCGCCTTTTCGAGGAGGCCGAGGCCAACGGTTCCGCTGTTCCGGTGATGCCTTGCGTGGAGACTATGAAGGTGCTCGACCCGGCCACTATGAAGCCGACTGGAGAGTCTTCCGACCGCAGCCGCCTCTTCGGAGTGCAGACTCCGCAGATATTTGATTCTCAAACAATTAAGGCCGCCTATGGGCAGCCTTACAATGTATCTTTCACAGATGATTCCTCGGTGGTTGAAGCCGCGGGAAGAGGGGTCTTCTACACCCTCGGAGAGCGTAACAACATCAAGATTACCACCCCCGAGGACCTCGCTCTTGCCAGAGCCCTGACCGCTACTCTTTGACGGCGCCTTTGCGCTCCTTCACCCAGACCTGACGCTCGATCGCGTTCTCCAGTGAGATCTGAGTCTCAGTGGACTGCACGTACTGTATCTTCTGGATGGTGTTCATAAGCACCTCCATAAGATGGTCGTTGTCGTAGCAGTAGAGCTTCACGAGGAGAGTGTAACGTCCGGTGACGAAGTGGCACTCTACGATCTCCGGTATCCTCCTGAAGGCTTCGATGACCTCAGGATACTTGTTCGCCTCGGAGAGGGAGACGCTGATGAATGCGCACACGTTGAGGCCGAGGGCCTGTGGCTTCACCAGCAGACGGGAGCCCGTGATGACTTCATTCACTTCGAGCTTCCTGACTCTCTGGTGGATGGCTGCGCCTGAGACGCCGCATTCGCGGGCAATCTCGAGGAACGGCATCCTGGCGTTCTTGACGAGGAGACCGAGGATTTTACGGTCGATTTCGTCGAGTTGATAACTCTGCATAATTTATATCGGGTTAAGTGAATTATCTGCGTCCGCGTCGGCCGCCCATCCTCTTGGTCTTGGCTGCGGTCGGTTCGCTTTCTTCGATGATCTTCTTGCAGGCCTCTTCGGTGAGGGCGGCTGCGTCAGTGCCCTTCGGAAGCTTGTAGTTCCTGCCGTCGAACTTGATGTAAGGACCGTAGGCTCCGTTGATGACCTGGATACCGTCGAATTCCATCATAATCGCCACTGCAGGCTTGTTGATGACTGCCTTGATGAGTTCGCAGCAGCTTTCGTAATCGATGGTCTCAGCAGCCTTTCCCCTTGGGATGGACACGTTCTTGTCACCATATTTTATATATGGTCCGAAGCGTCCCTTGAGGCAGACGATTTCCACTCCGTCGAGGGTGCCGACCGTCCTTGGAAGGGTGAAGAGCTTCATTGCTTCTTCGACGGTGATGCTCTCGATGAGCTGGCCAGGAGCCATACTTACGCATATCTTGCTGTCGCCGTCGCCCTTCTGGACGTATGGTCCGAACTTGCCGAGCTTGGCGGTGAGTACCTGGCCGTCGTCAGCCACGCCGATAGTCCTTTCGACCTTGGTGTAGTCGGTGCTGGAGAGGGCGGTGTCGATGTCGGAGCGGAACGGGGTGTAGAAGCCGCGGATCACGTTGTCCCAGCTGCTCTGGCCCTCTGCGACCTTGTCGAGGTCCTGCTCGACTGCGGCGGTGAAGCCGTAGTCAAGTATGCTGCCGAAGTTCTCCACGAGGTAGTCAGTCACCCTGAGGCCGATTTCCTGAGGGATGAGCTTGCCCTTCTCAGCGCCCACGAGCTCAACCTTCTTGGAGGAGGTCATACTGCCGTTGCGGAGGGCGAGGTTCTGGACGGTCTTCTTCTCTCCGTCCTTGTTGCCCTTTGTGATATAGCTCTTGGTGAGGGTGGAAATAGTCGGTGCGTAGGTGGATGGACGGCCGATGCCGAGTTCCTCGAGCTTCTTCACGAGGGTGGCCTCGGAATAGCGTGGAGGAGCGACGGTGAACTTGCACTCAGCGGTGATGAGATTGGTGGTCATCACGTTGCCGGTCTGCACGTCAGGGAGGATCACCTCCTCGGTGTCCTGCTCGTCGTCGCGGCCTTCCATATATAATTTAAGGAAGCCTTCGAAGAGCACCTGGCTGGCCTGGGCTCCGAAGATGCCGTCGTTGCGGTCGTTGCTGATGCTGATGTCGGTCCTGAGGAGCTTCGCGTCCGCCATCTGGGATGCGACGGTCCTCTTCCAGATGAGTTCATACAGCTTCTTCTCCTCGTTGGTGCCGAGTATGCTGCTGTTCTCGATATAGGTAGGACGGATGGCTTCGTGTGCCTCCTGGGCACCCTTGGCGCTGGTCCTGTACTGCCTCGTCTTGTGGAATTCCTCGCCGAAGTTCTCGACGATGTACTTCTTGGAAGTGCCTATTGCCAGGCCGGAGAGGTTGGTGGAGTCGGTACGCATATAGGTGATGAGACCTTTCTCGTACAGGCCCTGCGCAACCTGCATAGTGCGGCTGACGCTCATGTGCAGCTTCCTGGAAGCCTCCTGCTGGAGGGTGGAGGTGGTGAAAGGTGCGGCTGGCACCCTGATGCCTTCCTTCTTGTCCACTCCGCAGATGCGGAAGTTCGCGCCCTTGCAGCTCTCGAGGAAGGCCTTAGCCTCTTCGAGGGTGCTGTATCTCTTGTTGAGGGTGGCCCTGACGAGAGTGCCCTCAGGAGTGTTTTCCGGATGGAAAAGTGCCTCTACGCGATAGAATGCTTCCGAATTGAAACCTATGATTTCCCTCTCCCTGTCCACGATCAGACGGAGGGCTACTGACTGCACGCGGCCGGCTGAAAGCTTAGGCTGGATCTTCCTCCAGAGCAGCGGTGAGAGCTCATATCCCACGAGGCGGTCGAGCACTCGGCGCGCCTGCTGCGCATACACGAGGTCCATATCCACCGTCCTCGGATTCTGGATTGCGTCCAGGATTGCTGTCTTGGTGATTTCGTGGAATACGATGCGCCTGGTCTTGGCCGGATCAAGGTTCAGGACCTCTGAGAGGTGCCAGGAAATCGCTTCTCCCTCACGGTCTTCATCGGATGCGAGCCAGACCGTGTCTGCCTTCTGAGCCGCCTTCCTGAGGTCTTCTACGATTCTCCTCTTCTCTGCAGGTATTGCGTATTTCGGCTTGAAGCCGTTCTCGATATCAATGCTTTCTTCCTTGTCGGGAAGGTCGCGCACGTGGCCCTGACTGGACTTCACGGTGAAACCTTCACCAAGGTATTTCTGTATTGTCCCCGCCTTCGCAGGAGACTCGACAATTACTAAATTCCCCGCCATATCTTACATTTTTTCACTTGTGTGTGCAAAGTAAGGAACAATCAACGGATTTTTCCAAATTTTGTTTCTAATTTTGTGCGTTATGAAAGAAACGACACAGACTAAAGTTATAAAAATATTGTGGGCAGTGGTCCTCTGTCCGCTGGCAATAATCCTGTTTGCCCTCCTCATCGTGGGCCTCACCGCACATATCCCTTCCTTCGAGGAACTGGAGCATCCGGACAACAAGCTCGCGACCCAGATTTTCGCCGAGGGAGGCGAGGTCCTGACCACCTATCACATCGAGAACCGTTCGTATGTGACCTACGAGGAACTGTCTCCATATCTCGTCGAGGCGGCCGTCTCCACCGAGGATTCCCGCTTCTATGAGCACTCCGGAATCGACTTCAGGGCACTCGCACGCGTGGGAGTGAAGACTCTGCTTCTCCACAACAGGCACCAGGGCGGCGGTTCCACCATCACCCAGCAGCTGGCGAAGACCCTCTATCCTCGTGGCGAACTCAGCAAGTACGGCTCCATACGCCGCAAGTTCAAGATGGTCGGCGTGAAGCTCAAGGAATGGATCACCGCGGTGAAGCTCGAGAAGAACTACACCAAGGACGAGATAGTCACGATGTACCTCAATTCCATCGAATACGGCTCCAGCTCATTCGGCGTGAAGGCCGCTTCCCAGACCTTCTTCGGCAAGAACCCTTCCGAATTGAAAGTTGAGGAGGCCGCGATGCTCGTGGGTATGGTCAACGCGCCTACGCGCTACAACCCTACCCGCAACTATGAAAAGGCTCTCGCGCGACGCAACACGGTGCTCGAGCGTATGGCGTCCGAGGAACGTCTGCTGGACGAGAACTACGAGCCATATCAGAGCCGCAAGGCCCTCAGGCACGCCCTCGATTCCCTCAAGAGCCTGCCTATCGACTGTGCCGCATACGAGCTCAAGGATCACAACTCAGGTCACGCCCTCTACTACAGGGATATGCTCCGCAGGACTATGAACGCCACCGAGCCTCAGCGCTCGAAGTACCAGTACGAGGAGGTCTACAGGGCCGATTCCCTCCGCTGGGTCAACGACGACTTCTACGGCTGGCTGAACAAGCATACCAAACCGGACGGAACCAAGTACAACCTCGACAAGGACGGTCTCAGGATCTATACTACTATCAACTATAAGATGCAGGTCTATGCCGAGCAGGCCGTGGCCGAGCATCTCGGAAAGGACCTCCAGAAGAGCTTCTGGGGCGACCTCAAGTACAAGACCAACAAGCCGTTCTCCAACGACATCGACGCCAAGACCAGGGACCGTCTGATGAAGCAGGCCCGCAAGACTTCCGACCGCTACCGCGCGATGAAGCGTGACGGCGCATCGGACAACGAGATCAACAAGAGCTTCAACACCCCTGTGAAGATGCGCGTGTTCGACTGGGAAAAGGGCTCCGTGGATACGGTGATGACTCCGAACGATTCCATCGTATATTACAAGTCCCATCTGCGCGCCGGCTTCGTGGCCATCGAGCCTGTGACCGGTTTCGTGAAGGCATACGTGGGCGGTCCTAACTATCGCTACTTCAAGTACGACAACGTGACCCAGAGCACCCACCAGGTGGGCTCTACCATCAAGCCTTTCCTCTATACTCTCGCAATGCAGAACGGTATGACCCCTTGCACAAAGGTGGTCGACGTGCCTCAGACTTTCATCGACGAGTACACCGGCACTACCTGGACTCCTCGTTGTACCGACAAGGACGAGTGGATAGGCAAGACCGTGACCCTCAAGTGGGGCCTCACCAAGTCTTCCAACAACATCTCCGCCTATCTGATGAAGCAGTTCGGCCCTCACGCGATGGCAGAGCTGATGCGTGACGCAGGCTTCAAGAACCACATCGACGAGGTGAATCCTCTCTGCGTGGGCTCAGCCGACTTCACCGTGATGGAGATGATCGCAGGTACCTGCATCTTCCCTTCAGGCGGCATCTACGCCGAGCCTCTGCTCGTGACCCGCATCGAGGACAATATGGGCAACACCCTCTCCGAGTTCTCCAACAAGAAGAAGGTGGCCATCAGCGCCCAGACCGCCTACCTTATGGTCAACCTTATGGCAGGCGTTGTCAACGAGGGTACTGCGGCCAGGCTTCGTGGCAAATATGCCCTCAAGGGCCAGATTTCCGGCAAGACCGGTACCACCAACGACAATGCTGACGGCTGGTTCATCGGCTACACCCCTAAGATATGCGCAGGTGGCTGGGTAGGCGGTGAGAACCCTCAGATCCACTTCCAGTCCATCGCCCTCGGCGGCGGTGCCAATATGGCCCTCCCAATCTGGGGTATATGGATGCAGAAGTGCCTCGCAGACCCATCCTGCGGCCTTTCAGAGAATGACACATTCTCCGTTCCATCCGGCGTTTCAGGCGCCTTCTCCTGCACCGGTACCGATGACGACGCAACCGACGAGGTGGGCGGCGGCGACAGCACCGACACTGAATTCTTCGACTAGATTATGATCAGAAAAGTAGCAGTTATATATGGTAGCGACTCCTCCGAGTGGGAGGTATCCTGCCGCAGCGGTCAGTTCACCGCATCCCAGATCGACAAGAAGCGTTTCGACGTATATGAGATATTCGCCCGTTTCGGCAGCTGGACTCTCGTGGCATACGAGGAGAACGGCACCGGACGCGTGGAGATTCCTGAGAACGAGCGTCCGGCCATCAGCAAGGACGATTTCTCAGTACTCATCGGAGGCCGCAAGGTCAAGTTCGACTATGCCTACATTATGCAGCACGGCACTCCGGGCGAGAACGGTCTTATGCAGGGCTATCTCGAGATGCTCGGCATTCCGTTCAGCAGCTGCGGCGCCTTCGTGTCCGCCATCACCTTCGACAAGTTCTCCTGCAAGAGCTATCTCAAGGACGTGGATTTCGTGAAGTGCGCAAAGGACATCTTCATCCGCAAGCACGAAGTCACTCCGGACCTGCCTCAGATGGCCGTCAAGAAGCTCGGCCTGCCAGTCTTCGTCAAGCCTACCGACAGCGGTTCCAGCTTCGGCGTGACCAAGGTCAAGAAGATGGAGGATTTCGACGAGGCCATCAGGCTTTCCTTCTCCGAGGGCAAGACTATGCTCATAGAGGAGTCCATCAGCGGCCGCGAGCTTCAGTGCGCAGTCTATCGTATGGCCAACGGCTCCATCAACGCCCTTCCGGTCATCGAGATTGTCTCCGAGAACGAGTTCTTCGACTACGACGCCAAGTACAATGGCAAGAGCCAGGAAATCTGCCCTGCACGCATCACTGAGGCCGAGAGGGAACTCATCCAGGAGGTGTCCCGCAAGATCTACGGCCGCCTCGACTGCTCAGGTGTGGTCCGCATCGATTTCATCCTCGCCGAGGACGGTCTGTACTTCCTCGAGATCAACACCATCCCTGGTATGACTGCCGCTTCCCTCGTGCCTAAGATGGTACGCACTGCAGGCATCTCAATGCCGGATTTCCTCACTGACATCATCACGGTTACTTCCTCGAGGTAGCTTATGCTGCTCAAGGACTTCATAAAGGACGCGCGGGCTTCTCTCACCGGTCTCTATCCGGCAGAAGAGGCCCGTGCAATCGTTTCCCGCCTCTGTTCCTCCCTCCTGGGCGTTTCGCCTCAGAAGCATATCCTGGAGCCGGAGTGGGAGATTCCGTCGGCTTCGCTCAACTCCGTTGAGGCCGCACTTTCGCGCCTCGAGGCCGGCGAGCCACTCCAGTATGTGCTGGGCTTCGCCGAATTTTGTGGCCATCGCTTCCGCGTCACCCCAGCCGTGCTCATTCCTCGTCCCGAGACCGAGGAGCTGGTCAGCAGCGCCGTCAGCCGAATCGCGCGTAGCCGAGCATTCCGGTTGCGAGGCGGCGCGATCGGCGGAGGCGCCGTTCGGGTGCTCGACCTGTGTACCGGGTCGGGATGTATCGCGTGGAGTTTGGCTGCGGAGTTGCCTGAGGCCGAGGTGGTCGCTGTAGATATTTCCGAGGAGGCGCTGGAGGTGGCTGCCGGGCAGACGCTGGAGGGCGTGAAGGCCCCGCGCTTTGTGAAGTGCGACGTGCTGGATCCGCAGCAGCTGGAGGAGTTGGGTGACTTCGACCTGATTGTGAGCAACCCTCCGTATGTGATGGACAGGGAGAAGGCCCTGATGAGGGACAATGTGCTGGAGCACGAGCCTCATCTGGCGCTGTTCGTGCCGGATGATGATCCGCTCAGATTCTATAGGGCCGAGGCGGATTTCGTGACACGCCACCTGCGTTGCGGAGGTTGCGGAATCGTGGAGATAAACGAGGCTCTGGGTGCTTCTACGGCCGATCTGTTCCGTGAAAGAGGGCTGCAAAAGGTGGAGATCCTACACGATTTCTTTGACAGGGAACGCTTCGTAAGCTTCGAAAAATAGGCCTCTCAGTGGCCTGAAATGCATATTTTGAAATTAAGCGTGTAAAGTTTGCTTACACGCTTTTTCTTTTGTCCCTTTGCGGCAGAACATATTGGGTTTTGCTATGAGAGAGAGAATTTTTCTGATGCTGATTTCAGGCTTTTTTGCCCTGACGGCTTGTGAGACGGTGGACGTGGATCCTGAGGACGAGGCAGGTGCGCAGCTTGCCTTGAGAGAAGTGGCGCAGCTGCTTTCCGAGGTCGGTATAGGCCGGGAGCAGGTGGGGGAGGTATTCGATGCCGTGGCGGCTTCTGCAGAGCACGGCTTCGATGAGGAGTATATGATGCGTGACATCATTTCCTCCCCGGGATCCGGAGTCCGCTCCGATGTCTTTACGACCAAGTCGGGGAACAATGGCTATGACAGGCCGCTGAGGGACCTGCTGAGGGAGGGACTGGAGGCTAAGGCCACCAAGGCGGACGCCGTCGATGTGGACGCGTATCTGGATGCTCTGGAGTCATCGGATATACAGATATACTGGCCCTATTCGGAGAATTGGGATGGGGTGACGCTGCCAGTGATCACATTTGATCCCGGGGATGATTCGGAGGCCAATGTGGGCTATGGGCTGGTGGTGAATGCCGATGGCAGCCGTTCCGTGCAGGAGGTGCTGGTGGACGAGGAACTGGCCCAGGAGAGGCCGGTCTGGGTCGTGAACCGCAATGACGACTGTGGGCTCACAACCCTGGAAATGCGCCGTCTGACTGACCCCGGCTGGGGAGAAGGGGGAGGCGAGATAATCGTCAGACCGACGGCCATTGAGAAGACCGGGCACCGTATGCTGGTGCTCAGGAGCATCACTCTCAACCGAAACTACGATCCGTGGTATGCGGGCGGTTCCGAGCTGCAGTTCAAGGTCGGAAGTGCGGACGGATATAAGGCCTCGACGGAGGCGGAACTCAAATTATATAAGCCTACCATCACCGATTTCGATATGGTGATAAGGCGCTATCAGAGGGGTGATAAACTGGTGGTCAATTCCATCCTCGTGTCGGATTGGACGGACCAGATCGAGAACTGCGTATTGCTCATCACCGAAGACGATGGTGGAACCCAGACTACCTGGAAGTGCAGTATCGTGGCGAAATATGAGTCAAAGAGCTACGGCCTCGATGTGGAGATCCCGTATCACGAGAAGGATGACATTGTGTGGCGTGGACAGCTGAGCCGCAGCTATCTGGAGGCGAACAGCCTCAGGACTGGCCGTTTCGGAGAAATCAGCCTGACCTTCGAGCTGGTGGAGTATTAGCCTTCCTTGACCACCATCTCGCAGTTGCGGCAGTCGAAGCTGAGGGCGAGGCGGCGGCCGTTGTTGAGGAGGTAGAGACGGCGGGCTTTTGGATTGTCCTCCAGGAGACACATTCCCAGTTCCTTGCGGATGCAGTAGCGGGTGCGCATAAGTTCGGCACCGTTCTGGTGGTCGATTTCGTAGGCCTGGGTTACTGATTCCGGACTGCTCTGGAGATAGATTTCCCGGGCTATCCTGTTGGCCACGTTTGCCTTGTAGGTAATGATCCCGTCGGAGAGCACGTCCTGTGGTATTTCAGCGGTGCTGTCATTGGAGACCTCTCTCTTCAGCAGCGGTCTGGCGATGCAATGCATCTTGTCCAGAACTTCGGCGAGGTCGCGGCGTATGCCGTTGAGGAAGGCGCTGCTGACCAAAGGGTGTGCGGTGAAGAGTATGCTGGAGATGTTGAATCGATAGATGCCGGCAGTCTTCCCCAGCTGAGAGATGAAGAGCCCCTCGAGGCGCTCGATGTTGGTGGCCTCTTCGTCGCTTGCTGTCAGGTACTTCCTGTTGATGCGACGTCCGTCCTCGCTGAGGGCGGTGACGCAGAGCTCGTGATATCCGACGATCACATCGAGTTCCACGCCTATTTCGCGAGTGCCAGGGTTGCGGGCGATTTCCTTTTCGAATTCCGCGTCGAGGTTGCGGTAGAGGAATGCACCTTTATATATATAGTCAATCTTGCGGCTGATGATGCGGGCGAGTCCGCTGCGTATGTTCTCACACACGTCTCCGCGGAAGCCTATGGCATCGCCGTTGCCCGCGACGAAGGAGAATCCGTCTCCGTTATGGAGCTGGCAGCCTGCAGGAGTCTCTACTTCGATCACGACATTGGAGCGGCGGAGGTCTGTCTTGACCGAGAAGACCTTGCCTATGGCCTCTCCCATACCCTTGGCGGCATCCATCGAGGCCCATACGCCCTTGCCGGATGGCTTGGTGCCGTCGATGTAGAGTTCTGTGTAACCCCTGTTGAAAGTCTTGTCCAGAGCCGGGGTGAAGCTCTTGGCGACGCGTCCGAAGGAAGCCCTGCGGTAGAGCGTCGGATTTGCTGCAACGAGGGCGTCGAGGGCGATGGAATACTCCCTCACGACGTTGCGTACGTAGGATTCGTTCTTGAGTCGTCCCTCGATCTTGAAGGAACATACTCCTGCCTCAGCCAGGTCTCCAAGCCTGTCCAGCAGTCTGTAGTCCTTCAGGGAGAGCAGGGCCTTGTCCTTGACCAGGACCTTGCCGTTTTCGTCCACCAGGTCGTAGCGGGAGCGGCAGGCCTGGATGCAGGCGCCGCGGTTGGCGCTTCGGCCTGCGATGTTCTCGGAGAGGTAGCACTGGCCACTGTAGCAGACGCAGAGGGCTCCGTGGACGAAGAACTCGATCTCGCATTCCGGCGCAGCGTCGCCTATGGCCTTGATCTGGGCCAGGGAAAGTTCCCTCTCAAGTATCAGTCTCGAGTAGCCCTTCTCTGCAAGGAAACGGGCCTTTTCAGGCGTACGGATTGCGCACTGGGTGGATGCGTGGAGCGGAATGCCGCAGTCGCCGGCGAGCGAAAGCATCGCGAGGTCCTGAACTATCAGGGCATCTGCTCCTGCTTTCACGACGTCGCGCACGAGCTTGCGCACCTGGTCCAGTTCGTTGTCGAAAATAATTGTGTTGACCGTGACGAACACGCGCGCACCGAAGCGGTGGGCGTGACTGCAGAGGCGCTCGATGTCCTCCACGCTGTTGCCGGCGGCCTGTCTGGCTCCGAACCCCGGCCCGGCTATATACACAGCATCGGCACCGCAGTCGATTGCTGCAATGCCGATGTCAGCGTTTCTCGCCGGAGCAAGAAGTTCGAGATCCTTCACTTTTTACTTGTTCAGAGCTGCGAGCTGAGCCTTAGCGGTCTCACCGTACTGAGGGTCAGTGACGATCTTCTGGTAGTTCTCGATAGCCTTGGCCTTGTTGCCAGCCTGCTGATAGAGGACTGCGAGGGTGCAGATGATGCCGTTGGCGTCCTTTGCGTTAGGAGCAACCTCGAGGTACTTCTCGTAGTACTCGGTAGCGGCAGCCTTGTCACCAAGCTTGGTAGCTGCAGAAGCTGCCATCTTGTAGGCGTTGGCGTTCTCAAGGTAAGAGTTTGACTTGTCAGCGGCCTCGATAGCCTCTTTGAACTTGTTAGCCTTGAGGAAAGCCTGTGCTTCCTTTACGTAGATGTTTGAGAGAGGCTTTGCAGCGGCCTTCTCCTGGCCGTTTGCGATTGCAGTCTCGTAAGCTGCCTTTGCCTCTTCTACCTTACCTGAAGCGGAGAGGGCTGCGCCGAGGCGGACAGCTGCTGCGCCGTTGGTAGGATCGCTCTCGAGGATGCCCTTGAAAGCCTCAGCTGCGCCGGCGAAATCCTTTGCGTTGAGGAGTTCGTTTGCCTTTGACATCTTGATGCTAGGAACGAGGGCTTCTGCCTTCTCGAGGGTCTCTTCTGCGCCGTACTCCTTGGCTGCTGCGATAGCTGCATTCACCTTCTCGAGTGCTGCGTCGAAGTTCTTTGCCTTGATCTGGTCCTTGCCCATAGAGAGCATAATCTTAGGGATGATGTCCTTGCAGGTGGAAACGAGTTCAGCACCTTCTTCTCCGCAGGCCTCTGCCTGGGTAAGAGCAGCCTGGAAACCGGCGAGTGCGGTCTCGTTGTCACCGAGGAGGAGAGCGGAGTTCGCGTCCTGAGCGGTTGCTGTTGCCTGTGCCATGTCCTGTGCGTTAGCCGCGAACACTGTCAGGGCCATTGCTGCTACGATGAGGATAATTTTCTTCATAATATTTGTTAGAGTTTTGTTTGCTTAGCACGTGAATTGCAAAAGTAGCAAAAATTTTGTTTTATTTTTGTGCCTTAAGTTCAATTAGTCGTGCAAAAGCTGCGGTTAATATTAATTTCCTTTGTTTTGTCTGTCGTTTCCTGCCCGGTCTCGGCGGCTTTGGATATTCCCGTGCTTCCGAAGGACCCTTCCGTTTCAAGTGGTCGTCTGGACAATGGCATTTCGTATATCGTTGTTCCCGACAACAGCCTGAAAGGGCTTGCTGATGTGATATTATTGCAACGGGTGTGCCAAAGTCCGGAAGAGACCAGTTTCAGGAATGTGCCGGTCTATAAGGGAGCGGCCGTGGTGGACACGCTTTTGAAGCGAACCTTCGCCCTCGTCAGGGATGCCATCGAGCAGGATCCGGAGGTCTATGGCACCGACAATCAGAGCATAGTCATCTGCGGCGACGTCAAGGCGGACGACATCATTGCGAAGCTCAGGAAATATTCCCAGAACATATCGCGCTCCAGGTCCACTGCCGTGGTGCCTGACTACGTGTGGCGCGGTCCTTACCCTCTCAAATGGGAGAGGAAGCCGCAGCCGGACTCGTCGGTAGTGATCAGCCTCACCAAGATCCGCCGCCGCACTCCGGACGAACTTATGGGCACCGTGCTGCCGTTGGTCTCAATGCGTATGGACAAGGTGATGGAACTCATCCTGACCAAGAGCATCGCAAGTTCCTTCGAGCGTCTCGGACTCCCGTATGCAAGGCTGAAATTCGTCCCTCAGCGTTCCTGGACGCACTACGGGGATGATGTCTATACCCTTTCGGTGAAGGTGCGCCCTCAGGATGCCGAGCGTGCCACCGCGATCATACGCGACCTTCTTTCGGACGTGGCTTCGGGCGACATCCAGAAGTTCGTCTATTCCGTGGCGCGGGACGAGGTTATGGTGGGAGCTCTCTTCGATGCCCACAGGACTTTGAGCAACCGCGAACAGACTGCCCGCTGCGTCTCATCCCTGCTGTATGGCACTCAGCTGCACACCAATATGGCCGGATATCGCTTCTTTGCGGACAAGGACGTGCCTGATTCCACCCAGATCAGGAGCATCAACCGCCTGGGTGCGGAACTCTTTGCCGATCCGAGCTGCAACGATGCCCCGGAGGTGATGGGAGCCCGTCTTTTCACTGTAAACAAGGCCGACACCCTCTCCCTGCCGGGCAGGACCAAGAAGAAGGCAAAGGTCGTCAAGACCGGCACCGACTATGTCTCCGGCGGCTTCCAGTGGACTTTTGCGAACGGTATGAGGGCGATCTACAAGAGGATGGACACCCACGGCACACTATATTATTCTATGATATTGAACTGCGGTGCTTCCGATATGCAGGATGCGCCTGCAGGGGAGTCCGCCTTCTATTCGGATATGTTTGCCTGTGCGCCGCTCAGTTCGAGCACGGGCTACAATTTCTATAGGCTTGCAGAGGCCTGCGGCGTGACTATGAAGTGCGACGTTGGGCTCTATGATATGGCGATTTCCGGCAAGGCCCGCACCGGCGACCTGCCACTTCTGATGAGTTTCCTCCAGGAGGCGATGAACAGTCGCAATCCTGATGCGGCATCTTCGGAATATGCGATGGAGTGCGCCAGGCTGGCCCTCAGTCCGGTAGACAAGGTGAGGGAAGAACTCTACGACAAGATGCATCCGGGCTACAATTACACCCCTTACAAGGTGGAGGCTGGCCTGAGCGAGACACTTCCGGCCGATGCGGAGGCTCTGTTCGAGAAGGCTTTCTCGAGGGTGGATGACGGCGTGCTGGTGATAATCGGCGACCGCAATGAGGCTGATGTGCTCAAGGTGCTGCGTAGGTATGTGGGCGGATTCCGCACCGCCGGAGTCATCAGGAAGAACCGTCCTGTTCGCTTTACTACCATTTCCGGCACCACCGTAATGACGAATCCCGGCCCTCGCGCAGTGGCTGTCGAATATTCAGCCGACGTCATATATACCGCCGACAACTACTTCGCCTCCAAGGTGCTGGCTGAGGCTCTGAGCGAAATGCTCTCGGGCTATGCCGCCAAGGTCGTCGTGTCCCTGAATCCGCGTCCGACTGAGCATCTGGAGATGAGGATAAGTGCCAGGGGAGACGTCAGTGCCGAGGACCTCACCGCGGCTCTGGAGAAGCTGGCGAACCCGGCCACCAAGGCCGTATATGCCCCACTCGGAGACTGGAAGACTATGGTGAAGAATCTGACCGCCTACGAGCAGAAGTCCCCGGAATATTGGATTTCCGCCGTCAGAACCCGCTTCACGGATGCCAAGGACATAGCCAGCAAGAGTTCCGACCGAATCTCCGCCGTGTCCGAAGCCAGAATCAAGGAACTTGCAGGGGCCCTTCTCAAGGGAGGGCGTACTGTCTATTATACATCACCCGAAAAATGAAAGAATATTCCTCCATCATCCAGATAGACGACGTGCTCGTCTCATCCGATATCATCACTGAATTCTTCGCCTGCGACTATCCCAAGTGCAAGGGCTGCTGCTGCATAATCGGCGACAGCGGCGCTCCTCTCGAGGAATGCGAGCCCGATGCAATCGAGAAGAACTATGAGGTTTTCTCCCCGATTATGCGTCCTCAGGGCCGCGAGGCCGTGGACAGGAAAGGTTTCTTCGAGATCGATATCGACGGGGATATGGTGACTCCACTGGTGGAGGGCAGCGAGGAATGCGCCTACTGCCACTTCGACGAGGCCGGCAACTGCTTCTGCTCGATGGAGAGGCTCTGGTTCCAGGGCAAGGGCGACTTCCGCAAGCCTATTTCCTGCTGGCTCTATCCTATCCGCATCACCACTCTGAGCAATGGTATGAAGGCCCTGAACCTCCATCGCTGGGATATCTGCAAGGATGCCTTCGCCAAGGGCAAGGCCGAGAAGATACGCGTCTATGAGTTCCTCAAGGAACCTCTGGAGCGCTATTTCGGAGAGGATTTCTATGCCGCTCTCAGTGCTGCGGCAAAGCAGATGCTGGGTTAGGCGCCCACGCAGGCCAGCGTCGCCACGCTGATTCTGACTTCAGGTCCATACACTTCCCTCAATGCACGGTGGCACTCCGACAGGGTGGCACCGGTGGTGAACACGTCGTCGATCAGCAGTATGTGGCGTGGGTAGAACTCCGGCTGCTTCCTGACTTGGAATGCCCCGGAGACGTTGCGGCTCTTCTCGTCTATGCTCAGCTTGGTCTGGGTCTTTGTCCTGCGGCCGCGTCTGAGCAGTCTCGGTTCCATTTCGGCGTGTTTCAGGCCATCGGCGACGACCTTGGCAATCACTGCTGCCTGGTTGTAGCCGCGCTGCCACTGGCGGGTCCAGTGGAGGGGCACAGGCACGACGAGGTCCACATCCGAGAACTGTTCGCTCTCATAGAGCCTGGCTGCCAGAATTGAGGCGAAATACCGGCCAGCAACCGTGTTTCCGTGATATTTCAGGGCCTTTGTGATTTCGCGATAGCCGGAGCCTGACTTATAGAAGAACAGGGCAGCGGCGTAGGCGTATGGCTCGGCGGAGTCGGCCGCTTCGGTGGTCTTTTCGCTCAGATGCCTCTGTATGCATTCGTTGAGGCGGTCTGCCATAGGGTTGTGGGGCCTGGTCCAATAATAGGTATATGGCAGGTCCGCCTTGCAATAGATGCAGAGTTGCTTCTCGTGGACGTCGAGACGGCGACCGCAGGCCAGGCAGGTGCGAGGCAGCAGCAGGTCGGCCAGGGCGCCGAGGGATTCCTTTGCGGATGTGAGCAGTGCGGACATATCAGGCGAGTTCTGAGATTATGGAATCGGACACGAAGAAGCGTTCTTCTGGTATGCGGATGCGGCCGTCGGCGAGCACCAGGTCTCCGTTCGCCAGGAGTCTCTCGGCAGTGGCTTTCTCCGCTTTGGAGAGTATGTCTGGGGAGATGCCGGAATCGGTTCTGAGTCCGAGCATTATGTCCTCCAGATGCATCTGCTCCTCGCTCAGTTCTTCTCCGTCGCATATTGTCTGAAAACCCTTCTCAGTGGCCTCCAGATAGTTTTCCAGGGAGTCGCAGTTCCAGGAGCGCAGCCATTTTCCGTCGTGGCGGAGACTGTGTGCTCCCGGGCCAAGTCCCACGTATGGCACGTGCCTCCAATAGGCGGAGTTGTGCTTTGCCTCCCTGCCCGGAAGGGCGAAATTGGATATCTCATAATGATGATAGCCGGCCTCGCGCAGACGTCGGCAGAGACAGTCATACTGGCGGGCGCATTTCTCGTCGTCCGCCTGGCTGAAGCGGCCTCTTTCCACGAGTTTCTCCAGGGCGCTGTCGGGTTCCACGGAAAGCTGGTAGGCGGAGATATGCTCGGGCTTCAGGGCCAGGGCGCGGGATATGGATTCCTCCCACATTGCGTCGGTGAATTCCCTGCCGTTGAAGTCGCCTATGCCGAATATCAGGTCTATGCTTATATTGTCGAAACCGGCCTCACGGAGCAGTCGGAAGGCTTCTTCGGCCTCCTGGGCGCTGTGACGGCGGTTCATCCAGTGGAGCAGCCCGTCATCGAAGGACTGCACGCCCATACTGATGCGGTTCACTCCGAGGGAGCGCAGTCCGGCTGCATAGCCGCGGCCTTTGCGGACTATGTCGTCGGGGTTGACTTCGACGGTGAATTCGTCCCACTGTCCCTGCGGATGCAGGCAGCGGACTATGTCGGAGAAAGCATCGAGGGGAAGCACGCTTGGCGTACCTCCCCCGATGTAAAGAGTGTTGTGGCCGGAGGACGCGATTTCGTCCTTCCTGGCCTCTATTTCCTTGCAGAGTACTTCCACGTATGCCCTTGACACCGTTTCGCAGTCCTTGCCTGCCAGTTCCGAGTAGAACCCGCAGTAGGTGCAGAAACTACGGCAGAAAGGGACGTGGACGTAGATCATCGCAGCATTACCTCAGCCTCTCCAAGTCTTGCCTGTGAAGTGTAGACCTCTACGGTGTAGATGCCCTTTTCGTAGGATGCGATGTCGTTCAGGTAGATGCTGAGATCCACCTCTGAGCCCTGGTAGTCCACCTCGCGGCTTGCGGATGCGAGCATAGATTCACCGTTGCAGCTGAAGTTCCTGGATGCGGAGTTGCTCAGGAGGACGCCGTTAGGATCCTTCACGCGGATATAGACGCGGATAGGGCCCTTAGGTGCGAGGTCGTTGGCGGTGAGGGAGAGGGAAGTGAGCATTCTCACTACACGGCTGCTCCTTTCGTTGACCTTGCCGGAGCCGTCGTATGGCTCGATGACGATGCCGGTCGCCTTGACGATGGAGCCGGCTGCTACCTTGCTGGTGAGGTTGTCCACCTTCTGGGTGAGTTCCTCGTTCTTGGCCTTGCTGACCTCAGCCTCGCGGCGTGCGGCTGCAGCGTCGGCGGTGAGTTTCTTGTTCAGGGTGTTGAGGGAGTCGATCTGGACGATGTAGTTCCTCATAATGCTCCTGAGGGTGCCGAGCTCCTTCTCGTACTTGCGGATCTGGGCACGGTCGCGTGCCTGAGTCTGCTGGAGGCGCTCGATGAGCTGGTTCACTTCCTCCCTTGAAGAGTCGAGCTGAGCGTTGATCTCGTCATAGTCGGAAGAGAGGGTTGCGTAGTCGTCTCGGAGGGCGACGATCTGCTCGGTGAGGTCTTCCTTCTCCTCGTTGAGCTCGCCTACGAGTTTGTGATTTGAGTACCAAACATAGGCGAGGACGCCTGCGAGTACCACTGCAACGGCTGCCAATACGATGAGAGGCAGGTTGCCTTTGAGTTTATTTTCAGTCTGTTCCATAATTCCTGGTTAATCGGTTATACTGTAACGCGGTTTGCAAAATTACTAATTTGTGTGGATTTTGCATATATTTGTCCCATACTACAAATTTGATTCCTTATGAAATACGCAATCCGCGCAGTCAAGTACTTTATTTATATAACGATAATCTTCGCTATAGTCATCTGGGTGCTTTCGTGCCTTTCGGCCGGGAAGTTCATTTATAGGCCTGAGGACATACTTTCCACCCTCACCAACGGTTGGAAGTCCGTCGCCCTGATACTCGGTGTTTTCGCGGCCGTGTCCTGCCTCTATCCTATGATGGGATATATGAAGCGCAGCATCGCGGTGGGCGGCAGCCTCGAGGAGCTCAGGGGCAGCATCGACTCTTTTATGGAGAGCAGGGGCTATGTGTTTGAGAAGCAGACCGAGGACGCTCTCTGCTACCGCATCGTAGGCGGCCTGGCCCGTCTGAACCGCAGTTATGAGGATAGGGTGACCATCACTCAGAGTGCCGCCGGCCTCCAGCTGGAAGGTCTCAGGAAGGATGTCGTCAGGCTTGCGATGGGCCTTGAGACCCGTCTTGGCGCTCAGGAATAACGGCATCGGCGTCCACCCGGTAATATTTGTGGAGTCCGCTGGCAGCCTTGGAGTTTTCCGCAATCACGAGATCGGCTTCCTTGAGTGCCCTCTTCAGTCGGAAGTGCCTGATTTCCCTTCCGATCCAGGAATAGGTCCCGCGGTCATAGAGGAAACTCAGGTCCATCACTACCACGACTTTCTTACCATCCCGTGTATATTTCTTCATCGTTTTGACCATATCTGCAAAAATACATAAAATCTTCGTTGTGTTGATTCTGCTGACCGCATTTGCGGGCGGCAATCTGGCAGCACAGGAACGCAAGGGATGGGAGACCCCGAGCAATTCGTTCGACCAGGACCTTCTTGTCCTCAGGAACAACGCTGTTCCTTATGGTTTCTATTGTCCATTCGACAACTACACCCAGTATGTCCCGCTTGCCTTTACCTTTGCGCTGAAGGCCTGCACATACGAGAGCCGCAGCGGATGGGGCCGTATGCTCACTTCCGACGCCTTCTCTGCCGTGCTGGTGGTTTCGACCCTTGAGGCATTGAAATATTCCGTCGGCAGGATACGTCCCGACGGGAAAGACACCCACTCATTTCCGTCCGGTCACACTGCCCTGGCCTTTGCGGGTGCCACGGCACTCCACCACGAATATGGCTGGAGAAGTCCCTGGTGGAGCATTGGAGGCTATTCTGTGGCTATGGTGACCGCCTTGGGCCGCACCATCAATTACAAGCATTGGGTGACCGATACTTTCGCCGGAGCCCTCATTGGCATCGGCTGCACCGAACTCGGATATTTCCTTGCCGACCTGATTTTCAAGGACAGGTATCTGTCTCCGGCCTGGGAGCCTCTGCATTTCGATTATTGCAGCGAGGATAATGCCTACTACAGTATAGGTCCGGTCTATTCCCGCCGTTTCATACTGGGACACAAGGATTTCAAGGAGGCTTCCACTATGCCTTACAGGGGCAGCAATATCGGACTTCAGGCAGAGATTCCTGTGATTGCCGGCTCCGGTGTGGCTGTGCGCGCATCAGCCGGTTCCCTGCGTTTCAAGGACGAATCTTCCTTTAATATGTATAGCGGCCAGGCGGGAATGTTCTGGGAGAGGGATTTTGCCAAGGTGCTTGAACTGGAGACTATGGGTCTCATCGGTTACGCTGGCCACAAGGCCGGCGGCGGCATCGACCTGACGGCGTCCCTGTCCCTCAACCTGATCACGGGCAATCATTGCAAGATCAAAGCCCTGGCCGAGTGGGAGACTTTCTCCTATGCAAACGCAAAATCGGCCCCTGAATCGGTGCCGACCTTCATCAACAGTGTGCTCGTGGGCACATCTGCGGTATTTTACTGGTAGCCTACTGCTTCTTGACGAAGCATTCGGTGCTGTTGCATTCGACGGCCGCTTCGCCCTCGCCTTCAGTCCAGCTGCGGTTGAGGACCATTTCGCTGTCGTACAGTTCCATATAGTAGCCCGTCGTGTTGAAGCTTATGACCCCGAGTTCGAGGTTGTAGGCGAAGAAGTAGGTCGTGTCCTGCTCAGGAGTGTGGACTTTGACCTTTCCGTTCTTTGAGAAGGTCAGGGTCTTCGGTCCGCTCAGAGCAGAGACATTGCTGCCTTTCACCAAAGTTCCGCTCTGGCGGCTCCAGGTGCCGTAGAAGACGTTTGCCGGATCCTTGGTGCAGGAAAGCAATGCGGCAGCGGCGAGGATGAGCCCCGCCGCCGCTGCAATTATTTTTCTGCTGCTTACCATATAATCACACGGTCAGACTCTGGTCTGTACATTGCGTCGCCTTCCTTGATTCCGAAGGCGTCGAAGAAGGTTTGGAGGTTGCGCACGCTCACGTTCACGCGCTGCTCGCCGATGGAGTGCACGTCCATCAGGACACGGCGGGCCTTCTCCTTGTCGGTGATGTTCTGGGCCCATACCTTGGCATAGCCGAGGTAGAAGCGCTGCTCTGCGGTGAAGCCGTCGATTGGCTCCGGATGCTTCTCGCCGAAGGAGTTCTGCATTGCGGTGTAGGCGATGCGGAGACCGCCCTGGTCAGCGATGTTCTCGCCGAGGGTGGCTGCACCGTTTGCGAAGGTGCCAGGGAGGATCTCGACCTTGTTGAACTGGTCGATGAGCACGGCAGCCTTTGCGTTGAAGGCCTCTGCGTCAGCCTCTGTCCACCAGTTGGTCATATTTCCGTCCTTGTCGAAGAGACGGCCCTGGTCGTCGAAGCCGTGGGTCATTTCGTGGCAGATAACCACGCCGATGGCACCATAGTTCACTGCGTCGTCCGCGTCAGAGTTGTAGAACGGCGGCTGCAGTATGCCTGCAGGGAAGCAGATTTCGTTGGTGGTCGGGTTGTAGTAGGCGTTGACGGTCTGAGGGCTCATTCCCCATTCGTCGCGGTCCACAGGCTGTCCTATCTTGCTGAGGTTGTCGTCCCTGTACCACTCGGAAGCGGCACGCATATTCTCGAAATAGCTCTTGGCCGGGTCGATTACGAGGCTGGAGTAGTCTTTCCACTTGTCCGGATAGCCTATCTTCACGGTGAAGGCGCCGAGTTTCTCGTGGGCCTTGGCCTTGGTCTCGTCGCTCATCCATTCGAGGGCGTCGATGTGCTGGCCGAGGGCGGTCTGCATATTGCGGACCATCTGGAGCATGCGCTCCTTGTCCTTCTCTGGGAAGTATTTTGCCACGTACATCTGTCCGACGGCTTCTCCGAGGATTCCGTTAGGAGCCCTCATAGCCCTCTTCCAGCGAGGTTTCTGCTCCTGGATGCCGGCCATCTGCCTTGAGAAGAATTCGAATGAAGCGTCGGTGAATTCGTCGCTCAGGCTGCTGCAGGCGCCGCTGAGCATCTGTGCCTGGAGATAGTGGCGGAGCTGCTCAGGGGTGAATGAAGGAGCCATCGCGTTGACAGCCTCGAAGAATGAAGGCTGCTCGAGGATGAGTTTCTCCTGGTTTGCGATGCCGAGTTCAGCCATGAAAGCGTCCAGATGGAGGGCAGGGTAGGCTGCGAAGAGCTCCTCACTGCTCATCGGATTGTACTGAGCCTCGATGTCGCGCTGTTGAACCATGGACCAGAAAGGCACTGCGAGAGCCATCTCCACATCCATTGCATCCTGTGCACGTACTTCCGCATCTTCGTAACCGGCGAGGGTGAAGACGGTCTTGAGGAAGTTCACATAACCCTCACGGAGTTCGGCGTTCTTGGCGTCGAGGTAGTAGTCGCGATTGCGCAGGGCCAGTCCGCCTTCGCTGACATAGAGGACGTTGGTGTTGCTGTCCATCATATCGGCACCGGCACCAGCACCCCAGAATCCGAGGTCCATCTGTGCGGCAGCCTTGGCGAAGCTCTGCATATCGCACACGGCCTCAAGCTGCTCGAGATAAGGCTTCACAGGAGCCGCACCCTCCGCGTTGAGGCGGGTGGAGTCGAGGCCCTGCTTATAGAGGTCTGCGATCTTCTGGGCGTTGCTGCCTTTGCGGTTCTTGCTCTCGGCGAGGTCCTTGAAAAGATCGTTGAGGCGGATCTCATTGTTCTCGGCGAGTATGTCGAATGCGCCGTAGCGGGAATATTCCGGCTTCATCGGGTGGTTCTTCTGCCAGCCTGCGGTGGCGTAGGCATAGAAGTCAGCACCCGGTGCCACTGTGGTGTCGAGGTCGGCGAGGTCCACGCCCGGAACCACCTCGTGCGGCGTCTGGTCGCAGCAAGCTGCAGCCGCCAATGCGATTGCCATAATGACAAGTGTCTTTTTCATATTACCTTATATTATTTGAGGACGCCCTGCTCGATGAGGTACTCTGCAATCTGTACCGCATTGAGGGCTGCTCCCTTCTTGATCTGGTCGCTCACGAGCCAGAAGGTGATGCCGTTAGGGTTTGCGAGGTCCTTGCGCACGCGGCCTACGAAGACGTCGTCGCAGTTCTCGTGGAAGAGAGGCATAGGGTATACCTTCTCAGCAGGATTATCTTCGAGCTGCAGGCCCTTTCCGTTGCGGATAGCTTCCTGGAAAGCCTCAACGCTGACTGGCTCCTCGGTCTCTGCCCAAACGGACTCGCTGTGGCAGCGGAGGCTAGGTACACGTACGCACATTGCGCTGACTTCGCAGTCGGTGTGCATAATCTTCTTGGTCTCGTTGTACATCTTCATCTCCTCCTTGGTGTAGCCGTTGTCACAGAACACGTCGATCTGAGGAATCACGTTGAAGGCGAGCTGATATGCGAATTTCTCCACGGTAGGAGCCTCGCCTGCGAGTACCTGGCGATACTGCTCGTAGAGTTCTGCCATTGCTGCAGCACCTGCGCCGCTGGCAGCCTGGTAGCTGCTCACGTGGATGCGCTTGATATGGCTGATGTTCTCAAGGGCCTGGAGGGCCACAACCATCATAATGGTGGTGCAGTTAGGGTTTGCGATGATGCCGCGAGGACGCACGAGGGCGTCAGCAGCATTGCACTCAGGCACTACGAGAGGCACGTCCTCATCCATTCTGAATGCGCTGGAGTTGTCGATCATTATGGCGCCGTGCTTGGTGATGGTCTCTGCAAATTCCTTGCTTGTGCCGCCGCCTGCAGAGGTGAACGCCACGTCCACGCCCTTGAAGTCGTCATTATGCTGAAGGAGTTTGACTTCGATTTCCTTTCCGCGGAATGTGTACTTCGTTCCGGCACTTCTCGGGCTTCCGAAAAGAAGGAGTTCATCAATTGGGAAATTTCTTTCATCAAGCACGCGGAGGAATTCCTGTCCCACTGCTCCGCTTGCACCTACGATTGCTACTTTCATATATGTAAATCCGTTTTAAATGTGTCCGTTGAAAAACAAGATTGCAAACTTATGAAAAATCGTTGATATTTCTTTTGAAATATTCTCTTATCTTTGCAAACCAACCACGCCCTGGTGGTGGAATGGTAGACACGAGGGACTTAAAATCCCTTGGCCCGAAAGGCTGTACGAGTTCGAGTCTCGTCCGGGGCACAAGCAGCGATTCTTAGGAGTCGCTGCTTTTTTAGATATAAACCACTTTGCGTTCTTGGTTTTTTTGCATACCTTTGCATAAGGTGGTAATACTACCACCATTTAACCAATAATATGGCAAAGTATTTATCATTAGAAAAGTCCATTAGACAATGGAATGAAGTTCAACCGCTTTCTGAAAAGGATGCGGAAAGACTTGGAAGAAAGTTTACGGTTGAATTCAATTACAATAGCAACCATATTGAAGGCAATACACTGACGTATGGTCAGACCGAGTTGCTGCTTCTCTTCGGAAAAGTATCAGGAGAGGCTAGAATGCAGGATTTCGAAGAGATGAAAGCCAGCAATGTGGGACTGAAAATGATTCAGGAGTCTATTAATGACGGCCCGCAATTATTGACACAGACTTTCATCCGCCAATTGCATAAAACACTCCTAAGGGAAGATTATACAGTTTATCGTTCTTTGCCGGATGGGACACAGACGAGTTATACAGTTCACGCCGGTCAGTACAAGACTCGTCCGAACTCAGTCATAACCAGATATGGTGACAGATTCGAATATGCGTCTCCTCGGGAAACTCCTGCCTTGATGGCCGATCTGGTTGATTGGTACAACAAGGAGAATGCTACCGGTGTCATGAGTCCGGCTGAACTAGCTATAATGTTTCATTACCGGTATATACGAATACATCCGTTCGAAGACGGCAATGGTAGAATTGCCAGGCTGATGGTAAATTACATTCTATCCAGCCATGGTTGGCCTATGATTGTCGTCCGTAGCAGGATGAAATCGGAGTACCTGGAGGCTTTGCATGCCGCAGACATGATTGTCGGACCAGATCCAAGAGATGGGGCCAATGCCAGTCTTAAGGATATTGCTCCATTCGTGAAGTTTTTCACAGCAGTTATGGCTGAGGAAATCCGTAACGACGCATTGTTTGTAAGTGAACACGACGAGGATGTGTGGTGGTTTGACGGTCAACGCATTACGTTCAGGACACCGAATTATTCAACAATCCTGAATGCAATGCGTATGATGCCGTCAGTAACCCTCCTGCAGATGAAGGAGATGACAGGAATCAATATGTCTGCCATTCAAAAACTGGTCGGTCAACTGGTTGCGAAAGGCTATGTTGAGAAAAAGGTAACAGATGGAAGCTGGCATGTCATGATTATTCAATGACAACATCTCCTTCGATGGTTGTCTTTTTTCTTTGGCGGATTGCAAAAACCTCAATATACGCTATCTTTGTCGGGTTATAAAAGTATATTCAAGAAATGAAAGCAGCTGTTATCGGTGCAGGCAATATGGGCGGTTCAACTGCCCGCGGACTTGCCGCAAAGGGAGTTTTCAGGCCATCTGACATAACTGTCACGGCGAAGCATAGCAGTTCTCTTGAGAAATTCGAGGGACTGGGAATATGCACGTCTCTGGACAACTGTAAGGCAGTCGAGGATGCGGAGATAGTAGTGATCGCCGTGAAACCTTGGCTTGTCAGAGAGGTCGTTGAGGAAATTCTTCCTGTGCTTAAGAAAAAAGCGACGCGCCCGGTGGTCATAAGTATGGCCGCAGGTGTCAAGTCAGAAGATATGAAACAATGGTTAGGGGGCGTGGCAGAACTTGTCTATGTGATCCCTAACATCGCCATTGAATATGGTGAAAGTGTAACATTCATCACCCCGGTGGATGCCTCTCAAGCTACCGTTGATGTGGTCAATGGAATTTTCTCCAAACTTGGTTCCGCATTCATTGTCGATGAGAAGCATCTCGGTGCAGGAACGGCACTCGCCTCGTGTGGAATAGCGTATGCGCTCCGCTATGTGAGGGCCGCTGCCGAAGGTGGAGTCGAACTTGGGATGAAGGCCGACGTGGCCGCGCAGATAGTTGCGCAGACAGTGAAAGGAGCTGCCGTCCTTATGCAGGAGACTGGCTGTCATCCCGAAGGCCTCATCGACAAGGTGACAACTCCGGGCGGTATTACGATAAAGGGCCTCAACGCTATGGAGGAAGCGGGCTTCACGAATGCCGTGATTCAGGGTCTTAAGGCGTCGAAGTAATGAATAGGATAGTAGTAAAGGTTGGAAGTAATGTCCTTACAAGGCAGGATGGCACTCTTGACGTTACGAAGATATCTTCTATCGTAGACCAAGTTGCGAATCTTCGTCAGAAGGGCTATGAGGTCATCCTCGTGTCAAGCGGAGCAGTCGCCTGCGGACGCAGTCTTGCAGGCAGCGCGCGAAGGAACATCTCGAAGAATGGCCTTAAGCTGGATCCAGTCCAGCAGAGGCAGATGTACTCTGCGGTTGGGCAGGTCCGTCTTATGAACATATATTACTCGCTGTTTTCGGACTACGGGATCAACATTGGACAGGTGCTTACGATGAAGGAGAACTTCTCGACGAGAATGGAGTATCTCAACCAACGCAACTGTATGGATGTCATGCTCCGTAGCGGAGTCGTTCCTATCGTCAATGAGAATGACACGGTAAGCGTCACGGAACTTATGTTCACGGATAATGATGAGCTCTCCGGCCTCGTGGCAACTATGATGGATGCGGACACTCTCATCATCCTCAGCAACATAGATGGAATCTATGACGGGAATCCGTCCGACGCATCCTCGAAGGTGATCGAGAAAGTCCTTCCGGGAGAAGATCTTTCACAGTACATCAGGACGGAGAAGAGCGGTTTCGGAAGGGGAGGTATGATCACCAAATGCTCGATAGCCTCCAAGGTTGCCACCGAAGGAATCCGAGTCATCATAGCCAATGGAAAGAGGGAAGGCATATTGGAATCCTTACTTGGAATGAGGACTGAAGTTCCTCATACTGAGTTTGTTCCGTCAAAAGAAGTGGCTTCGGGTGTGAAGAAGTGGATAGCTCATAGCTCCGGCTTCTCAAAGGGCGTCGTGACCGTCAATGAACAGGCCGTGAAGGCACTGAGGGGCCGCAAGGCAACAAGCCTTCTTCTTGTGGGCGTGGTTTCCGTGGAGGGCGAATTTGACGAAGGCGACATTGTTTTGGTCAAGGGTCAGGACGGCAGGGAAATAGCCCTGGGAAGGACTTCATACTCTTCGGCAGAAGCCAATGCAAATATCGGCGCCCACGATATCCGACCGCTTGTCCATTGCGATTATCTCTATATGATATGATGACTACGAAAGAAATGTTCGAGGCGGCGAAGACGGCTTCGCGCAGCGTGGCTTTGCTCGATGATGCAAAGCGAAACGCAGTGCTTGCCGCCATAGCTGATGAGATTTGCCGATCTCGGGAAACGATACTTTCCGCCAACGCTGAAGACCTTGCCAGGATGTCTCGCGAGAACCCCCTGTATGACAGGCTTCTGCTTACCGCCTCCAGGCTTGAGGGTATAGCAGAAGATATGAGGAAGGTGGGAGGACTCCCATCACCTCTTGGACGCGTCCTCGACGAGCGTACTCTTCCGAATGGCCTCCATCTCAGGAAGGTCTCTGTCGCTTTCGGCGTCATCGGTGTCGTGTATGAGGCTCGCCCTAACGTCACTTTCGACGTTTTCTCGCTCTGCTTCAAAAGCGGCAGTGCCTGCGTGCTCAAGGGCGGCAAGGACGCGGATGCATCCAATCGAGCAGCTCTGGCTCTGATACGTGGAGTGCTCATTGGAAACGGAATCAATCCGGACTGCATCCAGCTTCTTCCTCCGACTCACGAGGCGACGGCGGATCTGCTGGGGGCCGTGGGTTATGTAGACCTTGTGATACCGAGAGGCGGAAGACGGCTCATCGATTTCGTAAGGGACAATGCCCGCGTGCCGGTCATCGAGACTGGGGCCGGTGTGGTGGATGCATACTTCGACAAGGACGGCGACCTGGGAATAGGCAAGGCCGTCATCACCAATGCAAAGACTCGTAGGGTGAGCGTCTGCAATGCGCTTGATTGCCTTCTTGTGCATTCAGAGAGGCTCTCCGACCTTCCCGAACTATGTTCCTGGCTCTGTGACACGGGCCATACAGCCAAAACAGTGACAATATATGCTGACGAGCGGTCTTTTGCTGCGCTCAGCGGTCATTATCCATCAGAACTTCTTTTCCCGGCCGACGAGTCGTCTTATGGAACGGAGTTTATGGACTACAAGATGTCCGTGAAGACGGTTGACAGCATTGACGAGGCACTCCAGCACATTGACACCTACGGTTCCGGTCATAGCGAAAGCATCGTGACCGAGAATCCTGCGGCTGCGACTCGCTTCCAGGCAGAGGTGGATGCTTCGTGTGTGTATGTCAATGTCCCTACAAGCTTCACGGATGGCGGGCAGTTTGGACTTGGTGCCGAAATAGGCATCAGTACCCAGAAACTAGGTGCGCGAGGCCCGATGGGACTGGAGGAAATAACCACTTACAAGTGGCTTATTGACGGACGAGGACAGACAAGGCCGTAAAAACTCAAAAAAACTCTTGACTCGTACCTAAGGTCATATATTAACTTTGCATCTGCTAGCAAAAAACAATCGCGATTATGAGTAAGACAAAGTTAAAAATCGGAGAGTTCTCGAAGATGATGCAGGTGACCGTGAAGACCTTGCGCCACTATGAGCAGAAGGAACTGCTCCTGCCTGACGAGGTGGACGAGTGGACGGGGTACCGTTATTATTCGGTCGGTCAGATGCAGAAGCTCAACGCCATCCGCGACCTTCAGCGTCTGGGTTTCTCGCTGGATGAGATAAGGGACCTGTACGAAGATGATTCGCACGACCCGAGCCTCGAGCAGCTGGACCGGAAGATCGAGGAGACGGAACGGCAGCTCCGCGTACTGATTGACCGAAGGGCGAAACTGCTCAACTGGAGGAACTCCCGCAATGAAATCAAGAACATGGAAAAGTTTTCTATTCAGTCGCTGCCGGAGATTATCGTGGCAAGCCATCGTGAGGTGATTCCCAGCTATGATGCAATGGGAGAAATGTGTTGCACCGTCATAGGTCCCGAGATGCAGCGTCTCGGCTGCAAGTGCCCTCCTCCGGGCTACAGCTTCACAATTGAGCACTGCAAGGAGTACAGGCCGACGGACATCGACATCGAGTACTGCGAGCAGGTTGAGGAAATGGGCAAGGACTCGTCAATCATCCAGTTCAAGCGCCTGGAAGAAGTGCCGACGGCCATCTGTATGAAGCACTACGGCCCATACGACCGCTTCTACGAGTCATACACCGAACTCTTCAAATACATTGAGGACAATAACTATAAGATAGTCGGCGCCCCTCGCTGCTGCTATGTCGACGGCATCTGGAACCAGGAAGACCCGGAGAAGTGGCTCTCGATCATTCAGGTTCCGGTGGAAAGGGTTTAATCCCTGTCTTTAAGTACCGGGAACTTCGCCCGGAAGGCGTTGAGTGCAGTCAGGTCAATCATCGAAGTGATGGTTCCTGCTGCATTTTTCTGTGCCTCCTCGGCATTGCCGTATGGATCGATGAAGGCTGTGCCTCCGCAGTATTCGCAGTTCGGGTCGTTGCCGATGCGGTTAACTCCGCAGACATAGCACTGATTTTCGATGGCCCTGGCTCTCAGGAGCGTGCGCCAGGCTTCCACCCTTGGGGTCGGCCAGGACGCCACGCAGAGGAGGACGTCGTAATCCTCGTGGTTGCGGGCCCATCCAGGGAAGCGCAGATCATAGCACACGATGAGGCGGAAGCGTACTCCAGCCCACTCCACAATCACTTTTTCCTCGCCGGCCTTGTACCTGAGATGCTCGCCGCCGTAGGTGAAAAGGTGGTGCTTGTCGTAGTAAGTCACCTCTCCTGAGGGCTTCACGAAATAGAACCTGTTGCGGAAACTTCCGTCAGCACATTGCACTGCGAGGCTGCCGGCAATTGCTGCAGAAGTCGAGGCCGCCATCCTCTTCATCCACTCGAGACTCTCGGAATTCTCCGATTCCGCTATGCCGTCGGGCTGGGTAGCGAAACCTGTGCTCCACATCTCGGGGAGCACATAGAGATCGCTGCCGGGAGCCGACTTGATGGCCTCTTCGGCGGTCTTGCGGTTCTGCTCCGGGCTGGCCCAGGCAATGTTCATCTGTATGAGGCTGACTTTCATATCTACATCATTTTATCGAAGTCCCATTCCCCTTTGGTCCTGTATGCGAGGCCGGTCATAGCGGCGAGCAGTTCGCCGTTCTGGTTGGTGATGCGCATATCGCAATAAGGCAGCCTGTGATGGTCCAGTACCTCGCGGCATTCCGCTGTCAGAACATCGCCCAGGCGGGCTGACTTCAGGAGAGTGATAGTGTTCGAGATGCCCAGAGTCACGGTCTTGTGGGAGTTGGCCACGGCCGCGAATGTCAGGTCTGCAAGCGTGTAGAACACGCCGCCCTGGCACACGCCGGCACCGTTGATGTGGTTCTCGCCAACTGTGAGCTGAGCCTTTGCATAGCCTTCGCTTATCTCCGTAAGCTGGGCTCCTATGCTCTTTGCGAACTTGTCGTTTTCGTTAAGGAATTCCAGGAGTGTCATCGCCTGCTATGGTCTTCGTTGAACATTTTCATTCTTTCCTCGAGGACGGGATAGAGTTCCTCCCTCATCCTTGAAGTGCAGGCCCTGACGCCCTGCTGATGGCTGCCTGTGGTGTCGAGGTTGATGCTGGACACGCCATAGTGGACGAGTTCAGTGACAAGTTCGGAGCCTGTGAGGCCCGGATAGGACAGGGAGAAGAAGAAACCGTCGCCTATGTCCTCCGTGACATCGCGCGGATAGGTGATGGTGAAGCCGTTGTCGCAGAAGATCTTCTTCATCCTTTGGGCGCGGACGGCATACTCCTTGGTGTCGGCCACGAAGTCTATCTTGCCCTCGCAGGAGAGGCGCAGCATCTCCGCGTAGCCATACTGGGTGGTCGCTGTAGCGCCGCTCGTAATCATATATTGTATGGACGCGATGAAGGTCGGACCGAATACTCCGGTGTCGTGATACCTGGCCGCAAGGGCAGGGAACTGACGGTCGAAGAGCTTGTCGCTGATGCAGACGAGCGCCATACGCTGACCGGCATAACTGAATATCTTGCTTGAGGAGAGCATCAGGATGTAATTGTCGGTGTAGCGTGCGACAGTGCGTACGAAAGGAGCTTTGTAGGGATGTGAAAGGTCCCTTCTGTTGTCCATCGCAAAGTAGGCGAGGTCCTCGAGGACTATTACGTCGTGCTTGGTGGCAAGTTCGCCTATGATGCGGAGCTCCGACTCCTCCAGGGAAATCCACGCCGGGTTGTTCGGGTTGGAGTAGATGAGCGCCGCAACGTCTCCGTCCGCAAGCATTTCCTCGAGCTTTGCGCGGAGCTTCTCACCTCTATATTCATATATGTCGAACTCCTTCCACTGTATGCCCAGCACGCGGAGCTGACTCTTCTGGATAGGGAAGCCGGGGTCTATGAACAGGACCTTGTCCTTGCGCGGGTCGCGCTGGCAGCAGGCTATGAACGAGCCGAAGGAACCGGCAACCGAGCCCACGGTCGGGATGCAGGCGCGGGGCGAAATATCTATGTCTATGAACGCCTTGACGAATTCGCTGGCGGCTTCCTTGAGCTCGCGGACTCCGGCGGCGGCAGGGTACTGTGAGCCTATCCCGCTGTCAAGGGCCCTCTTCTCGGCTTCAATGCCGTATCTGTTGGCAGGAAGGCCCGGGCTGCCCTGGTCCATACGGACGAAAGGCACACCGGTCTTCTGCTCGAGGTACTGTGCGACCAGGAGCATTTCGCCTATCGTGGCGTGGCTGAGGTCCGCGACATTGCTGACGCGGACGGCCTCTGCCACCATTTCTTCGCTGAAAATCTTCATTACTTGGTGAAATCTCTCTTGTCAAGTACGTGCTTTGCCTTTCCGACTGACCTCTCGATGCCGTAAGGCGGTTTGATGTGGATGTTCGGCTTGATGCCCACCATACTTACGATCCTGTCGAAGAGAGGCTTGAGGTACTTGATCTGCTCGTGGAGCTCAACGGTGTAGAACTCAGGCTTGAGCTCGACGTCGAGGTCGAAGGTGTCCTCGTTGTTCACGCGGTCCACGGTGATGAAATAGTATGGCTGGAATGCAGGGAATTCGGTGAGGCAGGTCTCGATCTGGGATGGGAACACATTCACGCCGCGGATGATCATCATATCGTCTGAGCGGCCGAGGATGCGGTCCATCCTGACAGCAGTACGGCCGCAGCGGCAAGGCTCGTAGATGAGCCTGGTGAGGTCGCGTGTGCGGTAGCGCAGGATAGGCATTGCCTCCTTGGTGAGCGAAGTGAAGACAAGTTCTCCGAACTCGCCCGGAGCGCAAGGCTCGAGGGTGTCAGGATTGATGATTTCCGGATAGAACATATCCTCCCAGAGGTGGGTACCGTCCTGATATTCGCACTCTCCGCCGACGCCAGGGCCGGACATTTCGGTGAGTCCATATATGTCGTATGCCTTGATATGGAGCTTCTGCTCGAGTTCTTTTCGCATACCGTCCGTCCAAGGTTCGGCGCCGAAGAAACCGGCACGCAGCTTCATCTTGTTGACGGAAACCACCTTGCTCTCGTGGATTGCCTCAGCGAGGTGCATTGCATAACTAGGAGTACAGCAGAGGGCATTGCTGCCGAAGTCCTGCATCAGCATAATCTGCTTCTCGGTGTTGCCTGCAGAAGTCGGGAGCTGTACGGCGCCGCGGAGGGCCGCTCCGTCGTGTGCGCCGAGGCCTCCGGTGAAGAGACCGTAGCCATAGCTGACCTGTACGGTGTCGCCCGGGCCTATGTCTGCGACGGCCATCACGCGGGCTACGCCTTCAGCCCAGTTCCTGAGGTCATTCTCAGTATATGTGTCGACTACAGGCTTGCCTGTGGTGCCGCTGGATGCGTGAATACGGCGTACTTCGGTATGAGGTACTGCTTCCAGTCCGAAAGGATACTCGTCGCGGAGGTCGTACTTGGTCGTGAAAGGCAGTTTTGAGATGTCGTCGATCGATTTGATGTCTTCGGGTTTGACGCCGAGCTCGTCCATCTTCTTCTTATAGAATGGGACGTTCTCATAGCATTTCTTTACCGTGGCGATAAGTCTTTCGCTCTGGAGCTTGCGCATTTCCTCGCGAGGCATGCACTCCATCTGGGGATTGTGGATCATAGCTTTATTGTGTTATCAGTTTTTGCTTGCTTTCACTCCTTCGTCGAAGGCTTTGAGGTTGGCATCGACGATTTCCTGGCCTTTCCTGGCGAAGACGACAGCAATCGCCTCGCGGATCTGGTCTACGCTGAGGATTCCGATATATGGGGCGGCCATTCCGAGGAGGACCATATTGGCCCCACGGGCGTTTCCACAGTCCTTTGCAACGCTTTCAATGTCGAGTCGCACGGCCGATGGCAGGGCGTCGAGTTCTGCGTTGAGGGCAGACTCGTCCGGATAGTTAGGAATGTTGATGAATGGCTTGCTGGAGGTCACGACGGTGCCGTCTGCAGCGAGATATGGGAGATAGCGGAGAGCCTCCATAGGCTCCATACTGATCACCACGTCCGTCCTGCCGAGCGGAATGAGGTCGGAGTAGATCTCCTCGGTCGAAAGGCGGAGGTTGCTCTGCACGTCTCCGCCGCGCTGGCTCATACCGTGGACTTCAGCCTGCTTGAGATTGAGTCCTGCCCTTGTTGCGGCCTCGCCTATGATGGTCGCGATGCTGAGGATGCCTTGTCCTCCTACACCGCAGAGTATTATGTCCTTCTTCATTTCGCGTTCTTCTTGGCCTCGCGGAGATGGCGCTGCAGGGTCTGCATACACTCGCGGCGAGGGATGATGACTGAAACTCCATTGTATTCGATCTCTTCCCTGATCACCCTTGTGATCTCTTCCATATTCTTAGGGAGCGGCACTACCACGCGGACGTGGGCCGGATCGACGCCTATGCCGACGCAGATGGCCTCGTAGCGGTTGGTGCCGGCACTGTCCTGGCCTCCGGTCATACCGGTGGTGAGGTTGTCGGAGATGACTACTACTATATTGCTGTTCTCATTCACGGCGTCGAGGAGACCTGTCATACCGCTGTGGGTGAAGGTCGAGTCGCCGATGACTGCAACGGAAGGGAAGAAGCCGGCGTCAGCGGCACCTTTGGCCATAGTTATGGATGCTCCCATATCCACGCAGCTGGAAAGCGCACGGAAAGGAGGCAGGGCACCGAGGGTGTAGCAGCCGATATCGCCGAATACACGGTAGTCGGGATAGGTTGCGAGCACCTGATTGAGGGCTGTATATACGTCGCGATGGCCACAGCCCTGGCAGAACTGCGGAGGACGTGCGGCGAGGTTCTTGGCAGGTTCGAAGACCGGACCTCCTGGGAGGCCGAGTGCCTTTGCAACGCAGTCAGGGGTCAGTTCTCCGGTGCGAGGAAGATCGCCTGTGAGGCGTCCACAAAGCGGATATCCGGCTCCGAGCAGGCCTCTTACCTGCTCTTCCACTACCGGCTGGCCATCCTCGACAACCATTATCGAATCATTGCGTGAGGCGAGTTCCTTAATCTTCTCAGCAGGGATAGGGTACTGGCTGACCTTTACTATGTCGAACTGATTTCCTGCGGCTTCCTTTACATAGTTGTAGCCGATTCCGCAGGCGATGATTCCGACAGACGGTTTCTCCGCCTTCTCAATCCTGTTGAAGACAGACGTCTCAGCCGCTTCGCCCATTGCGTCCTGCTTGCCGAGGAGTTCCACATATTTCCTCCTTGCAATGCCTGGGAGCAGCACCCAGCTGTCGCGGGAGACATTGAGAGGATTCTCGTCGCGGGCCTCTCCGACGGTCACGGCAGCACGGCTATGTGCCAGTCTGGTCACAACCCTCATCACGACAGGGACCTTCAGCGATTCGGAGAGCTCGAAGGCTGCTCCGACCATATCGTAGGCTTCCTGCTGGTTGCTTGGTT
The DNA here is from genome assembly GCA_002314885.1 of Bacteroidales bacterium UBA1745. GTDB lineage: Bacteria > Bacteroidota > Bacteroidia > Bacteroidales > UBA932 > Cryptobacteroides. Next base: position 21,052 of record DCHT01000065.1, on the reverse strand, counting down.
CGAATATCGGAACCATAGCGAACTTCGCATAGAAGCGGCTGTCCTGCTCGTTCTGGGAGGAGTGCATCGAGGGGTCGTCGGCGGCAAGGACTACAAGTCCGCCGTTCACACCTGTGATTGCGCTGTTTACGAATGCGTCCGCACACACGTTCATTCCGACGTGCTTCATACATACGAGCGCCCTTTTTCCCGAATAGCTCATACCGAGAGCCGCTTCCATTGCCGTCTTTTCGTTGGTGGACCAGCGGCTGTGGATGCCCCTCTCGCGGGCGAGCTTGTTGTTCTGGATGAATTCCGTGATCTCGGTCGACGGAGTTCCCGGATATGCATAGACGCCGCTCAGACCGGCATCAATAGCACCGAGGGCGATTGCTTCATCGCCTAATAAAAGTTTTTTTGCCATATCTACAAAGTTAGGCTATTCCCTTAAGAAAAGCAATAATCTGAAGGTCGGCCGGCAGCCAGTCGATCTCGGAGAGTTTATCGTCAATCGGTACCCAACGGGCCGCTTCGTGCTCCAGGAGCCTGAGTTCGCCGCTCAGAACGTGGCAGAGATAGCAGTGCATAGTTAGGTGGAAGGCGGGGTAGTCATATTCCACGGTGCAGACGAACCTGTCGACTTCTATCTCGGTCGCCAGCTCCTCGCGTATTTCCCTCTTGAGGGCGTCTTCCGCCTTTTCACCCGCTTCGATCTTGCCTCCCGGGAACTCCCACTTGTCCTTGAAATCGCCATAGCCCCGCTGAGTGATGAAAATCATGTCCTCTTGTCGGATTATGGCCGCTACAACCTCGATGGTCTTCATTATGTGCGAAAAATACATTAATATTGTAGAGCAAATATGCACAATCGTTTTTGCATAATCAAATAGCAATGAAAACTAATAGCATTCTGGTTATCGGCAGCAGCAACACCGATATGANNTTAGTGTTGTCCGCCCGGACAAAAAGGCTCAGTGCCAAGAACAGAATGATGACAGAAAACAGTTTACGTATCATTTTCCTATTATTTCGTTATGTGAAATTGATAAAAGCAGTCTTCATATAGCGCGAAAATACAAAATTTAATTGAGAATTTGCCCGTTTTGTGTTAACTTGCAGAAGTGGTTTGGTTAAAAACAACATTGATGCAAATTGAGACAAAGAAAAAAATACTTGTAATCGGCAGCAGCAACACCGATATGACCGTAAAGACTCCGACGCTTCCGAGGCCAGGCGAGACCCTCATCGGAGGCGAGTTCAAGATGGGTGCCGGCGGAAAGGGCGCCAACCAGGCCGTGGCTGCAAAGAGGCTCGGCGGCGAAGTTTCCTTCGTGTGCAAGGTCGGCCGCGACGTCTTCGGAGACAATTCCATAGCAGGTTATCTCAAGGAAGGACTTGACGTGTCACGCATACTCCGCAGCGACAAGCCGTCCGGAGTTGCCCTCATTATGGTCGATGGAAATGGCGAAAACTGCATTTCAGTGGCCTCCGGAGCCAACAGTGACATCACCGAGGCCGACATAGATTCCGTTGCGGATATGATTACTTCGGCCAGTCTGCTGGTGCTCCAGCTGGAGATGCCGACTCCTTGTGTGCTCAAGGCCGCCAAGCTCGCATACGAGGCGGGCGTCAAAGTGCTTCTCAATCCGGCACCTGCGTGTCCGCTCCCTGACGAACTGTTCCAATATATCTTCCTGATGACTCCAAATCAGACCGAGTCCGAGTTCTTCACCGGAATTCCGGTTCACGACGAGGCATCCGCTGCTGAGGCGGCAGCCGTGCTCAGAGGCAGGGGAGTGAAGGACATCATAATGACTATGGGCTCCAAGGGCTCTATGGCCTTCACCGAGGAAGGCAACTTCTTCACTCCAGCCCACAAGGTGCAGGCCGTGGATACCACTGCGGCGGGCGACACTTTCTGCGGCGGCCTTGCAGTGGCCATCGTAGAGGGCAAGTCCCTCAGGGAAGCGGCTCAGTTCGCGACAGCCGCATCAGCGCTGACCGTCCAGAAAATGGGCGCACAGGAATCCATCCCATACAGATCCGAAATCAAATAATTAAACTGACATATTATGGTAATCGTTCACAACTACGCACTCGCAGTCATCCTCTGTTTCGTAATTATGCTCTGCTGGGGCTCCTGGGGCAACACCCAGAAGGCAGCCGCCAAGAGCTGGAGGTATGAACTTTTCTATTGTGACTACATCGTGGGTATGGTGATTTTCGCTCTCCTGCTCGCGCTCACCCTCGGAACCTTCGGAAATGAGGGCCGCAGTTTCTTCCAGGACCTCGGCCAGGCTTCAGCCGCTTCCATCGGCTTCCTCGTGCTCGGCGGCGTGATCTTCAACGCTTCCAACATCCTGCTCAGCGCGTCCACTTCAATCGCAGGTATGTCAGTGGCATTCCCTCTGGGCTGCGGTCTCGCCCTCGTTCTCGGCGTGATCAACAATCTCCGCGTTGAGGCCGCCCAGGGCGCCCTCAGCAGCAACGTGCCTCTCCTTGCCATCGGCGTGGCTCTGATAGTGGTGGCAGTAGTAATCAACGGCATCGCTTCCGGCAAGAAGGCCGGCAGCTCCGAAATCAGCAAGGCAGACCAGCGCAAGGGCATAATCCTCGCCCTCGTGGCCGGCATCGTGATGTCCTTCTTCTCCTCATTCGTGATGAGGGCGATGGACCTCAATGACTTCGCAAATATGGAGGCCGGCAAGGTGGGGCCTTACACCGCCATCGTGATATTCTCCCTCGCAGTGCTCGTCAGCCACCTGGTGTTCGGCCCTCTGATGATGGCCAAGCCATTCGTGGGTGAGCCTGTCAAGCCAAGCGCATATCTCAAGGGCAACGCCAAGACCCATCTCGTGGGTATGGCAGGCGGCTGCATCTGGTGCCTCGGCACCGCCCTCAGCTACATCGCTGCAGGTCGCGCCGGCGCATCCGTATCCTACGCCCTCGGTCAGGGCGCTCCTATGGTTGCCGCCATCTGGGGCATCTTCATCTGGAAGGAGTTCAAGGGCTCCAAGAAGAGCGTCTACGGCCTTCTCGCCGCAATGTTCTGCTTCTTCATCGCAGGCCTCAGCCTCATCGTGCTGGCTGGCAGGTAAAGCTCATTCAAAGCTGTACAGCTCATCCCTATGATACTTTGCGAAGCCCAGGTCGATGATCTGGGCTTTGCCGTCCAGGCGGAACCAAGGTGAGAGTTCCGGCTCTGCGAGGTTCTCCAGGATGTGTATGCTGCAGGCCGGGGTGCTGCCCTGGACGAGCATAAACAGCGTCTCTCCCGTCTCTGGATTGACAGCGACATCGGCGACGGTCATCGCGTGGCCGTAACGGGCATTTTCGCGGGAGTCCGCGTCATAACACCACACATCTCCCGGCTGAATTCCGTCCAGGTCTTCACGCCGGGACATTTCGTTCCTGAGGGATTCGGTGTTAGCCAAGCCGAAGACATAGATGAGGTATCTGCGGAATGCCTGGCGGGAGCCGCCCTTCAGCGGCGAATATCGCATTGTGTTGTGCTGGGTGTCCTCGAAATGGATCTGGCGGAACTCGCGCCTGCCGAACAGATAATCGGCCCTCAGGTGGATGCAGACGTCTGCGCATTGCTCGTATTCGGACAGGAGAGGAACGTTCACGACACGGTGGCAGTAGCCCTGGATGGTATCGGAAACCTCGGGACCTTCGAATGAGACAACGCCCTCGGTCTCTGGTTCCAAAGGCAGATTTCTGAGAAAGGCCGCATAACTGTCTGCAGGGCACTCCACGCGCTGGAATCCCTCCGGCAGGCGGATATCCCCGATGTGCTCGGCGTTGTTGTGTTTTTGGAAGGACGGCAGCCACGGACTGTAAAGGTGGATTGCCACCACGGCAGCGAACGCGCCCAGAGCGAGCAGCATATTATTCCAGGACGGCAGTTTCAGCTCGTCTTCTGCCTGGAAATAGAACAGGAGAGGGAAGTTGACCAGGTAGAGCAGCGGGTACTCTTCCATAAAGCCCGTCAGGAACACGCACACGGCCAGGGCCAGCACGAAAGGCTGTCCCATCTTTGCGAGGCGGTAGAAATAGTGGCTGAAGAAGGCAAGTATGATGATGCCGGGAATGATGCCGTCGCGCAGCGCCAGGGCGAGGAAGAAGTTGTCCAGGTATACGGTGCCGTTGTCGTTGCCCATCCAGCTCGGGCCGTGAGTCTGATAAAATAGGTATGGTATGGAAAAGCGGCTCTCGAAAGTCGTGTTGCCCTCGCCCGGACCGAAACAGATGGCGAGCAGTACTGACAGGGCCAGGCACGCGACTGGCAGGCAGGCCATCAGCGCAGGGGCTGGACGGAGCCTTTCAATCAGCAGATATATCAGCGGGAAGGCAAGGAGGGCAATGGTCAGCGTCAGGCTCAGGGTCAGGAAGAAGGTGACGGCCGCCATCGTCCAGCAGATGATGAAGAGGGGAATGCGCTCCCGGCATTTGCGGAAGATGGTGCACACCGTAAGGCTGAGCATAGCGAGGAAATAGGCCAGGATGTTCGGGTTGGAAAACCCCCAGGAGTTGCCCTGCAGGCCCATCTTATGCTTGGTGATGTTGGCTGTCCAGCCCAGCTGCCAGGTGAGAGGCGCCGCCAGGAGCATAAGCACGAAATAGCCCAGATAGATGCGCAATATGACTTTGATGTCGCAGTCCCTCGAACATACCACCAGCAGGAAGCCGTAGATCAGGTATTCGCGCCCGCCGTTTTGGACCGAAATGAGTATGACAAGTCCGCAGACGACGCAGAGAAGCACATATTTCGGCCGTTCGGCCACCATCAGGACGAGGCGTATGAGGCAGAGCAGGGCCCCCGTATATGTCGTCCAGCGGCCGATGTGCTTCAATACGGGCGGAATATCATAGCTCCACAGCGGAAAGACGGAAAGCAGGCAAAGGACCAGCGCTCCGTAGAAGAGCCCCGGCCCGATTCTCCTGTCTATATTCTTTAGGATTCCCTCCATATTGCGGCCGCAAAAATACGCAGTTCTGAAAGAATAATCGGAAAAAATTTGAGAATAACTTGAACTATGGCAAGGATTATGTGTCAAATATTGCGTACTGAAACCATAGATAAATGAAAAGAATAATAATCAGCGCTGCACTGTCTTTGTTTGCAATCGCCGCCGGCGCACAGGAAACTTACACCTGGACCTTGCAGCAGTGTATTGATTACGCTCTGGAGAACAATATCCAGCTTCAACAGAAGAAAAACAGTTACTTGTCCGGTATGGAAGATACCTACCAGGCAAAGGCTAACTTCGGTCCTACCATTTCTGCAAGCACTCAGCAGGGCATTACATATATGCCGTTCTCAAGTTCGAATGCTGCGGTATATAGCGGATCGTATGGCATCAACGGAGAGATGACCCTCTTTGACGCCTCGGTGATCACCACCTACAAGCAGAGCAAGATGCAGAACACCCTGGATTCCCTCTCCGTGGAGTCCAGTGCGATGGATATTCGCATTTCCATCATCCAGGCCTATATGCAGTGCCTCTACTCGAAGGAGGCCGTGAAGGTCAACGAAAGCACCGTGGAACTCTCCCAGGCTCAGTTCGACCGCGCCACCGAGATGTGGAAGGCCGGCTCGGTGAGCAAAGTGGACGTGGCTCAGCTTCAGAGCCAGCTCTTCAGCGACCAGTATCAGCTGACCGTGGCTCAGGCTAATTATGAGGACTACAAGCTGCAGCTGAAGCAATTGCTGGAACTCGGCATATTGGACGAACTCGAACTGACCGGCACGGATGCCGGCGACGACGAAGTGCTCAGGCTGGTGCCAAACAAGTCCGTCGTATATTCCAATGCCCTCGAGACTATGCCGGAAATACGTTACAGCGAGCTGTCCGTCGAAGCGGCGGAACTGTCCGAGAAGCAGGCCAAGAACGGCTATTATCCGACTCTCGGTCTGAGTGCAGGCATCGGAACCAGCAACAGGTCCGGCACAGGCAACAGTTTCATCAACCAGATACAGGACAACCTCTACGGCAATGCCGGTGTGACCCTTCGAATACCGATCACTTCTGCACGTAAGAACAAGACAGCGGTAAACAAGGCGCGCCTCGCCGTGGCCAACAGCCAGTTGGACAAGGTCAGTGCGGAAAAGAGCCTGCTCAAGGAAATAGAGAGCGCATATCTCGAGACTCTGTCCTCTCAGTCCAAATATGTGGCCGCAAAGGAACAGCTCCGCTATGCTCAGGACAGTTACGATCTGACTTGCGAGCAGTTCAATCTCGGAATGAAGAACACAGTGGAGATGATCAGCGCCAAGAACGATCTGCTGCAGGCTCAGCAGTCGCTGCTCCAGGCCAAGTATATGGCCCTGCTGAATCTCTCCGTCCTCGACGTTTATCAGGGCCGTATTTAGGTCCATTTCAATTGAAGAATAGACAATAGTATATATGAAAAAGAAAGGCATTATCATTACTGTGGTATGCGCCCTTGCGATCGGCGGGGCAGCAGCCTGGTATTTTCTGAAACCGTCCGGCAAGGAAAAAGTAACACTTGAGACAGCCCCGGTCACCAGAATTGACATCAGGAATTCGGTGACTGCTACCGGCACCGTGGAGCCTGTGACCGAGGTGACTGTCGGTACCCAGGTTTCCGGAATCATCAATAAGCTCTATGTGGACTACAATGACGAGGTGAAGGCCGGTCAGGTCATCGCCGAGATGGATCGTGTGACTCTTGAGGCCGAACTGCAGTCGGCCCAGTCCGAATTGGCCAACACTCAGACTGAATATGAGTACAGGCTCAAGGTCTACAACCGAATCAAGACCCTTCACGACAAGGATCTGGTCAGCGAGGCTGAGTTTGATGAGGCTGAGTATTACTATAAGAAGGCCAAGAACTCCTACGAGCAGTCCAAGGCCTCCATCATCAAGGTGAAGAGGAATCTCTCATACGCGACCATCACTTCTCCTATCGACGGAGTCGTGATCAGCCGTGCAGTCGAGGAAGGACAGACAGTGGCAGCCGGTTTTGAGACTCCGACCCTTTTCACAATAGCCAAGGACCTCACCAAGATGCAGATTATCGCTGACGTGGACGAGGCCGACATCGGACAGGTCGTAAAGGATCAGAGGGTGGAATTCACCGTGGACGCATATCCTGACGACATTTTCGTCGGAACCGTGGATCAGGTGCGCCTGGAGGCGACTACTTCTTCAAATGTGGTGACCTATGAGGTTGTCATCAAGGCGGAGAACCCGGACCTGAAACTGAAACCGGGCCTCACGGCCAGCGTGGAGATTTTCACGCTTGAGATCGATGATGTCCTCTCCGTCCCTACCAAGTCTCTCCGCTTCACTCCTGATGCAGAGATTCTGGCTGGCCTCGGAATAACAGTGGAGGGTGCGGCTCCGGAAGGAAAGCACGTGTGGGTGCTTGACGGCGGAAAGATTTCCCCGGTTTCCGTCACGACCGGATATACCAGCGGCGACAGGACCCAGGTAGATGAGATTGACGTTGACGCAACTATAGTCAGCGGCCTCAGCGTGGAGGCAAAGGCTGTCAAGAGCAGCAGTACGGAACGCAGTCCGTTTATGCCGACGCCTCCGGGTGGCAACAAGGACAAGGAAGGAGAGAAGTAGGATATGGGCAAGGAAGTCATCAGACTTGATAATATACGCCGCGACTTCAAGGTCGGCGACGAAATCGTCCACGCCCTGCGAGGGGTGAGCTTCACCATAGAGGAAGGCGAGTTCGTAACGATTATGGGTACCTCTGGCTCCGGCAAGTCCACCTTGCTGAACACCCTGGGCTGCCTGGACACTCCGACTTCAGGCGAATACTACCTCGACGGAGTGTCTGTAAGGACGATGGGCAAGAACGACAGGGCAGTCCTTCGAAACCGCAAGATCGGCTTCATATTCCAGAACTACAATCTGCTGGCGAAGACGACCGCCATCGAGAATGTGGAGCTGCCTCTGCTCTACAACTCTTCCGTTGGCTCGAAAGAGCGCCGTGAAAGGGCCGTGGAGGCCCTCAAGTCCGTGGGTCTTGGCGACAGGCTCCTTCACAAGAGCAATCAGATGTCCGGAGGACAGATGCAGCGAGTGGCCATCGCCAGGGCGCTCGTGAACAATCCTGCCGTGGTGCTCGCGGACGAAGCGACAGGTAACCTGGACACCAGGACCAGTTTCGAGATACTGGTTCTTTTCCAGCGTCTCCACGCAGAAGGACGTACCATAATATTTGTGACCCATAATCCTGAGATTGCTCAGTACAGCAGCCGCAATATCACCCTGCGGGACGGTCAGGTGACAGGTGATGTCCATAATGATAATATACTCGATGCAGCGGAAGCCCTCGCCAAGCTGCCAGTTCAGAACGACTAGCGTATGAATTTAGGAAACCTCTTGATGATTGCGCTGAAGGCGCTTTCCAACAATAAGCTGCGCGGATTCCTCACTATGCTTGGCATCATAATCGGTGTGGGCTCAGTCATTACTATGCTCGCCATCGGACAGGGCTCCAAGAAGAGCATCCAGGCCGAGATCAGCGAGATGGGTTCGAATATGATTATGATAATGCCCGGAAGCAATCGTATGGGCGGAGTCAAGATGAGTTCGGACGATATGCAGTCCCTCAAGATACAGGACTATGAAAGCATATTGGAGAAGGCTGCGTATGTCCAGTGTGTCTCTCCGCTTGTGCAGAGTTCCAGTCAGGCCATCTATGGGGCCAACAATACTCCGACCAGTGCATACGGCGTGAATGCGGATTATCTCGAAATACGTCAGTACAAGATCAGTGACGGCGAGATGTTCACGGACCAGGACATCAAGACTGCGGCCAAGGTGTGTATCGTGGGCGCAACCGTGGTGAGCAACCTGTTTACCAACGGAGAGAATCCTCTGGGCAAGACCATACGATTCGGTTCCATTCCTTTCCGTATCATCGGTGTGCTTGAGAGCAAGGGCTACAACTCTATGGGTATGGACCAGGATGATATGATCATCGCCCCATACACCACGGTTCAGAAGCGAATACTCGCTATCACCTACATACAGGAGATAGTCTGCTCTGCCCTCAGCGAGGAGTATACCGACCAGGCAATCGACGAGATTACGGATATCCTCCGCAGCAACCATAAGCTCAAGGAGGACGCCAGCGACGACTTCGAGATACGTTCCCAGGAAGAGATGTCCTCAATGATGACATCCACGAGTGATCTGATGACCACGCTTCTGGCAGCAGTCGCCGCCATTTCCCTCCTCGTCGGAGGTATAGGCATTATGAATATAATGTATGTCTCAGTCACAGAGAGAACCAAGGAAATCGGTCTGAGGATGAGTATCGGTGCCCGAGGTCGCGACATCCTGCTGCAGTTCCTGATAGAGTCTATGCTGTTGAGCATAACGGGAGGCCTGATAGGGGTTCTGTTCGGCATCGGGGCGGCATACGTGGTCAAGTTCCTGGCCAACTATCCGATTGCCATTCAGGCCTGGACCGTGTTGCTTTCTTTCCTGGTCTGCACGGCAACGGGCATCTTCTTCGGATGGTATCCTGCGAAAAAGGCTGCGAATCTTGATCCTATCGAGGCGATTAGATACGAATAATTGCTTACCTTTGAGGGAAAGCAACGTAAGATGAAGAAACTAGCCTTGTTGGTCGCCGCTGTCGTCCTCGTATCCTGTTCGGGCGGTGGCAGCGTGGAACCACAGAATAACACGCGCAGCCTGAAGATCGTCCAGTACAACGTGGGCGTATTCGGTAAGGAACTGGACAATGCCATTCCGATGATCTCGGAGATGATGAAGGAACTGAATGCGGATGTCGTCTCGCTCAACGAGCTGGACAGCTGCAACCTCAGGCACAGCAACTATCAGATCAAGGATTTCGCAGAGGCAATGGGAGACTGGAATTTCAGATATGCCCACGCTCTGCCGAGCTACAAGGGCGGTTCCTATGGCGTCGGAGTCTGCACGAAAGACGGGATAATCAGCAGCTACGAGATACATTTCGACAAGTATGACGGTTCTGAGACCAGAGCCTGCTGCGTGGTGGAGACGGCGGACTATGTCCTTGCCAGCACCCATCTCGACCACAAGGGCGACACTGCCCAGCTGACCCAGGCAAAGGTCCTGAACGAGGCTATGGTCGCCAAATATGGCAAATGCGGCAAGCCGGTGTTCCTCTGCGGAGATATGAACGCATATCCGAACAGCAATACCGTGAAGGAACTGAAGAAGGCGTGGAGCCAGCTTTCGGGTACGGACATTACCATTTCGCCGAAGAACCCGCGTGCCTGCATCGACTATGTCTTCCTGCTGAAGAACGGTGCTGAATGCAAGGTATCCCGCTATTCGGTTCCTTCAGTGTTCACCAACGGCGACGTCACCCTCGCCTCCGACCATTTCCCTGTGTTTGTGGAAGTGGAGTTCAATCGCAATTAAACTACCAGTATATGCAAAGACGAGATTTCTTCAAGGCCTGCGGTATCGCTGCAGCCGGAATGGCAATGGATCCCCTTTCCCTGTTCAATGCGAGGGCAGCCGAAGTCGGTGGCCAGGATTTGGCCGAACTCCCGGAGTCGCTCAATGACCTGCAGCTTCCCATCAGGGGCCTGAGTCCTAAGATGGACCGCCCTATTACCATTATCATCATAGGCGCGGGCAGCCGTGGAAACACCTATGCCAGATATGCCGAGAAGTTCCCGGACTATGTGAAGGTGGTGGGCGTGTCCGACATCAACGACTACCGTCTCCACAAGCTCTCTGACCTGCACGAGGTGCCTGCAGAGCGCCGTTACGGCGATTTCAGCGAGATCCTCTCAGTGCCTAAGTTCGCGGATGCCGCTGTCATCTGTACTCCGGACGACGTGCACTACAAGCCTACTATTATGGCTCTCAAGCTCGGTTACCACGTCCTCGTGGAGAAGCCTATCGCTCCGACCGAGAAGGAGTGCCGCGACATACTCAAGCTCAGCCTCTCCACCGGCAAGGTGGTCGGTACCTGCCACGTGCTCCGCTATGCTCCTTATTTCATTGCCCTGAAGGCTATGATGGACAGCGGTGCCATAGGCGACATCGTCAGCATCCAGCATCAGGAACCGATCGAGCACAGGCACATGGCCCATTCATACGTGCGCGGCAACTGGCGCAGTTCCAAGGAGACCACTCCTATCATTCTCGCAAAGTCCTGCCACGACCTGGACATCCTGCGCTGGCTCTTCGACAAGCCTTGCAAGACCATCGTAGCCGATGGCGACCTCTTCCTCTTCAAGGAGGAGAATGCTCCTGCTGGGGCGCCTCTCAAGTGTACCGACGGCTGCCCTCACGAGGCAACTTGCCCATATTCCGCCATCAAGGTCTATGTGCAGCAGAAGCGCCACACCTACGTGTTCGACATTCCGGACCGCAGGGACGAGGCCGCCCTCTACGATCAGCTCGTCAAGGGCCCGTATGGCCGCTGCGTATATCACTGCGACAACGACCAGCCTGACCACTATGTGGCAAATATGGTATTCGAAGGCGGCAGGACGGCTTCATTCTCAATGGATGCCTTCACTCCGTTCGGCGGACGTCGCACCCGCGTGATGGGTACTACCGGCTTCATCGACGGCGACGGCACATCCTTCACCCTCTATGATTTCAGGACGGGTACGAAGAGCGTCTGGGACCGCAAGGTGTCCGATATCCCTGAGTACAAGGGCTCCGGCCACGGCGGCGGAGACCTCGCCCTCTTCCGTGACTTCGTCGAGGCCGTCGCGGCTGAGGATCCGAGCCACCTCTCCAGCACCATCGACGTCTCAATGGAGAGTCACATTATGGGCTTCCTCGCCGAAAAGAGCCGAAAGAACGGCCGAAAGATGAAGGTGAAATAATGGCCTGTAGGGCCCTGTAGCCCACATTTGCAAAATATTAAAGAAAAAATGGACGGAAAGCCTGTAACTTTCCGTCCATTTCTCCGTATATATAGTTGCCTCTCCTAAAACAGGCCGGATATAATCTTCTAAAACCAGCACTTACATATACTTATGACTAAGACCAATATTACCATTGGGCGAGAGCTTATTGTCGCCCATTACGCCGAAATCCGCCTTGCTGCGGACATTACAGTAAGCAAGTATCTTGGTGCCAACAAGATTGATTGGTGGGACAACTACAACGACCGTGAGGAGGTGTTCAGCCGTACGCTTTCCAACGTGGAGAAGAAGGGTGCTTCCTACGACCCAAGCCGCAAGTTCCGTCCTTGGGTTATGACAGTTGCCTTCACAACCCTTATGGACTATCTCGACGAGCACGTGAGCTACACCGTCATCGACGACTTCGATGAGGAAGGGGACCCATACATCCAGGTTGCGGCAGCCCGCGAGTGCCGTGCCGACGAGGACTTCGAGTATCGCGATATGCTTGAGAACTACTACAAGTTCCTCGAGACCCGTTCTGAACTCGAGCAGAACATTATGGACCTCTACTCGCAGGGCTTCTCTGTGAATGAGATAGCCGAGCGTGTCGGCTCAACTCCCGGCTCCGTGTCGGTGAGAGTCTCCAACATCAAGCGTTGGGTGAAGGAGCACCTCGCCGCCTAGGCGAGGATCTGCTCAATCGCTTTCTCGTCGACGTACCAGAGATATCCTCTGACGTTCTCGAATCCCATCTTCCTGTACAGTTCGACATAGAGGCTCACCTGGGCGCTGTGCTCCTTGGCCCTCTCTCCGAACTTGTAATCGATGATTTCGGCCGTTCTGCCTCCGTCCTTGATGACGACGCGGTCCGGCCTTCCATCGTTTTTCCTGTTGCCGTCCTTGTCCGTCATCACCACGCCTACGGCATCCGGGTCGAAGAGGATGTCCCTCTCGGAGCGGACGTTCTGCCTTTCAGCCCTGAACCAGCCGCGGTCCTCCACTGAGACCAGTGCAGCGCTGAGTGAGCTGAGGGCAATCTCCGCCTCGGAAGAGTCGATGATGCCGTCCATCCTTGCGCGATTGACGGCGCCCGGCAGATCCTCAGGAGTGAGTACGTCCTGGAGTATGTCGTGGAGTATGGTGCCCCATCTCTGCCTTGGGTTGGTGCTGCTGCCGAGGAAGAACTTCTCCGCCTCGTTGCTGATGCGGGTGTTGCCCCTGGTGACTCCGGAGACTCCTTCGTGATTGAACTTGAGGATCCTGTCAGAAGGCTTGGCTCTCTTCACCTCGTCGGCCGGCTTCACGAACTTGCTGCTGCGTGTGCCGTACTCGAAGGTGTCAGTGTCCTCTGCTGCGCGGAGGAAGCCGGACTCCTCTGATGTCACATAGAGATAGAGGGCATCCTTGATGTGCGTGAAGCTATCCCAACTGGCCGAGCCGCTCGGGACGTTGCTGATGATGTGCAGTTCCTCTGATGCGCGTGTAGTGGCGACGTACCAGGTGTTCGCCTGGTCCACTATGCCCATATTCTTCTCCCTGACGAAGGAATCGTAGAAATAGGTGCCACTGAGGCCGGTGTCCGAGATGTTCACCCTGTAGAGCGCATTGTTGAACGGCTCCAGGCCATCTGATGGATATCTCATCTCCTCCCACATACTGTCCTTGCCGCTGACCAGGTTGTCCTGATATGGAAGAGGTATGATGGTGCAAGGATAGTCGAGGCCCTTGCATTTGTGAACTGTGATGATGGTCACGGCATCGCTGTCCTTAGGGGATGAGATGCACTTGTCCATACCCTTGTCCCTCCACCATTCGAGGAAGGCGTGAAGGGCATTGCCGTTGTTGCTGACATAGTCCGCAATCGCGTCCAGGAAGGAGAGGATGTAGAGCGTGTCCCTGTCGGTCTGCTCCTTCGGGAGCTGTGCAAGCAACGCATTCGCCATTTCGGCGAGCGAGCGGCAATTGTCGAGGACGCTGTAGTCGAAGTCCGGGGCCTCGAAGGAATTGATCTTGTCCTCCGGGTCGTCGAGGAAGCTCAGGCCGAGCACCACGTCCCTCACGCTCTTGGCCTTGCCGACCACGAGGGTGTCGTTGGTGATGACGGGGATTCCCGCGCTGAGCAGGCTCTCAGCAGCTTTCTGGCCGAGGCCATTGGTCCTGACGATGACGGCGATGTCCTTGTACTTGAAATCCCTTTCGTGGACTTCCTGAACCATAGCCACGACCCTGTCCATCATTTCCTCGTATTTGCAGAATGCCATTTCCACGAAGCCGGGGACCTTGATTTTGTCATTGGTCTGCTGCTCCACACCGGAATAGATGTCCTGGATGCCCCTGGCTTCTGCAAGTGTGGCGTAGAAGCCGTTGTTGAACTTGATGATGTTCTCGGCACTGCGCCAGTTCTTGTCGAGAGGGTTCTCGGCCAGCTGGCTTTCGTTGTTGATTTCGGCCTTGACCTTCTCGCCCAGGATCTTCCAGTCCGCATCCCTCCATCGGTAGATGCTCTGCTTGATGTCGCCTACGATGAGATTGTAGTTCGCCGAGTCGATGCTGTTGCGGAGCAGCGACTTGAAGCAGTCCCACTGGATATTTGAGGTGTCCTGGAACTCGTCCAGGAGGAAGTGGTCGTATCTGGAGCCGGTCTTCTCGTAGATGAAAGGCGTGTCGGTGTTGCCGATGATGTCCTTGAGTATCTTGTTGGTGTCGTCAATGCCAAGGACGTTCTTCTCCTTCAGCAGTTCGGTGAAGGCCTGGCTGAGTTCGCTGGCCACGCGGAACACGTAGATCTGCTTGACGAGTATCCTTGCTGTGCGCATCTCGCAGAGACGGTCTCCGGCCAGGCTTTCGATCTTGGAGAACAGCTCCTCCAGCTCAGCCACATCCGCAGCTGAGAGTTTCTTCGCCTGCGGGGCATACACGGCCTTGGTTCCTTCTTCGGCCACCTTGGAGATGATGGTCCTGAAGGTATACTGCGACGGGATGCAGTCGAGCGCCTCGTCCACATATTTCCTGAGACTGCTCTGGACTGTGGCATAGGAATCAATGCGCCTGAGGAGAGTGTCGGCATCTTTGAACAGAGTCTTGAAGTCATCGTCGTATGCGTTGATGATGGCTCTGCAGGCGCTGGTCATTTTCGTGAGGTTCTCAGGGGAGAATGCATCCGCCTCGTCCACTCCCTTTTCACGGCGCTTGTCCTCGTAGGCCTGGGTGAGATAGCCGCTGGCGAATGAGCGCAGGTTGGATTCGAGGTGATAGCCTTCGCCGGCCTCGATCTTCTCCCTGGAACTCTCGGCGAGCCACTTGAGCAGTTCCTTCTTGTCCTCTGAAAGGGAATCCAGGAGTACGTCCACGGACTCGTCCACGAGGGCATCCCTGTCCAGTTCCACCTTGTATTCGGATATCTGACCTATCTCCCTTGCGAAGGCCCTGAGGGTCTGCTGGAAGAACTTGTCAATGGTGCTGACTGAGAAGGAACTGTAGTCGTTGAGTATGGCCACAAGGGCCTTCTCTGCGGTTTTCTGCAGTTCACGTTCATTCCTGAAACCGCACTGTTCCAGGAGGTATTCCCTGTAGCCTGACTTCGCTGTGAAGTGGGCGAGGGTGTCGAGTTCGTCCACGATGCGGGACTTCATCTCCTCGGTGGCCTTGTTGGTGAAGGTCACGGCGAGTATGTGCCTGTGGGCATCCGGCTTCCAGTCCTTGAGGAGCAGGCGTATGTATTCCCTGGCGAGGGAGAAGGTCTTGCCGGAGCCGGCTGAGGCCTTCATCATTTCGACGCCGCCCTTGGTGCGTACGTCGTCGAGTTTCTTCTTCAATGCTTCGTCCATTCTTCTACTTTTTCTTGTTTGCAATGCCGCAAAGGGCCTTGTAATCGCAGAAGTCACAGCTTCTGGTGTTCCTGGTGAACTTCACGGACTTGTCCTCCATCTGTGCGAACACCTTCTTGAGGTTTTCCTCCATCTTGTCCATATAATCCGGGTCGGCTGGATAGATTTTCACATTTTCGGTGAACACGTCTGATATAGAATACATCGAATTCCTCAGAATATTACCCGAAAATTCCTTTTTCTGCTGCACCAGGCGGTCGTAGATGAAGAACTGGAATGCGGCCTTGTAGTCGGATGCATTCGGATTAGGCTTGCCCTCGATATTGAGGAACAGCTTGGCAGCCTTTTCCTTGTCGCTGCCCGGGTCCAGCTGTCTCTGGCGGTCCCTGCCGCTCTTGTAGTCCACGATGCGCAGGGTGCCTTCCTCGAGGCTGTCGAAGCGGTCAATGAAGCCCTTGAACCTGTGGCCGGCTATCTCCCCGTGAATTTCCTTCTCCACTCCGACCACCTTGATCGGGCCGTGCTCCTTGATAAGTTCGAGATCCCTGTCGATGACCTTGTTCACATAGCTGAGAGCCATCTCGGCGGACACGAGGTCCCTGCCTTCCACTTCCTGGCACTTCAGCTTTGCGCAGATGAGCCAGCTGATCTTGTCCCTGAGCTTCTGCTGTCCCGCTTCGCTCTTCCAGCCATCCAGATACTCCTGCGTGAGTTCCGGCAGAGGATTGAACTTCCTCTCCTTGTCGCGCTTGTCGAAGTTCGAGCGGTCGTCTATGGCTTCCACTCCGCAGAGCAAAGCTTCCATAGTGTCGTGGCAGATGGTGCCGAGCATACCTGAGTCCAGGTTCTCCTCCACTTCATCCTTGCTGTAGAGCTTCTTTATGAAATAATAGTAGAACTGGGCCGGGCAGTGGATATATTTCTCAATGGAAGAGGCGGAAAATTCGCCTTCCTGCATAGCCTTGATATCGTCGTCGGTCTTCTCGATGCCGTCGTCCAGTCCGCTGCCTTCCACGGCGCAGGAGGCGATATATTCGTCCATATCCACCTTGTCGCCATAGAGGTAGCGCAGTTGTTTGATGTAGCAGCTTTCCTCTCCGCTGTTGAGTCCGTCGGTCCTGGAGTCATAGATCATCCAGACGTGCTCGGCACGGGAAATGAGCCTGTAGAAATAGTAGGCCCAGATGGCATCCTGCCACTCGTAGCCCGGCAGGTCGAAGGCCTTGCGCAGCTCCGGTGGAATGAAGGACGAGCTCACGCTCTTGTGAGGGAAGACGCCGTCGTTGGCGTTCAGCAGCACGATGTGCTTGAAGTCCAGGGCACGGGTCTCGAGAGGGCCCATCACCTGGAGGCCGCCCAGAGGGTCGCCTGAGAACGGCACGGAGATGCCTGCCACGAGCTGGTCGAGCAGGTGGGCAAAGGACTTCGGACGTATGTTGAGTTTGAGGTCGGCCAGGCGGTTCACGCAGCGGTAGTACTGCATTGCGCACTCCAGCAGGAGCACTTCCGTGCCCACCTTCTTCCTGTCAGGATTGAGCTTCGCCCCGAGGGAGAAGGCTACTTCCTTGAGGTAGGCGGCGAGCTTGGCGCTGTCGTCTCCGGCCTGGGTGAATACCAGGCTCAGGACCTCGCCCTTCTGCAGGTCTTCGAACGGGATATATGGCTTTGCGGCCTTCTGGATGTCGGCCACGGCCTGCTTCTCCTCGTCGCTGAGCAGGGATTTGAAGACTCCGTTGGAGAATATGTCATAGACGTTCCTGTGGTAGAAGTACTTGCTGTTCCTGGTGTGGAGCTGCATAGCCACGATGTCTCTCATCAGGGCGTTCCATTCGCTTCCGGAGAGCCCATAGCCCATAGTGACGTTGATGGACTTCACGCTTTCCGGAATGTTGCCGAGGACAGGCAGGAGCATAGTCTCGTCCGGCAGCACGACGGCGAAGTCAATGCCGCGTTCCTCCTCCGGGACGGAGCTGATGATGTCCGGGAGCATCTTGGCCTGACCGTTTGCGGAAGGCACGTTTATGACGTGGACCTTGGTCTTCGGAAGGCCTTCAGCGTCGAGCTTGAGGGCGTTCGGGAACGGGGTGCTGCGCATAAACCTCGATGACGGGTTCTTTTCGTCGGTGACCATTTCACCGGAGAAGTCCCAGCAGAATTCGGCCAGTCCGGCCTTGGTCATAGCGCTGAGCGTCATTTCCTCGCACTTGCAGAGGGCGTTGAGGCCCACGAATACGCAGGTCTTGGCGTCCGGTGCGGCGCGGTGCAGTATTTCCTCGGCGTTGCCAGGGGTGATTTCGTCGGCCAGGCTGCGGTAGAGCATACCCTCGTACGCGAGGCCCTCCGCCTCCAGGGCGCCCCTGAATGAGTCGTAGAGTTCGCCAAGTATCTCCCACACGAGCAGGAAGTTCTCCTTGACGTCGAGACGGCCCGTTTCCTTCTGCCACTTTTCCTCCGAGAAGTGGCCGGCCAGCTGGGTGATGGCTTTCTTCTGCTCGTCAGTCAGTTCCGGTGCGTAGGATATCTCCTTGAAGTCGCGGATGTTGGTGAAGAGGGAATGGGCGTTTATGTGATATTTGTCGACCTCGTTGAAGTCGGCCAATATGGTGTCGCCCCAATATATGAAGTCGTCCAGCTCCTCCTGCTTCTGGCCGTGCGCCTCCTGACACTTGGAGTAGCATTCGTAGAGCTTCAGCAGCAGAGTGATCCTGTCTGCGGTGGCCTTGTCGGCCATATCGGCGAAGAAATCGTTGACAGACATCATCTTCGGAGCGATGATGACGCCGTTGCCGCTTTCCTTGAGGGCCTGCAGCAGATACATCCTGAAGAAGGCCATAGACCTTCTGTTCGGGAACACGAATATGCGGTCGCCTAAGTCACCAAGCTTGAGGTAATGTTCGGCAACCTGTCTGAGAAATGGTTTTATCATAGCGTACTAGAGATTCTTGAGGGCGTTTCGGAGCTTTCCTGTGTAGTCCGGGAGCTTGCGGAGTTCGTAGCTGCCGTCTCCATTGAGCCAAACCAGCCTGCGCCCGATGACTTTGAGACCGAGCTGCTCGAGAGGCAGCTGGTAGAGACCGAGCTGGAGGCAGTAGTGACTGAGGGATTCCTCGAAGAGCTCGCCGAAAGGCTGGAGCATCCTACCTTCGTGGGTGCGGGCATATTCGTTCTCCAGGGCCTTGTTGGTCTTGTAGTCGAATATCATAAAGCCGCTTTTGGACGGGTCGGTTTCGTTGTGGTAGTAGAAGAGTATATCAAAGGTGCCGGCGTAAGCCAGGCCGTCCTGGGTGTTGAAGACTTGGGTCTCGGCGAGGACTGGGATATAGTTCTCAGGCAGGGCATTCCAGAAATTGACGATGGCTTCCTCGTGCCCGCAGGTCGGGACGAGTTCCTTGTCGGACTGGCCGGTCATCTTGTAGAACATATCCTCTCCGAAGGCGTGGCATTTGGTGCCGAATTCGCAGGCGACGCGTCCGGCTTCCTCCCAGATGGCCTTGATCTGCTCGCGGGTATTGCCGTAGTACCTGTAGTCCGGATAACGCTGGGCCTTCCTGGCGGCTGCGTCGAGCATAGCCTCCTCATTGGTGGCGGACCACTTGTTCACGACGTTGGACACGCACTCGAGTTCCTGCTCGCCGAGGAAATACTGGTGTGTTTCCTCCACGAACTTGAGTTTCTGCTGATAGTTTTCCTTGATAAGTTTCCTCGCCTCTGCCACTGCCGGAAGGTCGAGATATCTGCTCCATTTGTTCATAGCTAACAAATATAGTAAAAATCCCTGACTCAGGCGCCCACGGCCTTGAAGCCGACCGGGCGCTTGGTCTTGACTGTCTTGAGTGAGGACTCGGTGGTCTTCACCGCGTTGCTGAGGAGTTCCTGGGAGATGAGCACATCAGCCCTGGCGGCCTTGATGGCGGCTGCGTTGACGATGGCCACGATGTCGGAGGAGGCATAGCCCTCGGTCATCTCGGCGAGGGCGTCGATGCAGAGGTCCTTCTCCATAGGGCGTCCCTTGAGGTGGAACTCGAAGAGGGAGGCGCGGAGGGCCTTGTCCGGCGCAGGGACCTCCACCACGATGTCGAGTCTGCCCTTTCGCATAATCGCAGGGTCGATGGCGTCCTTGATATTGGTCATTCCGATGACGAACACTCCCGCCTTCGCCGAGTCGTTCAGCTGGCAGAGGAACTCGTTGACCTCGCTGGAGCGGTTCTCGTCGCGGAGCTTCTCCCTGTTCGGGGCGAGGGCGTCAATCTCGTCGAGACAGAGCACGCAAGGTGCATTCTTCTTCGTCTCGTCGAACATTTCGGAGATCTTGCCCTGGCTGCCGTGGAGATAGACACTGCCGAGCTCGGACGGCTTCACGAGCCTGTAGTTGAAGCCCGATTCCTCCGCGAATTTCTCCGCAAAGTAGGTCTTGCCGCAGCCCGGAGGGCCGTAGAGCAGCATACCCGACGGAGGAGTAATCTTGTACTTCTTCGCCTGCTCCTTGTGGGTGAGGGTCCAGAGCACCTGCTCCTCGAGGGTGGCCTTGAGCTGGTCCATACCGGCAATGGCCTTGAAGCCGGAGTTGGCCGTCTTCGCCTTCTTCTTGAAGGTGGTCGCGGTCTTCTTCTTGAAGAGCGGGCCTTCCTTCTCCGCCATCTCGTTGATGAAATCGTCGATGTCGTCGTCATCATCCTTTTTCTGTTTCGGCTCAATGATGGTGTTGTCCTTGAGCTTCCTTCCGGCGAGCGGGAACCTCTCCAGGAAGCGCGTCCTGTTGTTGGTGTTGAACTCGCAGATCTTCAGTCTCTTGCGAGCCTCCAGGTCCACGGAGATGAGCTTGAGGAAATACCTCGTCATAATGGTCTGCACAAGCTCTGAGATGTGTGCAAACGCATTGTCCATCGTAATGCTGAAGTTGAATCCGGTGAATTCCTCAGTCCTGCGGTCGATGCGACAGACGATGTACGGTTCGTCGCCCCCGACGATCTGGAGGTCGTCAGGACAGTTGCAGTTGGCGATGATGTCGCTGAGGAGGTCAGCTCGGCAGCCTTTGCCGAAGCAGTTGAGGATTTCGAAGTATTCTTCTTCGACGTCAAGTAAGAACCATCCATCCTTGAATGGTCCGCATTCGAGGTCCGGCCACTCCAACTGGATGCCCTTGCTTCCCTTGTCGGTCAGGATGCCTCGTGTCTTAATGTATTTTTCGAGTCTCTGTGTCATACCTTTATATACTTGTTCAGCCCTCCGAAATTACTTCCCCCTCCGAAATTTTGGCGCAGAAGTAGTGCCACTAGTACTGCACCACTTTTCTGTGTCTTTTTGTGCCTTTCTCTGTTTTCCTCCCTCTCCACCTGTCTCTGGTGCCGTTGTGTTGCCGTTTTGGCGCAGAAGTAGTGGCACT
>DCHT01000052.1:5163-35428 GCA_002314885.1 Bacteroidales bacterium UBA1745 | reverse complement strand
AAATCTTAGCTTGTTTCCCTGACTTTCTAATCTCTAAAAAAGAAATTAACGCTTCTCGAATTTATTAAATATTCGGTACTTGCTTGTACTTGTTCTTACAGTCTTTTCAATGAACTTGTTTTGCGCGTTTTTCAACGGCGCGGATTGCAAAGGTACGAACAATTTCGAAACCTGCAAATTTTATTTTAGTTTTTTAAGAACTTTTCGCTTTTCGGAGGGTTTTGACCACGCTTTTTCCGAAAGCGGTTGCAAAGGTAGCCCAAAAAATCTTATCTCCAAATCTTTTTTCGCTTTTTTATGAAAAAGATTCCGGAAGGCTCTCGGGCTCCCCTGCTAGAGCACTTCGAGGAGCTCTACGGTGAATACCAGAGCAGCGTATGGAGGGATGGCGCCCGGAGCACCATACTCACCGTATGCGAGCTGGTAAGGGATGTAGAGTTCGTACTTGGCACCCTCGCTCATAAGCTGAAGGCCTTCAGTCCAGCCGGCGATCACCTGGTTGAGTCCGAAGACTGCAGGCTCGTTGCGGTCGTATGAGCTGTCGAACTTGGTTCCGTCAGTGAGAGTACCGCAGTAGTGGCACTTCACCTTGTCAGTTGCAGAAGGCTTGCGGCCCTTGCCCTGCTCGAGCACCTTGTACTGGAGACCGCTTGCGAGGGTCTTCACACCTTCCTTGGTGGCGTTGGCAGCGAGCCAGTCCTCACCTTCCTTCTTGAATACTGCACCGGCGGCAGCCTGCTGCTTTGCCTGCTCAGCCTCGAGCTCTGCGAAGAATGCCTGGAGGCACTCGCCTGCTTCCTCGATGGATATTGCCGGCTCAGCGCCAGTGAGCGTAGCCTTGAGGCCGGCTGCGAAATCTTCGATGTTGAGATTCTTTACACCTGACTGAAGCAGGTTGTGGGCGATGCTCATACCCAGGGCATAACTGTTCTTGTCCATTCTGTGTCTTATTTATACTATATTATATATACGCGTGTGAGGGCCGGATGTTACCGGATGCAATCCCGCAGAAGCGAAAGCTCTGCCTTCTTCAGGCAATCGGACGTGAATTGCTTCTCGACATTGTGGAGACGGTGGCAGTCGGACCCGCAGTAACTGTAGTAGCCCTTGGCCAGCAGTTCACGGGACTTGCGCTGAGCCGTCTCACCGTAGAAGCCGGTCAGGGAACCATAGTTGAGCTGCATACGAATTCCCATACGATAGAGTTTGTCATAGTCCTCAGCCTTGAGGTACTGATACCTTTCGACGTGGGCGAAGAGGGGCTTGTAACCGGCTGCCTGTATCTTCTCAAGGAAGTAAAGCCAGTCCTCGGGAGCCCTCCAGGTGGAAGTCTCGACCAGGACGATGTTGTCTTCCATAGTAAGGAGATCGTGGGCTGCGAGCTTTTCAAGCAGAAGCGAGTCCATCATATATTCCGCAGCGAGGTGGAGTCTGATCGGACCCTGATAGGATTTGCAGAGTTCGTTGAACCTTGCCTTAAGACGCTCGGTGGTATTCGGAACGTCCTCCATAATATGAGGAGTCAGCCAGAGGTCGGCAACTCCCAGTTTCTCATAATACTCCAGGCAGGCCAGGGAATCCACGAGGTCGCGGATGCCGTCGTCAACTCCATAGAGGATATGGGAATGACGATCAGTGGCCCCCTTGAGAAGGCCACTTTTCGCTATTGATGTCTTTCGGTTGAAGATACCCATCAGTTCTTGTCGCTGCCGTAGTTGTAGCCGTAGCCATAACCCTTGCCATAGCCATAGCGGCCATAACCGCGGCCGTAGTGGGACAGGGCATCGAGGCCATTGAGGATGACGGTCATCCTGGTGTACTTACCGGACTTGTAGAGGTCCTCGACCACTGGCAGGTTGCGCTTGTCCATAAGACCGGCGCGGATGACGAAGGCCGTAATGTCCACCTGGGCAGAAATGATGGCGGCATCCGCTACCACCTCTGCAGGAGGGCAGTCGATGAAGATATAGTCGTAACGCTCCCTGAGCAGGGCAATCATCTGCCTGAAGCGCTCGGAGAGGAGAAGCTCGGACGGGTTAGGAGGCAGAGTGCCCACCCTCATCGCGTCGAGGTTCTCTGAAACATTTCCTATGCAGGAGTCCAGGTCGTCCACGGACTCATTGAGGTAGGCAGCCACGCCAGGACCGCGAAGGTCGAGAGAGTGGCTCATCGAAGCCTTTCTCATATCAAGGTCGAGCATAAGAGTGCGCGCACCCTTGATTGCCATACTGGCGGCAAGGTTCATCGAAATGAAGGTCTTGCCTGAACCAGGATACATAGATGTGGCCATCACAACCTTGCATCCCTTGGTGGAATTGAGCATCAGGTCGACATTGGTACGAAGCACGCGGAAGGCCTCATTTATGACGTTGCGGCGTCCGCCTGCGACGACTATTGGCCTCTTGACATTGTCATCGTTCTTGCGGAGCTCCCTGAGCTTGGCGAATTTCTTCTTCTTTCCGTCGAGAGGGATCTCTGCGAGGTAAGGCATAGTCAGGACATCGGTGACGTCAGACTTGCTTACGACCGAATTGTTGAGCGTCCTCTTGAGGAAGAGGATGCCGAAAGGAATGCCGCAGCCGCAGATGAGGGCGATGAGCAATATGACCATACGGCGAGGGGCAACCGGAGAGCTGCCGCCGGTAGGCGCCATAATGAGTCGGGTGTTGCTCACGTTCATAAGGCTGGCGAGTTCGTTCTCTTCCCTCTTCTGGAGGAGGTAGACATAGAGTGAGGACTTCACTTTCTGCTGACGCTCGATGGAGAGGAGCTCAAACTCCTGGCCGGTGCTGGCGGAGATTCTGTTGAGTACGAGCTGCTCCTGGCTGGCAATCTGGTCGGCCTGGATCTTCAGGGTAGCGATCAGGTTGTCGATGGACCTGAGGATAGCGCTCCTGATGGATTCGAGGGACTGGTTGATGTCGGTGATGAGAGGGCTGTTCTCCGAAGTGTTGGTCAGGAGATTGTCCCTGCGGAGCACGAGCTCGTTATAAGATGCGATCTGAGCTTCCACATTGCTGCTGGAAAGTCCGGAATTCGAAGGAATCAGGGACAGGGTGTTAGCAGGATTGTTGAGATAATCCTTGATGTAGTTGGCAATGGAGAGCTGGTTGTTCACCTCGAATGAACGCGTGGCGTACTGGGATGACTCATTGAGATAGGCGTTGGAGATGGCCTTGATGTCAGTGAGCTGATTGCGCTCCTTGTAGTCTTTGAGTTCGGACTCGATGATGCCGAGTTCCTGCTCGATGACCACGAGGCGGTCATTGATGAAGTTGGTGGTGTTGCGTGCGGACCTGTTCTTGTTGAGAACCCAGGTCTCGTTGTACACGTCGATGAGGGTATTGAGTATGTCTTCGGCACGCTTAGGGAACTTGTCGTTGATGCTGAGCACCACTACGGAAGTCTGCTTGCCGGAGATGGATACGTTCATACTGTTGGCGAAACGCTTGCCGGCAGCCTTGGCATTGCGCCAGCTGACGGTAATGTCATTCGCCCAGGCTTCGGAATGGAGGGTCGGGGCGAGGACTATGCGTCCCACAGGAGTGGTCAGGGTGTCGAGGAGAGCGCCCTTTACGACGGCACTCTTAAGTTCCTTGGAGTCCTGGCCTCCCACCGCGAAATCGTGGAGGGTGAAGCTGTCGTCGCCGGTCTTGGTGACGATGAAGGAAAGTGAGGACTGAGGGTTCTCACCTGCGAGGAAGAGCTCGAAAGGCTTGTTGTCTCCGAGTTCGACCTGACGGAACATCTGATGTTCCACATAGGAAGTCTGGAGTCCGACGCGCTGGGCTACGGTCTCCATAAGGTCAGGAGAGGCAAAGGCCTCCACCTCGTTGTCGACGTTGGTGGAGTAGCGGAGCCTGGACATACTTCCGGTGAAGGAGGAGAGATCGCGCATAGCGGCTTCCTGAGCGCCCTCATCGATGATGACCTTGGCTGTCCTGCTGTAGATTGCAGGAGACCTATATATATAAACGGCCGCAACTACGAGACATATAGCCACACAGGCGACATACCACCACTTGTAGTCCCACACGAGGTGCCAGATGTCGACCAGCTTGAGGGCTGATGCGTCTTCTTCGACGTAGAGTTTCCTGTTGTCTTCCATACTTTCTTGGGGGACAATATCAATGAATACTATTTCCTCGCCATCACGCTGATCACGAGCGTAGCGATAGTAGTAAGGAATGAGCCGATTGATACCCAGACACTTACGGACTTGATATTGTTTTCGTTGATTGTAGACTGGCCCGCACGTACCTTGTTAGGCTCCACATAGACTACGTCATTCTGCTGCAGATAGTACGCAGGGGAATTGAACATATCCACGGTCCTGAGGTCCACCTGATAGATGGTGCGGTTGCCGTTCTGCTCCCTGATCACATACACGCCGTCGCGTTTGCCGTAGATGGTCAGGTTCCTGGCGAGTGACAGAGCCTCGAAGAGGGTGATCTTGTCTCCCGAGATGTCGAAGACACCAGGAGAGGTGACCTCGCCGGTCACTGAAATCTTGAAGTTCATGAACTGCACGGTGACGATCGCATCCTTCACGACGTCACTGAGCCTGGTGCGGATGTCCTCCGCAAGCTGCCAGCGGTTCATTCCGGCAACGTGGATGGTTCCCAGTTCAGGGAATTCGATGTTGCCCTCGTTGTCGACGCTGTAGCCGATGAGCCTCTGGTTGTATGAACCCATCGATGAGGCTTCGGAACCGGCCTGATAGGTCACTACAGGAAGGTTATATATCCTGGCGAGCTCCGAATTGCGGCTTGACACCACAATGGAGATCATATCCTGAGGCTGGATGACAATGCCCTGGCTTGCGGCTATGGCAATGGCAGAGTCCACCTGGACGTCCTGGAGGTAGTTGATCTTCTTGTAAGTGGAACAGGAGGCAAAGAGCATTACGAATGCTGCAAGTACCAGAGTTCTGAAGTTGATGGCTTTCATAACAAAAAATTATAAAGGGGAATGCCTCCTTGACGGAAGGCACTCCCCTGGAATTTAAATACTAGTGCTCGATGATGACGGCACGGCTGAACTCAGGATGATCCTGGTCATCGGAGTAGACATTATCCTTGATGGTGATATTGTTCTGGTCTACGCCATAAGTGTTGACAAGGACATCGAATACATAAGCGACGCGCTCGATGCAGAGACGCTCGTTGACCTCGGCAGTACCGGTGGACTTGTCGGCAGAGCCGGTAAGCACGAACTTGAGATCCTTTGCGTCCTCGCCCTTGAGGAGGTTGTCGAAGTAGTAGGTGAGGTGCTGCTTCTCCATTGCGGAGAGAGTGCTCTTACCAAGCTCGAAGTAAACAGTGAGAGGACCAGCGATGATGTGGTTGGTAACCTTCTCAATGATATCCTGCGGCTTGTTCTTGAGTGCCTCAAGCTCATCCTGGAGAGCCTTTGCAGTCTCATTTGCGGAATCAGCTTCCTTCTGAGCGGCAGCGGCGTCATCCTTAGCGTCAGCGGCTTCCTTCTTGGCAGCATCTGCTTCCTTCTGGGCAGCCTTGGCAGCATCCTTTGCATCAGCAAGTGCAGCAAGGGCCTCTGCGAGAGCACCATTGTCGCCGGCACCCTCTGAGTTGCTGAAGGTGAGCTTCTTGCCGAGGTTTACGGTAAGACCTGCGGAGACATCAAGGATGCAGGCTCCACCTGCGCCGTACACCTGCTCGCCACGAAGGGCTGAAGCACGGAGGTCAGCGAAGATAGCCAGACGGTCATTGATGCGGAAGTTGTTGAGGAGACCGAGGCCGAGAGCGAACTCCTTGCCGTTTGCACCACCAATGTACAGACCCGTGTGAGCGTAAGGTATGCAGTTGTAGATGCGGTCAACCTTGTAACCACCGAACTGATTGGAGATGTTCCAGAGAACGTCTCCGTGGATGTAGTTGTTGCCGAACTTCTCATCGTTGGCGGCGTTCTTGAAGCCCTGATAGCCAAGACGTCCACCGACGGTAGGGGTAACCCATTTTCCGAAAGAGAGATCGAGGGTAGGAGTACACTTTCCGAAGTTAGCTCCGGAAAGGATACCGTCTGCCACCCAATCGACTCCACCACCCAGGCTTACGAACCAGTTGCTGGCGGCACCATTGGTCTGATAAGGACCATAGTTACGCTCAGCCTTCTTGTCCTGGGCAGATGCTGCAACGGTAATGCACATCATCGCGGCAGCGCACACAATTGATAATACTTTCTTCATTTCCAGTATACTATTGAGGTTGACTTATTTTGCAAGAGCAGTTGCAACGTCAACGGCGCACGCAACGGTGCAGCCTACCATTGGGTTGTTACCGATTCCGAGGAAGCCCATCATCTCGACGTGAGCCGGAACGGAAGATGAACCTGCGAACTGAGCGTCAGAGTGCATACGGCCCATAGTGTCGGTCATACCGTAAGAAGCAGGACCAGCGGCCATATTGTCTGGATGGAGAGTACGGCCTGTACCACCACCTGATGCTACTGAGAAATAGTTCTTGCCCTCGAGGATGCGCTCCTTCTTGTAGGTACCTGCAACAGGATGCTGGAAACGGGTAGGGTTGGTTGAGTTACCGGTGATGGAAACGTCAACGCCTTCCTTCCACATAATTGCAACGCCCTCACGAACGTCGTCAGCACCGTAGCAGCGAACCTTTGCACGAGGACCGTTGCTGTAAGCGATCTCGCGTACAACATTGAGCTCACCGGTGAAGTAGTCGAACTGAGTCTGCACATAGGTGAAGCCGTTGATGCGGGAGATGATCTGGGCAGCGTCCTTTCCGAGACCGTTGAGGATGCAGCGAAGAGGCTCCTGACGAACCTTGTCAGCCTTTGCAGCGATCTTGATTGCGCCCTCAGCGGCAGCGAATGACTCGTGGCCTGCGAGGAAAGCGAAACACTTGGTCTCCTCGCTGAGAAGACGTGCTGCGAGGTTGCCGTGGCCGAGACCTACCTTGCGGTCGTCAGCTACTGAACCAGGGATGCAGAATGCCTGGAGACCGAGACCGATGTTGGCAGCAGCGCTGACAGCGCTCTTGTCACCGGTAGCCTCAGCCTTCTTGATTGCGATGGCTGAACCAACTACATAAGCCCACTTTGCGTTCTCGAAGCAGATTGGCTGAGTTGACTCACAGGTGATATATGGATCGAGACCATAGTTCTCACAGATTTCGTTAGCCTCTTCGATAGACTTGATGCCAACCTCGTTGAGGGCTGCGAGGACCTGCTTGATGCGGCGGTCCTGGCTTTCGAATTTCACTTCTCTAATCATAGTCCTGTCTCCTTATTCTTTACGTGGGTCAATGTACTTAACTGCACCGGCCTCCTTGGTGAAACGACCATAGGTACCAGTTACCTGCTTGAGGGCCTCGTTTGCGTCAACGCCCTTCTTGATTGCATCCATGAACTTGCCGAGGTGTACGAACTCGTAACCGCAGATCTCATCGTTCTCGTCGAGAGCGAGGGTCTTGATGTAACCCTCAGCGAGCTCGAGGTAACGAGGACCCTTCTCGAGAGTACCATAGAGAGTACCTACCTGGCTGCGGAGACCCTTGCCGAGGTCCTCGAGGCCTGCACCTACTGAAAGGCCGCCCTCTGAGAAAGCTGACTGGGTACGTCCGTAAACGATCTGGAGGAAGAGTTCACGCATTGCGGTGTTGATGGCGTCGCATACGAGGTCAGTGTTGAGAGCCTCGAGAATTGTCTTGCCTGGGAGGATCTCAGATGCCATAGCTGCTGAGTGAGTCATACCGGAGCAACCGATAGTCTCGACGAGAGCCTCTACGATGACACCTTCCTTTACATTGAGGCTGAGCTTGCACGCACCCTGCTGAGGAGCGCACCAGCCAATACCGTGTGTAAAGCCGGATACATCTGAAATTTCCTTTGATTTCACCCACTTGCCCTCTTCAGGGATTGGAGCAGGTCCGTGATTAGGACCCTTCTTGACGCAGCACATCTGCTGCACTTCTTTTGTGTAAACCATAATTTTTGATGTATAAATTTGCGTATGTTTCTATACAAAGCAGGCTATAATGCCTATATCCGCGCAAAGATAACCTTTTTTTGTTAAGAGAGAGAAATTTTATGAGTATATTTACAAAGTTTTACATAGTAAATGGATTTCAAGCTCACATCTCAATATAAGCCTTCGGGAGATCAGCCCGAAGCAATAAAGGGTATCTGCAACGCACTGAACGAGGGCGTGGACGCGATAACCCTGCTCGGCGTGACCGGTTCGGGCAAGACCTTCACGATGGCAAACGTCATCCAGAAACTCAACCGCCCCGCCCTCATCCTGAGCCACAACAAGACGCTCGCCGCGCAGCTTTACGGAGAGTTCAAATCGTTCTTTCCGGACAACGCCGTGGAGTACTTCGTATCCTACTACGACTACTACCAGCCGGAGGCGTATATACCTAGTACTGAGACATATATAGAGAAGGACCTGAGCATCAACGACGAGATCGAGAAGCTCCGTCTGAGCGCCGCTTCCGCCCTGCTTTCGGGCCGCCGCGACGTCATAGTCATATCCAGTGTCTCCTGCCTCTACGGCATAGGCAACCCGGCCGATTTCCACGACCAGACGGTGGTCATTCACAAGGGTGAGCAGCTGAGCCAGATGAGGCTGCTGCACAAGCTCGTGGACGCCCTCTACAACAGGACGCAGACAGACTTCAAGAGGGGCACTTTCAGGGTCACCGGAAGCACCGTGGACATCTGCATAGGCTACGGCGACCACGCGGTCAGAGTGGAGTTCTTCGGGGACGAGGTGGAGTCCATACACATTATGGATCCGCTCACCGGCGCGATGATAGACGAGCTGGATGAAATCTCCATTTATCCGGCCGGCAACTTCGTGACCACAAACGAGCGTAAGAAGCAGGCTATCAGCCAGATACAGGACGACCTGCTGGCACAGATCGCCTACTTCGAGAAGGAGGACAGACCGCTTGAGGCAAAGCGTATCAAGCAGCGTGTGGAGTACGACCTGGAGATGATAAAGGAGATGAATTACTGCCCTGGAATCGAGAATTATTCGAGGTATTTCGACGGCAGGAACGAGGGCGACAGACCGTTCTGCCTGCTCGATTACTTCCCCGACGATTTCGTGACTTTCATAGACGAGAGCCACGTCACCATACCACAGATCAGGGCTATGTACGGAGGCGACCATTCGCGTAAGAGCGTGCTCGTGGAATACGGCTTCCGACTGCCTGCAGCATCCGACAACAGACCGCTCAAATTCGACGAATTCGAGGCCATCACGGGCCAGAAAGTCTTCGTCAGCGCAACCCCTGCGGAGTATGAGCTGGACAAGTGCGAAGGCCTTGTGGTAGAGCAGGTTGTAAGGCCTACGGGCCTCCTCGATCCGCCTATCCAGGTGCGTCCGACCAAGAACCAGGTGGACGACCTGATGGAGGAGATACGCAAGAGGTCGGAACTGGACGAGAGAGTCCTGGTGACTACCCTCACAAAGAGGATGGCGGAGGAACTCCACAGCTATTTCCAGAGGATGGGCATACGCTGCGAATATATCCATTCGGACGTCGACACCCTCGACCGAGTGAAGATCATCGAGGACTTCAAGAACGGCCTCTTCGATGTGCTCATCGGAGTCAACCTCCTCAGGGAGGGCCTCGACATCCCGTCAGTGTCCCTGGTGGCCATTCTGGATGCTGACAAGGAGGGCTTCCTGCGTTCCGGCAGGTCCCTGACTCAGACCGCAGGCCGTGCCGCTCGAAACGTGAACGGCCTCGTCATAATGTACGCCGACACCATCACCCAGTCTATGCAGGAAACCATCTACGAGACGGACAGAAGGCGTGCTAAGCAAATGGAATACAACAAGTTGCATAATATCACGCCTAAGCAGGTCGGAGTGAAGGCCAACGCCCTCGCAGTGGGCACGGGCAGGGTCAGTGCCGCTAATTCCTACGACGACCCGACCTATATACCGGATCCGAATTCGCTCGGCAGCGGCACGGTTTCCGTCGGCCTCGGCCTCGATTCCAAGCGCGGCGGCAACTCCGCTTACGTGGACGGATATGTGCAGGCTGACCTCGCAGCAGTCCTTCAGGACCCTGTTATCCGCAATATGAGCCGCGAACAGGTGGAAAAAGCTGTCGAAGAAGCGAAAAATAATATGCAAAAAGCCGCCGCAGATCTTAACTTTGCAGCAGCAGCAAAATACAGGGACGAAATGTGGGCCCTTCAGGAATATCTCAAAGTATGGAAGAACACGAAGAAATAATCGCCAAGGCACGGGCATTCGCCGAAAAGGCTCTCGAGGGTCAGACCCGCGGGAACGGCCGTCCGTTCATCGAACACCCTGACGGAGTCGCACGCATCGCGCGTGACGAGATCGGTCTCCCACCTGAGTGCATAGCAGCCATCTATCTGCACGAATCCACCCGTATGGGCGACGTGCAGATCCCTGAAGGTATGTTCGGCAGGGATATCCTGACTATGGTAGACGGCCTCAACAAGATTTCCACCATCAAGCCAAAAGATACCCGCCTCGAGGCCGAGAACTACAAGAAGCTCATCATTTCCTACTCGACCGACCCGCGCGTCGTGGTGCTCAAGCTGGCCGACAGGCTGGAAGTGATGCGTTCCATCGACATCTTCCCCAAGGCCTCACGCGAGCGCAAGGCCCTGGAAACCCTGATGCTCTACATCCCGCTCGCCCATCAGCTGGGCCTCTACAATATGAAGAGCGAGATGGAGGACATCTACTTCCGTTTCGCGGAGCCCGAGCAGCACAGAGCCATCACCAACCGCCTCAAGGCAGGTGAAGAGGACCGCAAGAAGATCACCCGCGACTTCATAGAGCCGCTCAAGGCCCGTCTCCTCGCGGACGGCATAGCATATAAGGTAAAGGCGAGAACCAAGACCGCCTACTCCATCTGGAGGAAGATGCAGCAGCAGAAAGTGGGCTTCGACGGAGTCTACGACGTGTTCGCTATGCGCTTCATCATCGATACGGAGAACTGCTCTCCCCTCTTCGGAGACAACGGCGTAGTACTTGAGGGAATGGAATTCGAGAGAGCCCTCTGCTGGAAGGTATTCTCATACGTGACTGAGGAATACGAGTCCGATACAAAGCGTCTCCGCGACTGGCTGACCAACCCTAAGCCAAACGGATACGAGTCCCTCCACATCACCATCAAGAACGATGACGGCGCCTTCCTGGAAGTCCAGATCAGGACCAAGAGAATGGACGATCTGGCCGAGAACGGACTCGCCTCCCACTGGTCCTACAAGGGCATAAAGACCGAGAACAAGATATCTACCTGGCTGAACGCCGTCCGTTATTCACTCGAACACGGACAGTCCGGTTCCCTCTCCCCTTGCGACCACGAGGGCGACGACGAACTGCCGACGCCATCCTCATCCGATGTGTTCGTATTCACCCCGACCGGCGAACTGAGGAAATTGTCTGCCGGCGCAACCGTGCTCGACTTCGCGTTCGAGATCCACACCAATGTGGGCTGCAAATGCACAGGCGGCAAGGTCAACGGCAAGGCAGTGCCTATCAGGGAGAAACTCAAGACCGGCGACTATGTGGAAATCCTCACGGGCAAGAACCAGAAGCCATCGGCTGACTGGCTCAACTTCACCGTCACCAGCAAAGCCCGCAACAAGATACGTCAGAAACTGAAGGCCGCCGAGTTCGAGAAGGCTGCTGAGGGCAAGGAAACCCTCGAGCGCAGGCTCAAGAACTGGAAGCTGGAGATCAGCGACGACGTGATGGCCGAAATGCTCAAGAAGCTCGGCTACAAGACCACCAATGCATTCTACGCAGCCATAGGCAACGGGGAATATGACGTAGCTCAGGTCAAGGACTATCTCAACTCTCTACAGAATACCCGCGAGGAAGTCAAGGAGGAAGAAGTTCAGAAAGCGTCCTGGACAGGTAGCGGAAAGGGCTCAGACGACATTCTCGTCATAGATGCGCACAATGTCAAGAACCTCGAATACAAGATGTCAAAGTGCTGCAATCCGGTATTCGGAGACGACGTGTTCGGCTTCGTTACCCGCACCGAAGGCATCAAGATCCATCGTATCTCCTGCCCTAACGCCTCCCGTCTGCTTGAGAGATATCCTTACCGCATACAGAAGGTACGCTGGAGCACAAACCCTTCCACCAGCAGCTTCCAGACTACCCTGAGAATAACTGCAGCACAGGAAGCCTCCGTGATCAACGACATTATGGCCACGACCACTATGTTCAAGGCTCTGATACGAGGTTTCAATGTCGTAGATGACGACAGGAACGGCAACTACGAGATCACGATGAAGGTGTCCATCCCGTCGAATACGGAACTGGACAAGGTCATCTCTCAGTTGAAGGTAATACGCAACGTCTCAAGAGTCACCCGAATCTGACGTTGCGTGCGATTCTAGTGATTTATCTGAGTCTCGCTTTCTGAATATCCCCTGGTGATCGTAAGCATACGGTCAGGGTAATTCGTGATCACAGCCTCACAGCCGAGGTCCACCATACGCTGTATATCCTCCGGCTCGTCAACCGTCCAAGGGACGAGGCGTATGCCCCTCTCACGGCATTTAGCCACGAGTTCGGCATTTACATTCGAATAATGAGGGCTGTACCAGTCCGGAGTGAAGTCCAGTTTTGACATATTAGTCTCAAAATCGGACTGCTTTGCGCTGGTAAGATAGGCCAGACGTACCTGAGGCCACTTGCTGTGGACATAATTGAGAGCCCTGACGTCGAAGATCTGGATGATGAGGCGGTCGCCGAGGTTCTTGCTCAGCAGGAACTCCACGACCTTGTCGCAGAACTCGGTATAAACCGGACATACAATGCCCTCAGTCTTAGGGTTGGTCGTAGTCTTGATCTCAATGTTGTAACGCATAGGAGAACGGCCGGTGCTGGCAGCATAGTCCTCGATGAAATTGATGAGATCCTCTGCCAGAGGCTTATGTTCTTCCACGAGAGTCTTGGTCGGGAAGGCTTCGTCAACCCTCAGACCGACCTCGTATTTCGCTATTTCGTCATAAGTCAGCTCATACATCTGAATACGTGGTTCCTCCTTGGTCACAGGGGTTCCGTCAGGCTTGGTAGAATAACCAGGATGGAAGAAATTCTCGTGAGAAACGAAGATCTTGCCGTCACCACTGATCTGGAAATCCATCTCCAGGGTGTTGCAGCCCAGATCAATGGCGTGCTTCATCGAGCTGATGGTATTCTGAGGCATCAGGCCTGCTCCGCCACGATGAGGCTGTACGTCGCAGTAAGATGCCATATCGAAGCTCCAAGTCCACTCGTGGCCCTTTTCGTCCTTCACTATTGCCTCCACCTTCTTGGCATAGAGGCTAGGCTCCGCAATGAAATAGTGGGTATTCAGGCGAGGTACCTTGTATGCAGGTATCTTTTCGCCCTTGAGAGCCGCCTGGATCTCCCTGATGTAGTCCGGAGCGACATCCCTGGTACGCGTCATCGCTCCCATAGGCTTGCCATCCTGTATCCATTCCACGCTCCAGTTCTCATTCCAGTCCCACGCATTCACCAGAATGCAGTTCGGATGCAGTACAGACTGTCCAAGGCCATAGAACTGCACCTGATAGTCCCTGTCGCGGCCGAATGCCTTATAGAACGCGTCTATCTTGCCGTCGCGGCTCTCGACTATCCTGTAGCCGGAAGGAGTGCCGTCGTTGCACATCTTGGTAGTCCACCAGGAGCCGCAGAAACCGGCCACGTTCCATTCTTCCACGTTGTCGCGCAGACGGGTATTGTTATTGATGTGGGTGTGGCCTGAAATGACTGTAAGATGACGGCCGTCGAAGAGGTCAAGCATATTCTCACCGTTGTGAGTGTACTTCTTATCCTTGAACCACCTGTACATCGGACAGTGCTGGGCGAGATAGATGTTCACATCCTTCGGGATGAAGGTCAGAAGCTGCTTCACCCACTCCAGCTGGGCCTCAGTGAAGCCTTCCACATATTTCTTCTGGGTGTCATAGATGACATTGTCCAGGCATATCACAAAGTCGCGGCCGAGCCAGAAAGCATAGTCCTCAGGACCGAAGCTGTCACGGAACTTGGCTGAAGTCTCGTGGTCGCCCTTGAACTCGCGTTCGTGGTCGTGGTTGCCTATGATCGAATAGAAAGGCACACCGGTCTGCGCCATAGCGGCAGGATACTGCGGAAATATGAGGTCGCAGGAATCCCATCCCAGATCGCCGAGGGCCAACACGACGGTAGTGCCCTTGGACGCATACGCCTGAGTCGTCTCACAGAGGTCCTTCAGAGGCTTGCCGGAGAACTTGTCGAACTGCTTCTGGGTCTTGACCTGAGGATCCGCGATGAGTATCATCGTATAGTCCTTGGACTTGCCGGTGCTGACGAGCTGGAAATCGAACTTTCCCTCAGAAACCGGAATGTAGAAATGAGGCACGCCGTCCACAACAGGAGCAGTGTATCCCGCAGGAGTTGCTACCCACACGAAGTCGGCGTCATCCGCGACATCAAGGGTGAAGCGTCCCTTCTTGTCAGTTTTGGTGAAAGATTTACCGTCAGATACGATTACGCCTGAGAGTTTCTTGCCGCCGCATTTGACGGTTCCTTTGGTTTCTTTTGCCTGTACGCCGCTCATCACGAGGCAGAGCATAAGCATCAGAGAGAGAGTCTTTTTCATTACTATGCAGTTAATTTTCGGTAAAGTTACAAAAAAAGGTCGCCCGAAGGCAACCTTTTTAGTAAATCAAGTCGAAGTCATCCACCCAGAGAGTGGTTCGAGAGGAACCAGTGAGATAGTCTCCTCGGATTGAGGCCGCACAGATGAGAATGATGTGCGTAGGCCTTCTTGTGATGGATCGATACTCTATTGGAATCGTCACTTCGATCCAGCCCTCGGTGCTGCTGTTGCGAATATATTCGCCATATCCGATGATTCCGGAAGACTCCTTGGTGAAATATACGCCGGCCGTAGTATTTACGAGCACAGGGCTTTCCTTCGTGCCGAGAGTGGTCTTGTAGTCCCAGTCGCCGACAGTCGCGATGATATGGCAGCGGTCAGGGTCGCCGACCTTCACAGGGTCGTCAGGAGGATAGCTGCCGACGAGGTCTATGATGCCGCTCTGATATTTCAGTTTGCACTTCAGAGCCTTAGGGCGGGTGTGCCAAGGGCGTCCGTAGTTGACCTTGCCGCCGGTGGTGCCGACGAGGCCCGCAAACTGTCCCGTGAATATGTTTCCGCAGGCCAGGAGGCCGGCGAAGGACTTGGACTCGCAACGTACCGCATACTGTCCGTCCTGAGCCTCCGCAGCGTCCGGATAAGTCAGGGTGATGCCGAGGGTGGAAGTACCGTTGACGCCGTCAGGACCCTCTCCGTTGCCGGTTCCCCAGAACATAAAGCGTCCGTCCTCATCTGCCGCATACGGATTGAACCACTTGTAGTAGCTCTGTCCGGTCACGAGGCTCACGTTGTCGAAACTGTGGTTCGGAACCTGGGTGGCAGGATCGGTCGTGAATTCGTATGTTCCGGTGATTTCCTCACCTGAGAATGCGTATGTCTCGTATGTAGTCTCCGGATTCAGTTCGCAGATGTGCGCCACGAAGGTACCGCCATCGGAAGAAATATCGGAAGACTTGACCTTGGTCCATTCTGAATCGCCCTTGACACGGTAATAGAAACCATTGTCTCGTCCGGCCACGCCGGTAGAGGTTATATATACCTCACGGGTCCAAGGATTGATGTCGTTGATGTCCACTGAGGCATCAGTCTGCTCCACATAGAGGTGCCAGTCCTCGGTTACGCCGAAGGCTGTCACGTCGCAGAATACGCCGAAGGAGAAGTCCGTCATCTCGGACATAGGGACAGAATAGGTAGTCACGCCCGCAGGACCCAGTTTGAGCGAAGTGACCTTGATGTTCTCAAGATCGACCTTGCTGCCCACGAAAGCCACTGCACGGCAGTTGGCGGCATCTATCTCGGTGCTGCCTATCTGGCCGTCGACGGTGAAATAACGCTCTATAGGCCTGTTGGCGATGATGGTCCAGGTGTAATCCTGATAGGTCTTAAGGGTGACGGTGAGAGGTTTGGTGAGATTATGGGTTCCCACGAGAGGTATCGAGGTCTCCGTCATATTCTCGTCAATCTTAACCCTCCTGATATTGACCTTACGCAGGTCCGTGGTCTCTCCGAAGGTGATGGTCACGGTCCTGTTGTCCTGGCTGATGGACACGTCGGTCGCACCATCCACGGACATATCGGTGATATGAGGCACGACGACAGGGTAAGGCAGGTCGTTTGAAATACAAGCGGCCACCGAACAGACTGCAAGAAGCAATATGACAAGTCTCTTCCTCATATTATAAATGTATCGTCAGTCCGAAGCTCAGGTCCAGCACATTCAGGCTGGCCTGTGCCTTCCAGGCATTCCTTGAGCCGGTCACCTCGCCGCCGCTGTATGAAGTCACATTGGTGTAGGAGAGGTCGGCCAGGCAGATTGAGAACTGCACTGAAAGATTGTTCATCGGGAAATATACAAGGCCAGGGGCAAAGCCAAGGTGTATCTTCTTGTTGAGGGAATATGCGTCAGTAGGATCTCCCACATAGACGACGGACTTGGTGCGGGTGTAGCCGAGGGTATAGTCCCAGAACAGACCCACACGTCCGTGCCTGTCGAGGCCCACATAGCTTCTCTCGAAGATGCATCCGCTCATCGATATGGACTTCGCGTGGATGTTGTCCACGGTCATACTGAAGTTGCCCAGGAGGTCCGCAGTCGCGGAATCGATGACTCCCCTAGCTGTCGTGTACTGGAACTTGGCACCGATGGCGTGGTTGCGGGCAAATGTGTAGGCAGCCTCAGGAGCAAGACGGAGTATGGATGCGCTGGCGTCAATGTTCTGACCCAGGAGCATATATTCCGCGTTGCTGGTGGACAGGTCTGCATACATCATCGAGATGCCGCACTGCCATTCACCCTTAGGAGCGATGGTATAGACCTTCAGGCGACGCTGCTTGGTGGTATCCTTAGGAACGACTTCCTCGCCGAGCACGACGGTGCCGCGGGAATCCCTGACATCGTCCTCCTTCTCGCGCTTCTGCGCGAAGGAAGGGAGCACGGCCATCGTCATAAGACAGAGGACAGATATGATTCTGAGACTTCTCATACTTACAGATAGACGGATATGCCCACTCCGAGGGAGAGGAGGTTCAACATAAAGCCTGCCTGGGTGGAGTCGGTCTCACCCTTGGTAGCCTGGTTATGCACCTGGTCGGACCAGTTGTAGCTGACGCCGAAGATGCCCACGTTCATTTCCAGGGCGAGCCAGTCCGTGAGGAAGGCGGTGAGGCCCGGATTCACGGCCAGTTCGATCTTATAGGACTGCTGATAGGTACCCACAACTGAAGATCCGCCGGCATTGTAGGCCTTGCCCTGCTTGAAGGAGCCTCCGAGCATAAGGTCGGCATACATTGCGATGCGCTGGCTGCCGGCAAGTGGGATATAGGCCCTGTAGACGCCGTAAGCCGTGTATTTGTGGTTGATCTGGTAGCAGTCCTTGGCGCTCATCGAGATCTCGGACACGGAGAGGTTGGCCGACGCGAGGTCGAGCATACTCCTTGAGTAGGAGAACTTGATGCCGGCACCCATATTGTCCCTGAACAGATAGAGCAGTTCAGGACTTACGGACACCGTGTAGCCCTTGGAATTGATGTCATCGATGACGAGGAAGCTGTAGTCGCTGTTGACGTGCTGGGAATAGCGGAGGGAACCTCCGGTGACCCAGCTGCCCTTCTTGGCGAATACGGTGGTAGTGCTGTTGTCATAGCCACGGTCATAGTGCTGCGCCTTGGCACCGGAAGTGCCAAGGGCAGTCAGCATTATGAGTATGACTATGAACCTGCGCATCACTTATTATTCGTAAAGGAGTTCTACGCCGTCCAGTTTGAGCTTGGAAGTATCACAGCCCGTGAAGTAGTCGCCGTACTGGGAAGCAGCAGCGGATACGATGATATGGGTTGGATATGCAGTCAGCGAATGATAGTCGAGAGGAATGGTGATCTGATGCCACTCGGAAGTAGCAGTCTCGACCTTCTCACCGAAGTTGACGCTGTAGCCGTCGTGATATACTACGATGTCGCCGAATGCGATGGTGCTGGCATCAGTGGTGTAATCTACGAAAGTGGACTCGTCAGTGGTGTTCACGAGGACAGGGTTGTCCTTGGTACCGCCGTAGGTCTTGTAGGACCAGGTTCCGATAGCCACCTTGATCTCTGCACGGTCATAGTCAGACTTGGTGAGGGTGACGCCGGCTGGCAGATTCTTGAGGACGTTGATGGTGGAAGTGCTGTACTTCACCCAGAGGCGGAGTGCAGTAGGACGGGTAGCCCAAGGGCGACCGAAGTAAACCTTACCGCCGGAGGTGCCGATGAGGCCGCCGAACTGACCGGTGAAGATGTTACCGGCTGCAAGCATACCTACCATTGAGCTTGACTGAGCCACAACGCACTGGTTGCCTTCCATCTTGTCGGAAGTATCGATGGTGGTGATGACGATGCCCATTGCGGCAGAACCGTTGATACCCTCGGAACCTTCGCCGTTACCTGAGCCCCAGAACATATAGGAACCGTCCTCTACGCCGCAGGATGGGTCATAGAACTTGTAGTAGCTCTCGCCTGAAACCTTGCTGACATACTCGAAGCCGCCGTTAGGAATCCTGGTGGCAGGATCGGTGGTGAAGGTCTTGGACTCGCCCACTACCTCGCCGTTGAGGAGGAGGTTGTAGGTGTACTCGGTGGAACCGGTGAGGCCGGTGAGGACTGCTGACCAGGCGCCGTTGCCGTCGTCAGTTGCGTCGACATTGGTCCAGTCGGTACCGTTGGTGCTGTATGCGAACTGAACGGTGGCACCTGCATACTCGCTCGCGTCGACATCGGCGTGAACGGTAGCGTGGCCAGCCCAGATCTCATAGGCTGCGGAAGATGAAAGACCGGTGGATACAGGCTCGAAGATGATGGTGTCGTCCACTATGTCAGTGGAATAGTCCACGAGGAGTGAGAACTCGATGTCACCGTCCTTGATTGTGTACTTGAGGGCCATCTTGTAGACTTTGCCAGCCTCGAGACCTTCGATGGTACCGGTCTTGGTGAAGGATGAACCATCCTTTGCAAGTGTACCTGCGAAAGTCCAGGTGAAGGCAGGCTCGTCAAGTCCTGCGATGATGAAGTAACCTTCTGCACCGGACTTGGATGCATCATACACGAGCTGGGTGGCTGCGTCGTCAGCATCGAGACCGATGGTGAAAGTGTAGCCGGCAGCGAAGTTCTCAGCAACGGACTCGCCGAAGGAGATTGCAGTCACGGCATTGTTGACCTGAGCCTCAACCTGCACTGAGGTGGTGGCACCTGCAGTGATGTCGAAGGCCTTTGAGCCCTTGTAGCTCTTCTGCTCCCAGGAAGCGACGGCAGGAGTTTCCTTTACGGCCTCACCAGCCTCCACGTCCACACGGTAGGAGTCAGCTGCAAGATACATAGTGGATGGCATTTCGCCATATACATAGCTGCGTACCAGACCGCTGAAGTCTGCCTTGTAGATCTTCACGGAAGCGGTGGCAGTAAGATCAGCCTCTGAGAGGGCTGCCTTGGTCTGAGGGATATCTACGGCGAGGGCAAGCATTCCCTCTCCATTGTTGGTGAACTTAGGTTCAGGCTTGCTGCAGGAAACCGCAGCAAAGCATACGCCAAGCGCAATTACAGTAAGAATCTTTTTCATATCCATTCCCTCCTATTATTCTACTACCATAGTTACAGGAATGGCCTTGCTGCAGTTGTTCTGATCCGTAATCTTCATAGTGAAGGTGTGGACGCCAGGATAGTTGATGATAGCCTCCTGGGCTGCGCTGAGGTCGAATGCGATGTCGGTCTGACCTACGAGATCCTGGCCGTGAGGGAACGGAACCACCTGGAAGATGATGTCGTTGTCTGGGAGAGGATTGATGAGGTCGAGGTTGGTTGCAGAAGCGGCTTCCACTGCGAGGGTGAAAGGAGTGCTGCTTGAAGCGATGTTCACGGTGAACTTCTTCACGCCGTCAGGAACGGTTGCGCGGAGCTTGATGCTCATAGCCCTCTCTGAGAGAGGCACGATAAGCATATTGGTAAGATCAGTGAGCTGAGCGTCGCAGCCGGCCGCATAGTCGAATGTGAGGTCGATGCCGCCGTCACCCTTAGGTGCGTCAGGATCCACGCCCACGATATCCTCGGAACCTGAGATCTCGTTGTTGAGGGTAACGTCATCCACGAGGTCGTTGATGACGATGTCGAAGGTAGCCTCACCCTGCTCGTTCTTCTTCTGGACGAACTTGACCTGACGCCACTGCTTTGCGGAGATGCCGGTGAAGGACTTGCCCATCTTGACGGACTTGCCGTTGATGCTGCCGCTGAACACAACCTCCATAGTGGAGCCGTTCACAGCGAAGTAGCCGGCGCTCTGCTCGTAGGAACGGTCAGCGTTGAGGTCGTATGCGAGTGGGTAACCGGAGGTAACGGTAACCTTGGTTGCACCGTTGCCGGTCACTGCCTCGAGGAATTCGTCGCTGTAAGCCACGGTAACCTTGACCTGGAGAAGCGTACAGGTGAGAGCACCGATTGAAGTGGTCTCGCCCGCTGCGATGCTGAAGGCCTTGGTAGCGCCATATACAGGCTGCTCGAATTCAGCTACAGGAACCTCCTCATCAGTGGAACGGGCCACGAGGGTGTAGTCGCCTGCAGGGAGGGAAATCCTGTTGTCATTGTTCTTCACAGCCGCATAGGTAGTGGACGCAGCCACGTCGCCCTCGGCGTTGTAAACTATGATTGCGTATGTGCCGCTGGCTGCTGAAGTAGCCTTGGTCACAAGTGCGTCGTCCATCACGAGGGAGAGTTCTCCGAGTGAAAGATAACCTGTCTTCTTTGAAAGTTCAGGAGTCTTCTGGCAGGATACTGACAGAACCATTGCAGCAAACGCTGCTATAATCGCGAATTTCTTCATATTGATGTCCTCCCCTTAGTCGTTAAGTTCAAGTTCGTCAAGATCCACGGTCTCGACAGTGTCATTGAAAGTAATGGTAACGGATGCTCCGCCTACGTTGTTGGCATCGAAAGTAAAGGTGTAGCAGGTCTTCTCATCGAGATTGGTGTACTCCTTTGAGAAGGTCTGGGTCTTCACTTCGCCCACGAGAGTGCCTGCGAGAGTGAACTTGTAACCGTCCACGAAGGCAGCCCTGGTCTCACCCTTTGCGAATTCCACGACGTTGTTGCCATCCCTGGTAATCACGAATGTGTAAGAAGGGAAATAGTTGTTGAACATTTCGGAGCAGCTTACCTTCACGATGGTGTTGGCGAGGCTGACAGGGATTGAAACCGCTGTGGTCTGTCCGCCTACGACGGCGAAATCAGCGCTGCCGGTGAAATAAGGCTTTCCGAAGCCCTCTTCATCGGATGCACCATAGGATGCGGTCACCGAATAGTTGCCGGTGGCGAGTGCCGTGGTGGCGTCCCATTCCGAAACTTTGCCGCTCCAGCTGTAATCAGTACCTGTAACGGTGATGGTGAAATCGGCCGCTACAGGAAGTGTGGCATAATCAGAGACATTGCTCTTGGTACACTCCACTACACTTTCATCGCTGGAAACTGCAAACTTAACTCCTCCTTTTGCGGAGTCACTTCCCATACCCTTGGCGCAGGAAACCAGTGCCAGAGTAGAAAGTGCGATGGCTAAAATCTTTTTGAGTTCCATTTGGTTTATGAATCTTATGTTTGTTAATAAAATTTTCTATTTCGCAATGCTCACCTTGACGTTGTCGAGGTAGAACCAGTTAGTCGTATTAGTGGTGCCGGCCCTGGACTCGGACATATTCCTCCAGGAAATCCTGACGGTTCCGGTCGGAGCGTCGTGGATGACGCAGTCCCTGTCGTATGGGACATTGTCGTAAGTGCCGGTAAACTCGTGTGCATTGATATGGTTGTCATCCTCGAAGGTGCCTTCCTCGCTGCCGCTGGACAGGCCGCTCGTAGTGGTGACATAACCTATATATACATCCTCGCCCACATCGCCGTCGACTATGATCGCAACGCCACCGAACTGGCTGTTGATGCCGTAGTCGAAGTGGACATTGATGTCGGCAGTCTTCTTCAGGGCGATGATAGGAGCGGAATCCACGCGGGCGCCATATCTGGATGAAGTCTCGCGGCGGGAAGCGATTCGGATGCACTTGCCGGCCTCAGCACCGATACGACCGCCAGTCCAGCCGTTCAGGAAGGAGTATGCGCTCTTGGATCCAGCATTCGAGCCGCCGGAGTAGCCGTCGCTTGAAGAGAAGCTTTCCACTGTTGAGAAGTCCTCGTAAAGGAGGTAAGGCACCTCGAGGGACATCTGGGCAGTGTAGCTGCTGCTCATATCAGGCATAGTGTAAGTCACGGTCGTGTTCACGTGCTCGGAATCGTAGTTCACGCTGATGGACTTGCCGCTGAATGCGCGGTAGTACTCCTCCTCTTCGAAGGAAATCTCGAGTTCGGAGCCCTCGGTAGCGCCCTCTGGAGTAAATACGAGGACATTGGAACCGGCGTCGCCCCAGCGGCAGCCTTCCGGTGCCGTGAGGGTGATGGTGTCCACATCCTCGCCAAGATGGTTTGCAACCACCTTGATATGAATTCGGCAATAGTTCCTTACATCAGTGAGGAGTATCTTCACAGGAGTGGAATGGCCGGCGAGGAAAGTACGGCCCTGCAGGTCGATGGCATCCGCAGTAGCCACCTTGGTTGCTGAATAAGCCTTGAGAGTGAATGACTGATCTGCCGCAAATGTCTGAGGCATAAGGGCCACGCAGGCATATTCCCTTGCAGCGTCAGTGGAAACCTTCAGAGGCTCCGCGAGCTTGAGGGTCACCTTCGGAGAACCATTCTCCAGAGAGAGAGCAGCCTCCGGATCAGTGAAATCCGCCACTACTGTTCCGACCACATTCTCAGGGAAAGTGAGGACCATCTTCTCAATGGTCTCGCCGTCGAGTTTATCCTGGCCAGCAGGCACATAGAACCTGAACTGATGGAGTATGTGGCTCATACGGAGCGACATACCGCTGTGGTCCTCCACCTCCGGAACCGGAGTGAGGGCACCGTGCTCACAAGGTCCTGAAAGCAGGATGTCACAGCCTTCCCCAGCCTTTCCGTCCTGCACGTCAGAGAGAAGGAAGCGGGCGTTGTTGCCGCTTACCGACTGAGGCACAGGGTAGGATGCGTAATAGGTGTAATTGTCCTCCGGCATAGCCGAATCCAGCGTAGCAGTGAACCAGCCACGTGAAGAATCGAGGCCGTAAGTACGGAATGTATGTGCGGAGAGGGTATAATTACCTGAAGAATTCCTTGCCCAGAGAGCAATCTCATCGGAAACCTCCCAAGCGGCTGAAAGGCCGTTTGAAAGCATTGTCGTTCTTGTCGATGGTTCTCCCGCATAGAATCCCACGGTTACGGGGCGGGTGGCGGACGGAGTGTTTTCAAGTTCTGGCTGACAAGCCGCTGAAAAGCACACAATCACTGCCAGAACCAACGCACGGAACATATTTGTCCGAATTCGTTTCATTATCTGGTTAAGAAATCTCGGCAAAGATAATAAAAAATTTATAACTTTGCGCGACACCTATATATTATATGGCAGAAGAAGAAAACAAGAAGATGGCGGCGGCCTACAGTGACGACAAGATCGTGACACTGGAGGGCGTGGAGCATATCCGCCGCAGACCAGGTATGTACATCGGCCGACTCGGCAACGGCGACAAC
This sequence comes from Bacteroidales bacterium UBA1745, assembly GCA_002314885.1. Taxonomy (GTDB): domain Bacteria; phylum Bacteroidota; class Bacteroidia; order Bacteroidales; family UBA932; genus Cryptobacteroides. The sequence continues at coordinate 11,657 of DCHT01000052.1, read as the reverse complement.
CAGGGAGACGGCATCTACGTCCTCCTGAAGGAAATCGTCGACAACTCCATCGACGAGTTCTCTATGGGCTACGGCAAGATGGTACAGATCCAGGTCGACGACAAGAGCGTCAGCGTACGAGACTTCGGACGAGGCATTCCGCTCAACTCAGTCGTGAAGGCTATGAGCGTCCTCAACACCGGCGGCAAGTATGACGATGCAGTGTTCAAGAAATCCGTCGGCCTCAACGGTGTGGGCGCAAAGGCAGTGAATGCGCTCTCCTCATATTTCTATGTGGAGTCCTTCCGTGACGGCCAGAGTTCATACGCCGAATTCGAGCGCGGCAAGCTCATCAGCGAAGGCAAGCGCGAAACCAAGGAAAAGAACGGCACCCTCATCAAGTTCACCCCTGATGAACTGATGTTCGTGGAGTACCATTTCAATATGGAGTATGTCGAGACTCTCATCAAGAACTACTCCTACCTCAAGAAGGGCCTCACCCTGAATCTCAACGGCACCCCATACAAGTCCGAAAACGGCCTTCTCGACCTCGTGAACAACGCCCTGAGCGAGACTCCTCGCTACGAGCCTATCCACCTGATCGGCGAAGACATCGAGATAGTGATGACCCACGGAGAGAACCACGGTGAGAACATCGTGTCCTTCGTGAACGGTCAGAACACCCGCGACGGCGGCACCCACCTCGCAGCACTTCGCGAGGCCGTGGCCAAGACCCTCAAGGACTTCTACAAGACCGCATCCAAGAAGGATTTCGCCCCTGAGGACATACGCGAAGGCATCATAGGTGCCATCAGCATCCAGATCCAGGAGCCTAACTTCGAGGGACAGACCAAGACCAAGCTCGGTTCCAACTACCTCTGGGAGAAGGAAGTCACCCGCGAGGACGGCAGCCGCGACGTGGACAAGGGCCCTACCATCCGCAGTTTCGTCAACGAATTCGTCAAGATAAACCTCGAGAACTACCTGCACATCCACAAGGAGGTCATCCCTGTGCTGCAGGAAAAGATCCAGGCTTCCGAAAGCGAGCGCAAGGAAATCGCAGGCATCCAGAAGAAGACCCGCGAGCGCAACAAGAAGACCAGCGTCTATAACAAGAAGCTGCGCGACTGCCGCTTCCACTTCAACGAGAAGATGCCTAAGGGCAAGGAGGAAGAGGCAGAGAAGACCAGTATATTCATCACGGAGGGTGACTCAGCATCCGGTACCATCACCAAGGCCCGCAACTCCGACACCCAGGCCGTGTTCTCACTCCGAGGCAAGCCTATCAACTGCTTCAAGGAGAGTCACAAGAAGGTGGCAGAGAACGAGGAACTCAACCTCCTCATCTCCGCCCTCGGCCTCGAGAACGACCTCGACGACCTCCGCTACAACAACATCGTGGTTGCGACCGATGCCGATGACGACGGTATGCATATCCGTATGCTTGTAGTGACTTTCTTCCTCAAGTACTATCCCGACCTTGTCCGCAGAGGTCACGTACATATACTCCAGACCCCTCTCTTCCGTGTAAAGAACAAGAAGGAGATACGCTATTGCTACTCGATAGAAGAAAAGGAAAAAGCCATAAAAGCGCTGAAGACCGGTGTAGAGATCACAAGATTCAAAGGTCTGGGTGAAATCAGCCACGTGGAGTTCTCAGACTTCATCGGCGAGGGTATGCGCCTTGACGAGGTTAAACTCAGCGACAAGGAAAACATAATGAATCTGATGGAGTTCTATATGGGCGACAATACCATAGATCGCCAGAACTTTATCAAAGCGAACCTCAAGTCCGAAGAAGAACTTGATGGTATCGACCTTTAGACTGAATATATGACTAAGACTTTTGCGAAAATTCTTCTCAAGTTGATGGGCTGGAAGGCCACGGAGCCTAAAGTCCCGGAGAAAAAGTGCATCATTCTCGGAGTTCCCCATACTTCGATCTATGATTTCGTCGTGGGCTATATATATTATAGGTCTGTCGGCGGAAAGATGAAGACAATGATAAAGAAAGAAGCCTTCTTCTGGCCTCTCGGACCGATTCTCAGGTCTATGGGAGGAATCCCGGTTGACCGTGGCCATGCCGAGGGGCTTGTCCGCAGTCTTATCCACGAGATGGAAAGCGACGAGGACCTCCACCTTGTGATATGTCCGGAGGGAACACGTCGTGCGACAAGGAGATGGAAGACCGGATATCACACTATAGCGCGCGAAACGGGAATACCGGTTTATATGGGCCATTTCGACTATGCAAAAAAGGAAGTAGGACGCGGTGAAATCTTCGAGCTTTCCGACAACGCCCGCGAGGATACAAACCGTCTTCAAACCCTCTACAGAGAGAAGAATTACGTGGCAAAATACCCAGAATGTTACATTACCGAATAAAATCCCGCCAGAAAACGGGATTTTTTTGAATACAGTTTGTGCAATCGCCAGTTACCGCAAGACGAGCTGAATAATGGCCGGCAGGGTTGCAAAACAAAATATTATTGACTACCTTTGCCGAATTGGATTCTTAAGTTTTTTAACCTATGAGACGAATGAATAGTGTCCGTATGTTGACGGCATTGACTGCGCTCTTAACCATCTCATGCAGTCCCGCCCTTAAGCCCTTGGGCCCTGATGGCCGGGTTGAGGTCGGCCTATATGCCGGTGACGGATCCCCTGTCGACGTGAAGACAACGCTTCTTTCCGACGGTTTGAAGACAAGTTGGTCGGAGAGTGATATGCTCGGCGTATGGGCGAAGACCCCGGCGGGATCGTACGCCCTCTCCAACCAGAAATTCGTGGTTTATGGAAAGAATGACTCCAAGGCTTATTTCACTTCAGTTCTTGAAAGTGAGATGGAGGATGTTCCCTATACATATTACGCAGTATATCCCCGTCCTACTTCGGTGAGCGGTACCTCGGCGACTTTCGCGCTTCCCTCCTTTCAGGACGGCCACGCTTCGTCCGCCGATATCCTTGTCGCCACACCTGCCTCATACGGAGCCCTGAGCTCGCCCTCCGAGACTGGTGTCAACTCCAATCTCTCATTGGAAATGAATCATATGGTTCATATCCTCAACTTTTTCGTTCCTTCTGAAGAGGATGGAGAGCCCGTTTCACGAATAGAGATCACTCTTCCTTTTGACTGCGCAGGAAACGTGACGGCCGACTTTACAGACCCTTCTGTACGCCCTTCAGTCACCTCCAACGGAACCGGCAGAATAACTGCGAGCCTTGCCGTTCCGGCCGAACCGTCCTCTTATGTAAGCGTGGCGATATGCCCTCCGGCGAAGGCCTGCGGTGAGAACGATATGCTTACGGCTACGTACTACACTCCCACAAGAAAGGTCGTCGCTGTTCCTCTCAAACTTTCAGGACGTTCCTTCGAGCCCGGTCACGCGACCCCTGTGAAGCTCGTTCCCGAATCTTCGGTCAAGTCCTTCAGGATAAGAATCAAAACCGGAGCAAATCTCCTTGGAGAGGCTCTGAACAGTTTCTCAATCTCCGGCTCCGAGGGCGAGGTTTACAGGTATTCAAATTCAGAAGGTCTCTGGTCCGATATCTCAGTTGACGAGGAGTATCTTTCAGATGAGGGCGGGGAAAAGTTCAATTCGATAGTCTCCGCAGTCAGCGGCGGTCAAGGTTCCGTGACTTTCGACTCTCAGAGCGCCGCCATAACAGTAGCGCTTTCCGCCGCGAACATTTCAGTTGAAGGCGCCTCGGCCACGATAGATCTCGGTCCCATACCTTACCTTCTGTTTGAGGACTTCTCTTCCGCAAAGGATTATTCCCAGAACGGAACCTATTCCGCCGGAGCAAACAACGACCGCACAAAGGACGGCTACCTTCTCAACGGATATATGTCCACCGACGGATGGAATGCCTCGCGTTTTGTCCTCTCTGCCGGCAATAACATAATGATCAACTGCCGCTATCAGTCCGGCGGCTTTATCAGCGAGCGCATATGCGGACGTCTTGACACGCCCAATATCGCCGCCCTGAAGCCCGGGGTGAGTGTGAAACTGAAGTTCTCCTTCGACATCGGATGCTATATCCCGGTCGGCTATATGCTCCTTGGGACGCTCGACGATTCAGGCTCGAACGATCAGGCCTTCATCAAGGTCGGAACGCACACCAAATCCATCGATTCTTCCATCGACTGTACGGACCAGAGCAGCATAGGGGATGTCTGTAGCCTGATTTATTCCTCCGAGCATTTCTCTTCCGATTTCGGACCCTCCGATTTCGGCGCAGACTATCCGACGATGACGCTTACAGCTTCAGGATGCGGGCCCTCGACCAGATTCGTAATCTGGGCCTGCACAGAACGCACGACAAGTGCCGCCGGAGCCAACAGCTGCTATTTCTACTATATCGATAATATCAAAGTATCCATAACCAATTAATTCTTAACCTACCATGAAGTTTAACAAAACAGCCTTGTGGCTTGCTGCGATTCTCGCCCTCGTATCCTGTACGAAGGACAAGAACGCTTTGCTCCAAGGAAAACTGACCTTCGACGTCGAAGGCGACTATATGGTCGCCGACACGAAGAGCAAGGTTTCCGACTTCACAGCTCTTCCCGGGAAGGCTGATTTCACTCTTACAATCAAGGATTCGGAAGGCAAGACCTTCTGGACCGGAAAATTGACCGAATGGTCTTCAGAAACTCAAATTCCTTCAGGCAATTACACGGCGAGCGCCGAATACGGGGCCGAAGGAACCGAAGGATTCGGCAAGCCCTGGTTTGTCGGTTCCAAGTCTTTTGCAGTGTCCGGAGCGAAACAGACAGACGTCGTGATTCCGATCGCTCTTGGAAATACAATTGTGAGAATTTCCACCACGGCGATGTTTGACAACTATTTTACCGACTACACCTTTACGCTCGTTACCGGAAACGGATCAAAAATAGATTTCGTCAAAGGGGAGACCCGTGCAGCGTTTGTCGATGCCTTCCGCTTCCGTGTGAACGGAACTCTTACAACTCAGGGAGGCTCAATAGTGACTTTCGCTGGAGATGAGTACCCGTCCATAGAGGAGAAAACCTGTTACACGATAAGCTTTGACGCGCCCAATGCCGGCGGAGCTACTGTTAACGTATCTTTCAATGACACGCTCGAGACTGTCAGTCTCGGTGAATTGGAACTTAATGACTAAGAAGCTTTAAAATGAAAAAATACATAATCGCAATATTTGCTCTCGCAGCACTCTTCATATCCTGCAACAAGGAGCTTGGAAAGAAAGAGGAATCCAAAGAGGGAACCCTTTCCTTTGCCGCTTTCCGCGTCTCTACCGACGATGCCCTCCAGGCTGTCACCAAGGCCGTCACGGCTGCCGGCGGCAGCTATGCCATTATCATCCTCAATTCAGAGGGCGACGAGGTCATAAGAAAGACCTATTCCGAGGTCAAGGAGAATGACTTCAAACTTTCTCTTCCCGCCGGAAACTACACTCTCGTTGCCCGCTCCTCTTCAGAGGAGGTTCCCTACGCAGAGTTCGAGCAGCCCGTTTACGGCGGGTCTAAGGAGTTTTCAATCTCGGCCGGAGAAACTACCGCCCTCGGGCAGTTGATTTGCACTCTTCTCCAGGTGAAGGTGACGGTATCCTATAGCGACGACTTCCTTACAATGGTGACAGGAGAATGCTCCACCAAGGTTGAGGTGACTTCCGGCCATCCTCTGAGCTATTCTCTTTCCTCTGACGGGAAATATGACCAGAGCGCAGGCTATTTCGCAGTTACCGGAACTACTATGGAGGTGAGCTTTACAGGTTACATAAACGGCTCCTACAGCCCTATGACCAAGTCCTTCACTGGAATTGCACCCCGTCAGTGGCGCCAGATAAAATTCGTTCCTAAAGTCAATTCCCAGGGCAATGCCGACTTTGATATCGAAATCATCGACTTTGTCGAGGATGAGATACTCGCGAATGCAATCAATGCAAACGAGGTGGTACTGGGAGAGGATCCGACCGCGCCTAAAGGCGACGGAGGCATCTCACTCAACTTTAACTATGAAGCCGGGTGCGACGCTGAGTTTACCGACTTCAGCAACGTCTGTATCCCCAATCCCAATACGGGTCGTGACATCTGCCTTGCCCTGAGGGCGCTTGTCCCCGGAGGAGTAAAGAAATTCACCGTTGACATCGACTCAACGAATGATGCGTTCCTGAGCGCTTGTGATGCGGCTGTAGCCCGCCATCTCGACCTTATCAACCCTCTTGCTGAAAATGACATCATTTTCCAGGTGGTTCCCTTCCCTCACGGTACTGACCTTGTCGGTATGACCGACATAGCGTTCGATCTCTCAACAGCCCAGGATGCAATCTATATCTATCCCGGTGTCCATCATTTCACTATGACAATCACTGACAACAATGGATGCAAGAACGCCATTGACGTTGTTATGCTTGTAGATTAAGTGTCAATTCCAAGTTTTAGAAAATCATGAGAAAAGTATTTGTTCTTATTGTGGTCCTGCTTGGATTGGGCATAGCCTCCTGTAATAGGGAGACTGCCTCCGGCGAGG
>DCHT01000052.1:0-5130 GCA_002314885.1 Bacteroidales bacterium UBA1745 | reverse complement strand
AGCCTGCGTCTTGAGTCCGCGACAAAAGCCGCGATGACTGAGAGCGAACTCCTTTCGAGCGCTATTGTCAACATATATTATGCAGACTATGGCGGACTTGTCCGCTCGTATTCCTACCAGTCACTTCCCGAAACCATATATCTTCCTGCTGACAGTTACCGCGTGGATGTCGCTGCGGGTGAGATTGTGAAAGATGACGCCCGCGCGGCTTCGTGGGAGCAGAAAAGTTACAAGGGTTCTTCGACTTTCGATGTGAAGGCCGGAGTGACTACTGACGTTCAGGTTGTTGCACGCGTCTCAGACGTTGTTACGAAGATAAGTTTCGATTCTTCTGTAGCCGAGAATTTCGTGGACGGATATACTTTCACGATAGGTCTGGGCGAGGCGGACGGCGAAAATTATTTGGTGTATGACGCCTCAAAGTCCGGCGCTGAAGGATATTTCCTTATAGATGGACTTGACGAACCTGAGCTAAAGTGGAATTTTTCGGGCAAGCTTGTAAAGGACGGTTCCGCTTTCTCCAAGAGTGGTGTGATTGAATCGGTTGAGACAGGCAAGGCCTATGCAATGACTCTGCGCTATTCGATAAAGGACGGTGAGCTTTCGCTTGAACTTCTCGTTGATTACTCGACAGATGTGATAGACGATATGATAGTCTTCGAGCCTGCCTCTACAGCTCTTGCCTCCTCATCGATGTATGAGATTTGGGCCGGTCATGCCACTATACACGCAGATGTCGATGAAAAGGATTATCCCGATCCCGCGAAGGTTAAGTTCTCCTATAGTTCTGACGGCGTTTCCTGGACTACTGTAGATGCGCTTCGTGCCTCCGAAGGCAAGTATGAGGCGACTCTCGCCGGACTTGCCCCCTCGACAGAATATACCTACAAACTTTTGATTGACGGCGTTGAGATGGGTTCAAAGACCCTTACGACCGAGTCGGCTCCCAACGTGCCCAATCATTCTTTTGAGTATGTGAGCACAGTTTCAGGGAACAGCTACTATAAATGGTATGATCCCAATTGCGGTACGACTGACGGTTCGGAGAAATTCTGGGGCTCGGGTAACGGCGAGAAGGGGGAGGCCGGCGGTGTCGCAGGTTCCGCTTCTATGGGCATTACGATTACTTATGTTGACGAATCCGACAAGGTTGACGGCGAGCGTTCCGTACGCGCACAGTCCGGCTCCATACTGGGAATGCTTGCTGCAGGAAACATCTTCACAGGCAACTTCTCCGGACTTGTCGGCACTTCCGGAGGTAAGGTAAGTTTCGGACGCCCCTGGACTTCGCGTCCCACAGCAGTGTCCTTCTGGATTAAATATACCGCATCCCAGATAAATATCCTTTCTGACAGCTGTCCTTCCGAAGCGGGAATCGTAAAGAATTCATCGTATGACCGTTGCCGCGTTGCAATCGCTCTCGGTACCTGGAACTACAAGACTTACGGAGGAGACAAGAACTGCCCCATTCTTTGCAATACTACTGACGAGTCCACTTTCGTCGATTACTATACCGATCCTTCGACCATAGCCAACGGCGAAATCATCCTTTTCGGAAACGGGAAGCAGAAAATCAATGGAGGCTCCGAGGAGACAGTTGACAACGCTGTCTGGAGGAAGGTCACCATTCCCCTGATTTATCACGATACAAACACTTATCCGACTCATATTGTGATTATGGGCGCATCAAGTATGTACGGAGATTACTTTACGGGTTCGGACGATGCCAAGATGTGGCTTGACGATGTCCATCTGATTTACGAATAATTATTCTCTAATGAAGAAGATTCTCGCAACAGTCCTGATGATTTGTGCCCTCGGCGTCCTTGACGCAGGGGCACAGCGTTTTGACCGCGGTTATGAGAACTTTCCAACGGGCGAGTTCATTCCCAAGGGCACTTGGGTAATAGGGGGTAACATCTCCTATACCCAGCACCTCAATGACAGCTACAAGTTCCTCATAATCGAAAATATCAATTCAAACGGTTACAACGTGGCGGTTAACCCGATGTTCCTTTATATGTTCAAGACCAATATGGGTATAGGGGCACGTTTCTCTTATGACAGGGGGCTTCTTGATTTTGAGAATGCCGAGGCCAATGTCGCTGACATCAGTCTTGCCGTAAGAAACTATTACAAGGTAAGCCAGAATTTCGCGGGCAGTCTTGTCTATAGGCTCTATATTCCTCTTGGAAATGCCCAGAGAATAGCGATGTTCGCAGAGGCCCAGATGGGTGGAAGCGGCGGCGTGGCGAAGATTCTCGATGCTCATAGTGAAGACGTGAAGGGTACCTACCAGAACGTTTATTCGATGAGGCTCGGCGTCAATCCCGGCATCCTCGCATTCCTTGCCGACAATGTCGCCCTCGAGGCCAGCCTCGGAATCGTCGGGGTCAGCTACAGCTGGACCGACCAGAACCATAATCAGGTAGAATTGGGAGACCGCTCTTCCTTCGGCGCCGGATTAGTGCTCAATCCTTTGAAACTCAGTATCGGTGTAAGTATATATCTGTAATGGCAATGAAAAGATTTCTAGTATATATCTGCACCATAACTCTCGCTTTGGTTTTGGCCAAGCCCGCCTTCGCGATGAAAAGGGATTCACTCTTCGTGCGCGTTCCTGTCAAGACAGGTGCAACTATTGAAAAAGACACGACAGGCCACCATACCCGTCTCCTTGTCAACCATCTTATCGCTCCAAAGAGCGAGCTCCAGATAGGGGCGACAGCTCTCTACGGCTCCGTCTCCAGCGAGGATAGCGACTTTTATCTCGTCCTTGATGATATGGACTTTTCCGGAACATTCTTCCGCATCACTCCTTTTGTCGGCTATACCTATAAAGATAACCGTTCTGTGGGTTTGCGTTTTGGATATACTGGGGGAAAGGGGAGTCTGGACGCTGCTACTCTCGATCTTCTCAATGACGGTCTCTCGTTCGGAGGAGAACTGGGTATGAACATCAAGTACTGGGGCTTCAAGGCTGAAGCTTACCATCGTTCATATGTGGGACTCGACAATAACGGACGTGTCGGCATCTTCTATGACCTTGTCCTCGGATATGGTCTTACAAAGGCTATTGTAGGTTCTGCCCTTTCCGATTACAGCCTCAAGAATCAGGCAAGGCTCAGCTTCAATCCCGGCATAGTCGTATATCCGTTGAACAACGTTTCGGTCTTCGTCTCAATAAGTCTTGCTGACCTGACTTACAACAATGTCCGAATATATGAGAATGCCGCAAGGATCGGTACCCGCAACAATTGGGATGCCCGCTTGAAATTCAATCTCACCGACATTGATTTCGGTATCACCTTACATCTGTAGGATTATGAAAAGGAATTTGCTTTTGTTGTTTGCTTTTACGGCACTTCTTGGTTCATGTATCAAGAACGATGTGCCTTATCCTATGGTTGTCCCCAATGTGACGAGTGTTACTGTCGATGGTGCACTCTCTGTGGATATCAATAATGATAGCCGCACCATATCGATAGTTCTTGACGAGCCTCTCAACTTGCAGAAGGTCAAGATTTCAGGGATAGAGTTTGACAAGGAGAACGTGACCTCAGTACCCTCTGTTGTCGGAGTGCATGACCTGACAAACCCGAAGGTTTTGACATTCAAAACCTATCAGAATTATGAATGGGTGATTTCTGCAACCCAGCCGGTTGAGAGGTACTTTACCGTCCAAGGTCAGGTCGGCCCGACCTATATAGACGAAGTCAACCATCGTGTAATCGTTTATGTCCGCGAGAATTCCGACCTCTCGAACATTACTGTCACAGCCTGCAAACTCGGGCCTGCTGTAATTACGGATTATTCTCTGGACAAGAGTCAGATGAAGGACTTCACCAGTGGGATTGTTCTTACCCTTACAACCAAGTTCGGGCTCAATGAGGAATGGCATATCTTTGTTGAGACTACGGACTCTTCAGTGGAGATTACCAAGTACGATCCCTGGACACGTGAGGCATACGTGTATGCCGACGGCGTGGCTGGTGAGGACAACGGTTTCCGCTATCGCGCTGCTGGCACTTCAAACTGGATGACTGTGCCCAAGGCGGATGTTTCCCAAAAGGGAGGCGACTTTACCGGACACATCACCGGCCTTGATCCGCTTACGGAATATGAGTGCATTGCATATTCAGGCGCGGAGACCTCCGAGATAATAAGGTTCACTACTGAGGAGGCCCGTCAGGTTCCAAACCACAGTTTCGAGACCGTTTCCAAGATTACAGGCAAGGACTACTTCAAGTGGTATGACCCGTCCTCTCCGGACCCGGAGTGCCGTTCTATATGGTGGGCTTCCGGCAATGGAGAAGGCTCGGACGGATATAATGGGACAGCAACTCTCGGCATAATACTTACAGAGCCGGATTCCGACGCGGCGGACGGGCTGCTTTCAGCCCGCGCCCAGTCCTCCCAGCTTGTCGGCATCCTTGCCTGTGGCAATCTCTTCACCGGCCAGTTCACGGAGATTATCGGCACCTCGGCCGGCGCTGTCCATTACGGCCGCCCGTGGACAACGCGTCCTCGTGCCCTTCGCCTATGCTACAAGTATGCCGGCGGTCTTGTTGATTGCGTTGAGGATTACCCGCCTGATGACGTGGTGAAGAAAGGCGATAAGGACCGCTTTCAGATATTTGTTTCAGTTGGTGATTGGAACTACAAGGAGTACGGCGGTTCGCCCGAGTCTCCTGTCCGGGTGAGCACAACCAAGGCTGAACGTTCCACTCTGTTCACTCCCCAGAATGCGGGAATAATTGCGTGTGGAAACTTTGTCTCCAGCGAGGATAAGCCAGAATGGACAGAGCTCGAGATACCTCTTGAGTATCGCTCCCTCGAGCGTAAGCCCACACATATTATCATCATCTGTGCGGTCAACTATCGCGGCGACTATATGACCGGATACTCCGGTGGCCGCCTCTGGCTCGACAACTTCCGCCTCGAGTACTGATACCACTTCTCTGCTGCAACCATTAATCCTCTGATTATCAGGTTTTTCCTTAAAAACGGCGACGAATTTTTCGTCGCCGTTTTTTCTCAATTTGCTAATTTTCAAATACTTGCGTATTGCGTTCTGCCGTCTCCGAGTTTTGCTTTGGAATATCCGGCGGAGCCGAGGGGTCTGGGGGC
>DCHT01000067.1:11628-14287 GCA_002314885.1 Bacteroidales bacterium UBA1745 | reverse complement strand
CATTTGGCCACTCTGGTATCTGCCCGATAAAGTTTACAAACTTTCAAAAATCTTCAGAATCTTTCGATTCTTTTGAGCCGGTTGCCGGAGTCGGACCAGCGACCTTGAGATTACAAATCACACGCTCTACCAACTGAGCTAAACCGGCGTTTCCGCGTCCTTCAACCTGAGGTTTTTCGGATTTGGATTGCAAAGATATAGATAATTTCTGAATCTCCAAACTTTTTCAAGTTTTTTGATGCGTATCTAATTTTTGCTCAGAGCCTCGTATATGCCGTCCGCATCGAGTCCGCATTCGTGCCTCAGTTCGCCCTGTGTGGCGTGCTCCACGAAGCGGTCCGGGATTCCGACTCCGCTTGTGGTGCAGTTCAGCCGATTCTGTGCGAGGAATTCGGTTACTGCGCCGAACAGGCCTCCCTTGATGCTGCCATCCTCTACGGTGACTATCCTTCCCGTGGCTGCGGCTTCGGCCAGTGCGGCCTCGTCTATAGGCTTGATGAAGCGCATATCATATACGGCAGCCTTGCGGCCGCTTTCCTTTTCATATCGCTCGGAGGCCTTGATGGCTTCGTCCAGGAACGGACCGGCAACCAGTATGGCCGCATCGCTTCCGTCGAGTACTTTCACTGCCTTTCCGGTCTCTATCGGATCCAGCGGGACTTCTCTCCAGGCGGCGCCTTTGCCATAGCCTCTCGGATACCTTATTATATATGGGCCGTTCTCTGCCTTGAGTCCGGAGACCATCATCTGCTTGAGCAGTGTCTCGTCGGACGGCACGGCAACGACGGTGTCCGGTATGCTGCGATATGCGGCCAGGTCGAAGCAGCCGTGATGGGTCGCTCCGTCTTCGCCCACCAGGCCTGCGCGGTCGAAGCAGAGTACGACAGGCAACTTCTGCAGCGCGATGTCGTGGATGATCTGGTCGTATGCCCTCTGGGAGAAGGAAGAGTAGATGTTGCAGAACGGGCGCATTCCGCCGGCGGCGAGGCCGGCCGAGAATGTCACTGCGTGTTCTTCTGCGATGCCCACGTCGAAGAAGCGTTCCGGCATTTCCCTGGCGAGCAGGTTCATTCCGCAGCCTGAAGCCATCGCAGGGGTGACTCCCACGACGCGTTCATCCTTCCTTGCAAGTTCCAGCAGAACCTCTCCGAAGACGTCCTGGTAGCGGCTCAGGTCTCCGTGGGAGGCCTTGATGCGCTTTCCGGTGGCCGGGTCGAATGCTCCTGGGGCGTGCCAGGTGGTCTGGTCTTCCTCAGCTGGGGCAAAACCCTTGCCCTTGGTGGTGATTGCGTGGAGTATCTTCGGGCCCTTGATCTTGCGGAGCTTCTCGAGGGTGTCGGTCACCTGTGCGATGTCATTGCCGTCGATAGGGCCGAAGTAGCGGAAGCCCATAGCCTGGAAGAGGTCGCCTCCCGACTTGCTGACTATGTTGGACTTCATCCTGCCTACGATCCTCTGGATCCAGCGCCTGAACTTGCCTTCGCCCACGGTGTCCCACACTTTTTCCTTGAGCCTGTTGTAGCCCGGGTTGGTGGTGATCCTGAGGAGGTAGTCGTGCATCGAACCGATGTTGCGGTCGATGGAGATGTTGTTGTCGTTGAGTATGATCAGTATGTCGGTGTCGCTGCCGCCGGCATTGTTGAGTCCTTCGTAGGCCATTCCGCCGGTGAGGGCTCCGTCGCCGATGAGGGCTATGACCTTCTCGTCGCGTCCCAGCATCCTGGCAGCCCTGGCCAGGCCGATGGCGGCGGAAATGGAAGTGGAGGAGTGACCGGCTCCGAATGAGTCGTAGATGCTCTCATCGCGCCTCGTGAAGCCGCTGATGCCGCCTTTCTTGCGCTTGTCCCGGAAGGCTTCGCGCCTGCCGGTGATGATCTTGTGCGCGTAGGTCTGGTGGCTCACGTCGAATACGACCTTGTCGTTCGGGGTGTCATAGACCTTGTGTATGCCCACGATGAGCTCCACGGCACCGAGGCTCGAACCTACGTGGCCTGGGTTGGTCGCGCAGCACTCGAGCATATATTCGCGAATCTCCGCGCAGAGCGTCCTGAGTTCCTCAGTATTGAGGCCTTTGAGGTCCGCCGGAGAGTCAATATTGTCCAGATACTTTGACATTATTATTCAAAGGTAGCCTATTTTTAGGAAAAACACTAATTTTGTACACTCAACAATAAATATACAATGGTACAGAAAATTCAAAAATTGATGAACGACTCACCGATCGCGAGATTCACCGTGCTGATCCTCGTGGCCCTGATGATGTTCTTCGCCTACATGTTCGTGGACGTAATGTCCCCACTTATGTCTCTCGTGGAGTCCAATCTCGGTTGGAACAGCAGCGTGTTCGGAACCTATGCTGCATCTGAGTACATCCTCAATGTCTGCGGCTTCCTCATCATCGCCGGCGTCATTCTCGACAAGCTCGGCGTACGCTTCTCCGGCGTCCTCTCCGCTGGCCTGATGGTCCTCGGTGCAGGCATCAAGTTCGTCGGCATAAGCGACTGGTTCCAGACTACCGCATTCGCCACCTGGCTCGGCTCCTGGTGGGTGTCAATGCCTGCAAGCGCCAAGATGGCCTCTCTCGGCTTTATGATCTTCGGCTGCGGCTGCGAAATGGAAGGTACCAATGTCTCCAAGATTCTCGCAAAATGGTTCAAGG
>DCHT01000067.1:11440-11614 GCA_002314885.1 Bacteroidales bacterium UBA1745 | reverse complement strand
CAAGGAAATGGCTCTCGCAATGGGTCTTGAGATGGCCATCGCACGTCTCGGCGTATTCGCCGTTATGTGGATTGCGCCTATCATCTCCAATGCTGCGGGCGGATCAGTCGTGGCACCTCTCGGTTTCTGCGGCGCCCTTCTCTGCATAGGCCTCATCAACTTCATCATCTTCGG
>DCHT01000067.1:4573-11339 GCA_002314885.1 Bacteroidales bacterium UBA1745 | reverse complement strand
ATCTTCAAGAGCAAGATGTTCTGGATCGTGGCCCTTCTCTGCGTGCTTTACTACAGCGCCATCTTCCCATTCCAGAGATATGCCACCAACTTCCTTGAGACCACTCTCGCAATCGAAGCTACCGACGCAGCCCGTCTGTTCAGCTGCTTCCCTATCCTTGCGATGTGCCTCACTCCTTTCCTCGGCATCTTCCTCGACCGCGTGGGCAAGGGTGCATCTATGCTGATGCTCGGCTCCATCATTATGATTGCCTGCCACCTCAGCTTCGCATTCATCCTCCCTGTGTTCCCTCACAAGTGGTTCGCCCTGCTTCTGATCGTCACCCTCGGCGTAAGCTTCTCACTCGTGCCTGCAGCCCTGTGGCCTTCAGTTCCGAAGATCATCGACGAGAAGATTCTCGGCTCTGCATACTGCCTCATCTTCTGGGTTCAGAACATAGGCCTCTGCTTCGTGCCTAAGATCATCGGCGCCCTCCGTCAGTCAACCGGCGGATACCTCGTGCCTATGATCGTATTCTCCTCATTCGGCATTCTCGCCCTCATCCTCAGCATACTCCTCAAGGCGGAGGACAGGAAGAAGGGCTATGGTCTCGAACTCCCTAACATAAAGAAATAAATGCGCAACAAAGCCATCTGGTGCTGGGTCGCGCTGGCCTGCCTCGTCGTTCCGATGTTCGCATCGTACTTCTTCGACGATATGTTCAGCACGATTTCCCAGATATTCAGGAACCCTGACGCCCTGCAGCTGGGATGGGACTCCGCTGATTACGGCTTCTATGCCGGCGGATACTCATTCCTCTGCGTCTGGGGCGGACTGATCATCTGCGGTATGCTCCTGGATATCTTCGGCGTGCGACTCGTCGGTTCCATCTTCGTGGGACTGATGGTGGGCGGCGCCGTCGCAGTTTATGGGGCTCTCGTTTCGGGACTGTCTCCGAAGGCATCCCTGACCCTGGCATACGTGGGCTGTATGCTCTTCGGCCTCGGCAGCGAGATAGCCGGAGTCGCCGTCACGCGTTCCATCGCCAAGTGGTTCAAGGGCCGCAACGTGGCCTTCGCGATGGGATTGCAGCTTGCCATTGCCCGCCTGGGCACGGCGGCCGCCTTCATCCTCTCGCCTGTACTGGTCGCGCAGAAGGAGTTCTATACGCTTGCCGACACTTCCCGTCCGGCCCTCGTGGGCCTTTGCCTCCTGCTTCTCGGAGGAGTGCTCTGGGCCATATTCGTGGCTATGGATGCCCGTTTTGATAAGGCTGAGGGCCTGGTTGCAAAGAGGGGAGAGGTGGCTGCGAACGACAAGTTCAAGTTCTCGGACATCACCCGTCTGCTGACCAATCCGCGCTTCATTATGATCGCGCTGCTCTGCGTGTTCTTCTACTGCTGCATCATTTCCTTCAAGAAGTTCGGCACGGCGATAGTCATCCCTCGCTTCGGCCTGGAGGTGGACAAGGCAAAGTGGGTCATCACTATGATTCCATTCTTCACGGTGATCTTCACGCCTTTCTTCGGCGCTCTCGTGGACAAGGTCGGCAAGGCGACAGTCTGGATGATTGCCGGTTCCTGCCTCGTGCTGGCGGCGCATCTGGTGATTGCATTCGCGCCTCAGGGCGTGGCGTTCTGGGGCTATTTCGGCATCGCTCTCCTCGGTGTGGGTTATTCCCTGGTGCCTTCCGCAATGTGGCCTTCAGTGCCTAAGATCGTTCCTGAGAAGAACCTGGGCACTGCGTATTCGCTGATCTACTGGATACAGAATATGGGTATGCTCATCGTCCCTATCTTCGTGGGACGAATCTTCAAGAGCATTTCCGACGAAGTTGTGGCCGCAGTCAATGCTGAGTTCATATTCATCGGCCTGGGCATAGTGGCAATCGCGGTTGCCTGCTGCCTGATATACTCTTCAAGGAAGCATCCTGAACTGGGGCTGGATAAGCCTGCGGGCAAATAAAAGCAAAGGCGTCGGATTCCGACGCCTTTCTTTTTATTATTACTTGACCAGTACCATCTCGTCGATGAGGTGGTCTGCGTGCCCGAGTTCCTTTATTATGAAAAGGGCATAGCGTATGTCCAGGGATATGTTGCGGCATATCTCCGGATCGAAGACTATGTCGCTCATCGTGCCTTCCCATACGCGGTCGAAGTTGAGGCCTATGAGGTTGCCGTCAGCATTGATGACAGGGCTGCCTGAATTGCCGCCCGTGGTGTGGTTGTTGGCCAGGAAGCAGACAGGGGTGTCCTCGAAGCCGCCCTTGGCATAGATGTCGCGCAGCACCTGAGGGATGTTGTAGTCGAATATTTCCGGATTGTCCTTTTCCATCACACCCTTGAGGGTGGAAACAGGCCTGTAGTAGGTGCCGTCGGCAGGGGAGTAGCCGCACACGTGACCATACGCCACGCGCAGGGTGAGGTTTGCATCCGGGAAGAAGTCGCGCTCCTTCTCGAAGGCCATCTGGCCGCGCATATAAGCCCTGTTGGCCAGGTCTATCTCAAGGCTGCGCCTGCGGATCTCTGGACGGATGACATCCGCATACCAGTTGTACATTGACCTATAGAATATATAGGCCGGATCCTTGGCTGCCTCGGCCGCTTCGGTCAGGATCTTGGCGCTCTCTTCGCTGACGAAGGCTGAACTGCTGAACATTTCCTCCGCCCAGGCCTCCACGCTGCCGCAGCGGGCGAGTTCAGTGCGGAAATATTCCGGCTGGAGTTCCTCTGGTACGTATGCCTTGAAGGCGTTCATTTCGGCCACGAAGCACTCCTTGTCGATGTCCACGCAGTAGTCCTTATAGTAGGCAGCATAGTTGACTCCGTCCACGCCGCGGCTCTTGAGGTCGCCCACTATCTTCGAGGCCATAGAACTGAGTTCCAGGGCGTATGCGGTCTCGGTGTAGATGTCGCGTGCGAAGTTGTACGGCTGAGCCTCGGCCTCGAGGGAGGCTATCTTGGCGGTGATGCCCTCGTATTCGCTGCCCTTCGCCCAGTCCTCGAAACGCTGCTCGTAGGCTTGCTTGGTCGCGATCACGTGATTCTTGCGTATGCCCTTGACTTCGCCCTGCCATTTCTTCCAGGCGTTGGCGACGCTGGCGTTCTTGCTGCTGTACTGGATGCGCACCTTCTGGCTCTGGGACATATATTTCTTCTGAATGGCCAGCCTCTGGGTGCGTATGTCAATTCGCGCAGGGTCTGATATTTCGGAAATATAGTTCACGGATGCGGAACTGATGTACTCCTTGGTGCTGCCCGGGAAGCCGTAGATGAAGGTGAAGTCGCCTTCCTTGACTCCGGCCACGGACACTTTGAAGAACCTCTTAGGCTGATATGGCACGTTCTCCTCGCTGTAGCCAGCCGGCTTGTTGTCCTTGTCGGCATAGACGCGGAACATTGAAAAGTCGCCCGTGTGGCGCGGCCACATCCAGTTGTCGGTGTCGCCTCCGAACTTGCCTATGGATGAAGGCGGTGCCCCCACGAGGCGCACGTCCGAATACTCGCGATATACGAAAAGATAGTACTGGTTGCCATAGTAGAGCGCCTCGACGCTGGCACGCAGGCCCTCGCCGGCTCTGACCGCATCTGCGATGACGGCCTTGCTGTTGGCCCTGACCACTGAATCCCTCTGCTCCTCGCTCATAGACTTCTCATAGCCGCGAAGTACGACCTCGGTCACGTCCTCCATCCTGTCCAGGAAACTGACGCTGAGGCCCGGGCAAGGCAGTTCCTCGCTGCGCTTCATTGCCCAGAAGCCATCGCGCAGGTAGTCGTGCTCCACGCTGGAGTGGCGCTGGATCTGTCCGTAGCCGCAGTGGTGGTTGGTGATGAGCAGTCCCTCTGCGGAAATCAGCTCGCCTGTGCAGCCGCGCCCGAAGAGCACGACCGCATCCTTCAGGGATGCCTCGTTCACGCTGTAGATATCCTCCGCCGAGAGCTTGAAGCCCTTCGCCTGCATATCCGCAATGCGCTCTCTGATGAGGCTTGGCAGCCACATTCCGTCATCGGCCCAGGCTGCGAGCGGCATAATCGCCGCGATGAGAATGGTCAGTATCTTTTTCATATCTATTGTCGTTATCTTGTCAGTTCCCTGCTCGATGGCTTTTATTACAGAAGCAAAGTTAATGAATAATTGCAATTCACCGTCCGCAGTTTTACCGCTTCTGTGCATTCTATTGGGTGATTGCTGTGGAAGGTGAGGCAAAATCGCCTCACCTTCCACGGTGGTGGCGAAAAGATGAGCTCTGTTGCCTCTGAGCGTGGAAGGTGAATGTCATATCAAGTCTTTGCCCTCCTCATATCGTATGCCGCATAGCCTCAGAATCTGCTTTGTGGAGCTGTGATACTGTGCTTTGAGGACCTTTGCCAGTTTGATCCTCTGCGGCATTGACAGTTTGTTCGTCGATTTCGTGCCAAACAGTTTCAGACAAACTGTGGCCTTATTCTGCCTCATTTCCTGCATAGGTATTGAAAGCCTTGAGATGCGTCCGTCCTTAGTCTCGACATCCTCTTCTTTGGTGATGCACATAAAGTAGTTAAAGCCCTTGCAGGTGCGGAAGAGGCTTTCGACGATCTCGTAGGCCACGTATGCTCCGGGAAACACCATTTCGTTGTCGGTGATTTCCACCATTTCGCGAGACGTATCCCTTGTCCTGAGGACCGTTCGCTTGAGATTTCCCCCGAGTTCTATGCTATGTCGTCCGTCTGTCCAGTTGGGGGCGGCCCAGTTCCCTGAGCGCCTGAAGTAAAGGGGTGCGCTTGACCAAGGATAGTCCAGTGCATTGTATGCGATACCGCCGACCGGAGGATTCTTGATCACATAGCATATACATACCTTCAGGTAGAACACGTTGTCGATTTTCTGACAATGTACGGGGACATTCTCCAGTTTTTTGCTGTGTCCGTGCTTCCGCGTAATGTCCATTGAGGTCCTCCGGATATACTCGTGCATAAACTGATTGCAGTCATCGTAACTGCCCCATATTATGAAATGAATATGGGTGTCCATCAGGCAGAAGGCCAGTATGACTATCCTGTAATTGCGGACCACCAGAAACACTCTGTTCATACCGTTCCGGAAGTCTTCGTCGTCTTCAAAAACAGCGTCAACAGTGTTGCCGTCAGTACTGAAATGCCAGCAATTCCGGACCGGAATGCGGCGTCCTTTCTCAAAAGTGATGTTAATGCCGAGATCGCTTTCAATCTCCTGCAGCAGAACAGAATCCAACTTCATCGTAATCCATCTCGCCCCCCACTATGGCTGCTTTTCAAAGGTGTTTGTTTTCTTTCCTCTTTTCAAAGGTATCATATCTTCCAGCAAAAAACAAAACAATATTCACCGTCCACGATGATGTGGCCTATGTGCCGTCAATTGGGGCTTTTGCGTGGAAGGTGAGGCAAAATCGCCTCACCTTCCACGCTCATATCGCATAGAGGCATTGGGTGGCGTCTAACTATGGATGGTAAATATCAAAAGCCAATATTTGCCCGTGTATGACGAAAAACAAACGCGCTATTGCCTATGTGTGGTGAAATACAAAAACGGGGGTTATGCGAAAAATCATTATCTTCGCAACTATGAAAGTAGAACAGATTACATCGGCGCAGAATCCGAAGGTGAAGCTGCTGCTGGAGCTGCAGGAGAAGTCTCGCACACGTCGCGAGAAGGGACTTTTCGTGGTCGAGGGAAGGCGCGAACTGGAGCATTGTCTCGAGGCGGGCTATCAGGCGGCCACTGTGTTCGTCTGCCCTGAGATTTTCGGCGAGGCCATCCCGGCACTGGGCGAGGGCCAGACAATAGGCGAAATCCCGGCCCTGGGCGAAGATATCAATGTGATCGAGGTCCCAGCTCATCTGTATGACAAGATCGCATATCGCGGGGGCACTGAGGGCATCATCGCGGAGATGAAGGCCAAGCCGCATACGCTGGATGATCTCAGACTCGGCGAGAGTCCGCTGGTGGTCATCCTTGAGAGCGTGGAGAAGCCGGGCAACCTGGGCGCCGTGCTCAGGAGCGCTGATGCGGCCGGGGCGGATGCCGTCATCATCTGCGATCCGCGCACCGATCTCTACAATCCGAACCTCATACGCAGCAGCATAGGCGGCATCTTCACGGTGCAGAGCGCCGCTGCGACTTCCGAAGAGACCATCGCGTGGCTCAAGGCCCGCAAGATACAGATACTGACCGCGCAGCTGCAGGATTCGGAGTGGTACTACGACACCGATATGAAGCGCGGCACCGCAATCGTCATCGGCACCGAGGCGACAGGCCTGACCGATGCCTGGCGCGTTGCGGCTGACGCACACATCAAGATACCTATGCTCGGCAGGCTGGATTCCCTGAACGCATCCGTTTCGGCGGCAATCCTGCTATTTGAGGCGGTCAGACAGAGAAATTCGTAGCTATGAAGAAATTCGGACTGATCGGACATCCGATCGAGCATTCCCAGAGCCCGGCTCTCTTCAGAGCGGCATACGCGGGCAAGTATCAGTACGACCTTATTCAGGGGGCCGAGTTCGAGGCGTCCTGGCAGAGTTTCCTGGATGAATACGACGGCATCAATGTCACCGCTCCGTTCAAGGAGAATGCCTTTGCGAAGGCGGACTGTCCGAGCGCCGAGTGTCAGCTCATAGGTGCGACCAACCTGCTTGTCAAGACCAAGAATGGCATTGAGGCTTATAATTCTGACTTCCGCGGCGTGGATGCGCTCCTGCGAGAGGAAAATGATAGACTGGCGAAGGCCGGTGAGCGTCCGCTGAGGACGGCTCTCATCGTGGGTTGCGGC
>DCHT01000067.1:910-4540 GCA_002314885.1 Bacteroidales bacterium UBA1745 | reverse complement strand
GCGGCCGCTGCGGCTGCATATATGCTTGAAATGGATGTGACCATAGCCAACCGTTCGGTGGACAAAGCGAAGGCTTTCGCAGAGCATCTGGAACTCTTCGGAGTGTGCAGACCTTGCTCGGCAGGGGGCAGCGTACGTGCCTGTGGTCTTGATGAGATGCCTTCCTGCGACCTGACTATCTATTGCCTGCCAATGGCCATCCCGGGCATAGAGTCTTTGAAAACCCGTGTATTCCTGGAGGCGAATTACCGCGATCCGGCATATTCTCAGGAATTTTTCAGCTCGGATGTAATAAATGCGGCGAAAACAGTATATATATGTGGAAGCCGATGGCTCATCGCACAGGCCCAGACCGGTTACAGCCTGCTGACCGGTGAGCAGCCGGACTCCGAAGCAATATCAAATACCTTATAATAAACACTCATTTACTATGGCACTGAACAAAGTAATGCTTATCGGTAACGTTGGCGGAGACCCAGAAGTACGTTACCTCGAACCAAACAACACACAGAATCAGTCAAGGGTGGCTTCTTTCCGCCTGGCAACAACCGAGCGCTATCGCGACCGCAACAACGAACTCCGTGAAGTGACGGAGTGGCACAACATAGTCGTGTGGGGACGCAACGCGGAGGTCGTGGAGAAATACGTCCGTAAGGGCGCAACCCTCTATATCGAGGGCAGCATACGCTCCCGCAGCTTCGACGGCAAGGACGGCCAGAAGCACTTCGTGACTGAAATCCGCACCGACAACCTTCAGATCCTGAGCAAGCGCCAGGATGCACCAGCCGCACCGGCACAGCCATCTCAGCCAGCCCCTGCCCCTCAGCCTATCGACCTTGGCGCAGGCGCGGATGACGATTTTCCGTTCTAGAGCTTCTGTCCGCCGATGAACTCCCTCATAATGGAGGTAGGCGGGATAGTTGCGATTTCTGCAGGCTTCAGGGCAACGACCCTGTTCAGCATACTAAGGAGACTTTGAGCCTTTTCATAGGCAGGAGAGGTCTCCTTTATTTCATATAGGAGCGGCTCTGCATAGTACTTCAGCATAGGCAGGTCGTAGAGCATAGACGAATTGAACATCGCGTCGGCGTTCTCCTCGAACGGGAAGATGTTCTTGATCTCGCCCTTGCGGACTGAAGGCCAGCGAAGTATGGTTGCCTCTGGGTTGTGGCCGCGGGTGCGGTTATCGCGTACGATGCGACGGAGGAGTCGCTTGTCGGTCGTCGAACCGTGTTGATCCTCTTCTATATCGAGGGCTGACATCGCTGAGATGTAAATGCGGAATATCTTTGTCTGGTCTACTGCATAGGTGAGGGCAGGGTTGAGGGCGTGTATGCCTTCCATCATAAGGATGTCATTCTTTTCGAGCCTGAGCATATTGCCGTTGTACTCCTTGCGTCCCTCCACGAAGTTGAATTTAGGCACTTCGATCTCCTCGCCATTCAGCAGGGCGTTGAGATGGTCGTTCAGCAACTTCATATCCATAGCCTCGAGAGCCTCGAAGTCATACTCTCCCTTCTCGTCCTTCGGAGTGAATTCCCTGTCTACAAAGTAGTTGTCGAGCTCGATGACCTTAGGGTTGAGACCGAGCACGCGACACTGCTGCGCAATTCTCAGCGAAGAGGAGGTCTTTCCGCTTGATGATGGGCCGGCCATCATTACGATACGTGCTTTCTTGCTGTTCCAATATATCTCGTCTGCAAGAGCGGCGTATTTGCGTTCCTGGCGGGCCTCACAGAGGTTAATGAATTCCACTCCACGGCCGTCGTTGAGGGCCTGATTGAGTTTATCTATGCAGTCAATACCTATGGCTGTACACCAGTCTGAGTATTCCTGTCTTGTTGCTTCACGTTTTGTCATAATGCTTTATTCTGCTTCGAGGAGGAAGACTGCGCTGTCGTAGATCTTCCTGAGATTGTTGTTCATTCCGTTATTCATAAGGAAGGCTCCCGTGAAGGACTTTCCGCTGCCCCACCAGCAGGACTTGTCCACATTGAGTTCGGTAACCTTGTACTTCCTGTCCGGATCGAGGCCCTGGAGGCGCAGACTGTGCACTTCGCAGCGGGCCTGGTAGCGTATGCTGTAGTCGAATACGACTGCCCTCTTCTTGTCCTTGCTTACGTACATAAGGGCGTAGTATGGCTCCTCGTATGGGTTGACGAGGCGGTAGAGTTCGCCTCCGAAGACGATGTCGCGATAGCCCTTGTAGGACTCGATGGCCCTGCGGGCGAAGGTCTTCTCCTCTTCGGTCATATTCTTTGGCTGGAGCTCCATTCCAAGTCTTCCGGCGCCGGCGATGTCGAAGCGGAACTTGATAGGGGTGACGTTGCCGCTCTGGTGGTTAGGGACGGCTGACACGTGGGATCCGGTCACGCAGGCTGGGTAGATCATATTGGTGCCGTACTGGATGAACACGCGGCAGAGACCCTCGGTATTGTCGGAAGTCCACACTTCGTTGTAATACTTGAGCTCGCCATATTCAACTCGTCCGCCGCCTGATGCGCAGCACTGAACTATGGTGTCGGGATACTTGGCCCTGACACGCTCGAGTACGCTGTACAGGCCCTGGGTATAGGCGATGTAGAAGCGGCTCTGGTCCTTGAGGCTGGTGGAGCCGAAGGATTCCACGTGGCGGTTGCAGTCCCACTTGATGTAGTCGATATCGCCCATCTGCATCACGTCGTCGAAGATGCTGAAGACATAGTCCTGGACCTTAGGATTGCAGAGGTCGAGCAGGCACTGGTTGCGCTGCTGTGGGATATCGCGGTCTTCTGACTGGACTATCCACTCAGGATGCTTTTCTGCCAGAACGCTCCTTGGGTTGACCATCTCAGGCTCTATCCAGATACCGAACTTGAGGCCTGCATTGTGGGCATAGTCGGCGAGGTATGAGATGCCCTCCGGGATCTTGCTCTCGTTGAGCACCCAGTCGCCGAGGCCCTGCTTGTCGTTGTCGCGAGGATATTTCTGGCCGAACCATCCGTCGTCGAGGACGAACATCTCGAGGCCCATATCCTTGGCGTCGTCGATCATATCGGTGAGCGTCTTGGTGTTGAAGGTGAAGTAGGCACCCTCCCAGCTGTTGAGGAGGGTAGGGCAGATGGCGCCCTTGCTCCAGATGTGCTGGTCGCGGGCCCAGTTGTGGAGGTTGCGGCTGGCCTGACCTGCGCCCTTGAGGCTGAGGGTCCAGACCATCTCAGGAGTGATGAAAGTCTCGCCCTTGCCGAGTTCCCAGGCGGAAGCATCCGGATGTATGCCGGCGATGATGCTCATCTGGTTGGTCTCGTCCATCTCGAAGCCGAGACGGTAGTTGCCGCTCCAGGCAAGCGCACCGGCGATGACCTCGCCCTCGGTCTCGCTGAAGCTCTCGGTGTTGAGGCTCAGGAGGAAGGATGGGTTCTCGGTGTGGGTGGTGCGGGCGCCCTTGGTGTTCTCGATGACCTTGGTTCCGTGTGTGAGAAGCTCCCTGTCAAGCTGCATTTCACGAGCCCAGGAACCGTAGAAATGGCTCAGCAGGAACTTGTCGGCCTTGAGGTTGATTGCTGAGGATGCGAACTTGTTGAGTACGATGGCCTTCTTGCCGCCGTTGGTGATCTCGGTATTCGCAACTATCACGTCCTCTGCCTCGTA
>DCHT01000067.1:0-775 GCA_002314885.1 Bacteroidales bacterium UBA1745 | reverse complement strand
GTGTTCTGGTCGCTGTCGTGGTAAGTCACTGCGAGGGCCGGTTCATTGAAATAGCGTCCGCCCTGGGCAGGGTAGGCCTGCGGATCCATATTGTAGGTGTCGCGGCGATATGACTTCCAGGCGTCGAACTGGGCAGGGTCGCCGATCTTCGCTCCATAGTGGAGGAATACGAGTTCTCCGTTTTCCTTGGTACCCAGTACCATCTGGGTGTTGGCGGTCTCAACGTTGACGTATGTCCTCTGGCCGGCGAATGCCAGCGCAGGGACCACGATTGCTGCAACGAGGGCAGCCGTCCTGAGAATGTGCTTCATTGGGAATGTGATTAGATTTTTTCGTCCCTCTCGCGGATATCCTTGATCCTGAGCTGGGTGCTGGCATTGCCACGGTAGATGTTCTCGAAGATACAGTAGCAGATGTCTATAGGATTGCCTTCCCTGATGTAATCGTACAGTTCAGGCATATTGAATGCGATTGCGGATTTGGTGCCGTATGCGAAGGTCTCCTGGAGAAGTTCCAGCTTGAGGTGGCCGCCCTCTGCTCCGACCTTGCGTATGCTGCCGTTGTCATACACGTTTTCGGTGAGGAATACAGGCGCAGGGTTGCCAGGTCCGAAAGGCTGGAACATCTTGAGTATCCTGAGGAACTTAGGTGTCATCTGGATGAAGTTCAGCTTGGAGTCGATCTCCACGGTGGCTACCTTCTGCTGAGGCATTTCGCTGCCTTCGGCAAAGGCTTCCATCCTGCGGCAGAATTCCGGCAGGTTGGCTTCCTTCAT